>NZ_BAABCT010000006.1:0-245521 GCF_039539185.1 Flavobacterium cheonanense | reverse complement strand
GATGGGATGGAACCTACAACGGAAACCTAATGCCATCAACGGATTACTGGTTTACAGTTGACTATCCAGAAGCTGGTGCGATGAAACAATTTAAAGCCCATTTCTCATTAAAAAGATAAAAAAACAACATATTAAATAAACAAAAAACTCCTCATTTTTGAGGAGTTTTTTTATTTAATATAAGAGATTTGATGATAGATTAATAAATTATTTGCTTTTAGAGAAGGATAAAAAAAAGACAAATTCAAAAAAATGAATCTGTCTTTTTTTGTGGGCGATGAGGGGTTCGAACCCCCGACCCCCTCGGTGTAAACGAGGTGCTCTGAACCAGCTGAGCTAATCGCCCGATAATGCTGTTGTATTATCAGTAAAATTGATAAAAGTGGTGGGCGATGAGGGGTTCGAACCCCCGACCCCCTCGGTGTAAACGAGGTGCTCTGAACCAGCTGAGCTAATCGCCCTTTTATCATGATTATGATTTCTCTTAATCAGGGTGCAAATATAAGGCTTATTTTTAATTCTGCAAACATTTTTTATAAAACTTCTGCTACCACAAAAGTACTTCCGCCTATGTATATAAAGTCTTTTTTAGTAGATAATTTCAAAGCTTCTTGATAAGCGTTTGAAATAGAATTATATACTTTTCCGTTTAATTGGAAATCCGCGGCTTTTTTTTGTAAAATTTCTGCATTTAATCCTCTTTGAATATTTGGTTTGCAAAAATAATATTTTGCATTCTTTGGAAATAAAGGCAATATTTCATTCAAATCTTTGTCATTTACTACTCCTAATACAATATGTAATTGTTCGAATTTTTCATTTTGGATTTGATTTAGAACTATTTTTAATCCATGTGAATTGTGAGCTGTATCACATATTACTTTTGGATTTCCCTTTAATTGTTGCCATCTTCCTTGTAATCCGGTGTTTTTTATTACTTTTTGAAATCCGTTCTTGATGTTTTCTTCGGATACTTTAAATTCATTTTGACTTTGTAAAACTTTAATGGTTTGAAGAACAGTTTTTTTATTATGAATTTGGTAGTCGCCTAATAGTGCTGATGGATATGTTTTTTCAATTAGTTCAGATGCAAAGAAAATTTCAGAATTGGTTTCTTTTGCTTTATTTAGAAAAACATTTTTTGTTTCTAAGGTGTATTCTCCAATCACAATTGGAGTGTAATTTTTAATTATTCCAGCTTTTTCGAATGCAATAGCTTCTAATGTGTTTCCTAGAAATTGTGTGTGATCTAAACCAATATTTGTAATGACTGAAATTAATGGATTTATTATATTGGTTGAATCCAATCTTCCTCCCATACCAACTTCGATTATATTGATATCCGTTTTTTCTTTTTTGAAATATTCAAAGGCTAGTCCGACGGTCATTTCGAAGAAGCTTAATTGGTTTTCTTCAAAGAAAGATTTATTTTTTGATATAAATTCACATACAAATTTCTCTGAAATTTCTTTACCGTTTATCTTAATTCGTTCTCTATAATCTTTTAAATGTGGAGATGTATAAAGTCCAACTTTATAACCAGCTTCTTGTAAAACTGATGCTAATAGGTGAGAAGTAGAGCCTTTACCGTTAGTTCCTGCAACATGAATACATTTTAAATCTCTTTCAGGATGACTTAAATGTTTAGAAAGTAATATAGTATTAGTTAAATCTTCTTTATATGCCGATGCGCCTTGTGTTTGATACATAGGTAGTTGGCTAAACATCCAATTTATAGTTTCTTGATAGTTCATTTCTTTTTAATAAAATAATCTTAAAACAAAATATTTTCCCAATTTTGTAGTTTAATATTGTATTAGAATTTATCTTTAGTGCAAATTTGAGATTATTTTTAACAACTAAATCAAAAATCTAATTTATATGATTAATTTTTTTCTTCAAGTCCAAAATGATACTATCGCTCAAGCTACAGGAGCAGTAATTGAAGGTACTGTAAATACAACTGAAATTTCCGTTTTAGGATTTATTTTAAAAGGAGGTTTTTTCCTTATTCCAATTGCTCTTTTGCTTTTTTATACTTTTTATATTATTATCGAGCGATATTTATATATTCACAAACGCGCAGTGATTGATCCAAATTTAATTCGTGATATTCGTGATAATTTGAATGCAGGGAATATTGATATGGCAGTTTCGGTTGCCGACAGAAGTAATACAGCATCAGGTTATGTCCTTAGAGAAGGTATTCTTACCATTGGAAGACCAATTTCAGAAATTGAATCAAATATGGAACGTGCTGCTAACATTGAAGTTGGCGAAATGGAAAAGAAACTTGGTCAATTGGGACTTATTGCAGGTATTGCACCAACCTTTGGTTTTATCGGAACTATTTCTGGAGTTATCAAAATTTTCTATAGTATTTCTCAAACGGAAGATATTAGTATAGGAAACATTTCAGGAGGTTTGTATGAAAAAATGATTAGTTCAGGAGCAGGATTAGTTGTTGGTATTATTGCTTATTCAGCTTATCACTTATATAATGGTAGAATTGATAGTTTCACCTTAGCAATTCAAAAACAAGTACTTGATTTTGTTAACATAATTCAACGTCCAAATGGTAAAACGAAATAAACGATTTCATGCAGAAGTCGCTACATCATCTTTGAGCGACATTATGTTTTTCTTGCTGTTGTTTTTCTTAATCATTTCCACTTTAGCAAATCCTAATGTGATAAAAATGACTTTGCCAAAGTCTAAAACAAGTGAGAAGACAAACAAGCAACTCATAAGTCTGTCCGTAACAGAAGACAAACGTTTTTATCTTGACAAGCAAGAAGTGGCTTTCGATCAACTTGAAGCTTCTTTGTTAGCTCAAATGGGCGATGCAAAAGACCAAACAGTTGTGGTTAGAATTCCATTTAATCTTCAAGTGCAAGATTTAGTTGATGTATTACAAATAGGCGTAAAGAACAAATTGAAGTTTGTTATAGCAACTAATAATTCTAAATAGTATCGGATTGTTCGGGATTTATCTGTAATCCATTTTCCTGCTTTTCATTATAATAAAAAATGCTTCCAAACAATGGAAGCATTTTTTATTTTCTCTACAATCAGGGCTAGATTGCCATTGTATTGAATATTTATTAATCTTTCAAACTGAAATTGTATTTTATAGTTCCAACTTGCTTTTCAGTTCCGTCAGGACTTGCGCTCCATTTGGTGTTCATTGCTGCAATTCTAGCTTGACTTGCTAAACAACTTGCGGCATTGGTTGTTCCTCTTGCTCCAGGTTTAGCTTCAATTACGTTTCCATTTTTGTCAACTGTGATTTGAACAACAACAATTCCTTCTTCGTTACAATTGTAAGCAGGTTGAGGCTTGCTTAAAGCCTTTCTACCATTTAAAGCATATCCAGAACCATTTCCTAAACCATTACCACTTCCGTTTCCGCCACCACTTCCAGAACCGCTTCCAGGTCCTGTTCCTATACCATTGCCAGATCCGTTTCCTCCACCTGTTCCTCCGCCAGAACCACCAGTTCCAGAATATCCTGAAGAGTTGATGTCGCCATTAGCACGTCCTTGATTTCCTGAAGTTCCGCTATTTCCATCACCGCCTTTTTTATTTCCTTTTAAAATGTTAGCTAAAGCATCATCAACTTTTTTAACTGGTTTTTTTACTTCAGTAGGTTTCTTAATTTCAGGTTTTACAATTGGTTTTGGGTTTTTTACAGGTTTTGTTTTCGGGATTACAGCATCCGTTTTATCTGCATCCGTATCTTCGGATATTATATCTTCATCTGGAGTTGGTTGTGATTCATTGTTTTTTGAAACTTCTTTAACATCTAATTCTTTACTTTGAAAATCAGCGCCAGAACCAAAGTCAGTGTCACCAAAGTTAACAGTAACTCCGCCACCGCCACCACCGCCAGCTAATAGAGCAAGTTCAGCATCTGATGGAGGCCAAAAGCGAATAAAAAACATAATCAATAGCAATACAGCATAGATAAGTGTCGCAATTAAAAGCGATTTTCTTTTGTCAGCAGGTGTAGAATCTAAACTCATAATTACTGTTTTATATGTTTTAACGTTGAAATATACTAAAAATTGTTATTCTTCTTGCAAGGGATTAACATTTGATAAACTTTTCTTTAGCCAAATAAATCCAATTAGACCTGAAATTAATGAGCCAATCAATATCATAAACTTAGAATTAGTAATTATTTGATTGTCTTCAAATGCTAAAAGCGTAACAAAAATGGACATTGTAAAACCGATTCCTCCAAGGAATCCAACACCTATAATTTTTTTCCAACTCAAGTCTTCCGGTAAATGGGTAAGTTTTAATTTTACAGATAAATAAGTGAAAAGAAAAATTCCAATAGGTTTCCCAAGTACCAATCCAAAAATAATGCCTAATGAATAGGATTCAGAAAAATTGTGAACCCAATCTTTACTAATAACAATGGCTGTATTGCTCAAGGCAAAAATCGGAATAACGATAAAAGCTACAGGATGATGCAACCAATGTTGTAATTGAGACGAAATAGTTTTAGAACTTCCATTTCCAAAAGGAAGAGCGAAGGCTAATAAAACGCCAGTGATTGTAGCGTGAACTCCAGAATTTAACATAAAATACCACATAAAAATTCCTCCAACAAGATATAAAATCAAGTTAGTTACTTTCAATCGATTCATAATCAGAAGCACTCCAAAAATAGAAAGTGAGATAATTAGATTGGTAAAGTAAATGGTTTTGGTATAAAAAAGTGCAATTAAAATTATGGCGCCTAAATCATCAATAACAGCAAGAGCGGTAAGAAAAATTTTGAGTGAAATTGGTACTCTGTTTCCCAATAATGATAAAATTCCAATTGCAAAAGCAATATCTGTAGCCATTGGAATTCCAATTCCGTGTTCTGTAGGAGTTCCAGCATTGAAAGCAAAATAAATTAAAGCAGGAATTAACATTCCACCCAAAGCTCCTGAAATAGGTAAAATGGCGTCTTTTATTTTGGATAATTCTCCTTTATAAACTTCTCGTTCTAATTCTAATCCAATTAACAAAAAGAAAATAGTCATCAACCCATCATTTATCCAATGCTCGGCACTGTGACTTCCAATTTGGTAATGCCACATAGCAATATATTCTTCAGAAAATGAAGAATTTGCAATGACAAGAGAAATAACTGTACAAATTAATAAAACTAATCCGCCAGCTTTTTCACTCTCAAAAAATGATTGGAATAATCCTTTTGGTTTCATTTTACACCAATTGTTTTAATGCAATTTCAAATGCAGTTGCGCTGATGTTTACTTTTGAATTATTTAAATCGTATGTTTTTTCGATAGCTTTTTTGATAGTTTCAGAAATGTCATAAAAAACTGCTTCATCAGTCATTTGTACTTTTTTCTCCATGAAATAAGCGAAAACTCTCGCCATTCCACAATTGGAAATAAAGTCAGGAATCAGACTCACTTTGCTATCCGTTTCTTCCATAATTGGTCCGAAGAAAATTTCTTTATCTGCAAATGGTACATTCGCACCACATGAAATCACTTCTAAACCAGAACCTATTAAATTATCCAATTGATCTTTAGTTACTAATCTTGAAGCTGCGCATGGAGCAAAAATATCTGCACCAATAGTCCATATTTTTTGATTGATTTCTTCAAATGGAATCATATTTTCTGCTACCAATTTGTTACCATCTTTATTCAAAAATAATCGTCTGATTTCTTCAAATGAGAATCCGTTTTCGTTGATGATTCCACCATCGCGATCAATAATTCCGATAACTTTCACGCCCATTTCAGCAAGATAAAAAGCTGCGGCTGATCCAACATTTCCGAAACCTTGAACGATTGCTTTTTTATCGTGGAAATCGCCTCCATAAGTATTGTAGTAATGGCGAACTGCTTCTGCAACTCCATAACCTGTAATCATATCGGCAACGGTGTATTTTCTTAATACGTCAGGTGAGAATTTTGGGTTTTCAATTACTTTGATAACGCCTTGACGCAATTGTCCAATTCTATTGATTTTATCAGCTTCGGTTGGTTTGAAATGTCCGTTAAAAACACCTTCTTGCGGATGCCAAACACCGCATTCTTCTGTATATGGAATTACCTCGTGAATTTCGTCAACATTCAAGTCACCACCGGTTCCGTAATAACTTTTCAATAAAGGCGAAACTGCTTTGTACCAACGTTGTAAAACGCCTTTTTTGCGTGGGTCATTTGGGTCAAAATTGATTCCAGATTTTGCACCACCAATTGCCGGACCAGAAACAGAAAATTTCACTTCCATTGTTTTGGCTAAAGATAAAACTTCGTTCATGTCTAGTCCTTTTCTCATTCGAGTTCCACCGCCAGCTGCGCCACCACGTAGTGAGTTTATTACTGTCCAACCTTCTGCTTCGGTTTCGCTATCTTTCCAGTTAAATACTATTTCGGGTTGTTTGTTTTCAAATTTTTTAAGTAAATCTTTCATTGCTTGTTTATGTAGTCTGTTTGTGTTGCAAATATAAGGTTTTTAAAAGATATAATTCTGTAAACAAAATAGCGTTTTAATATTCTAATACAGAGCAATGTTCTATTTTAGTTCCAAGAACATTACTCAAAACATTACTTTTTCAAGTAATTTCAAAACAACTAAAAGAGCAAAAAAATAAGGATTTCTTAAAATTCTAATGTTTTGTTGTTAGGAATTAAGAGTATTATATTAGGTATGTGAAATTTCACTTTTATAAATATAGTTTCCTATTTTAGCAAAATATATTTTATTGTGTTGTGATTTTTATAAAATTATTTAAATTTGAATGCGTGCATATTAAAGATAAAATTTGCTGCATTTTTTTAATTTAATAGCAGTTTTTGATAAGAAAAAAAATAATGATTTTGAACATTTAAAATTTAGTATGAAAACAAAGTTTGTATTAGTTATTGTATTAATCTTTTCTTTTGTAAGGGTCTATTCTCAGGTAGAAAATAGAGCATCACTATTTTATTCGTATTATGCACCATCTTCGGATAATGGTTTTGGAAATATAGAACAATCCAATGTTGATTTTCAATACAATTTAAAAACTAAAGTTATTGCAAAAAAAATGAGATGGGACAACGCTTTCTCATATAAAACTGTTCTTTTAGATGCTGATGTTAATGAAAACGATCTAACAGATTTATCTTATTCTACATCATTTGTTTATACTAAGAATGCTAAAAATTTCTTGATTGGAAATGCTAGGTTAAACTACAGAGCCGAAAATAATATAGCTATAACAAATAACGCAATTTATCCAGCAATCTCTTTTGGTTATATGAGACAATCACAAAAAAATAAATCCATTCGATGGGCAACAGGTTTAAGTTATAACAATGATTTTGGTAAAAATGTGTTGCTTCCTTTTTTTATTTTTAATTATGAAAAACAAAAAATGAAGTTTAATGCAACATTACCAACATCAGTTTTACTGCTATTTAGAAGTAATCCTAAATTTTACTACGGATTGAATGCGACATTAAATTCTTCTATTTTTGAAGTAGAAGACCCAAATTATGATAGATTAAAGTTATTGAATGCTAATTTCTTTGCTTTCTCCCAAATAAAAATTCATGATAAATTTTGGTTAGAAATAAAGCCAGGTATAACCATGAGACGAGATGTGGATTTTTTACAAAGCAATTTCGAGCCAGTGAATTCAAATGCTGAAAATAGGTTAGAACCAAATTTTGTAATTACTTCGGGAATTGTTTACAGAATGAATTAATGGTAAATAATACCAGATGAATGATCCATCTTAGCACCAGTAACACTACTCAAAACATTGATTTCATTTCGTAATTTCAAAACTCCTAAAAGTCCAAAAATCAAGGCTTCTTTAAATTCTAAAGTTTTGTTATCAGGAATAATGATTTCAATTTTTGGTAAGTGAAACTGCATTCGTTCAATTAGAAAATCATTATAAGCTCCGCCACCAGTTATTAGAATTTTTCCGGTTTTGTTTGGCAATGCTAATGAAGTTTGCAAAGCAATATGTTCGGTAAATGTGTGCATTTTATCTTCAATCGAAATCGAATATTTTTCAATTAATGGTAACACAATTTCTTTTACAAATTCAAAACCGAGTGATTTTGGAAACGATTTTTTGTAATAATCTAAAGCGTTTAATTCATTCAATAAATTAGAATCAACTTTTCCTGAACTAGCAATTTTTCCTTTATCATCATAATCTAATCCTATTTTATTGGCATAAAAATTCAGAACAGTATTTACAGGCGAAATATCAAAAGCAATTCGTTTTGAATTATCTTCAAATGAAACATTAGAAAATCCACCTAAATTCAAACAATAATCATATTCTGAAAATAAAATTCTATCGCCAATTGGCACTAATGGCGCACCTTGACCACCCAATTTTACATCTTGCACACGAAAATCACAAACTACTTTTTCTTGAATAATTGATGTGATTTTTGGAAGATTTCCAATTTGAAGTGTGAAACCATTTTGAGGTTGGTGAAAAATAGTATGTCCATGCGAACAAACGGCATCAAGATTTTTTATTTTATGATTTGTAATAAATGATTTTATGATGTTTCCTAAAAGTTCGGTATACTCTTCATTTAATTCAATCAAATTTTCTTCAGAAAAACTTACCGCTACTTTCAATTTGTTTAACCAATCTTGAGAATATGAAATGGTTTCAGATTCCAAAATTTGATAACGCCATTTGTTGTCTTTTATGGTAAAATTGATGTGTGCTAAATCGATTCCGTCAAGCGAAGTGCCTGACATTACTCCTATAATTTTGTAAGTTTCTTTAAACATTGGCTAAAATTACGAAAACGTTTTAGAAATTGATGAAAATGTGCTATTTTTGGACACTAAAATTATCGATTTACTAAATAAACTAATACAAAAATATGGATTTTAATCTTACCGAAGAGCATTTGATGATTCAGCAAGCTGCGAGAGATTTTGCTCAAGCCGAACTACTACCTGGAGTAATTGAAAGAGACGAACATTCTAAATTTCCAACAGAGCAAGTCAAAATGATGGCTGAGTTAGGTTTTATGGGAATGATGGTTAATCCTAAATATGGTGGAGCTGGTTTAGATAGCGTTTCTTATGTTTTGGCAATGACTGAAATTGCAAAAGTGGACGCATCGGCTGCCGTAATCATGTCGGTAAATAACTCATTAGTTTGTGCTGGTATGGAAAAATATTGTTCGGAAGAACAAAAAATGAAATATTTAGTTCCGCTTGCAAAAGGTGAAGTTATTGGTGCTTTTTGTTTGTCAGAGCCAGAAGCTGGAAGTGATGCAACTTCTCAAAAAACAACTGCAATTGATAAAGGAGATTATTATTTGCTAAACGGTACAAAAAACTGGATTACAAACGGATCAACAGCTTCAACTTATTTAGTAATTGCCCAAACTGATGTTGAAAAAGGTCACAAAGGAATCAATGCTTTTATTGTAGAAAAAGGATGGGAAGGTTTTGATATCGGACCAAAAGAGAAAAAAATGGGAATTCGCGGAAGCGATACGCATTCCTTATTATTCAACGATGTAAAAGTTCCAAAAGAAAATAGAATTGGTGCAGACGGATTCGGTTTTGCTTTCGCCATGAATGTTTTAAACGGAGGAAGAATCGGAATTGCATCGCAAGCATTAGGAATTGCAACTGGAGCTTATGAAATTGCTTTAAAATATTCGAAAGAAAGAAAAGCTTTTGGAAAAGAAATTTTCAATCACCAAGCTATTGCTTTCAAATTGGCTGATATGTATGTGAAAGTTACTGCAGCTAAATTATTAGTAATGAAAGCAGCTTGCGAAAAAGATGAAGGAAAAGATATTGCACATTCTGGAGCTATGGCAAAATTATATGCTTCTGAAATTGCTTTAGAAGTTGCTAATGAAGCGGTTCAAATTCACGGTGGAAATGGTTATGTTGCTGAATACCATGTAGAACGTATGATGCGTGATTCTAAAATCACTCAAATTTATGAAGGAACTTCTGAAATTCAACGTATTGTAATTTCTAGAGGATTGGTATAATCAATTTGAATAAATAATATTTAAAAAGCTCTTTAAGTAAATTTCTTAAAGAGTTTTTTTGTTTAAATTGTTAAAACCGTAATCGAACACTTTTTATTTTGGCAATAATTACGTTTCTTTGTTGTTTACTATTAATTTACAATCAAAAGCACAAACTATTAGATTTATTAAAATTCAAAATCTAGAAAACTTGGTTGTGTTTTATATCGTATATATAAAAAAGATGCTATACATATGTTAATTCCTTCAATTCATAAAACATTAAACGAGTTAAATGACTTGTTGTCTCAATTATCGAAAGATGATTATACATTTCAATGCAGTGGATTGAGTAATGCTACAATTGGTGAGCATACACGTCATATAATTGAACTTTTTCAATGTTTAGAAAATCAATATGAAAGTGGTGTTGTAAATTATGATAGTAGAAAAAGAGATTATGCTATTCAAACATGTACTGAAACAGCAAAATCCGCTATTGAAACTATAAAAAGTAATCTTGAAAAGCCAAATAAAAATTTGCTTTTGCATCAAGTTATTGACGGCGAAACTTTAGAAATAGAAAGTAATTATAATCGTGAATTACTTTATAATTTAGAACATTGTATTCATCATCAGGCATTGATAAAAGTGGCGGTTTTACAAAATGATTCAATAACAATTGACTCAAATTTTGGAGTGGCTCGTTCTACAATTGAATATAGAAATCAATGTGCACAGTAAGTTTTGTTTTTTCTAACGGAAAAGCAATTTTAACACACAATCGTGATGAAAAAGTAGCTCGTCCAAGTGCTATTGAACCTCAAAAATACATTGTAAATAACAAAAAAATCTATTTTCCAAAAGACCAAAAAGCTGGTGGGACTTGGTATGCTGTTGCCGAAAACGGAACTGTTTTAGTACTGCTAAATGGCGCAGATGAAAAGCATCAATTAAAACCATCTTACAGAAAAAGTCGCGGATTAATTGTATTGGATTTAGTAAGTTCAGATTCACCCATTGAGGAATGGAATACCATTGATTTATTTGGTATTGAACCCTTTACAATTGTATTATTTCAGGACAAAAAATTGTACCAATTACGTTGGAATGAAGTCGAAAAATCTACTTTAAATTTAGATGTAAATCAAAGTCATATTTGGTCTTCGTCAACATTGTATCCAAAAGAAATTCGTGAACATAGAGTTGAATTATTTCAAAATTTTATTGTTTCAAATGAAGTTTCTGCTGAAAAACTTTTTCAATTTCATCGTTATGCAAAGGAAGATGATCAAGAACACGGATTGATTATCAACAGAAATAACGAAATGAAAACCTTGAGTATTACCCAGACTATAATTCAAGAAAATAAAGTTGTACTTTCGTATCACGATTTACAAAATCAGGAGGAATTTACTAATTCAATTACAATACAATAAGTTGAAACTTTTTTTTCATAAACTTTTTCGTTGGGAATATTGGCCGTTTCAAATTGTCTATATTCCTATTTATTTTTTGTGGGCTTTTTATGCCGTAAAAGCGCGAACAATTTTCTTTTTTAACTCATGCAATCCTAAGATAAAAAATGGTGGATTTATGGCAGAAAGTAAAAAGGAAATTTATGATTTAATTCCACAAAAGTATTACCCAAAAACCGAACTGATTATAGAGAATAATGATTTTGAAAAAGTAATTTCAGTTTTTCAAAATTCAACCATTCAATTTCCATTTATTGCAAAGCCTGATATTGGTTTGCGAGGTTCGGCGGTGCAGAAAATTCATAATTTAGAAGAATTGAAAACCTATAATTCTAATGCAAATTTTGATTATTTAATTCAAGATCTGATTCCTTATGCCAATGAAGTTGGTATTTTCTATGTTCGATTTCCAAACGAAAATAAAGGAAAAGTAACTGGAATTGTAGCCAAAGAATATGTAATTATTGAAGGTGATGGAAAAGCAACAATGGAGCAATTGATAAGAGCAAATCCTCGTTATGAATTACAAATTGAAAATATTAAAAAAGATTTCGGAGCTCGATTTAATGAGGTTTTAGAAAAAGGTAACAAACTAAATCTTGTTCCTTATGGAAATCATGCTCGTGGTGCAAAGTTTATTGATGCAAGCAATTTAATTACAGATAAATTAAATGAAACTATTGATTCAATGTGTCAAGAAATTTCTGAGTTTTATTTTGGAAGATTGGATGTAATGTATGATTCATGGATGGATTTAGAGCAAGGAAAAAACTTTGCTATTGTTGAAATAAATGGCGCAGGAAGTGAGCCAACACATATTTATGACCCAAAACATTCTTTGTTTTTTGCTTGGAAAGAATTGGCTCGTCATATCACTTATATGTATAAAATAAGTGTTCAAAATCATAAAAGAGGATTTCCTTATTTGGAGCATAAAGAAGGAATGCGTCAATATAAATTGCATTTGGAACAAAGTAATAAGATTGTAAATTTTTAATGCAAATTCTAAAAAACATATTCGTCGGATTTTTAGTCAGTTTTATTGGCTCAATTCCGCTTGGTTATTTGAATATTGTGGGTTATGAAGTTTATAAAAGTTTCGGATTAAACGAAACCATTTTCTATTTACTTGGTGTGATCTCGATTGAGTTTTTTGTAATTTATTTCACCTTGATATTTGCTAATAAATTAATTGAAAACAAAAAACTGATTAAATTTATTGAAGCATTTTCTATCATTTTTATGTTTCTATTGGCTTATATTTTTTATTCAAGTGCATCAAAAGAAGCATCTTCACAAACAGTTTTAGACAAATATGTTGATTATTCTCCATTTGTTGTTGGAATAATTCTAAGTTGTTTAAACTTTATTCAAATTCCGTTTTGGACAAGTTGGAATTTGTATCTTTTAAATGGAAATTATATAGAAGTATCCAAATCAAGAAAATATTTCTACGTTTTCGGAACTATTTTTGGAACCTTTTCTGGAATGTTAGTTTTGATTTTATCTTTAGATTATGTAACCAATCAAACTGATTTTTTAGCAAAATATTTAATGAAAATAATAATTCCGTTAGTATTTATAATTTTGGGATTAGTACAAGGATTTAAGTTTTATAAAAAGTATTCTAAATAGTTTTTTTATCTTTACCATCAAGTAAAGAAACAAATGAAATCAAAGATTTACTAACACCAAAAAACAATTTTAAATTGTGAGTAAAAACATTATTATTACAGGAACTTCTCGCGGAATTGGATATGAACTGGCATTACAATTTGCAAATGCTGGACATCAAGTCTTAGCCATTTCAAGAAAAACACCTCAAGAATTAATTGATAATCCAAACATTACTTGTCTATCAATTGACATTGCAGTTGAAGACGAAATGCACACCATTGATAAATTCATAGCTTCCACTTGGAAAAAAGTAGATGTTTTAATCAATAATGCAGGATGTTTAGTTAATAAACCATTTTCACAATTGACACAATCTGATTTTGAAAGAGTTTACAAAGTAAATGTTTTTGGAGTAGCTAATTTAATTAGAACTTGCTTGCCTTACATGCAAAAAGGAAGTCATGTGGTTTCAATAAGTTCTATGGGCGGAATCCAAGGAAGCATGAAATTTCCGGGATTAGCAGCTTATTCATCTAGTAAAGGCGCTGTAATTACACTTTCAGAATTATTGGCAGAAGAATACAAAGAACAAGGAATTGCGTTCAATGTTTTAGCTCTTGGAGCTGTTAATACCGAAATGTTGCAAGAAGCATTTCCAGGTTATGAAGCACCGATTTCACCAAAAGAAATGTCCGATTATATTTTCAATTTTGCTTTAACAGGAAATAAATTTTATAATGGAAAAGTGTTGCAGGTTTCTAGTTCAACTCCATAAAATGTTTTTAAATTGAGCGAAGTCCTATCAAAATACCTTCCTGAGCATGCTGTCGAATTGTGTTTTGAATTAATCAAAGCTAATTCGGTGCATTTAAAAATCGTTAATGAGCGACAAACGCGCCATGGTGATTATCGAAAAGGGCTTTCAGGTAAACACGAAATTACTGTAAATGCCAATTTAAATAAATACCGATTTTTGATAACATTAGTTCACGAAATTTCACATCTAGTAGCTTTTGAAAAATACGGAAGAAAAATTTTACCTCATGGAGTAGAGTGGAAGATGACGTTTCAAAGATTGATGGTTCCTTTTATAAGACCTGAAATTTTTCCGCATTCGGTTTTGCCTTTGGTGGCGAGTCATTTTAGAAATCCAACTGCTAGTAGTGATACTGATGCCAAATTAGCTTTTGCTTTAAAACAATTTGACGAAAGAAAGCCAGATGTTCATTACATTCATGAAGTGCCAAGTGGAAGTTTGTTCAGAATAAAAAACGGAAGAATTTTTCAGAAAAAAGGACTTAGAGTAAAACGATATGAATGTATTGAAGTAAAAACAGGAAGAACTTTTTTGTTTAACGCCAACGCTGAGGTTGAAATAATTCCTGGATAAGATGATGAAATTTAAAGCATATTATTTGTTGTTGATTTCATCACTGATTTTGTTAATCTTAGGCTTTTTAGTGGGTGAAGAAACATTTGACATTAATGTACATGACACTTATTATGTAATTGCAAATTGTCATTTGTATAGGTTGTTTTCTTCTTTACTATTCATTATTTTTATATTTTACTTTTTATTAAATATTATTAAAATTGAGCTAAACAAAATAATTTCTAAAATTCACATTTTTGGAACTATAATATCGATTATTTTATTGATTTTCCCATATTCCATTTTTGATAGAACAAAAGAATTTCCATTATATGATAGTTTTGAATATATTAATATTGTTTTGACAGTAAGTTTTTTAGTTTTATTATTCCTTCAACTACTCTTTCTTATAAATATAGTTGTATCACTAATTAAAAAAATGAAGTCGTTTCGTGCTTCGAGATTACATAAATAATCAACAAGAACCAAGACGGTATAAATTTTATTATTTTTTTAAATGTCAACTTCCAAGAAGAAATAACTCTTTATCTTTACATACTAACAATTCATCGAAGACAAGTAGCATTTAAAAGAATGAAGTTTTAAACAAGAAATTTTACAAATACATTTGCAAAAAAAATAACAAAATGAACAAAAATTATTACGCAATATTAATGGCTGGTGGCGTTGGTTCACGATTTTGGCCAGTTTCTACAACAGAATTTCCTAAACAATTTCACGATATGTTGGGTTCTGGGCATACTTTAATTCAGAAAACTTTCAGTCGTTTGTCAAAATTAATTCCTGCAGAAAATATTTTTATATTGACTAATGAATTGTACAATGATTTAGTTTTAGAACAATTGCCAATGGTTAAGCAAGAACAAGTTTTGTTAGAACCAGCAATGCGTAATACAGCACCATGTATTTTATATGCGTCATTGAAAATTCAAAAATTGAATCCTAATGCAGTTATGGTAGTTGCACCAAGCGATCATTGGATTGAAGATGAAGATGAATTTGCAAATAATTTGAAACAATGTTTTGATTTTTGTGAAAAAGAAGATGCTTTAATGACTTTAGGTATTCAACCAACATTCCCAAATACTGGTTTTGGTTATATTGAATTTGATAAATCTGATGCAAATCCTATTAAAAAAGTAAATCAATTTAGAGAAAAACCAGATTATGAAACGGCAAAATCATTTTTAGATGCTGGAAATTTTCTTTGGAATGGTGGAATTTTCATTTGGAGTGCGAAATCAATAACTTCAGCTTTTGACAAATTTCAACCACAAATGAGTGCTTTGTTTTTGAAAGGAAATGAAAGTTATAATACATCATCTGAAAAAGACTTTATCAATCAAAATTATGCTTCTGCTGAAAATGTTTCAATTGATTATGCTGTAATGGAGAATGCTAAAAATGTATATGTTCTTCCAGCAACTTTCGATTGGAATGATCTAGGAACTTGGGGACAATTGCATGAAAAAATTGATAAGGATGAAAATAATAATGGAGTTATTAATGCCAAAGTTATTTTAGAAAATGCTTCAAACAATATAATTCGTTCCGATGCCAATAAGATTATAGTTGTCGATGGTTTACACGATTATATCATCGTTGATAAAGAAGGTGTTTTAATGATTTATCCAAAGTCTAAAGAGCAGGATATTAAACGAATAACAGGTTTAGCAAATAATTTGTAAGTAATTTTATAAAAAATAGCGCAACCTTTTGTAAATTTATACATCTAATGTAAAAATACAATTTATGAAAGGCACAAGAACTATAAATCAATTACATCTAATTTTCTTTCTTGTATTTTTTTTCCAATTTTCATTTGCACAATTGTCAAGTTTTAGTTTGGTTGTTGCAAAGACCGATGAGACATGCACAGGAAATGGTTCCTTGAGTTTTAATGTTCAAAACACCACACCTGGAGCAACAATTGTTTATTCAATTTATTTGTTGCCAAATGTAACTACTCCAATTGCGACAACTTCCAATACAACCTTTACAGGATTGCAATCAGGTAATTATGCAGTTATTGCAACTCAAACGTTGGGTAATTTATCTAACACTGCCCAACAAAGCATTCAAATAAATGATACAAGAGTTTTACTTACTTATCAAGTTACAAGTTTGCAAACAAGTTGTGCAATTGGAACAATAGTAGCGACTGTTTTGACTGGAAATCCAGTAACATATGAAATAACTTCTGGACCTGTTATAAGACCACCTCAAGCTTCGAATTTGTTTCCTGGATTAGGACCTGGAACCTATAACATTAGAGTTAACGACGCTTGTGGTGAAGGTGTTGTTCAGACCTATACCTTAAGTTTTACTAATCCGCCTAATCTCACTTTAGGTGACTTTATCAAAACCTGTGCATTAAATACTTGCAATACAATATCAGGTACCTTTTTAGTAACGGCTGATTTAAATACTTCAATAAGATATCCACTTACTATTCAAACTACAACATTTCCTCCTTCTGGTGGTGCTCCAATTATTCAAAGTCAAACTTTGAGTTCTGGAAGTTCTAGTAGTCAATTAGTGTCTTTAATTGTTCCTTTTTTTCATGCTCAAAATTATAATTTTAATATACAAGTAACAGATGCTTGTGGTAACATTTATGCTAACAATGCTATTCCAATTTTTGGTCAACTTACAGCAAATTCGCAGCAATTATATGCCAATTGTATTACTGGAATAGAAGTTTCACTTTGTGATTTTTTACCGCCTTATACATCAAGTTTTATTTCAGCTCCTGCTGGTTTTAATCCTACACTTTTTAATAGTAACCATCCTGGGCCATTTAATTCAAGTGTTTTAGTTTATAGTTCAAACAGTATAAATGATTTACCTGTTGGTAACTACACTATTCAGATTGTTGATGCTTGCGGAAGATCAGTACAAACTCAGGTTTCAATAGTAGCTGTTTTGCCCGGATTTGAAGTTTTGCCAGTCCCTAATTCATGTGCAGGTGACGCTATTGTTAAAATACCAAATGGTGGTCCGTTAGTTACGTCTGTTATAATGACGAGCGGACCTTCAACAATAAATCAAACTTTTCCTTACAATGTTTCTTTTAATATAAATTCAGGTGTTTTTACAATGCAGTTGCCTTCTGGAACCTATAACTTTACAGGTACTGATGTGTGTGGAAATAGTTTTCAATATGAAATAATAATTTTGCCAAGAGTTGTATCAATGACGGCAGCTGGAAACATTTTTCCCGGCTGCACTTCTAACGATGGGATAATTACGGTTACAAGTGCTGGAGGGACAATATCTTCGATTAGAATTACTAGTGCGCCAACGGCTTTGAACCAAACATTACCTTATTTGGTTCCACTAGCTAATCCAAATAGTATGTATGTTCAGATAACTAATTTACCAGCTGGAAATTATACTTTAGCGATAACAGATAATTGTAATCAGGTATATACTTTAACTGCTACTATTTCTAATGTAGTTTCTAATGATCCATTAGTGTTATTGGATAGAAAAGGTTGTGGAGTAGGCTTTGATTCTATTGGATTAATAAGTCCAAACGGACCACTTCAAGTAGTAACTATTATTGCAGCACCTTCGACTTTTTCTTTTTCGTTACCTTATAATGTTAGTTTTAATATTGCTCCTAATGGCATATTTTATATGAATTCTTTACCAGAAGGAACCTATACTTTCTATTCTAAAGATATTTGTAATGTAGAAAGAACAGAAACTAGGTTATTAACTGGATACCTTACAACTACCGAGGATATTCAGGTTGTTTCAAATTGTGGCTCGTTTGATTTAATATTAAATTATAATGATAACAGTGCTTATTTATCTGAGTTTTGGTTACAAAAATACAATTCTATAACAGGACAATGGGTGCATCCAACAACTGGAGTAGTATATCCAACTAACTCAATGCCAACTTCAAGTAATTCAATTAACTTAATAAATAATACCACAAATTTAAATATAGCTGCTACTGGGCAATTTAGAATTTTGAAAACTTATGAATATTTTTCTAATGGAAGTCCAAGTTTGTTAAAATGTATAGAAAACATAAGAAGTTTTGAATATAATGGTGGGTTGCAAATAACAGCAGCTTACTCGCTACCTTGCGTCAATCAAGGGACACAAATTATAATTGTTGCCAATGGAATTCCTCCACTAACCTATAGAATAACTACAAAAGATGGTTTGCCTTTTGTAGTAAATAATGGTACTTCAAATATTTTTTCTGGATTACAACCTGGAATTTATAATTTTCAAGTGCAAGATACTTGTGGAAATATTGTTAATCGACTTTTTGATATAACAACTTTGCCAGAACCTTCAATAACAGCTAGTAATTTATGTCAAGGTCAATCAGGTGAGTTGTCAGTTCAGGCATTTTCTTTTTTAAATTATCAATGGTGGAAAGGAACAAATACGACTACTATTTTAAGTACTACAAATGTTTTAACATTCAATCCATTTAATGGAGTTACAGATGCAGGAACTTATTATGTTAGAATTTATTCAACAATTCCAGGTTCTTGTGTTGATAGAATTTTATCCTATACAATTCCTTTGAGCACAATTCCCAACGCTGGTTTAGATGGAAATTTGGTGCTTTGCGGAACATCAAATTCAGTTAATTTATTTACATTATTGAATGGAACTTACGACACAGGAGGCGTTTGGCAAGAAATTACAAATAGCGGTATGTTATCAGGAAATAACTGGTTACCACTTGGAATTCCTTATGGAGTCTACAATTTTAAATATACGGTTTCAGGATTTTGTAATGCTATAGATGAATCTTTTGTATCAATTACTTTTAATCCTATTCCGATGGATCCAATTGTTGATGTTGATTCTAATTATTGTAGTGGTGATGACATTCAGTTTTTTACAGAAACTATTCCAAATGCAACTTATCAATGGACTGGACCTAATGGTTTTACGGCTACAACACAGAATTTAGTTTTTAACGATAGCACCACAATTTTATCTGGGAATTATACGGTTACAGCTAATTTAAATGGTTGTACCTCTTCAACAACTAAAACAATTTTGGTAAAACCTATTCCTCAATTTACTATTGAAGCTAATTGTATTAATAATAATTTCACAATTTCTGCAATACCTTCTAATGGAACATTTTCAAGCTCAGATACTTTCTTGTGGTCAGGTCCAGATGGTTTTACTAGTGTTGTAAATCCAATTCAAATTTCAAATAAACCAAAAGGAACTTATTCTGTTGTTATTACAAATATCGATGGATGTAGCACGTTTCAATCAGTGGAAGTTTTAAGCACATTATGTACTATTCCAAATGGGATATCTCCAAATGGTGATGGTCTTAATGACTCTTTTGATTTATCAGGATTTACAGGAATTCGTGAGATAAAGATTTTTAGTCGCTATGGAATGGTTGTATATGAACAAGAAAATTATATTGACCAATGGCATGGACAACAAAAGAATAGTGACAAATTATTGCCAGACGGAACTTATTATTATTTGATTAATTTTGAAAATAGCGAACCAAAAACAGGTTGGGTTTATTTGGTAAGAGAGTACTAAACTATTCTTCTTTATTTTGTGCTTTTCTAATTTTTTTAAACAAGTTAGAAGAATAAACAAAATCAACTATAGCTTCATTATCAGTTTTGAAGATGTCTTTTTTGGAACCTTCCCAGGCAAGAATTCCATTTTTAAGAAAAATGATTTTGTCTCCAATCTCCATAACGGAGTTCATGTCGTGAGTATTTACAACTGTTGTTATATTGTATTCAACAGTAATTTCATGAATCAAATTATCAATTACAATAGCTGTTTTTGGATCTAATCCTGAATTGGGTTCGTCACAAAAAAGATATCTTGGATTGTTTACAATAGCTCTTGCAATAGCTACTCGTTTTTGCATTCCACCTGAAATTTCTGAAGGTTTTTTATGATTGGCATTAACTAAATTAACTCTATCTATTACAGTGTTTACTCGTTCTCTAATTTCTTCAGGAGATTTAGTAGTAAACATTTTTAATGGAAAACCAATGTTCTCTTCAACGGTCATGCTGTCAAACAAAGCACTTCCTTGAAAAACCATTCCAATTTCTGTTCTTAAGGCACGTTTTTCATCCGCAGATAGTTCAGAATAAATTCTTCCATCAAAAGATATCGTACCAACATCAGGAGTAAAAATTCCTAATAATGATTTTAATAATACAGTTTTACCAGAACCACTTTGACCAATAATCAAGTTGGTTTTACCAGCATCAAAAGTTGCCGAAATTCCTTTTAAAACTTTAGATTCTCCAAAAGATTTTTCTACGTTCTTTACTTCTATCATCGGTTAATTGGTTAAAAGTAATTGAGTTAAAATATAATTCACCAAGATGATTACTACAGATGTCCAAACAAATGAAACGGTACTTGCTTTACCAACTTCTAACGCTCCACCTTTCATGTAATAACCATGAAAAGAAGGAATTGTAGCTAGAATCATAGCAAAAACAACTGTTTTTATAAAGGCATAAGTGATATGAAATGGAATAAATTCGGTTTGAATTCCTTGTATAAACTCATTACTTGCTGTAAAACCACCGTAAACTCCAGCCATCCAACCGCCAAGAACGCCAAGAAACATTGCTATTCCAATCACAAATGGATATAATAAAAGCGCGATTATTTTTGGGAAAACTAGATAATTTAATGAATTTACACCCATTACTTCTAAAGCATCAATCTGTTCAGTAACACGCATTGTTCCTATACTTGATGTGATAAACGAACCCATTTTTCCTGCCATAATGATGGAAATAAAAGTAGGAGCAAACTCTAAAATCACAGATTGTCTTGTGGCAAAACCAATAAGATATTTTGGAATCAAAGGATTAGTTAAGTTTAATGCCGTTTGAATAGAAACAACACCTCCAACGAAAAAGGAAATAAAAGCAACAATCCCAAGGGAATCAATTACTAAATCGTCAATTTCTTTGAAAATTAATCCTCTCATAACCGACCATTTTGTGGGTTTATTGAAGACTTCTTTCAGCATTAAAAAATACCTACCTATTTGCGTTAAATAACGAATTAACATCATTTTATTAGTGTTCAGTGTTCAGTTTATAGTTGGCAGTAAAAATACTATAATTTTATGTGAAAGATGGATTAAAATTTTAAAACAATTTCTCTTTCATCTTCTGAAGTCGGTAATTACGGATAAATTTAGCTTGTTCGTCAGTAACTAAAAGCGGTTTTTTTGATGATTTTGCCTTCCAAAAACCTTTTATGTAGTCTATAAAAAGGAGTGGTTTTTTCTTCATCATCGCCAATTTTAGAGAAGCTATAGTAGTAATCCAAAATCCGTAACCTAAGGAATAAAAGGCTTCACCTTGTTTGTAACGAGCTGTTTTGTTGTAGTTTGCTCCAGTTGGTTTTAAGTGTTTTACATGTAAATTTTCATCGGTAACCACTTTCCAATTGTAGAATTTACATAATAATTCATCAACGGTATCCCATCCCATTTCAGGTTTTAATCCACCAATTTGTTTGAAAGTTTCTTTTCTGTAGGCTTTTAATGCTCCGCGAATATGGTCTTTATCAGTAAGATTTTCTAAAATCCATTCGCCATTTTTTTCTATGTAGCAAAAACCGCCTGCCATTCCAATTCGTTCATCTGATAGGAAATGTTTTATAATGGTTTCAAAATAATTATTAGGAAAAATCAAATCGGCATCTGCTTTTACAATAAAATCATAGTTTTCATCCAAAGTTTCTAATCCTTTTTGAAATGCTTGAATTACTTTACTTCCCGGTAAATGAATGGCATCAGAAGTTTTATTCACCAAAGAAATAAAAGGATATTTTGAAACAAATGAATTGACTACATCTTCTGTTTTATCCGTAGAATTATCATTCACAACTACAATTTTAGTAGGCAAAACAGTTTGTTCAACCAAGGATTGAAGTGTCAAAGAAATTAAGGCTTCTTCGTTGTGTGATGGAATGACGATGTAGTAGTTCATATTAAAAAATTCCAATATTAAAAATTCCAAATTCCAATAAAAAATTGAAAAGTTGGAATTTGGGATTTATTTTTTGGGATTTCTTTCCGCAAAAACAATATAATATCTTGGAGTAAAATACCTTAGCAATGGTCTGAAACCAAGTTTCTTAACTGGGTGTGTGAATTTTTCTCTTGCAGTAATTATCCAACCTGTTTTTTCTAAAAGCCAATCTAGTTGCCAATCTTCAAATTCATGGTAATGTCTGTCCCACATATCGGTTTTGCTTCGGTAAGCAGGAGAAAACCATAAACGTAGCGGAATCGAAATCAGCAATTTATCACATTTTACATTTTGTAAAACAGTATAAGGATTTAGTAAATGTTCGAAAATTTCAAAAGCAGTAAAAACAGTATAAGTTTCGTTCTGTAAAGCCGTTTGGTCGTTGTCTAAATCTTCACCTTTAGTGTTTTTTACAGTATAACCATTCTCTTCCATAATTTTAGAAAAAGGATTGGGAACACCTAAATCAAATATGGTTTCTGAAGTAGCAACGTGCTTTTGTAAAAATTCTAAAGTATGCTTAAAGCGTTTATTTGGAAATGTTTTTTCGTACATTCTTACTGTTTGTAGTTTAGTGTTTATTGTTTTTGGTTCTGCAAAATTAACTATTAACCATTAACAATAAACAACAAACTTAAAAAATTACATCTTGTAAACAATCGCATTGATATTCATTCCGGCGCCAACCGATGCAAATAGAATTACATCACCTTTATGAATCTCTTGATTTTCAATTTTTCCTTTAATCAAAGAATCGTATAAAGTTGGAACAGTTGCAACACTTGAATTTCCTAATTTATGAATGCTCATTGGCATAATTCCTTCAGGTGGCGTTTGTTCGTATAATTTGTAAAAACGTTGAATAATCGCTTCATCCATTTTTTCATTAGCTTGATGAATCAATATTTTTTTCACTTGATTGATGTCAATTCCAGTTTTATCTAAACATTCTTTCATGGCTTTTGGAACATTGCTCAAGGCAAATTCATAAATCTTTCTACCATGCATTTTTATGTAACGAACATCAGGGTCATGGTCTTTGTTAAAGGAATTTCCAAAGAATAAATAATTGGCTTCATCATAAGCATAAGTAGCCGATTCATGAGCTAGAATTCCTTCTGCTTCACCATCAACTGCTTCAATGATTGTTGCGCCAGCACCATCAGAATAAATCATTGAATCTCTATCATGTGGATCGGTAACTCTTGATAATGTTTCAGCACCGATAACCAAACATTTTTTTGCCATTCCGGCTTTGATAAATGCAGTTGCTTGAATAACACCTTCAACCCAACCTGGACAGCCAAACAACATATCGTAAGCAACACATTTTGGATTTTTTATACGTAAGTCGTGCTTTACTCGAGTTGCCAAACTTGGAAGTAAGTCTGCTTGAATAGCTCCTTTTTTCTGGTTTCCAAAATTGTGAGCAAATATGATGTAGTCTAGAGTTTCAGGATCAATTTTTGAGTCTTCAATTGCTTTTTTTGCAGCAATAAAAGCAATATCAGATGTCAATAGATCATCAGAAGCATAACGACGTTCCTCAATTCCAGTAATTCCGTAAAATTTTTCTGTAATAACTTCATTTGGAAGTGGAAACGGCGTTCCATCTTCGTTCAAGAAAACATGATTTGAAAAGTCTTTATTGGTTACTATTTCTGTTGGAATATAACTTCCAGAACCTGTTATTTTTATGTTCATTTTTTACAAATTATAGAACTAAATTATTAATAAAAACCTTTGCTTGTATCGAAACAATTGTTAATGTGGAATAAATTATGAATTAAACAAAGAATGATAGGTAAAATTATTGATGTCGTAATTATTCCGCTTTCTGCTGAGCGATTTTTATTTGCATAATCGTTGAAAGATTGTGTGCCATATTTTTCATTCTTTCACAATTAAAACCTTCAAAATTTTCGTTTATGGCTGCTTCAAAATGTGTCAACCAAATTTCAAACAATTCTTTTGATAAATAAGATTTCATATTTACATCCAAATGAATCTGAGTTAAATTATTAAAATAACCGCCGGTTCCAAAAATGGCTTGAGACCAAAAAGTCACTAAAATAGGTAAGTGTTCCTCCAACTTTATTTTGACAACATCAGTAAAAATGTAACTGATTTTATCATCAAATAAAAGTTTTTTGTAAAAATCCTCTACAATAATATATAAGTCATCTTGATTTTGAACGTCATTCATTTCAGAAAAAATTAAAGTGCAAAGTTACACGATTCCAATTTCAATAGGCTGATTTATGTCATATTTATAAAAGAAAAAGGTTTCAAAAATTAATTTGAAACCTTTAAACTTCGTATTTCTGATTTTGTACTTCGTACTTACAATTTACATATATGCTTCAATAGGAGCACAGCTACAAACTAAATTTCTATCACCATAAGCATCATCTACACGACGAACACTTGGCCAAAATTTATTTTCAGCAATATAATCCAATGGATAGGCAGCTTGTTCTCTAGTGTATGGGAAAACCCAAGTATCGGCAGTTAACATGTTTAATGTATGTGGTGCATTGTGCAATACATTGTTAGTTTCTTCTTTAGTTGCAGCTTCAATTTCTTTTCTAATTGAAATCATGGCATCACAAAAACGATCCAATTCCGCTAAATCTTCTGATTCTGTTGGTTCAATCATCAAAGTTCCTGCTACTGGGAAAGAAACTGTTGGTGCGTGGAAACCATAATCCATTAAACGTTTTGCAATATCGGTAACTTCAATTCCTTTTTCTTTGAAAGCTCTACAATCTAAAATCATTTCGTGAGCTGCTCTTCCCATTTCTCCTGAATATAAAACTGGATAGTGCGATTCTAAACGCGTTTTCATATAATTGGCATTCAAAATTGCATATTTTGTTGCATTTGTAACTCCTTCTGAACCTAACATAGATATATATCCATAAGAAATTAAGCAAACTAATGCCGAACCATAAGGCGCGGCAGAAATAGCCGTAATCGCTTGATCTCCACCAGTAGGAATAATTGGATTGGTTGGTAAAAACGGAACTAATTTTTCGTTTACACAAATTGGTCCAACACCTGGTCCACCGCCACCATGAGGAATAGCGAATGTTTTGTGTAAGTTCAAGTGACAAACATCAGCACCAATTGTTGCCGGATTTGTTAATCCAACTTGTGCATTCATGTTTGCACCATCCATATAAACTAAACCACCATTTTCATGAATAAGTTCTGTGATTTCGCAAATAGCGCTTTCAAAAACACCATGTGTTGAAGGATAAGTTACCATTAACGCTGATAAATTATCTTTATGTTCGATGGCTTTTGCTCTTAAATCTTCTACATCAATATTACCGTTTTCCATTGTTTTGGTTACGATAATTTGCATTCCTGCCATCGCTGCCGAAGCTGGATTAGTACCGTGAGCAGATGATGGAATCAAACACACATTTCTGTGATCATCACCACGAGATAAATGATAAGCACGAATTGCCATCAAACCTGCGTATTCTCCTTGCGCACCTGAATTTGGTTGTAAAGTTGTTCCTGCAAAACCTGTAACTACATTCAATTGATGCTCTAATTTTTTAAGCATAATTTGGTAGCCTTCCGCTTGTTCAATTGGAGCAAATGGATGAATACTGTTCCAATTTGCCATTGATAATGGTAGCATTTCGGCTGCAGCGTTCAATTTCATCGTACATGAACCTAATGAAATCATGGAATGATTTAACGATAAATCCTTACGTTCTAATTTTTTGATATAACGCATCAACTGACTTTCAGAATGATGACTATTGAAAACATCATGCGTTAAGAAAGTTGAAGTTCTTTCTAATGATGATGGAATGTTATTAGTTGAAGATAATTCAGAAACTTTGAAACTTTCTTTGCCTGTTGCTTCTGCAAAAACGGCAATGATTTGATTCAAATCTGAAATTGAAGTTGTTTCGTTTACTGATATTGAAATGGTTTCACCATCTATATAAAAGAAATTAACTTCATGTTTTTCTGCAATTGCTTTTACTTTTAAAGCATCAGCTTTTACAGAAATTGTATCAAAGAAAGAAGTATTTACATTATAAACGCCCAATTTGTTTAAAGCATCTGATAAAGTTACAGCAGAAGCATGAACTTTATTAGCTATATATTTCAAACCTTTTGGTCCATGAAAAACGGCGTACATTCCAGCCATAACAGCTAATAAAACTTGAGCTGTACAAATATTAGAAGTTGCTTTTTCACGTTTGATGTGTTGCTCACGAGTTCCTAAAGCCATTCTCAAGGCACGATTTCCGTTAGCGTCTATTGTAACGCCAATGATTCTTCCTGGCATCGAACGTTTGTGTTCTTCTTTAGTTGCAAAAAAAGCAGCATGTGGTCCGCCATAACCCATCGGAATTCCGAAACGTTGTGAAGTTCCAACTACTACATCAGCACCCATTTCTCCTGGAGGTGTTAATTTCACTAATGATAAAATATCTGATGCTACAGCCACTTTTATTTCTTTTTCATGAGCTTTTGCTATAAAATTGGCATAGTCATTTACTTGACCAAATTTTCCTGGATATTGTAAAATCGCTCCGAAAAAGTCAGTAGAAAAATCAAATGTTTCGTGATTTCCAATTACTAATTCGATTCCTTTTGGAGTTGAACGTGTTTGTAAAACCGATAAAGTTTGAGGTAAAATTTCTTCAGAAACGAAGAATTTACTAGCATTGTTTTTCTTTTGATCACGTGTACGAACATCAAATAATAAAGCCATTGCTTCAGCAGCTGCAGTTCCTTCATCAAGAAGTGATGCGTTTGCAATTTCCATTCCAGTTAATTCAATTATCGTAGTTTGATAATTCAAAATAGCTTCCAAACGACCTTGAGCAATTTCAGCTTGATAAGGTGTATAAGCTGTGTACCATCCTGGATTTTCAAAAATATTTCTCTGAATAACCGCAGGTACAATTGCTGGATGATATCCCAAACCAATATACGATTTGAAAACTTTATTTTTCTTTCCTAATTCTTGAATGTGCGTTAGGTATTCATATTCAGTCATTGGAGCATCTAAATCCAAGTCTTTTTTTAGACGGATATTGTCTGGCACAGTTTCATAAATTAACTGGTCAAGACTTTCTACTCCTATGGTTTTAAACATATGTTGTAGGTCGTTCTCACGTGGACCTATGTGGCGTAATGCAAATGAGTCTGTTTTCATTTAAATAATTATATATATAAAGTTTGTGTGTTGTTTAGAATCTGAATCGAGTTCAGATTTAAGCAACAAAAGTAATTATTAAACTTTTATTTTTAAGTTAAACAAAGGGTAATATTTTGAGAAATTGTTAACTAAAAACAAGGTTTATTAACATAATGATTAGTTTTGTAGCATGCGATTTTTTAGAAAACTTTTCGGTTTTTACATCAATTCAAGCATTCATGTGGCTTTGTCTGTTTATGCTTTGGTGCAGTTGACGCAAATTTTGTTTACCATTTCTAATGATTTTGCGACTTCTTACTTTGCTTTTTTTGGAACAATTGTGGGTTATAATTTTGTAAAATATGATGCTTTAGCGAGAACAAAAAAAGTACAAATGTCGCTTCAATTAAAAGGAATTGCCTTTTTGAGTTTTCTATCTTTGATAGTTACTGGATATTATTTTTTTCAACTACAAAAAACCACACAAATCATTGGTTTTGTATTTCTCGCCATAACATTGTTATATACTTTACCGTTCTTTCCCAACAAAAAAAATGCTCGAAATTGGGCTGGATTTAAAATTTATATTGTGGCTTTTTGTTGGGTTGGTGTGACGCTTTTTCTTCCTATAATTAATAACTATTTGCCCTTTACAAATTATGTTTTCTTGGTCGCAGCACAACGATTTATATTGATTTTTGTATTGATATTAATCTTTGAAATCATCGATTTGAAGTTGGATGATCCGTATTTGAAAACCGTTCCGCAACAGATTGGAGTTTTAAAAACGAAGCGAGTTGGAGTTGTATTGATGATTTTATTCGTGTTGTTAGAATTTCTATCGTCTGATTTTAGAATCGAATTTTTAGCTTTGAAATTGGCTTTGGCAATCACAACGATTGTGTTTTTGTTGTTTTCAAATGAAAATCGGCCTAGATATTATGCTTCATTTTGGGTTGAAAGTATTCCTATATTTTGGTGGTTGTTTTTAGTGGTTTTCGGCTAATTCTTTTAAAACGCTGTTTCGTTCAGTAATAAAATTGGTTAAATGTTTTTTCAGTATAAGTAAATCAAATAATTTTCCAAAAATACCATACGGCGTTTGATATTGTATTTTATCAATCATCATTACAAAGCCGTTTCCATCGATAAATGAATGTTCGTGTTTGAAGGATTTAAACTTACCTTCGACCATTTCATCCACAAAATAATCATAAAGGTTCATCGCAGAAATAATGCTTTTGTGCGTTAAATAAAATCCGAAATGTTTGCCACGCCAAGTAACGGTTTCGTTTACATTTATCAAACCAGAAGTTACTCCGTCAATAACCGTTTCGTTAGATTTTGCTGTGGATAATTTATGAATATCGATGTTTCTTGATAAGTCGAAAATAACTTGTTTGGATGCTTTAATTTTGGTTGAAAGGTTTATTGTGGTCATTTTATCTTTTTAATTTAAATAATAAGCCAATGAAAATTGAAGTTAATAAATAGGCTGAAATTAATTCTACTTCATCAATTCCAAATATTAAAGCAAAGGAAATAATTATTCCAATTGCATAAAATAGTATCAATATAAATTTTGATAATTTTAAATCTATGTTCTTTTTTCCAAGAAAGTAATATAGAAAGCCATACAAGACGTGTGTTGGGGTAGAGAAAATTAGACTAAAAATAATTGTGATTGGATATACTTCGACTAATCCAACAACGCTTTTTAAATTTTGATTGAAAATGCAAAATAACTCTAGAACAAATGGTGAAATAAAAATTGTTCCAATTCAATGCTTAAATAAGTAACTCCAATTCATAATTTTACAATTTATAATGTCCAATTAAATTATGAATAAAAAGTAATGTGTTTACTATTGCAAAAAGAACAAAAAGTGTATTCATAAAATAACTTCCAACTTTAAATAATGTTCTTTTTGGGATTTCATACATTGGATAATAGGCAATTTGTGTAGCAACTTTTCCAACCCAATAAGCTGCAATTAATCCTGTTAAAGTAACAGCTAAAGCCGATTGTTCTTTTAATTCGTTTGTGAATAAAATTGCTATTATGCCGAAAGAAAAGTTCAGTCCTTGAATATATCTTCCGTAGGTTTTTGCAATTTCTTGATTAAGTGGTTTGAGTTGTTTTACATCATTATACCAATCAAAAACTTGATGACGGATGTAAGGATAAATTAGCGCTGTAAAAATTTGACCAATTCCACTAAGTATAATCAGCCAGTTTGGGATTGTTATGTTCATTTTAGGTTAGATTTCATGATTTGTATTCTTCTTACGATTTCAATTATTGTGATTGAAATTATAAAGTAAAAATAGATTTGAAAAGTAATTTCTGGAAGATTCACAAATGATTTTAAAATAATAATTGGTAGTAAAAGAAGTGATCCAAACAGAATGCTGGTTGTAAAATTACCCAGATAATTAAGTACAATTTCTTTTGTGAATTTTAATATTAGAATGTTTTGAATCAATAGTAGAACAGTTGTCAATAATAGTGTTTTTGAAAATACAAAATTATCGTTGAATTTATTTATTAGTAAACTTGATGTTGCTATTGCAAACAAAATGTACAATATTCGATATTTATAATTAAAATCAGGAACACATTGCAACTTGATTTCTTGTTTAATTTTACTTGGTATGATTACTTTTCGATTGTAAGAAATGAAGGAATACAATTTTTTCAGAAAGTATTTTATTGGTTTTAAATTTCCGATTTTCTCCATCCAAGGAAATGAAAATCCGATAACTTTTAGTAAGCTGTCTATTCCATAAATTACTGTTTTGTTCTCGTTATCTACTAATGCAATTTCGTTAGAAGCACGTTTGACATCAATAAAATTTTGCTCTTCAGCAGATAATTGACAATAGGGTTTCTTGCCGTTTTCGTCCAACATTCCAGCTTTTATAAAACCAGAAGTATACACACGACAAAGTGGACAATCTTCGTCAAATAACAAGGTTTGGTTTGCAAGTGTTTTCATCTTATAGTTTTTTTACCTTCAATGGTGATTTTTGAACCTAAAGCGAGAAATTCAGATGATGGTTTTATATCCTCTAAAAATTTGAAATCTTTACCATAAATACTTTCGAAATCTACATCAATTTTTGAATCGATTACTTTTAGTTGTTTCCAACTTGGATGCGTAACTTCGTATTCGATTGTTTTATTTTTATTGAATTTTGTGTAGCCAAAATAATGTTCGGTTATAAACTCAGCTTCGGAGTTTTCTTCAATTGGAATCGAATTTTTCTCGGTAGTCATTGTAATCGTATTCCATTTAGAATCTTTAAACCATTCGTATTGAAACCTTTTTGATATTTCATTTTCAGTTCTTGAGTGACGCATTTTCAACGTTTGATAATGTTCGTTGTATAAAGTATTAGCAATAATTGTGACGGCATGTTTTGGAACAATTTCTTTAACGAATACAACGCCTCGTTTCCAAATTCCATCCTCGAATCGTTTTACATAAAATCGCAAATTGACTTCTTCAAAATTCACATGAAATGGAACTTTGATTCCTAAAACTTTTACGTTTTCAAACATAAATCCGATTAAACTGATGTAACATTTGCCATTCCATAAATCGAGTTCAGTGCCTTTTGGAACATAATTTTCTAAAATTTTTGGATCGATTTCGTAATTAAACATCGCTAAATCATTCCATTCTGCGGTTAGGAAGCTCATAATTTAATTTTTTGAAAGTGAATAATATAAGTCAAGAAAAAAAGTAGAAAGATAGGTATTGAGAATAGCCAATCCATTGAACTTCTGTCCCAAATTAAAAAGAATGTGATTACTAAAGCAAAATAGATATAAATCAATTTGTTCTTAGGGAAAATAAGGAAAAAGAGTAGTGCTGCAAAGACTTGAATAGCACCTGTGATTGCTAATCCATAAGCGCCAAAAATCAGAAACAGTAAGGCAATGCCATTGATTATTCTTATTATTTTTAGAGGAATTTCCATGATTTCTTAATTGTTTTAAACTTTCAGAAAAAAATGAAAGTTTTGATTAAATTTTTTTACTCTTATTTCATAATTTTAACGACTAATTTTGCCAACCAATTGTCTTTGTATTCGGTCATTTTGTCCAACATATTATCTGCTTTTAGAACAAAATCATACAATTTAGTAGTTTGATCTACAAAATGTTTTTCTTCGGCAGTATTATCTGATGTTATTGATGAAACTTCTTTTAATACTTTCAATGCAGGTTTGATTTCTCGTTTGCTACGTTCTCTTGAAATTTTTACAGCTAATTCATCCAAATCTTTTTCTGCTGTAAAATATTCGCGTCTTTCACCAGCTTTGTATTCTTTATAAACTATTCCCCAATCCATTAATGCTCTTAAATTCATTGAAGCATTTCCTCGAGAAATTTGCAATTCTTCCATAATGTCTTCCATCGAAACTGCTTCGTGTGAAACCATCAAAAGCGCATGAATTTGAGCCATGGTTTTGTTAATTCCCCATTGACTACCTAATGCACCCCAAGTTTGAACAAATTTATTTTTAGCTTCTTTGAATTCCATTTTGATGGTTATTTCATTTTGATAGTACAAAGATATATAAAAGTTTTTAAAGTTTCAAAAAAAAATGAAAGTTTATTTTAAAAAGTAACCGAAGCTTTAACTTCGGTCATTTTCTATATTTCGTACTTTGTATTTCGAACCTCGTATTTTATAACAACCCAGCTCGTTTCAACAACGCATCAGCCTTTGGTTCTTGACCACGAAATTTTTTATATAATTCCATTGGTAATTCGGTGCCTCCTTTTGAAAGTACGTTGTCTTTGAATTTAGTGGCCACTTCTTTATTGAAAATTCCTTTTTCTTGGAAATAAGCAAAAGCATCAGCATCTAAAACTTCTGCCCATTTGTAACTGTAATATCCAGAAGAATAGCCACCTTGGAATATGTGTGAAAACGAAGTACTCATGCAATTTTCAGCTACATCAGGATATAAACTTGTGCCTTCCATAGCTTGTTTTTCAAAAGCTTTTACATCAGCAATTGTTTGAGATTTTCCGTGATACGTCATATCTAAAATACCGAAACTCAATTGACGTAACGTTGCCATTCCTTCTAAGAAACTCGCACTTTCTTTGATTTTTTCTACATATTCTTGCGGAATAATTTCACCTGTTTCGTAGTGTTTAGCAAATAAAGCCAATGCTTCTGGTTCGTAACACCAATTTTCCATCACTTGACTTGGTAATTCCACAAAATCCCAATAAACAGAAGTTCCAGATAAACTTGGATAGGTTGTGTTGGCTAACATTCCATGTAACGCATGACCAAATTCGTGGAATAATGTTGTTACTTCATTGAAGGTTAGGAGTGAAGGTTTCGTTTCTGTTGGTGGAGTAAAATTACAAACGATAGAAACGTGTGGTCTTTCATTAATTCCATTTTTCACTGCTTGCGATTTATAAGAAGTCATCCAAGCGCCATTTCGTTTTCCTTTTCTTGGAAAAAAATCGGAATAGAAAATGGCAACTAAATTTCCTTCAAAGTCTAAAACTTCAAAAGTTTGCACATCTTCATGGTATTTGTCTATATCAAAAACTTCTTTGAATGTGATTCCGAATAGTTTTTCAGCGATAGTAAAAGCTCCATTTAAAACATTTTCTAACTTGAAATACGGTTTTAAAATCTCATCATCAAAGTTGAATAGTTTTTGTTTCAATTTTTCTGAATAATAAGCACCATCCCATTTTTCCAATTTTTCAATTCCGTCTAATTCTTTTGCGAAAGCTGTTAGTTGTGCAAATTCTTTTTGGGAAGCAGGTTTTGCTTTTTCTAATAAATCATTCAAAAAAGAAAGTACTTTTTCAGGATTTTGAGCCATTCGTTCTTCCAAAACAAAATCAGAATGCGATTTGTATCCTAATAAATTAGCTCGTTTATGACGTAATTCAACAATACGTTTCACGTTTTCTTTGTTGTCAAATTCGTTATCTTGAAATGATTTTTTTCCGGCTGCAATTGCGATTTCTTTGCGTAATTCACGATTTTCAACATAAGTCACAAAAGGCAAATAACTTGGGAAATCTAAAGTAAAAACCCAACCTTCCAATTCTTTTGATTTTGCCAAACTTGCTGCCATTTCTTTAGCACCATCAGGCAAACCTTTTAAATCTTCTTCGTTAGTTATATGCAGTTGATAATTATTGGTTTCTGCCAAAACATTTTCGCCATAAGTCAATTTTATTTTGGCTAATTCGGTATCAATTTCACGTAATTTTAATTTGTCTTCTTCATTCAATAAAGCTCCATTTCTAGAAAATCCTTTAAATTTTTTATCTAATAATGTTGCTTGTTCAGTAGTTAAAGTTAACGAATCTTTTTGATCGTAAACTGCTTTTACTCGTTTGAATAAATCTTCATTTAAAGCGATATCATTACTAAATTCAGTCAACAACGGAGAAACTTCTTGAGCGATTTTTTGCATTTCGTCACAAGTTTCTGCCGAATTCAAATTGAAGAAAATCGATGACAATCTATCCAATTGTTCGCCAGAAAAATCTAAAGCAACAATAGTATTTTCAAATGTTGGAGCTTCAGAATTTGTAATTATTGCATCAATTTCGGCTTTTGCTTTTGCGATATTTTCGATAAAAGCAGGTTTGTAATCTTCTAGTTTTATTTGCGAAAAAGGTGCGGTGTTATGTTTGGTGTTGAATATTGAGGTTAAGATTTTCATTATAACAATTTGTTTTTATATTTTTTAACCATTAAGAGATTAAGTATCATTAAGAAAAAAGGCTAACCAAAATCTTAATTTTTCTTAATCTCTTAATGATTTAATTTTATTTTTTCAATTCAGATGCAGCTTTGTTTACAGCTTCTTTCAGACTTTCTTTATAGAAAATTATTTTGTCAAGTACACAATTATCATGACTTCCAATGATTTGTGCTGCTAGAATTCCGGCATTTTTTGATCCGTTTAACGCAACTGTTGCAACAGGAACGCCACCAGGCATTTGAAGAATCGATAAAACCGAATCCCAACCATCAATAGAATTACTAGATTTTACAGGAACTCCAATTACAGGAAGTGGAGACATTGAAGCAACCATTCCAGGTAAATGAGCCGCGCCACCAGCACCAGCAATAATTACTGAAATACCGCGAGTGTGGGCGTTTTTACTAAAATCAAATAATTTTTCTGGTGTTCTGTGTGCCGAAACAATATCAACCTCAGTTTCGATGTCAAATCCTTTTAAAATGTCGATGGCTTCTTGCATTACAGGCATATCCGAAATGCTTCCCATTATGATGGCTACTTTACTCATTTATTTTTTTGTTTCAAGTTTAAGGTTTCAAGTTTATTTGGTTTTTAAATCTGCCAACTGTGACTGATTACTGCGACTGACCACTAATCACTCTAATACTATTCTTAACTTCCTCTGCAACTTTCCTAGCTTCAACCATATTCTCATTCACTATTGTAACGTGTCCCATTTTTCTGAAAGGTCTTGTTTCTCTTTTACCGTAAATATGTGGTGTTACACCATCAATTGCCATTATTTTTTCAATGTTTTCGTAAATCACTTGACCCGAAAAACCTTCTTCGCCGACCAAATTTACCATAATTCCGGCAACTTTGCTAGCTGTGGTTCCTAAAGGTAAATCTAAAATAGCGCGCAAATGATTTTCAAATTGCGAAGTATAACTCGCTTCTATCGAATAATGTCCCGAATTGTGTGGTCTTGGAGCAACTTCGTTTACCAAAATTTCATCGTCTTCTGTTTGAAACATTTCTACTGCTAATAATCCAACGTGATTGAAAGCTTCTGAAACTTTTAAGGCAATTTCAGTAGCTTTTTGAGCCACTTTCTCGTCAATTCGTGCAGGACAAATCACATATTCTACTTGATTGGCTTCGGGATGAAATTCCATTTCAACCACAGGATAGGTTTTCACTTCCCCAGAAACTGATCGAGCAACAATTACAGCCAATTCATTTTTAAACGGAACCATTTGTTCTGCAATGCATTCCACTTCGGGTAAATTAATTAAATCTATTGTTGAGCGAACTATTTTTACGCCGTTTCCATCGTAACCAAATTGAGCACATTTCCATACAAAAGGAAATTCTAATTCGTCTTTTTCTAAAGATTTTCTCAAATCATTTAAATCGACAAATCGTTGATGAGGTGAAGTTGGAATGTTATTTTCAACATAAAAATCTTTTTGGCGACCTTTATTCTGAATCAAACGCAATGTTTTTGGTGAAGGAAATATTGGTAATCCTTCTGATTCCAAAACGTCTAAAGCATCTAGATTTACGTTTTCGATTTCGATGGTTAACAAATTTACCATTTTTCCAAATTGGTAAACGGTGTCATAATCCATCAAACTTCCTTTATAAAAAGCATTGCAACTGTATCTTGCCGGAGCTTCTTCGCTTGGTTCTAAAACCAAAGTTTGTATATCGAATTTTCTAGTTTCGGTCAATAGCATTTTGCCTAATTGTCCGCCACCGAGAATTCCTAACTTAAAATCGGATGAGAAATAATTCATTTGTTGTTGTAGTTGTTTGCGCAAAGATAAACATTTGAAAATTATTTTAATCGCTTCAAAATATCTTTCACCGCCGATTTATAAGCAGGAGTTTGGTGACTACAATCTCTTTGAAGTAAAACTTTTAATTCATCATTAACCCAAGTATGTTTTTTGCCGAGGTTGTACAAAGTTCGCATTGTGTATGCAGCATTTGCGGCTTTGTTGGATTCAATCAACCAATCTAAACAAGTCTCAATTATCTTTTCTTCTTGATTTTCGGTCAAAGTGTATTTTTTAGAATTGGATAGAAATAAGCAAATTTTAGAAATCGAACGTATGGCAGAATCATTTTTATAATAAGGTAAAGTCTCGCAAAAATCTTCTAAAAAAGGTAAAAATAAATCCATTTTTTCTTCACATATCAATTCCAAAATCCAACACGCTTTATGGTGATTTTTGTCCTTACTATTAAATGCAATTTCTAATAAATACTTTAAATAATCAGGATTGGCAAAGACGAAATCTTTATTGTCATCTCTACTTTTCCTATGTGCTGTGCTTTTAGCGATTTGATTGTAATAAGTTGCATTCATTTTGTAAATATATTAAATTAACAAAAAAATCTTAATACTTGATACTTAATACTTAATACTTCACTAAATTTGCTCCTTTATTTTTTAAAACAACAACACAATGATACATCTTCACGATAAAACTTTCGAGCCATTTATTTCTTCAGAAGAAATTGATTTTGCAATTGCAAATATGGCCAAACAAATGGATGACGATTTTTTTGATGAAGTTCCAGTTTTTGTTGGGATTTTAAATGGTTCCTTTATGGTAATGTCCGATTTGATGAAACATTACAGAGGAATGTGTGAAGTGAGTTTTATGAAAATGGCTTCTTACGAAGGAACACAATCTACAAATGACGTAAAACAACTAATCGGAATCAACGAAAACCTTGAAGGAAGAACCGTTGTAATTGTTGAAGATATTGTAGATACAGGAAATACAATTGAAGAATTGAAAGCAATTTTTAAAGAAAAAGGAGTAAAGCATTTAAAAATCGCAACTTTATTCTTCAAACCTGAAGCATACAAAAAAGATATTAAAATTGATTACGTAGGTATTAGAATTCCTAACAAATTTATAGTCGGATATGGTTTAGACTACGATGGTTTAGGAAGAAACCTAGCAGACGTTTATCAATTAGCACAATAAGCAAGTATTAAGATTGGAGTATTAAGTATTAAGATTTTCCAAATTTTGGAATTTGGAATTTAAAATTTTGGAATTTAAAATAATTATAAAATGATCAACATCGTTCTTTTCGGAAAACCAGGTGCAGGAAAAGGCACACAAGCTGAATTTTTAAAAGAAAAATACAATTTAACACATCTTTCAACAGGAGATATTTTTAGATTTAACATCAAAAATGATACTGATTTAGGAAAATTAGCCAAAACATTTATGGACAAAGGCGATTTAGTTCCAGATGAAGTAACCATTCAAATGTTGCAAAGCGAAGTTGATAAAAATCCATATTCGGCAGGATTTTTATTTGATGGTTTCCCAAGAACGTTAGCACAAGCAGAAGCTTTAGATAAATTTTTAGAATCTAAAAATCAAAATATTACGGCTACTGTTGCACTTGAAGCAGATGATAATATTCTTGTAGCTCGTTTATTAGAAAGAGGAAAAACATCAGGACGACCAGACGATCAAGACGAAGAAAAAATCAGAAATCGTTATGATGAATACAACCAAAAAACAGCACCTTTGATGGATTATTACAAATCTCAAGGTAAATTTCACGCTGTAAATGGTATCGGAACTATCTTGGAAGTTAACGAACGATTGAATCAAATTTTCGATAAATTATAGTCTAAAGAATTGACTTGGAGATAAATTTCGAGCATTCAATTTTTTTTCAGATATTTGCACTCACAAAAGGAGCTATTTCCGATAATAGGGATTTATGCTCTTTTTTTGTAATTTTAAACTATGGAAATTTTAATAATACTTTTTCTAATCATTTTAAATGGTGTTTTTTCAATGTCAGAAATCGCATTGATTTCAGCAAGAAAAAACCGATTAGAAACGGCTGCTAAAAAAGGAAATGCCAATGCCAAAGCGGCTTTAGACTTGGCAAATTCACCAAACGAATTTTTATCAACAGTTCAAATTGGAATCACATTAATCGGAATTCTAACCGGTATTTATTCAGGTGATAAAATAACAACCGATGTTCAAAATTTTGTAGCATCATTTGAATCATTAAAACCTTACGCCAATTCAATTGCAGTTGGAATTGTAGTAGTAACTTTAACTTTTTTCTCTTTAGTTTTAGGTGAATTATTACCAAAAAGAATCGGATTAAATTATCCAGAATCAATTGCAAAAGCCGTTGCTGTTCCAATGAAAATTGTTTCTAAAGTTACTATGCCGTTTATTTGGTTACTAACAACTTCTACAGATTTTTTACTTAAAATATTGCAAATAAAACCAACTGCAGACGGAAAAGTAACCGAAGAAGAAATCAAAGCAATTATTAAAGAAGGTACAGAAGGCGGAGAAATTCAAGAAATTGAACATGATATTGTGGAACGCGTTTTTCACATTGGCGATAGAAAAGTAAATTCGTTAATGACGCACAGAAATTCTATTGTTTACTTGTCTTACGAAGATTCTGTTCAAGAAATAAAAGACAAAGTTCTTGACGAATTACACTCGTTTTATCCAGTTTGTGAAGACAATCTTGATGATGTTGAAGGAATTGTTCTTCTAAAAGATTTATTTGTAAGTTTTGAAAAAGGTGGTGAGTTTGATTTGAAGAAAATAACTAAAGAACCAGTTTATTTCATCGAACATACTTCAGCTTATAAAGCACTTGAAAATTTTAAAATTTCTAAAGTGCATTATGCTTTAGTAACCGATGAACACGGAGTTTTTCAAGGAATTATTACATTAAATGATATTCTAGAAGCCTTAGTTGGTGATGCTGCCGATTTCTACGAAGATGAATTTAAAATTGTTGCTCGCGAAGACGGAAGTTGGTTGGTTGACGGACATTATTCGTTACACGATTTTCTAACGTATTTCGATATGGACGATTTAATAGGTGATTATGAAGTAACAACCGTAAGCGGATTAATCGTAACAGAGTTAGGAATCATTCCAAAACAAGGACAAAAACTTATTTGGAACAAGCTAGAATTTGAAGTAATAGATATGGATGGCGTTAAAATTGACAAAGTTCTAGTTACCAATATTAAAATTAATTAAATAAGTATTCAGTGTTCAGTTCTCAGTTCTCAGTTTTCTGATGAATTGAATTTGTTCATTGAAAAAATAAATAGTGAAAGGTGAAAGTATTGTTTTAGATAATCTAAATCACTGAATACTGAACACTGAACACTGAACACTAATAAAATGACAGAAGGAAATTTTGTAGACTACGTAAAAATATATGTTACTTCCGGAAAAGGAGGAAAAGGTTCTACGCATTTACATAGAGAAAAATTTATTGAAAAAGGCGGTCCAGATGGTGGTGATGGTGGTCGTGGTGGACACGTTTATATAAAAGGAAACAAAAACCTTTGGACCTTATTCCATTTGAAATTTGTAAAACACATGCGTGCTGGTCATGGTGGCGATGGAGGAAGTTCGAGAAGTACTGGTCACGATGGAGAAGATAAATACGTTGAAGTACCACTTGGAACCGTTGTAAAAGATATCGAAACAGGAGAAATTCTTTTTGAAATTACAGAACACGGAGAAGAAAGAATTTTGGCTCAAGGAGGAAAAGGAGGTTTAGGAAATTGGCATTTTAGAAGTTCAACTAATCAAACACCAAGATATTCTCAACCCGGAATGCCTTCAACAGAATTGGATGTTATTCTAGAATTAAAAGTTCTTGCCGATGTTGGTTTAGTAGGTTTTCCTAATGCAGGAAAATCAACTTTGCTTTCTGTTTTAACTTCAGCTAAACCAAAAATTGCAGATTATCCTTTTACAACTTTAAAACCTAATTTAGGAATTGTTGCTTACAGAGAGTTTCAATCGTTTGTAATTGCAGATATTCCAGGAATCATTGAAGGTGCAGCTGAAGGAAAAGGATTAGGACATTATTTCTTGCGTCATATCGAAAGAAATTCAACGCTGTTATTCTTGGTTCCAGCTGATGCTGATGATATCAAAAAAGAATACGAAATTCTATTAGACGAATTACGTCGTTACAATCCAGAAATGTTAGATAAAGACAGACTTTTAGTAATCTCAAAATGCGATATGCTTGATGATGAATTAAAAGCCGAAATGAAACAACTTTTAGATAAATCCAAACTCGGAATTCCTTATATGTTCATTTCATCTGTTGCACAACAAGGTTTGACTGAATTAAAAGACAAACTTTGGGAAATGCTAAATGTTGAAGATGAAAAGCCAGAGAACAGCCACGGTTTGTAAGATATTTCTAAATAAAGTAAAGCTTCGAAATTTTCGAGGCTTTTTTTGTGTTTTGATTTCCTAAAGTAAAGTTAAAATTAACTTATTAATTCAGGTTTTCGACCTTAAAATTTAAATAATCCTTAAAAAACCGTAATTTCGCAACACTAAAATTCTGCAATATTCAATTCAAAGTGTAACAAATTGCATTTTAAATAGACTATTAGCTAAAAAACAATTAACCTTTTATATTTTCAATTATGAAGAAAATTTTATTATCCTTAATTGCTGCCATTATGCTTGTTCCAACAAGTGTTAAGGCTGACGAAGGAATGTGGTTTTTAATGTTCATCGAACGTTTAAATCACCGCGATATGCAAAAAATGGGCTTGCAATTGACAGCCGAAGAAATCTACAGCATCAACAATCATAGTTTGAAAGATGCTATTGTACAATTCAACGGAGGTTGTACTGCAGAAATCATCTCTAAAGATGGTTTAGTTTTAACAAATCACCACTGTGGTTATGACGCAATTGCAGAATTATCAAGTGCTGAGAAAAATTATTTGAAAGATGGTTACTGGGCTGCCAACAGAAAAGCAGAGATTAAACCATCTAGCTTATACGTTCGTTTTTTCGTTAGAATGGATGACTGTACTAAAAGAATTTTAGCAGTTGTAAATCCTTCTATGAGTGAAGCTGATAGAGAAAAAGCGATTAACGCTGAAATTGCTAAAATTGAAAAAGAAAATAACGAAGGCGGAAAATATACGGTTTCTGTTCGTCCATTTTTTCAAGGAAATGAATACTACTATTTTGTTTACCAAGATTATAAAGACGTTCGTTTAGTTGGAACTCCACCAGAAAGTTTAGGAAAATTTGGTGGTGATACGGACAACTGGGAATGGCCACGTCATACGGCAGATTTCTCTATGTTTAGAGTTTATGCTAATGCAGATGGTTCTCCAGCAGAATATTCTGAAAATAACGTTCCATTAAAACCAAAACATTACTTACCTGTTAATTTAGGTGGTGTTAAAGAAAATGACTTTGCAATGATTCTTGGATATCCAGGAAGAACCAACCGTTGGATGCCAGCAGCTGGAATTGAGCAAAATGTAAAATTTGCATATCCTGCATGGGTTGAAGGAGCAAAAACTGGTATGGATGGAATGAAAAAATACATGAACCAAAGTGATGCTTTGAATCTTGTATACGCTTCAAAATATGCTTCAACTGCTAATTACTGGAAAAACCGTCAAGGAATGATTGATGCTTTGTCAAAATTTGGAACAGCAAAATCTAAAGCAGCTCAAGAAGCTAAGTTTGATAAATGGGCTAACAAAGCAGCTAACAAAGCTAAATACGGAAACGTAGTTTCAACTATTAATAAATATTATGCTATGACGAATGAGAAATCTCGTCATGATAACTACTTGCAACAATTATTCAGAACATCATCTTTTGGAACTATCGGAAGAAGTTTAGGAAGACAATTAGATAATTACGTTAAAGCAGATGCTGCTAAACGTGCTACAATGGCACCTCAAATCACTGAGATGGCTACAGAAATGTTTAAAGAATTACACATTCCTGCAGAAAAAGATATTCTTGCAGCTCAATTGAAAACATACGCAACTAAATCAATAGGTTATGACATTGCGCCGATGGTAAAACAAATTGGTGATGCTAATAATAATGATTTTACTAAATATGTAAATGCTGCTTTCGATTTAAGTATTTTTACCTCAGTTGATAGAATTAAAGCTTTCTTAGATTTACCAAGTGAAGCTATGTTAGCAAGTGATCCTTTATATGCATTATCAAATGATATGGTTGCTCATTTTGGAAAAAGATCAGATGAATTAGCTAAAGCTCAAAATGATTATGCTGCTTCTTTCCGTTTATTGGTTGAAGGTTTGAGAGAATCTAAAATTGGGGCTATCAAATATCCAGACGCTAACTCTACTTTACGTTTAACTTACGGAAAAGTTCGTTCGCTTCCTGCAGACAAAAGAAATGATGCAACAATAAATAATTATACAACACTTGCAGGTCAAGTTAAAAAATACAAAAAAGGAGATCAAGAATTTGATTTACCAGCTCGTGTTTTAGAAATGAACAAAAACAAAGATTTCGGTCGTTATGCAGATAAAGACGGTTCGCTTCACGTGAATTTCTTAACAGATAATGATATCACAGGAGGAAACTCAGGTTCGCCAGTTCTTAACGGAAAAGGAGAATTAATCGGACTAGCTTTCGACGGAAACATCGAGGCTATGGCTGGTGACGTAATCTTTGATAACAAACTACAAAGAACCATCAACGTAGATATTCGTTATGTTCTTTGGGTAATTGAAAATTTCTCAGGTGCTAAACACATCGTTGACGAAATGACTTTGGTAAGATAAATCAAAGTACGAAGTACAAAATACGAATTACGAAATAATCGTAAAATAGTAACTCCGAATTAAGCAATTAGTTCGGAGTTTTTTTTATCTGAACTTGTTTCAGATTCTCATTCAGTTAATTTGGGAGCGAATGGCTCGGGAATTTTTGGTGTCCATATTCCTGCTTTTTGCACTGCATGGCAGTAACTGCAATCAAGGGCTAGGTAGCAATTGTATCGAACAAATGTTAAGTTCTTTAAAACACATTCATCTTTAATACATAACTTTTCTTATTTTTGAAAAATAATAACAACCCATGAAATTTCTACCTTTTTTATTTCTTCTAATTTCCTTCAATATGATGGCAGAAACTGATTTTGAAAAAGCAGAAAAACTCTACAAACAAGAAAAGTACGATCAAGCCAAAACTCTTTTTGAAAGTTATTTAAAATCCAATCCAAATCACTACAAAACAGTTGAATATCTTGGCGATATTGCTGGACATCAAAAAAAATGGGACGAAGCCATCAAACAATATAAAGTTTTAAAAACTCAGTTTCCTAAAACAGCCAATTATTGGTACAAATATGGTGGAGCTCTCGGAATGAAAGCTAAATCAGTCAATAAATTCAAGGCATTAGGAATGATAGATGATGTAGAAAATGCCTTTCTTACTGCTGCAAAATTAGATGTAAAACACATAGATTCACGTTGGGCATTAGTGATGCTTTACATAGAATTACCAGGAATTGTTGGCGGAAGCGAATCTAAAGCTGTAAAATATTCTAACGAATTAATGGAACTTTCTAAAGTAGATGGCTACCTTTCCAAAGGTTACATCGACGAATATTTCAATCGTTATAAAAAAGCAGAAGCAAATTATATAAAAGCACACGAAATTGGCAATTCAAAAACCACTTTTCAAAAATTATATAATTTATATTTGAATAAAATTAAAGATAAAGCGAAAGCAACAAAGTTAAAAGAACAATTCGATAAAAAATAACAAAACTCAAATTCCAAATTCGAATAATTATAGGTTTGGGATTTGGAATTTTAATAATTGGAATTTCAAATGCGTACACATTTCATAGCCATTGGCGGTGCAGCCATGCACAATTTAGCACTAGCATTACACAATAAAGGATATCAAGTTACAGGAAGCGACGACGCTATTTTTGAGCCATCAAAATCACGTTTAGAAAAAAAAGGTTTATTGCCTATTGAAATGGGTTGGTTTCCAGAAAAAATCACTCAAGATATTGAAGCTATCATTTTAGGAATGCACGCAAAAGCAGACAATCCAGAGTTGCTAAAAGCTAAAGAATTAGGATTGAAAATCTATTCTTATCCTGAATTTTTATACGAGCAATCTAAAAATAAGACAAGAGTTGTAATTGGTGGTTCACATGGAAAAACGACCATAACTTCAATGATTTTGCACGTAATGCATTATCATAATATCGAAGTTGATTATATGGTTGGAGCTCAGTTAGAAGGATTTGATACGATGGTTCATCTTACAGAGACTAACGATTTTATTGTCCTAGAAGGTGATGAATATTTATCTTCACCAATAGACAGACGACCAAAATTTCATTTGTATCAGCCTAATATTGCTTTGCTTTCCGGAATTGCTTGGGATCATATTAATGTGTTTCCAACCTTTGAAAATTATGTAGAGCAATTTGAAATATTTGTAAATCAAATTACAAAAGGTGGAATTCTTGTTTACAATGAAGAAGACGAAACCGTTAAAAAAGTAGCCGAAAATTCTGAAAATCCAATAAGAAAAATTGCATATCAAACACCAAGTTACACGGTTGAAGACGGAACGACTTTGCTTGATACACCAGAAGGACCAATGCCAATTGAAGTTTTTGGAGCACACAATTTAAACAATCTAGCAGGAGCAAAATGGATTTGCCAAAATATGGGTGTTGATGAAGTCGATTTCTACGAAGCCATTGCCAGTTTTAAAGGAGCAAGTAAACGTCTAGAAAAAATTGCTGAAGGGAAAGGAAAAGTAGCTTACAAAGATTTTGCTCATTCACCAAGTAAGGTTTCAGCAACTACAAAAGCAGTTAAGAATCAATATCCAGATAGAACTTTGATTGCATGTTTAGAATTACATACTTATAGTAGTTTAAACGCAGAATTTCTAAAGGAATATCAAGGCGCACTAGACGCAGCGGATGTTGCCGTAGTTTTCTATTCTCCAGATGCTGTAAAAATCAAGCAACTAGAAGAAGTAACTTACGATCAAATTGCACAATCATTTCAAAGAGAAGATTTAATAATTTATACAAATCCAGCCGATTTTAAGAATTTCTTATTCAGTCAAAACTTTGATAACTCCGCTTTATTGTTAATGAGTTCAGGTAATTATGGAGGATTGAATTTTGATGAAGTGAAGGAGTTGATGAAGTAAAATAATGTAGAAATGAATTAATATGTCAATGTGAAAATGTAGTAATTGAATATTATTATATTTTCACATTGACATATTTATAATGTCCAACAATATCATAACTAAACAAACAATCTTCCAAAACCTGTCCGCCTCCAATATTGTGAACTAATAAAGGTCGTTTTCCGTCAGATGATTTTTTGTTAGTTACAATTCCAATATGAGGTAGTTTTCCATTAATCATCCAAGTTACAATTTCGCCTGTTTTATAATCGTTTGGATTATTTGAAACTTCTAATTTTTTGCCTTTTCGTTCAAAAAACACTTCAAGATTCGGAACTCTTCTATGATCAATATTAGTATCTGTTTTTTTTAAACCCCATTTGGTTGGATATTTCGAAAAGTTGGCTTTCATATCTTCGTGAACTTCTTTTTGCAAATCAATTCCAAGTTTTCGGTAGGCACGAATTACAACGTCTGAACAAACTCCAGTTTTGGCAGGAACATCTCCATTTGGATATTTTAAAGAAACATAATTTGGAGTGTAAACTACATTTTCATCAATAATTGAAATTGCAGCATTCGATAATTTTTCTTCAAAAGTAGAAGGATTTTCAATCGTTGCAACTGAAATTTTTTCAGTTTTCAAATTATTTTTTTCAGCTTTTTTGCATCCAAAAGAAAATAAAATCACAAGAAGAATTAAAGGTAGTTTCATATGTAAATATTATTTTATTATTGGTGCATATGTATCGCTATTTTCATAGGTGTTTGCATTCGCAAACACGAGTTTAGGGCGATTTCATGAATTGTTTTTTATTCAAACGAAAATTCTAATCATTTTATTTTGAACTCTTTAAAAAAATATAGTTCTTTGTGATTTATAAACGCCAAAATAATTATGTACACACCTATCAATCAATGGGCTGAAGACGATCGCCCAAGAGAAAAATTTCTACTAAAAGGAAAATCTTCCTTATCAGATTCCGAATTACTTGCTATTTTAATTGGTTCCGGCTCTAGAAATGAAAGCGCAGTGCAACTTTGTCAACGCATTTTATTTTCTGTCGATAATAATTTAAATCAACTCGGAAAATTATCAATCCAAAAACTTACCGAATTCAAAGGAATTGGTGAAGCAAAAGCAATCACTATCGCCGCAGCATTAGAATTAGGAAGAAGAAGACGAACCGAAGATGCAGAGGAGCTTAAAAAAATAACCTCAAGCAAAGCCGTTTTCGAAATTATGCAACCCATAATTGGCGAATTACCTCATGAAGAATTTTGGATTTTATATTTGAATAATTCTAATAAAGTCATTCACAAAGCTCAACTTTCAAAAGGTGGAATTACAGGAACGGTAGTCGATAGTAGAATTGTTTTTAAAACGGCTTTTGAACAAAATGCAACCTCCATTATTTTAACTCATAATCATCCATCAGGAAAATTAGTTGCAAGTGATGCCGACAAAGAAATTACTCAAAAGTTAAAAATGGCAGGTAAGCAATTAGATATATATGTTTTAGATCATATCATTGTTACTGAAACAGGTTATTATAGCTTTCAAGACGAAGGCATATTTTAAGAAAATAGTAAGAAAATAAATGATTTTGTTTGAGTAACTTGCAACATATTTTTTTCATAATGCTACAAACAAAAAATCTAACTTTTTTCTACAATAAAGATACGCAATTTACTTTTCCAGAATTGAGTTGTGACGCTTCAAAGGTACTTTTGATTACAGGAAATTCAGGGAAAGGAAAAACTACTTTACTGCATCTTTTGGCAGGATTATTACGTCCAAAAGATGGTGAGATTATTATCGAAAATATTGATATTATTTCGCTTTCTGAAAAACAGTTGGATCAGTTTAGAGGAAAGAATATTGGTTTGATTTTGCAACAATCTCATTTTATAGCATCAATGACAGTTCTAGAAAATGTAGTTTTAGCTTCGTGGTTGGCAACAGGAAAAAAAGCCATTGCAAAAGCTGAAAAATTATTATCTGAATTAGATTTAGAAAATCAAAAAAACAAATTACCTTCTCAATTGAGTATTGGTCAACAACAAAGAGTTTCTATTGCAAGAGCTTTAATAAATGAACCAAAATTACTTTTGGCAGACGAACCAACATCGAGTTTAGATGATGAAAATGCTTTTAAAGTTGCCGAATTATTAGAAAAATTATCCAAAGAATATAGAGCAGCATTGGTAATTGTAACTCACGATTCTCGATTAAAAAACAAGTTTTCTAACCAAATAAATCTCAATTAATATGATAGCAAAATTAGCTTGGAGAAACATTTGGTTCAAACCATTAAACACACTTTTAAGTATCATATTATTAGCTTCAAGTGTGGCAATAATTACGGTTTTGATTTTATTGCAAAAACAATTTGAAGAAAAATTCTCAAGTAATATTGATGGAGTCGATTTAGTTCTTGGTGCGCAAGGAAGTCCGATGCAATTAATACTTTCATCAGTGTATCATATAGATAATCCAACAGGAAATATTAGTAATGATTCTGCCAAAGTTTGGATGAATCATCCGTTTATTGAAAAAGCAATTCCACTAGCTTTTGGTGATAATTACCGCGGTTTTAAAATCGTTGGAACCAATTCAGATTATCTAGATAAATACAAGGCCAAAATTGCAAAAGGTAAACTATTTGATAAAAACTTTGAAGTTGTTGTAGGAAGTGAAGTCGCTCAAAAATTGACTTTAAAAGTAGGAGATACTTTTTTCGGTTCCCATGGAGATGCTGAAGAAGGTGAAGTGCATGACTATTACGCTTATAAAATTTCAGGTATTGCCTCTCCAACCGGAACTGTAATCGATAATTTGATTTTGTGCAATATTCCAAGTGTTTGGCAAATGCATGGAACACATGAGGAAGAAACTGAAAATCCTGCACATGGAGAAGAGGGACATATTCACAATGAACATGAACACGTGCATTTAGACATGACTTTGAACGAGCCAAATATGGAAATCACAGCAGTTTTGTTGAAATTTAGAAATAAAATGGGTATTGTAATGTGGCCAAGAATTATTGCTCAAAATACCAAAATGCAAGCCGCTTCACCAGCAATTGAAATTAATAGGTTGTTTAGTTTGTTTGGAATTGGTTTAAAAGCTTTAGAATATTTAGCTTATGCAATAATGTTAATTTCCGGAATATCTATATTTATTGCACTTTATAATCGATTGAAAGAGCGAAAATATGAATTTGCTTTGATGAGAATCAATGGTGCAAGTAGATTGCAATTATTATCTTTAATTATGATAGAAAGTTTGATTTTATGTTTCGTCGGATTTTTATTTGGAACAATTTTTGGTAGATTCGCATTAGGATTTATATCAAATTCAGCCGAGGATGATTTCAAAATGACTTTTAATCCAATTGAAATTGTTTGGCAAAAAGAAACAATGTTGTTAGTTGCAACATTAATAGTAGGAATAATTGCGGCTTTAATTCCGGCAATAAAAGCATATCAATTAAATATTTCAAAAACATTAGCAAATGCGTAATTCATTAAAAATAATTCTAGGTTTAGTAGTAGCAGTTTTTTGTTTGAGTTTTACAACTTCAGATAAAATTCAAATCGAGAAAACCAATTTTTTAATTAAAGGTGATACCTTAACGTGGAAAGTTTTGGGAGAAATCAAATATGTAAAGAAAAATCATCCTAAGTATGGTGAGGTTCAATTTCCAGTTGTAAATGAAAAAGTTAAATTAAGAGGTAAAAAGAAAATCTTCATTTCAGGATTTATTGTGCCAATTGATAATAAAAGTTATGCTTTAAGCAAAAATGTTTTTGCTTCTTGTTTTTTTTGTGGAAAATCAGGGCCAGAATCTATTGTTGGGTTAAATTTCAAAGGAGCAACTCCAAAGTTGAAAACTGATCAATATGTTACCATTGAAGGAACTTTTAGATACAATGAAGATGATGCTGACGATTGGATTTATAATTTAGATAACGCTGTAATTGTTAAAGGAAATTAGATGTTTCAAAATAAAATTACCGATATTTTCTTTGATTTAGATCATACACTTTGGGATTTTGATAAAAATTCTGAATTGGCATTTGATAAAATATTTAAAGAAAATCACCCAAAAGTGGATACAAAATCGTTTGTAGAAATCTACGCGCCAATCAATCAAGCGTGTTGGAAATTGTATCAAGTTGATAAAATTTCTCACGAGGAGCTACGTTACAAAAGATTGAAAGATTCGTTTGATGCGCTAAACTATTCAATTTCTGATGAAGATATTAATCAAATGTCGGTTGATTATATAACCTATTTACCAGAAAATAACATGTTATTTGATGGCGCAAAAGAAGTTTTAGACTATCTCAATCTTAAATATAAGTTGCATATAATAACCAATGGTTTTGCAGAAGTTCAATATAAAAAATTAAATAATTCAGGAATTTCAGATTATTTTATTTCTGTAACCAATTCGGAAATGGCTGGTGTAAAAAAACCAAATCCTAAGATATTTGAGTATGCTTTATCAAAGGCAAATGCTAATAAACAAAATAGTATTATGATTGGTGACTGTATAGATGCTGATGTTAAAGGAGCATTAGATTTTGGAATTGATGCCATATTTTTTAACGAAAGTAAAATTGAAATTCCTTCTCATATCAGACAAGTGAATCACTTATTAGAATTAAAAAATTACTTGTAATTAAAAAAAAAATTAAAATTCCAAACTATATGCTAATCACTAATTACTAATCACTATTTAGTAGTCACTAATAATTGTATTTATCTTTCCAACGATTTTTTAAAAATTCTCTCGTTCCATTTTCTCTGGAATTATTTCCAGGATTGTAGAATTTTGTTTCCTTAATAGCATCAGGTAAATATTCTTGTTCGCTAAAATTATTTGCGTAATTGTGAGAATATTGGTATTCATCACCATAACCTAATTCCTTCATTAATTTGGTTGGAGCATTTCGCAAATGAATTGGAACTGGTAAATCTCCAGTTTGTTTTACAACAGCTTGCGCTTCGCCAATTGCCATATAACTTGCATTACTTTTTGGAGAAGTTGCCAAATAAACCGCACACTGACTCAAGATAATTCTGCTTTCAGGATAACCAATTGAAGAAACGGCTTGAAACGTATTGTTTGCCATGATAAAAGCAGTTGGATTAGCATTTCCAATATCTTCACTTGATAAAATCAACATTCTTCTGGCTATAAATTTTACATCTTCGCCACCTTCAATCATTCGAGCCAACCAATAAACAGCACCATTTGGGTCGCTTCCACGAATAGATTTTATAAAAGCCGAAACAATATCATAATGTTGTTCGCCAGTTTTGTCATAAAGAACTGTGTTTTGTTGTACTAATTCCAAAACTTTTTCATTGGTAATTGTAATTTGACCTTCAGGGCTTGCGTTTACAACCAATTCAAAAATATTTAATAGTTTGCGTCCATCACCACCAGAAAGTCGCAACAACGCTTCCGATTCTTTGATTTTTATTTTTTTGGAAGAAATTATAGTGTCTAATTTCATTGCTCGTTCCAAAAGCGCTAATAAATCTTCCTTCGAAAACGGATTTAAAACATAAACCTGACAACGTGACAATAATGCAGGAATCACTTCAAAACTCGGATTTTCAGTTGTCGCTCCAATCAATGTTACCCAACCTTTTTCTACAGCTGCCAAAAGTGAATCTTGTTGCGATTTACTAAAACGATGAATCTCATCAATAAACAAAATTGGATTTTTCGCCGTGAATAATCCGCCACTTTGTTTCGCTTTTTCAATAACATCGCGAATGTCTTTTACACCACTATTTATCGCACTCAATTCATAAAACGGACGATTACTTTGTTTAGCAATTATCTGCGCCAAAGTTGTTTTTCCAGTTCCTGGCGAACCCCAAAAAATCATTGACGGAATAACGCCACGAGCAATCTGTTGCGTCAACGAACCATTCGGTCCAACCAAATGCAACTGACTAATATAATCTTCTAATTTCTGCGGACGAATGCGTTCGGCTAAAGGTGCTTCCATGTGGTAAAATTACATATTTCAATCTGAATTTTTTTCAGATTTTCATAAATATTGCTTGGATTTTTTTGCCACAGATTCACAGATTATAAATAATTTTAAAAAATTTGTGAATCTGTGGCTAACATTTAAGGAAGAAAAAATCAAATGCTGACAAAATAGCATTAAATAATTATTGGTTGTATTTTTGATAAATCAATTGTCACTATGAGACACAACAACGAAATAAATCATTTTAAATTTTCACCATCAACTTGGATTGTTCCAACGTTTTTGTTGGTAGTGATTTGGTTTGTATTTTATGTAGAAAATTCTTTTAATATTGATTTAGGTAAACACGGAATTCTACCAAGAACTTTCTCAGGATTGCAAGGTGTAATTTTTAGTCCGTTTTTGCATGGTGATTTGAGTCATATTGCCAATAATTCGTTGCCGCTTTTTATTTTGACAACCGCGCTAATTTATTTTTACAGAGAAGTTTCACTAAAAGTTTTGGTGTACGGAATACTATTTTCAGGTATAATCACTTGGATTATTGGTCGCGAATCCTATCACATTGGCGCCAGCGGATTAATTTATGTTTTGGTTTCCTTCATTTTCTTTAAAGGAATGATGACCAAATATTATCGATTGATGGCGTTATCACTTGCTGTTGTTGTTTTATATGGCGGAATGATATGGTATGTTTTTCCAGATGTAGACCACAAAATTTCGTGGGAAGGACATTTAGCTGGATTACTAACAGGATTTGTTTTTGCTGTAAGATTCAAAACACCCGATTACGTAAAAGACATTCAATACGAATGGGAAAAACCTGATTTCAATCCGCAAGAAGATGCCTTCATGAAACGATTTGATGAAAACGGCAACTTTGTAAATCCACCAAAACCTGAAGAACTAATGGTTGAGTATGAAGAAATTCTTTCAGAACCAATTCAATATGTTTATGTTTTTAAGGAGAGTAAGGATGAAGATCAAGTAGACGAATAGTTTGCTTTTTAGCCCCGATAGGAATGAAAATCTCGTCTCGTTTTTTGGAACGAGACGAGATTGTAATGTATAGCGGGAAAATGGTTTGTAAATAAAGCCCAAGCCATTCGCTTCTAATAAAATTGTTATTGTCTTTGGCGAACTGTCTCATACAAAAATGCTCCACAAGCCACAGAAACATTTAGCGAACCAATAGTTCCGAACATAGGTAGTTTTCCTTTAGCATCAACAATTTTCAAAACCGATGGATTAATTCCTCTGTCTTCGCTTCCCATGATGATAGCAACTGGTTCGTTTAATGAAATATCGTAAATACTATCTTCGGTTTTTTCGGTTGCGGCAACTGTTTTGATTCCGCTTCCTTGAAGATAGAAAATCGCGTCTTTAATGTGATCTACTTTACAAATTGGCACATTAAAAACCGCTCCAGCTGAAGTTTTTACAGTATCACCATTCACAGGTGCTGAACCAGTTTTTTGAACAATAATTCCGTCAACACCAGTACACTCGGCAGTTCTAATTATTGCACCAAAATTTCTAGCATCGCTCAATTGGTCAAGGATTAAAAACAAAGGCATTTTTCCGCTTTCTACAACGCTGTCAACAAGAGTTTCTAGTTTTACAAACGAAATAGGAGCAATGGTTGCCACCGCACCTTGGTGATTATTTGGAGTTAATCGGTTTAATTTTTCTACAGGAACATAAGAGAAATTGATGCTATTTTTTTTCATAGCTTTCATCAATTCCTGCATCAATTCGCTTTGAGCATCGCTTTGAACGAATACTTTATCGATTTCTTTTCCTGCATTTATAGCTTCTATAATTGCTCTAATTCCGAAGATTTGGTTTTCTTTTTCCATGGCGCAAAGGTAAACTTTTTTAAGAAGGTTTAAAAGTTTAAATGAGTAAGAGTTTAAAAGGTAGCTTTCAAACTAATATGAACAATAGAATTAGAAAGTTTTATGGCTTGTTCGTTGGTACTTCCGTTGGCGTAAATCAAATTGAAAAGTCCGTTTTTTGTAAACAATCCAAATCCGAAACCAAGTCCAAGAAGATTGCCTGTTGAATCAGTAGTCTTGTCTTGAAAATAACCATAATCAATTATTGAATGCACATAAATATTTGGCGAAAGTATATAGCGATATTCAGTCAAAATAGAGGAGAAGATGTTGCCTTGCAAACTATTCTCATTAAAACCTCGAATCGAATTGATACCGCCAAAACGATGCAATTCATTAATAATATAGTCATCACTTTGCAAATAGAAATTCTGAGTTTTTAAATTGACGACATTTTTATTGTTGAGATACAAATTGTGTTTCAAATTCAAACTTCCAAAAAACTGTGAATTACTTTTAAATTTAGACTCGCGTTTTCCTGTTCCAATTTTCAAACTATAATTACTTTTTTCAGGAAACAGAAAATCATCTTGTTTAAAATCGACAAACTCAAAAGTAGATGTGATAAATTGGTTTTCAAAGTCACTAATAGTAGAGGTGTTTACATTTTTAATATCACTTGATTCAGCCGATTGATAACCTAAATACAATCTAGTATTGTAATTAAAATAATAACCCAAATCGATTGAAGTTTGTGTATTTTGAAAGGTACTGTCTTGTTTGAAAATATTCAGTTGTGCTTTCAATCCAATCGGACTTTTGAAAATATAAGGAAGTTCCAAACCTAGATTAAACGTTTTTTGATCTTCACCATTGCTTTTCCAATACAAAGCTATTTTTTCACCTGAATTTAAAATGTTATTCAAAGTCAAATCCAAATAACCATTAAAAATAACTTTAGAATTTTCATCGTTAGAAAAACCAATAAAACCATCAAAGTTATTCGCTTTTGCTTTTTCCAAATAAACATAAACTTTTGTGGAATCTTTGGTAAACAAAATCTCAGGATATTTAGTTTGCTTTACAAATCGATATTGCTCAATGTCTTTATAAAGTTTTTCTAAATTCTGCTGATTGAAAACTCTTTTTTTATATAGTCGTTTTAGATTTTTCTTATGACCTTCCGGAAATTTGTCATTTCCATTAATTACAATATCATTCAATTGACGCTTTTGTTCCGTTTTTACATTCAAGTCGGCGGTAACAAGACCGTTTTTATTTTTAATATTCAGAAATTTCACTTTAGCCATCGAAAAACCTTTTGTTTCTAATTGTTTCAAAGTCGAATTCAAAAAGGCTTCGCTTTCAACAAAAGGCAATTTCAAAGTGTCATTTTTAACTTCATAAATACCCCAATTTTTAACGGCATAATCTTTACCTATGTATATATGTATAAAATTAGTTTTTTCACCTATATTATATAGGTATAAAAAAGTGCTGTCATTTTCCTTTTTACTTTCAATAATTTCTTGTTCTAAAAAACCTACTTTCAACAACTTTTCCGAAAATAATTTTGTTTCATCAACAACACCTTTTGCATTACTAAAAGATTTAGAATAACCTACAGAATCGATAATTTTAGTTTGCTTGTCATTTTTACCAATAATCTTCAAATACCTATTTTGCCCAAAACTATTTAGGGAAAATAGAAATATGAAAATTAAAATTAGTTGTTTCATTTTAAGAAGCGAATGACTTGGGTTTTATTTGTAATCCTTATTCCTGCTGCCTTTCCAAATCTTTTTTTACAAAAAAGGATTTTCCCTTGCATCAGGGCTATAGAGCTAGCCGTTCTAATATTTGTTGCCGTTGTAAAAATAACGTAAAATTTCAGAGTTTAATATAAATTTTCATTAGTAAAGAAATGTTATTGAAAATTAATGAATTATGATTTTTTTTATTAAAAATAATTACTACATTTGCAACCCCTAAAAAGTGGGGAATTAATAAATAAAAGAAAAATTAGTATTTAATTATGCCAACAATTCAACAATTAGTAAGAACAGGAAGAACTCAAATCACTAAGAAGAGTAAATCGGTTGCTTTAGATTCTTGTCCTCAAAGAAGAGGTGTTTGTACGCGTGTTTACACTACTACTCCAAAAAAACCAAACTCTGCAATGCGTAAAGTTGCGCGTGTACGTTTGACTAATGGAAATGAAGTGAATGCTTACATCCCAGGTGAAGGACACAATTTACAAGAGCACTCGATAGTATTAGTGAGAGGCGGAAGAGTAAAAGATTTACCAGGAGTTAGATACCACATCGTTCGTGGTGCGCTTGATACCTCAGGTGTAGCAGGAAGAACGCAACGTAGATCTAAGTATGGTGCAAAACGTCCAAAAGAGGCGAAAAAGTAATTTTTAAAACTCAAAAAGAAAAGACATGAGAAAAAGAGCAGCAAAGAAAAGACCTCTTTTACCAGATCCAAGGTTTAATGACCAATTGGTAACACGTTTTGTAAACAACTTAATGTGGGATGGTAAAAAATCTACAGCTTTTAAAGTATTTTATGATGCAATTGACATCGTAGAAGCAAAGAAAAACAATGACGAAAAATCAGCATTAGAAGTATGGAAAGATGCTTTAACTAACGTTATGCCTCACGTAGAAGTACGTAGTCGTAGAGTTGGTGGAGCTACATTTCAAATTCCAATGCAAATCAGACCAGATAGAAAAATTTCTATGGCAATGAAGTGGATGCTTCTTTATGCTCGTAGAAGAAATGAGAAATCTATGGCTCAAAAACTAGCTTCTGAAATTTTAGCTGCTGCTAAAGAAGAAGGTGCTGCTGTTAAAAAGAGAATGGATACTCACAAAATGGCTGAAGCAAACAAAGCATTCTCACACTTTAGATTTTAATACATACAGAAATGGCTAGAGATTTAAAATTCACGAGAAATATTGGTATTGCAGCTCACATTGATGCTGGTAAAACAACAACAACTGAGCGTATATTATTTTACACTGGTAAATCACATAAAATTGGTGAGGTGCACGATGGTGCTGCAACAATGGACTGGATGGCACAAGAGCAAGAAAGAGGTATTACAATTACTTCTGCTGCTACAACTTGTGAGTGGAATTTTCCAACAGAACAAGGGAAATTATTGCCAGAATCACAACCTTATCACTTCAATATTATTGATACTCCTGGACACGTTGACTTTACTGTAGAGGTAAACCGTTCTTTACGTGTACTTGATGGTTTAGTTTTCTTGTTTTCTGCTGTTGATGGTGTTGAGCCACAATCAGAAACTAACTGGAGACTTGCTGATCAATATAGAGTTCCACGTATGGGATTTGTTAATAAAATGGACCGTCAAGGATCTAACTTTTTGGCAGTTTGTCAACAAGTAAGAGATATGCTAAAATCAAATGCAGTTGCAATCACTTTACCAATTGGTGAAGAGAATGATTTTAGAGGTGTAGTTGATTTAGTAAAAAATCAAGCAATTGTATGGCATGATGCAACTCAAGGTGCAACTTTTGATATAATTGATATACCAGCTGATATGGTTGCTGAAGTTAAGCAATATAGAGATATACTTATTGAAGCAGTTGCTGATTATGATGAAAATCTGCTTGATAAATATATGGAAGATCCAGATTCTATCACAGAAGAAGAAATAAATAATGCTTTACGTGCAGCTACTATGGACATGGCTATCATTCCTATGATTGCGGGTTCTTCTTTCAAAAACAAAGGAGTTCAATTCATGTTAGATGCTGTTTGTAAATATTTACCATCTCCTTTAGATAAAGAAGGTATTCAAGGTATTCACCCTGATGATGCTGATTTATTAGAAGAAGATCAAACTAAAATCTTACGTCGTCCTGATGTAAAAGAGCCGTTCGCTGCTCTTGCATTTAAAATTGCTACTGACCCTTATGTTGGTCGTTTAGCTTTCTTCCGTGCATATTCAGGTCGTTTAGATGCAGGTTCTTATATCTTAAATACTCGTTCTGGAAACAAAGAAAGAATTTCTCGTATTTACCAAATGCATGCTAACAAACAAAACCCAATCGATTTTATCGAGGCTGGAGATATTGGTGCGGCAGTTGGATTTAAAGATATCAAGACTGGAGATACAATGTGTGATGAAAAACACCCAATTATTCTTGAGTCAATGAAATTCCCTGCGCCTGTAATTGGTATTGCTATTGAACCAAAAACTAAAGCAGACGTTGATAAAATGGGTATGGCTTTAGCTAAATTAGCTGAAGAGGATCCAACGTTTACTGTAAGAACAGATGAGGCTTCAGGTCAAACTATTATCTCAGGTATGGGTGAGTTGCACTTAGACATTCTTGTAGATCGTATGAAACGTGAATTCAAAGTTGAAGTTAACCAAGGTGAACCTCAAGTAGAATACAAAGAAGCTTTCACAAAATCTGCTCAACACAGAGAGACTTACAAAAAACAATCTGGAGGTCGTGGTAAATTCGGAGATATCGTATTTAGACTTGAGCCTGCAGATGAAGTTGATGGAAAAGTACCTGTAGGGTTACAATTCGTTAACGAAGTTAAAGGTGGAAACGTTCCTAAAGAATATATTCCTTCTGTAGAGAAAGGTTTTAGAGAAGCAATGAAAACTGGTCCATTAGCTGGATATCAAGTAGATAGTTTAAAAGTAACCTTATTGGATGGATCTTTCCACCCAGTAGATTCTGATGCACTTTCTTTTGAATTAGCAGCTAAAATGGGATACAAAGAAGTAGCGAAAGCTGCAGGTGCTGTTATCCTTGAGCCAATTATGAAAATGGAAGTAATTACTCCAGAAGAAAACATGGGAGATATCGTTGGTGATATTAACCGTCGTAGAGGTCAAGTAAATGATATGGGTGACAGAAATGGAGCTAAAACTATCAAAGCTAATGTGCCTTTATCAGAAATGTTTGGATATGTTACAACATTAAGAACATTATCTTCAGGTAGAGCAACTTCTACAATGGAATTTTCACATTATGAACAAACTCCTTCTAATATTTCAGAAGAAGTTATCAAAAAAGCAAAAGGTAACGCTTAATTTTTAACAAGATGAGTCAAAAAATTAGAATAAAATTAAAATCTTACGATCACATGTTGGTTGATAAATCAGCTGAGAAAATCGTAAAAACTGTGAAAAGCACAGGTGCTGTTGTAACAGGTCCAATTCCGTTACCAACTCACAAAAAAATATTTACTGTATTACGTTCTCCTCACGTTAATAAAAAATCGAGAGAGCAGTTTGAAGTAATGTCATACAAAAGATTATTAGATATTTACTCTTCATCTTCAAAAACTATTGATGCTCTAATGAAATTAGAGTTACCAAGTGGTGTTGAAGTAGAAATTAAAGTTTAATCTGAGTAAGATTTGAAAAATAAAACCGCTAAAGTAGCACTTACTTAGCGGTTTTTTTAAACTTTAAAATAATATTTGGTGGTTGCAATATTAGTTGTATATTTGCACCCTCAAAAGAGGCGGTATGTATCGTTCTCAAAATTAATTAATTAATAAATTGTTTAATATGTCTGGGTTAATTGGAAGAAAAATCGGCATGACTAGCATTTTCGACGAAAACGGGAAGAACATTCCTTGTACAGTAATCGAAGCTGGACCTTGTGTCGTTACCCAAGTCAGAACCAATGAGGTTGACGGGTATGAAGCTCTTCAACTTGGTTTCGATGACAAAACAGAAAAACATGCTACTAAAGCTGACTTAGGTCACTTTAAAAAAGCTGGTACTTCTGCTAAAAAGAAAGTCGTTGAATTCCAAGGGTTTGAAGGTGAGTTTAAATTAGGTGACAATGTCACTGTTGAGGTATTCAGCGAAGGAGAATTTGTTGATGTACAGGGTGTTTCTAAAGGTAAAGGTTTTCAAGGTGTTGTAAAGCGTCACGGTTTTGGTGGTGTTGGACAAGCTACACATGGTCAACATAACCGTTTAAGAGCGCCAGGTTCTGTAGGAGCATCTTCTTATCCATCACGTGTATTCAAAGGAATGCGTATGGCTGGAAGAATGGGTGGTGAAAATGTAAAAGTACAAAATCTTAGAGTTTTGAAAGTAGTTGCTGAAAAGAACCTACTTGTTGTTAAAGGAGCTATTCCTGGATGCAAAAACTCTTATGTAATCATTCAGAAGTAATGGAAGTAAAAGTATTAGACATCAACGGAAAAGAAACTGGAAGAAAAGTTCAACTTTCTGATTCAGTTTTCGCAATTGAGCCAAATAATCACGCAGTATATCTTGATGTAAAGCAATATCTTGCTAATCAAAGACAAGGAACGCACAAAGCTAAAGAAAGAGCTGAAGTTGCAGGTTCTACTCGTAAGATTAAAAAACAAAAAGGTACTGGTACAGCTCGTGCAGGTAGTAAAAAATCTCCAGTTTTCAAAGGAGGAGGAACTATCTTCGGACCTAGACCAAGAAGTTATTCTTTTAAATTGAATAAAAGTTTGAAAAGATTGGCAAGAAAATCTGCCTTCTCTTTGAAAGCTAAAGAGTCAAATTTAATCGTAGTAGAAGATTTTAATTTTGAAACTCCAAATACTAAAAAATTCATTAGTGTTTTGAAAGCCTTAGGGTTAGAAAATAAAAAATCTCTAATAGTGTTGGGTGAGTCAAATAAAAATGTATATTTGTCGTCACGCAATTTAAAAGCATCTAGCGTTGTAACTAACTCTGAGTTAAGTACTTATGCTATTTTAAATGCTAATAATTTAGTTCTTTTAGAGGGTTCTTTAGAAGGAATTGAAGAAAATTTAAGTAAATAACAAGCCATGAGTATCATAGTTAAACCTATTATTACAGAAAAAATCACCAAAGATGGTGAGGTTTTCAATCGTTTTGGTTTCGTTGTAGATAAAAAAGCTAATAAAGTACAAATTAAGAAAGCTGTTGAAGCTACTTATGGAGTATCAGTTGTTAGTGTTAATACAATGAATGTTAGACCAGATAGAACTACTAAATACACTAAAAGTGGTTTGATAAGTGGAAAGTCAAATGCTTATAAAAAAGCAATTGTTCAAGTACAAGAAGGAGAAACAATAGATTTTTACAACAATATCTAATAAATTAAGATGTCAGTAAGAAAATTAAAACCTATTACCCCGGGTCAGCGATTTAGAGTTGTTAATGGTTTTGACGCCATTACAACTGATAAGCCGGAGAGATCTTTGATCGCACCGATAAAAAACTCAGGAGGTAGAAATAGTCAAGGAAAAATGACCATGCGTTATACAGGAGGTGGTCACAAACAAAGATATCGTATCATTGATTTCAAAAGAACTAAAGTTGGAATTCCGGCTACAGTGAAATCAATTGAGTATGATCCAAACAGAACTGCTTTTATCGCATTATTATGGTATGCTGATGGAGAGAAAACGTATATCGTTGCTCAAAACGGTTTACAAGTAGGACAAACTGTTGTATCTGGTGAAGGTGCAGCTCCTGAAATTGGGAATACTTTACCATTAAGTAAAATTCCTCTAGGAACAGTAATTTCATGTATTGAATTACGTCCTGGTCAAGGTGCTACAATCGCTAGAAGCGCAGGTACTTTTGCTCAATTAATGGCAAGAGATGGAAAATATGCTACAATTAAAATGCCATCAGGTGAAACAAGATTAATCTTGTTAACTTGTTCAGCTACAATTGGAGCAGTATCTAATTCTGATCATCAATTAATTGTATCTGGTAAAGCAGGTAGAACAAGATGGTTAGGAAGAAGACCAAGAACAAGACCGGTAGCTATGAACCCTGTTGATCACCCAATGGGTGGTGGTGAAGGACGTTCATCTGGAGGTCACCCACGTTCTAGAAAAGGTCTTCCTGCTAAAGGTTATAGAACTCGTTCTAAAGTTAACCCGAGTAATAAGTATATTGTTGAACGCAGAAAGAAATAATTAGATAGACATGGCACGTTCATTAAAAAAAGGACCTTTTGTACACTACAAATTAGATAAAAAAGTTCAAGAAAATATTGCTGGAGGAAACAAAGGAGTTGTTAAGACATGGTCTAGAGCTTCAATGATTACACCAGATTTCGTAGGACAAACTATCGCAGTACACAATGGTCGTCAATTTGTTCCAGTTTATGTAACTGAGAACATGGTAGGTCACAAATTAGGAGAGTTTTCACCAACAAGATCATTTAGAGGTCATGCTGGAGCAAAAAATAAAGGTAAAAAATAAGAAGCAATGGGAGTTCGTAAAAGAGAATCAGCAGACGCAAGAAAAGAGGCTAATAAGTCTATAGCTTTTGCTAAATTAAATAACTGCCCTACTTCACCTAGAAAAATGCGCTTAGTAGCAGACTTGGTAAGAGGTCAGAAAGTGGAAAGAGCTTTAAATGTATTAAGATTTAGCTCAAAAGAAGCTTCACGCAAATTAGAAAAACTATTATTATCTGCAATCAATAACTGGGAGCAAAAAAATAGTGAAGGTAATGTAGCTGAAGCAGGCTTATTTGTAAAAGAAATCCGTGTTGACGGTGGAATGATGTTGAAAAGACTTCGTCCAGCACCACAAGGAAGAGCACACAGAATTAGAAAACGTTCTAATCACGTTACAATCGTATTAGGGCAATTAGATAACACACAAAGCAATTAATTAAGATGGGACAAAAGACAAATCCAATAGGAAACAGACTTGGTATCATCAGAGGATGGGATTCAAACTGGTATGGTGGAAATGATTACGGTGATAAAATCGCTGAAGATTATAAAATCAGAAAGTATATTCATGCTCGTTTATCAAAAGCTAGTGTATCAAAAGTAATCATCGAGAGAACTTTGAAACTTGTAACCGTTACTATCACTACTGCTAGACCTGGTATCATTATCGGAAAAGGTGGACAAGAGGTAGACAAGTTGAAAGAAGAACTTAAGAAAATTACTGACAAAGAGGTTCAAATCAACATCTTTGAAATTAAAAGACCTGAGTTAGATGCTTATTTAGTTGCAACAAGTATTGCTCGTCAAATCGAAAGCCGTATTTCATACAGAAGAGCTATTAAAATGGCTATCGCAGCAGCAATGCGTATGAATGCAGAAGGTATTAAAGTTTTGATTTCAGGTCGTTTGAATGGTGCTGAAATGGCACGTTCAGAAGGTTTTAAAGAAGGAAGAATTCCTTTGTCAACTTTCAGAGCTGATATTGATTACGCACTTGGTGAAGCTCATACTACTTATGGTAGAATGGGAATCAAAGTATGGATCATGAAAGGTGAGGTTTACGGAAAACGTGATTTATCTCCACTAGTTGGAATGGATAAAAAGCAAGCTTCTGGTGGAAAAGGTGGAGACTCTCCAAGAGGAGATAGAAAACCATTCAACAAAGGTGGTAAACCAGATGCACGTAAAAGAAAGTAATTTTTTAAATTAAAGAAAAATGTTACAGCCTAAAAGAACAAAGTACCGTAAGGTACAAAAAGGTAGAATGAAAGGTGTTTCTCAAAGAGGACACATGCTTTCAAGTGGAATGTTTGGAATTAAATCTGTACATGAAAAAGGTGTATTTTTAACTTCACGTCAAATAGAAGCTGCGCGTATTGCTGCAACTCGTTTTATGAAAAGAGAAGGACAACTTTGGATTAATGTATTCCCAGACAAACCTATAACAAAGAAACCTCTTGAGGTACGTATGGGTAAAGGTAAAGGTGCCGTAGAATATTGGGCTGCCGTTGTTAAACCCGGAAAAATTATGTTTGAAGTTGGAGGAGTACCTTTAGCAGTTGCAAAAGAGGCATTACGTCTTGCGGCTCAAAAGCTTCCAGTTAAAACTAAGTTTGTTGTTGCTAGAGATTTCGAAGCATAATATATATAAAATTATGAAACAATCAGAAATTATTAGTCTGTCTACAGCTGAGTTACAAGTTAAACTTAGTGAAGTAAAAAAAACATACGCTGAATTAAAAACCGCTCACGCTATTTCACCAATTCAAAACCCACTTCAAATTAGAACAATGAGAAGAGCGGTAGCAAGATTGGCAACTGAATTAAGCAAAAGAGAATTGTAATCTGCTGAACGATGGAAGATAAAAGAAATTTAAGAAAAGAAAGAATTGGTGTGGTTACTAGCAACAAAATGGAGAAATCTATAGTTGTTTCTGAAACAAGAAGAGTAAAGCATCCAATGTATGGTAAGTTCGTGTTAAAAACAAAAAAATATGTTGCACACGACGAAACAAATGACTGTAATATTGGTGATACAGTAAAGATCATGGAAACAAGACCTTTATCTAAGTTGAAATGTTGGAGATTAGTTGAAATCATTGAAAGAGCGAAATAGTTATGGTACAACAGGAATCTAGATTAAAAGTAGCAGATAACACAGGAGCAAAAGAAGTTTTGACTATCCGTGTTTTAGGAGGAACGAAACGTCGTTATGCCTCTGTTGGAGATAAAATTGTAGTGTCTATTAAAGATGCAACACCAAACGGAAACGTTAAAAAAGGTGCTGTTTCTACTGCAGTTGTTGTACGTACCAAAAAAGAAGTGAGAAGAGCTGATGGATCTTATATCAGATTTGACGATAACGCATGTGTATTGTTAAATGCTGCAGGTGAAATGAGAGGAACTCGTGTTTTTGGTCCGGTTGCCAGAGAACTTCGTGAAAAACAATTCATGAAAATTGTATCATTAGCACCTGAAGTGCTTTAATTCGATTAATGATGACAAAGTTAAAAATAAAATCAGGTGACGTAGTAAGAGTTATTGCTGGAGACCATAAAGGTACAGAAGGTAAAGTTCTTAGAGTTTACCGTGAGAAAAATAAAGCGATTGTTGAAGGCGCGAACATGGTTTCAAAACATACTAAACCAAGTGCGAAAAACCCTCAAGGAGGAATCGTTAAGAAAGAAGCTCCTATTCATATTTCTAATTTGTCTTTGATAGATCCTAAATCTAAAGAAGCTACAAAAACAGGAACAAGAGTAGAAGGAGATAAGAAAGTGAGATTTTCTAAAAAATCAAATCAAGTATTATAGTTATGGCATATATCCCTAGACTAAAAGAAGAGTATAAGAGCAGAGTAATTGCAGCTCTTAAAGAAGAGTTCGGTTATAAAAACGTAATGCAAGTTCCTAAACTTGAAAAAATCGTTATTAGCCGTGGAGTTGGTGCAGCTGTATCAGATAAAAAGTTAGTTGACTACGCAGTAGATGAATTAACTAAAATTACTGGTCAAAAAGCGTTAGCTACAATTTCCAAAAAAGACGTAGCGTCATTCAAATTAAGAAAAGGAATGCCTATTGGTGCTAAAGTTACTTTACGTGGAGAAAAAATGTATGAGTTTTTAGATAGACTTATTACTTCAGCTTTACCACGTGTAAGAGATTTTAGTGGAATCAAAGCTACTGGATTTGACGGAAGAGGTAATTATAATCTTGGTGTTTTGGAACAAATCATTTTCCCAGAAATTGATATTGATAAAGTAAACAAAATTTCAGGTATGGATATTACTTTTGTAACTTCAGCAGCAACTGATAAAGAAGCAAAATCATTATTAGCAGAATTAGGTTTACCTTTTAAAAAGAATTAAGACATGGCTAAAGAATCAATGAAAGCCCGCGAGGTTAAAAGAGAAAAAACGGTAGCTAAGTATGCTGAAAAGAGAAAAGCTTTATTAGAAGCTGGAGACTATGAAGGTTTACAAAAATTACCTAAAAATGCTTCACCAGTTCGTTTACACAATCGTTGTAAATTGACAGGTAGACCAAGAGGTTATATGCGTCAATTCGGTCTTTCACGTGTAACATTCCGTGAAATGGCAAACCAAGGATTAATTCCAGGTGTTAAAAAAGCTAGTTGGTAAATTAGTTTATTTCAGCAGATAATTGTACATTTGCCGGATTTTTGCCGGTAACGTGCAATTATCTGCTTTAAAAATTGAGTTTAATGGCTTCAGGTTCAATAGAATAGTTCTTTTGAAAACCGTAGCCGAATTTTAATAAATATGTATACAGATCCGATTGCAGATTATCTTACGAGAGTCAGAAATGCTGTTAGAGCTAACCACAAAGTGGTTGAGATTCCAGCTTCTAATCTTAAAAAAGAAATCACAAAGATTTTATTCGATCAAGGATATATCTTAAGTTACAAATTTGAGGATTCAACCGTTCAAGGTTCTATCAAAATTGCTTTGAAGTATGATAAAGATACTAAAGAGCCTGTAATTAAAGACATCCAAAGAATTAGTAAACCAGGTTTACGTAAGTACGCAGGTGCTTCAAAATTACCAAGAATCTTAAATGGTTTGGGTATTGCTATTGTTTCTACATCAAAAGGTTTGATGACTGGAAAACAAGCTAAGCAATTGAATGTTGGTGGAGAAGTAATTTGTTACGTATACTAATTTAAAGCTAAGCGACAATGTCAAGAATAGGAAAAAATCCAATTGTAGTTCCAGCTGGTGTAACTGTAGAAGTTACAGAAGGATTGGTTACAGTAAAAGGAAAATTAGGACAACTAACTCAGGAGTTTTCGGACGTTACTGTAAAGTTAGAAGAAGGTCAAGTAATTGTGGAAAGATCATCTGACCACAAAGATCATAGAGCTAAACATGGTTTGTACAGATCATTAATCAATAATATGATTGTTGGAGTATCAACTGGTTTTACTAAAGAATTAGAGCTTGTGGGTGTGGGATACAGAGCTTCAAATCAAGGACAAAAACTTGATTTAGCTTTAGGTTTTTCTCACAATATCATTTTAGAAGTTGCTAAAGAAGTTACTTTAGAAACTATTTCTGAAAAAGGTAAAAACCCTATCGTAAAACTTACATCTTATGATAAACAACTTTTAGGTGCTATTACTGCGAAAATTAGAAATTTCCGTAGACCAGAACCATACAAAGGAAAAGGTATCAAGTTTGTAGGTGAAGTATTAAGAAGAAAAGCAGGTAAATCAGCTTAAAAATAAAGGTTATGTCATTAACAAAATCTGAAAGAAGACAGAGAATCCAGTATAGAATAAGAAAGATTGTTAGCGGTACTGCTGCTAGACCAAGACTTTCTGTATTCAGAAGTAATAAAGAAATCTACGCACAGCTAATTGACGATGTAAATGGTGTTACTTTATTAGCTGCTTCATCTAGAGATAAAGGAGCGGATATTAATGGTACTAACGTAGAAGTTGCAACAGCGGTTGGAAAACTTGTTGCTGAAAAAGCGTTAAAAGCCGGTATAGATTCAGTAACATTCGATAGAGGAGGTTATTTATATCACGGTCGTATTAAATCATTAGCAGAAGGCGCTAGAGCCGCTGGACTTAAATTCTAATATATTATGTCTAAATACAAAAATGTAGAATTAGTAAAACCTAGTGGTCTTGAATTAAAAGATCGTTTGGTAAGTGTAAATCGTGTTACCAAAGTAACAAAAGGTGGTAGAGCTTTTGGGTTCTCAGCAATTGTTGTTGTAGGTGATGAAAATGGTGTTGTTGGTCATGGATTAGGAAAATCTAAAGACGTTTCTGAAGCAATTGCGAAAGCAGTAGAAGATGCAAAGAAAAATTTAGTTAGAATTCCTTTAAGTGGTCAATCTGTACCTCACGAACAAAAAGGTAAATTTGGTGGAGCTCGTGTGTTCTTAATGCCTGCATCTCATGGTACAGGAGTTATTGCTGGTGGTGCTGTTCGTTCAGTACTTGAATCAGTTGGAATTCACGACGTATTATCAAAATCTCAAGGTTCTTCAAATCCACATAACGTGGTGAAAGCAACTTTTGATGCATTACTACAAATGAGAAGCGCCTATACTGTTGCAAAACAAAGAGGAGTTTCTTTAGAGAAAGTTTTTAAAGGTTAATTCAAGGAAATTATGGCTAAATTATTAGTAAAACAAGTTAGAAGCAAAATCAACTGTCCACTTACTCAAAAAAGAGGTTTAGAAGCTTTAGGTCTTCGTAAAATGGGACAGGTTGTTGAGCATGATTCAAATCCAACAATCCTTGGAATGATAAATAAAGTTAAACACTTAGTTTCCGTTGAGGAAGTTAAATAACAATTATAGTTATGAATTTAAGTAACTTACAACCTGCTGAAGGTTCTACACACAATCAAAATAAAAGAGTTGGTAGAGGAGAAGGTTCTGGTAAAGGTGGTACTTCTGCAAGAGGTCACAAAGGAGCAAAATCCCGTTCTGGATATTCTAAAAAGATTGGTTTTGAAGGAGGTCAAATGCCACTTCAAAGACGTGTGCCTAAGTTTGGTTTCAAGAACATTAACAGAATTGAGCATCAAGGTGTAAATCTTGACACTCTTCAAGCTTTAGTTGATAACGGAATCGTTACTGATACTGTAGATTTTACAGTTTTAGTCGAAAACCGTTTAGCTACCAAAACCGAATTAGTTAAAATTTTAGGTAGAGGTGAATTAAAAGCAAAATTAAAAGTAACTGCTCACAAATTTACTGCTACTGCAAAGGCTGCTATCGAAGCTGCTGGTGGTGAAGCAGTAACATTATAATATTCTGACCTTATGAAGAATTTTATTGAATCGTTTAAGAATGTTTGGAAAATAGAAGAGTTGAGAAACAGAATCTTGTTTACTTTGGGTTTACTTTTAGTATATAGATTCGGTGCTCATGTAACTCTTCCTGGTATCGATGCTACACAGCTTTCTGGACTTGCTGGGCAAACAGATAAAGGAATTGGATCAATTCTTGATATGTTTACCGGTGGAGCATTTTCAAAAGCATCTGTTTTTGCATTAGGTATTATGCCCTACATTTCTGCTTCAATTGTTGTTCAGTTAATGGGTATAGCAATTCCTTATTTGCAAAAATTACAAAAGGATGGTGAAAGTGGTAGAAAGAAATTAAACCAAATTACACGTTGGTTAACTATTGGTATCACATTACTTCAAGGTCCAGGTTATATTTATAACTTGTACAGAACCATTCCTAGTAGCGCATTTTTGTTAGGATTTGATTCATTTTCTTTCTTATTTTCTTCAGTTTTGATTTTAACTACAGGTACAATTTTTGCTATGTGGTTAGGAGAAAAAATTACTGATAAAGGTATAGGAAATGGTATATCTCTATTAATTATGGTCGGTATTTTAGCAAGATTACCTCAAGCACTTATTCAAGAATTTCAATCAAGAGTAACCAACAATAATGGTGGTTTAATGATTCTTGTTATTGAAATTATTGTTTGGATGTTGGTAATTATTGCTTGTGTACTTTTAGTTATGGCAATTAGAAAGATACCTGTTCAATATGCAAGAAGAACAACTTCTGGTGATTTTGAACAAGATATGATGGGTGGTAATAGACAATGGATTCCATTAAAATTAAATTCAGCTGGTGTTATGCCAATCATTTTTGCTCAAGCAATTATGTTTATCCCTGCTGCTTTAGCTGGTCTTTCACAGTCTGAAACATCTCAATCTATTGCTGGTGCTTTTAGTAACATGTTTGGATTATGGTATAATATAGTATTTGCTCTATTAATCATTATCTTTACATTCTTTTACACGGCGATTACGGTTCCAACAAATAAAATGGCTGACGATTTAAAGAGAAGTGGTGGTTTTATACCAGGTATTAAACCAGGTGTTGAAACAGCAGATTTTCTTGATAAAATTATGTCATTAGTAACTTTTCCAGGTTCGTTATTCTTAGCTTTAATAGCTGTGTTCCCAGCAATTGTAGTTAGTTTAGATGTACAACAATCATGGGCTATGTTCTATGGTGGAACTTCTTTAATCATTATGGTTGGAGTTGCAATCGATACTATTCAACAAATAAACACTTATTTATTGAATAAGCATTATGATGGTTTGATGAAAAGTGGTAAAAATAGAAAAGCAGTAGCTTAATTTTTATGGCAAAACAATCAGCAATAGAACAAGACGGATCAATAATTGAAGCATTATCAAATGCTATGTTCCGTGTAGAATTAGAAAACGGACATATCGTTATCGCACACATTTCAGGAAAAATGCGTATGCATTACATCAAGTTGTTACCTGGTGACAAAGTGAAACTTGAAATGAGTCCTTACGATTTGTCTAAAGCAAGAATCACTTACAGATACTAAAGTTATTAAAAATGAAAGTAAGAACATCAGTAAAAAAGAGAAGCGCAGAATGTAAAATTGTGCGTAGAAAAGGAAGATTATACGTTATTAACAAAAAGAATCCTAGATTTAAACAAAGACAAGGATAATTATGGCAAGAATAGCAGGGGTAGATATACCTAAAAATAAAAGAGGTGTTATAGCACTTACCTATATCTTCGGAGTAGGAAAAAGTAGAGCTATTGAGATTTTAGAAAAAGCTCAAGTTAGCCAAGATACTAAAGTTCAAGATTGGAATGATGATCAAATCGGAGCAATTCGTGATGCTGTATCATACTACAAAATTGAAGGTGAACTTCGTTCAGAGACTTCATTAAACATTAAACGTTTAATGGATATCGGATGTTATAGAGGAATTCGTCACAGATCTGGTCTTCCATTAAGAGGACAAAGAACTAAAAACAATTCTAGAACAAGAAAAGGTAAGAGAAAAACTGTTGCTAACAAGAAAAAAGCAACTAAATAGTAAGTAATATGGCTAAAGCAAGTACAAAAAAACGTAAAGTTATTATTGAATCTTCAGGAGAAGCTCATATTAATGCAACTTTTAACAACATCATTATTTCGTTAACTAACAAAAAAGGTGAAGTTATTTCTTGGTCTTCTGCTGGTAAAATGGGCTTTAGAGGTTCTAAAAAGAACACTCCTTATGCTGCTCAAATGGCAGCTGAAGATTGCAGTAAAGTAGCATTAGAAGCAGGACTTAAAAAAGTAAAAGTTTATGTTAAAGGTCCAGGTAACGGAAGAGAGTCTGCTATCAGATCAATACATAATAGTGGAGTAGAAGTAACAGAAATCATTGATGTTACTCCAATGCCTCACAATGGATGTCGTCCTCCAAAAAGACGTAGAGTATAATTTTATACTGAAATTTCAGTATCTAATATATAATTAAGTATAACAAGAGAAAGAACAAAGATTATCGAAGGATTTATTGACCTGAATTCATAATCTCTATCTCAAAACAATTTTAAAATGGCAAGATATACTGGTCCAAGTACAAAAATTGCTCGTAAATTTGGCGAAGCAATCTTCGGAGCTGATAAAGCATTCGAAAAAAGAAATTATCCTCCTGGACAACACGGGATGGCTAAAAAAAGAGGTAAGAAATCTGAATATGCTGTCCAATTAATGGAAAAGCAAAAAGCTAAATATTCTTACGGAATCTTAGAAAAACAATTTAGAAACTTATTCGAAAAAGCAGCAGCTTCTAAAGGTGTAACAGGTGAAATCCTTTTACAATTATGTGAAGCTCGTTTAGACAATGTTGTTTTCAGAATGGGAATTGCTTCTTCTAGAAGAGCTGCAAGACAAATTGTTTCTCACCGTCACATTACAGTAAATGGTGAATTAGTAAACATACCTTCTTATCACTTGAAACCAGGTGACGTAGTAGCTGTTCGCGAAAAATCTAAATCTTTAGAGTCAATTGAACGTTCTTTATCAAACTCTAATCATGTTTACGAATGGATTACATGGAATAATGATACTAAATCTGGTACGTTCGTTACTGTTCCTGCTAGACTTCAAATTCCAGAAAACATTAAAGAACAGTTAATCGTAGAGTTGTACAACAAATAATAATTGACACTAGTCTAAATTATGGCAATATTTAATTTTCAAAAGCCCGATAAAGTTATCATGATCGATTCAACCGATTTTGAAGGTAAGTTTGAGTTCAGACCTTTAGAACCTGGTTACGGATTGACTGTTGGTAATGCACTTAGAAGAGTTTTACTTTCTGCTTTAGAAGGTTATGCTATTACATCTACAAGAATTGAAGGTGTAGAGCATGAGTTTTCTACAATTTCAGGAGTTGTTGAAGATGTTACAGAAATTATCCTTAGTCTTAAACAAGTACGTTTCAAACGTCAAATTGAAGATATCGATAACGAATCAGTAACTATATCTATAACTGGTAAAGAGCAAATTACAGCTGGTGATTTTCAAAAATTTATTTCTGGATTTCAAGTTTTAAACCCAGAATTAGTTATCTGTAACCTTGATCCAAAAGTTAATTTCAATATGGAATTAACAATTGAAAAAGGTAGAGGATACGTTCCTGCAGAAGAAAACAAAAAGCAAAATGCTGCAATCGGTACAATCTTTACAGATTCTATCTTTACACCAGTGAAAAACGTGAAATATGCTATTGAAAATTTCCGTGTTGAGCAAAAAACAGATTATGAAAAATTAGTTTTTGAAATCAAAACTGATGGTTCAATCAATCCAAAAGATGCTCTTACTGAAGCTGCAAAAGTATTAATTCACCACTTCATGTTATTCTCAGATGAAAGAATCACTCTTGAGGCAGACGAAATCGCTCAAACAGATTCATACGATGAGGAATCATTACACATGAGACAATTGCTTAAAACTAAGCTTGTTGATATGGATTTATCTGTAAGAGCATTAAATTGCTTAAAAGCAGCTGAAGTTGATACATTAGGAGACCTTGTCTCTTTTAACAAACACGACTTAATGAAGTTCCGTAACTTCGGTAAAAAATCTTTAACAGAATTAGATGAACTAGTTGCAGTTAAAAATTTAACTTTCGGAATGGATTTGTCAAAATATAAATTAGATAAAGACTAGTTTCTTTATTCAAATTAAATAGCATTTAAAATGAGACACGGAAAAAAGAACAATCACTTAAGCAGACAGACTGGACATAGAAAATCTATGTTAGCTAATATGGCTTGTTCATTAATTGAACACAAACGTATTAACACAACTGTTGCTAAAGCAAAAGCACTTAAACAATTCGTTGAGCCGCTTATAACAAAATCAAAAGAAGATACTACTCACAATCGTCGTATCGTTTTCGCTTACTTACGTAACAAATATGGTGTTACTGAACTTTTCAGAGAAGTAGCAGCTAAAGTTGGTGACCGTCCAGGTGGATACACTCGTATCATCAAAGTTGGTAACCGTTTAGGTGATAACGCAGATATGGCAATGATTGAGTTAGTAGATTTCAATGAAATTTACAACGGTGGTAAAAAAGAAGAGAAAAAAGCTAAAAGCCGTCGTGGTGGAAAAGCTAAAAAATCTGAAACTCCAGCAGCTGAAACAAAAGCTCCTGAAGCTCCAGAAACTTCTTCTGAAGAAACTACTGAATCAGCAGAATAATGAATTCAATTTCATAAATATAAAGGATAAGCTTTCGAGTTTATCCTTTTTTTTATGTTTAAACTGAACTTGTTTCAGTTTCTGTAGCGAATGCCTCGGGAATTATCTGCAATCCTTTTTCCCGCTTTCCACAGTATCTTTATTGTTTTAAAGAAAAACAATAAAGGATACTTGTTACAATCAGGGCTAAATAGCCAACTATTAGAATGTTTATAAACTTTAATAAATCCACTTTAGAATTATAAAAGATTAACTTAAATTTGCAAAACAACAACTAACTACTTTTTACTAACTACATCAAAATGAAATACACAACTCGTCCACAAGCCATTTTACTATTAGCCGATGGAACCATTTTTTATGGTAAATCAATCGGAATTTCTGGAACAACTTTCGGAGAAGTTTGTTTCAATACAGGAATGACAGGTTACCAAGAAATATTTACCGATCCATCTTATTTTGGCCAAATAATGGTGGCTACCAATCCACATATTGGAAACTATGGTGTCAATGCCTATGAAGTAGAATCAGAAAAAATAATGATATCTGGTCTTGTTTGTAAAAACTTCAGTTTTAATCATTCTCGTCCCGATTCTGAAAGTAATTTATACGATTACTTTGAAAAACAAAATCTAATCTGTATTTCAGATGTAGACACAAGAGCGCTTGTTAGTTACATTCGCGATAATGGAGCACAAAATTCTGTGATTTCAACAGATGGAACTTCAATAGAAGAATTAAAAAAACAATTAGCAAATGTTCCTGATATGAAAGGGTTGGAACTTGCTTCAAAAGTTTCTACCAAAGAGCCTTACTTTTTTGGAAATGAAAACGCAACTTTCAAAATTTCAGCGTTAGATTTAGGTATTAAAAGAAACATCCTTAGAAACCTTGCAAAAAGAGATTGTTATATAAAAGTTTTTCCATACAATACATCTTTTGATGACTTAAAAGCATTTAATCCTGATGGATATTTCTTGTCAAATGGTCCTGGCGATCCAGAACCTCTAGAGCAAGTTCAAGAAACAGCTAAACAAATGATAGCGTCAGATAAACCAATATTCGGAATTTGTCTAGGTCACCAAATCATAGGTTTAGCAAACGGAATTTCAACTTACAAAATGTTTAACGGACACAGAGGAATCAATCATCCGGTTATGAATGTTCTTACTGGAAAAGGAGAGATTACTTCACAAAATCATGGTTTTGCTGTAAACAGAGAAGAACTGGAAAATCATCAAGATTTAGAAATTACTCATTATCATATCAATGACAATACAGTTGCAGGTATGAAAATGAAATCAAAAAATTGCTTCTCAGTCCAATACCATCCTGAAGCAAGTCCTGGTCCTCACGATTCATCCTATTTATTTGATGATTTTATAGCAAATATTAAACAAGATAAATTTCAAGAAGTATAGAAAAAATGAGGGTTTCCAAAAACCCTCATTTTTTTATTTTAATACTTTAGGAAATAATTACTAATTAAGAAATCCTTTTTGTTTTAATCTAAGTTTGTGAATTTTTCATAAAGATTTTCAAACTCAATATTGTTTTTAAGGAACAAACTATTGGTTATATACCATCTTTTCAATAATTCACTTTTAACAATTTGATTTTCATGTAAAGCATCAAAAAATGTATTCTTTACTTTATTATATCTTCTCACTTCATTGTTGTAGTCTTCAACTTTAATGATTTCGTTTGTTTCTAAAAATTTCTTTTTTATTTTTTGGAAATCTTCATGCACCAAAATATAATCTTGATACAATGGAACTAGCTTCTCATTTTGTTTTATAATAAAATTTATAAATTCAATATTAGCATCGTTTAATGAAGTATCTGTAAAATCATCTTTAAACAAATCGGTTTTTGTTAACGATTCTTGAGCAACACTAGTCATAAAGTTTACACATTCTAAAACATCTTCAACTTTTCTATATTTAAATAATTGAATTAATTTATCGTCTAAAACATTTAGTTTATAAAAAATTAAATTCTGATAGGCATTATATTCAAAAACATTTCTTTTATTAAAGTTTCTAATGTTAATTTGATATTTTAATCCAAAATCTCTTTTAGTGCTTTCATAGTTTAATATTTCAGAATAATATTTAGCTATTTCAGATTCTTTGTAAGCATAGTTTTTAAAAATTTCAGAGTAATCTAAATTACTTTGAACTTGATAATCATTAAGTTTCAATGATTTGTTTTTTAGTAATGTTATCGTTTTATTGTTTAATTTTATAAAAGCATCTCTTAAATCGGTGTCTCCATAAACTCCTCGGTCATTTTTAGTTAAATTTTCATTGACATCTTCAAGCTTTTTGTAAATTCTTTCCAAAGTTGTTTGAACTCTATCGTCAGGACTAGCATCAATAATTGAGGTTGAATATTCCATTAAAGATTCTTTGACAAATAATTCGTTTCTACCAAAGTCAGTTATGTAGGCTTTAGCATTTCTGTAGTTCTGAGAAGTTCCTGTTTGATAAGACAACAGAAATCCCAAAAACAACAATCCGTAATAAACTGATTTTAAGTTGGTAGTACTTAAAAAAGAATATTTTTTCATACGATTTTAATTATAATGAATTTGACACAATAAAAATAGATAATTATTTGTAACACACAAATGTATTTGTCTATAAAATGCAAAAAAACACGATAAAATGATTAAATATTTATAAAATATAATAAAAATACTACAAATATTTATGTTTTTTTATTTAATGTATTTCACTCAACTATAATAACAGTTTACATTTTTTTTACCCTACTAAAACGATTGAGTTTATAAGTTTTTTTAAAAATTAATGATTAAGTTTTGACTAATGCTTAAATTTGTGTTCAATATTTTGAGAATATGTAATTATCTAACTATAAAATAAACACAGTAATGAGTATTATAATCAAAGTACACGCAAGACAAATATTAGATTCAAGAGGAAACCCAACAATTGAGGTTGACGTTGTTACAGAAAACGGAGTTTTAGGTCGTGCTGCTGTTCCAAGTGGTGCATCTACAGGAGAACATGAAGCAGTTGAACTTCGTGATGGAGGAAAAGCTTACATGGGAAAAGGTGTTCTTAAAGCTGTTGAAAATGTAAATACCAAAATTGCTCCTGAATTAATGGGCGTTTCTGTTTTTGAACAAAATCATATCGATCAACTTATGATTGATTTAGACGGAACTTCTAACAAAGGAAATCTTGGAGCTAATGCAATCTTAGGAGTTTCTCTTGCGGCTGCAAAAGCGGCTGCAAATGAATTAGGATTACCTTTATACAGATATGTTGGTGGAGTTTCTGCTAATACTTTACCAGTTCCAATGATGAATATTATCAATGGTGGTTCGCACTCTGATGCACCAATTGCTTTCCAAGAGTTTATGATTATGCCTGTAAAAGCAACTTCATTTACTCATGCAATGCAAATGGGAACTGAAATTTTCCACAATTTGAAAAAAGTGTTACACGATAGACATTTATCAACTGCTGTTGGTGACGAAGGTGGTTTTGCACCAAATCTTGCTGGTGGAACAGAAGATGCTCTAGATACAATTAAAAAAGCAGTTGAAAACGCTGGTTATAAATTTGGCGACGAAATCATGATTGCTTTAGATTGTGCTGCTTCTGAATTTTATGTTGACGGAAAATACGACTATACTAAATTTGAAGGTGCAACTGGTAAAATCAGAACTTCTAAAGAGCAAGCAGAATATTTAGCTTCATTAGCAGCAAATTACCCAATTATCTCAATTGAAGATGGAATGTATGAAGACGATTGGGAAGGATGGAAATACTTAACAGAATTAATTGGTGATAAAACTCAATTAGTTGGTGATGATTTATTTGTTACTAATGTTGAGCGTTTGTCAACCGGAATTGAAAAAGGAATTGCCAATTCAATTCTTGTAAAAGTTAACCAAATTGGTACACTTACAGAAACAATTGCAGCAGTAAACATGGCTCACAATGCTGGTTATACTTCAGTAATGTCACATCGTTCTGGAGAAACAGAAGATAATACAATTGCTGATTTAGCTGTAGCTTTAAACTGTGGACAAATAAAAACTGGTTCGGCTTCACGTTCTGATAGAATGGCGAAATACAATCAATTATTACGTATTGAAGAAGAATTGGGAAATACAGCCTACTTCCCTGGATTGAAAGCATTCAAACAGAAGTAAAAATTAATTTTAATAAATTAAACCCGGCTGATTTGGTCGGGTTTTTTTGTTATACAGCAGTTGATAAATTTCAAATGTTAATTTAGAAATATTATTTGTAATAAAATTATTATATTTAATTGTTAATTATGATGTTATGAAGAAATTAGTGCTTTTTTTGTTATTTATTACGGGAATTGGTTATGCTCAGATTGTGAATATTCCTGATGTGAATTTTAAAACGAAGCTACTTCAAGCATCAGCAACTACTTTTATTGCTCAAAATTCAGCTGGGCAAAATATTAAAATTGATCTGAACGATGATGGTGAGATTCAAGAGAGCGAAGCATTGTTGGTAAGTGTTTTGTTCTTAAATTACTCCAATATTTCGAATATTACTGGTTTAGAAAAATTTACCAATTTGACATTTCTCAGTTTAATACAAAATAATATTAGTGTTTTGCCTTTGAATACACTTACTCAGTTAGAAGGTTTGCGATGTGATTTTAATCAAATAAGCGCACTAGATTTTACTGGATTGTTGAGTTTGACGTACCTTAATTGTAGTTATAACAATATTCAGACCTTAGATTTTTCATTGAATCCTCTTTTTTTTGAATTATGGTGTAGAAATAACAATTTGTCATACATTAATTTGAAAAACGGATATGTAGGTATTCAGGTAAATACTGCTTGGGGTGCTAATCCTAATTTGTCATATATATGTGTTGATGAAGGTGAACAAAACGTAGCTATTTCGAATGTTATGAATTCGCCATCAGTATTGGTTTCTACCTATTGTTCTTTCACACCCGGAGGAAATTACAATACAATAACTGGTTCAATTACTTTCGACGAAGACAACAACGGCTGCGATGCTTCCGATTTACCACATCCAAACATAAGAATTGATATAAACGACGGTACAAATCAAGGAGCAACTTTTACTAATAACTCAGGAAATTATAATTTCTATACACAAGCAGGAAGTTTTGTTTTAACTCCAAATGTTGAAAACCCAACCTGGTTTACTATTTCACCAACTACAGCTACGATTCCATTTGCGAATAATAACAATAATACGACTACACAAAATTTCTGTATTTCAGCTAATGGAATACATCCCGATTTAGAAATTGTAATTGCACCAATAGGACCTGCAAGACCAGGTTATGATGCTATATATCAAATAGTTTATAAGAACAAAGGAAACCAAACCTTATCACAATTGTATGGCGTTAATCTTTTCTTCAATCAAAATTTAATGGATTTTGTTTCTGCTACAACAGCTCCTGCAACAATTGGTTCTGGTTCGTTGTCTTGGAGTTATGCTAATTTACTTCCGTTTGAAAGTAGAAGCATTTATGTTACTTTAAATATTAATACACCAACTGATGTAAATTATCCAGTAAATATTGGCGATGTTTTACAATTTACAACTTCTATTTTGCCAATAGCTGGCGATGAAACTACTACTGACAATACTTTTTTATATAATCAAATCGTAGTTGATTCTTATGATCCAAATGATATTACTTGTATTGAAGGACCTTCTGTTTCACCATCTTTAATAGGTGAGTATTTACATTATGTAATAAATTTTGAAAACACAGGAACTGCAGCAGCAGAAAATGTTGTAGTAAAAGCCACTATTGATACCACAAAGTTTAATTTGAATTCCTTACAATTACTAAACACATCACATCCTTCCTATGTAAAAATCACTGGAAATATTGTTGAATTTATTTTCCAAAATATTGCACTAGATACTGGTGGACATGGAAATATATTATTAAAAATAAGAAGTAATGGAACCTTACAATCTGGGGATAATGTATCCAACAGAGGAGATATTTTCTTTGATTACAATGCTCCAATAGATACAGGAATCGCGAATACAGTATTTCAATCGTTAAATAATAGTGCCTTTGAAAAAGACAATTCAGTTGTGATTTTTCCAAATCCAACACAATCAATAGTTAATGTTAAATCTGACAACAGCATCAAATCTATACAATTATACGATGTGCAAGGAAGGTTGTTGCAAACAAAATTAACTGAGGAAAATTCAACATCAATTGATATTTCAGATAAATCAAAAGGCATTTATTTTCTTAAAATTACATCTGATAAAGGAATTAAAGTAGAAAGAATAGTTAAAGAATAGGTTAAGTTATTTAGTTAATTAAAGTGTGCTTAGGCGCACTTTTGTATTCAACTATACCAACCTTGCAATTTTTATAATAAAATTAACGAAAACGTTAACGTATTTGTTTTTTAATTCATTTAGAATTCCATAATTTTGTTAAATTATAAATTATCAAGATTAATTTCCACAAATATTATGTCAAAAACAGCAATATTAGAATATGATGGCCAAAAGTATGAGTTTCCAGTAATTGTTGGAAGCGAAAACGAACCAGCTATCGATATTGAAAAACTACGTGCCTTGACTGGCGCTATCACTTTAGACCCAGGTTATAAAAATTCAGGTTCTTGTAAAAGTGATATTACTTTCCTTGATGGAGAAGAAGGAATTTTACGCTACAGAGGTTATGCAATTGAAGATTTAGCTGAAAAAGCTGATTTTCTTGAGGTTTCTTATTTAGTGATTTTCGGAGAGTTACCAACAAAAGAGCAACTAACTCAATTTGAAAATGATATTCGTAAGTATACTTTGGTAAATGAAGAAATGAAGAATATCATTGATGGTTTCCCAAAAACAGCTCATCCAATGGGAGTTTTATCTTCATTAACTTCTGCTTTAACAGCTTTTAATCCTAAAGTGGTTAATGTAGAGAATGAAAAAGAAATGTATGAAGCTGTATGTAAAACAATGGCCAAATTTTTAGTTATTGCTACTTGGACTTACAGAAAAATGATGGGTTATCCTTTAAATTACTATGATAATACTAAAGGTTATGTTGAAAATTTCATGCATTTAATGTTTGAATTGCCAACAGGTCCTTACACACAAAATCAAGTTGTAATTGATGCTTTAGATAAATTATTTATTCTTCATGCAGATCATGAGCAAAACTGTTCTACATCAACGGTAAGAATTGTTGGTTCTTCTCACGCAGGTTTATTTGCATCGATTTCTGCAGGAGTTTCTGCGCTTTGGGGTCCATTACATGGTGGTGCAAACCAAGCAGTTTTGGAAATGCTTGAAGAAATCCAAAAAGATGGTGGTGATGCCGATAAATATTTAGCAAAAGCAAAAGATAAAGATGATCCATTCCGCTTAATGGGATTTGGTCATAGAGTATACAAAAACTTTGACCCTAGAGCAAAAATCATTAAAAAAGCTGCTGATGAAGTTTTATCTACACTAGGAGTTAATGATCCAATTCTACAAATTGCAAAAAAACTTGAGGAGTCTGCTTTAGTTGATGAGTATTTCGTATCAAGAAAATTATATCCAAACGTAGATTTCTATTCTGGTATCATTTACCGTGCATTAGGAATTCCAACGGATATGTTTACTGTACTTTTCGCAATAGGTCGTTTACCTGGATGGATCGCACAATGGAAAGAAATGAGAGTTAACAAAGAACCTATAGGAAGACCAAGACAAGTTTACACTGGTCATCCACTAAGAGATTTTGTAGCAATGGATAAAAGATAAGTTTCTATCTATAAAAAAAAACTCCTTAATTATTTAAGGAGTTTTTTTTATGCTTTTTTGTTTGTATAATTTGTAAGATATTTATATTATGTTTATTTAAAAAGACGTATTTAATCGAATATATTGGTATATAAGCGATATTTTTGAATAATTAATACTTATTTTTGAAATAACAATAAGAAATCATAATTGTTTCCCCAAAACAGATTATTAATAAACTAAAACCTACGCTATGAAGAAAAAAAACTACTATTTATTTGTATTAACAGCTTTTTTTGGACTTATTAATACTTTACAAGCACAATCAGATTCTATTTCAAAAACAGATGTTCTTAATAGGAATTTGAGTGCTAATTCTAATTTACTAGCTATAAGACCATTTTGGAATGTAAATGGAAATTCTGGAACTTCATCTAATGTCAATTTTATTGGGACTACCGATAATCAAGATTTGGTGTTTAGGAGAAATAATATTTTTAGTGGAAAAATAGGCACATTAAATACGTCCTATGGTTTTTATGCAGGAAATGGAGGGAATGCTAATATCAACATAGGGAAAAGAGCTGGAAGTGATTCCAATCATTCTTTAAATTTTTATAATATTTCTATAGGAGAAAATTCAGGAATGTCAAATATTTCTGGTTCTGTAAATACTTTTGTTGGAACGGGAACAGGAACTTATAACACTACAGGGTTCGGAAATACATTTATTGGTGCTGAATCTGGTAAATTTAATACAATAGGCAATTCAAATACGGCTTTAGGATATAGAGCTTTAAAAAATAATATATTAGGAAGTGATAATATTGGTTTGAGTAATGCTTCACTCGAATTAAATGAAAGCGGAAACAGTAATATCGCTCTTGGCAGATGGTCATTAAATGGTAATGTTTCAGGTGATAATAATATTGGTATTGGAAGCTCTGCAGGTAGTTCTTCTACTGGTGATAACAACATGTTTTTAGGAGTAGCTGCAGGCTCTTTATTACAAACAGGAGAAAAAAATCTATATTTAGGATTTTACACTGGTCATTTTTTGAGATCAGGCTCAAGTAATATTTTTATAGGAGCTCGATCAGGTTATTCAACTACTCAAGGTTCTAATAATCTATTTTTAGGAAATAGTTCAGGAGTTAATACAGGTTCTAAGAATATTGCTATTGGTGAAAATGCAGGTGGAAAAACAGGAAATGGGAATATACTATTGGGAAATAATTCAAATATTAATCCTGGTTTTCAAGTAAATCCATTAAGTGATAATATTCTTAATATTGGTAATGTAATTTTTGGTTACAATATGAATAGATTGAGTAGTTCTGATAATCTTACTACTAAATTAGGACAAATTGGTATCAACACAACAATTCCTAAAAATACTTTAGAAGTAAAAAGTGAAGCTCCTAATACTTCTGGACTTCGTTTTACAAATTTAACAAGTGCTTTTAACCCATCAACTATTGGTTCAACAAATAAATTTTTAAGTGTTGATAGTAATGGTGATGTTGTACTACAATATATGCCTAATCTAGTTGCTACAAATGAATTAACATCTCAAGCAAATACGATGACTAGTGATGTTAATGGTATTTCGTCTAATGCAACTATAGTAAATTCAATTTCAAATGTTTTTAATGCAAATAATCAGTTAATTACCTCTGTAAACGGAATTGCAAGTAATCCTGTAACAATTCCTATACCTACATTCAATGAAGTTGATGCAAGCACAACAAATGAATTGCAAACTTTAACTCAATCTGGAAATACTGTAACATTATCTAATGGTGGAGGTTCATTTACATTACCAACTTTTACAGATACTGATGCTCAATCACTTTCTTTGGTTGGAAATAATTTATCAATTTCTAATGGTAATACAGTAGTACTTCCAACTTACACCGATGCACAATCACTTACAATTGCTGGAAATACATTGTCAATTTCAAACGGAAATACAATTACTTTACCAACTTTTACTGATACAGATACAGACGCTCAATCACTTTCTTTGGTTGGAAATAACTTATCAATTTCTAATGGTAATACAGTAGTTCTTCCAACTTATACAGATGCGCAATCACTTACAATTAATGGTAATACATTGTCAATTTCAAACGGAAATACAATTACTTTACCAACATTTACTGATACTGATACAGACGCACAATTACTTTCATTAGTTGGAAATGCATTGACAATTTCTAATGGAAATACAATTAACTTACCAACAACTACAATAATACCAGGAAGTAATGTTACTATAACTGGTAATGGTATGCCGGCTACACCATATCAAGTAAGCTCAATAGATACAAGTCTTTACGGAAATAATGGTGTAATCAATCAATCAACTACGACTAACAACAACAGAGTTGTAAATATGAACGATAGAAATATTTGGTTCAATACAGCAACAAGTCCAAATCACGGTAAAATGTATATCGGTTCTAGTTGGATTTATCCAAATAATACTGGAAACTATAAATTATTTGTAGAAGGAGGAATTCTAACAGAAAAAGTAAAAGTAGCTCTTAGAAGTACTAATAATTGGGCAGATTATGTATTTGCGGACGATTATAAATTGATGCCATTAAAACAAGTAGAAGAATTTATAAATAAAAATAATCACTTACCTGGTGTTGATTCTGCAGAGGATTTGGCTAAAAATGGCTTAGATTTATCTGCTATGCAAGCAAAACAAATGGAGAAAATTGAAGAATTAACATTATATATAATCGAGCAAAATAAAACTTTAGAAAACCAAAGTAAAGCTATAGAAAATCAGAATAAAGAGATTGAGGAATTAAAAAATCAAATGAAAGAATTAATTCAAAAAAAATAATGAGTTATGATTAAAATATTTAAAATAGTTTTAATTGCTCTGTTGTTTTTTAATTCCAATTCATTGGTTGCTCAAGTAAACGAATATCTTGAGGCAGAAAATAAAAGAGTATCAAGAACAGAAAAAACAGAGAAAGAAGTTGAACGATTTATTTCGGATAATTTCAATAAGTATAAGTTAGCCGTTGAGGTTACAGATGAGGTGATTAAACATCTTAGAGAGGAAGAAGATTTTACAGATATACAATTGGAAAAAGCTCTAATAGACGCAAAACGATATGAGTTAAGAAAATTATTTTTCTCAAGAAATCGTGAAGCAGTAGCTGATTACAAAGCAATTGAACTTCCTGCGTCTGTGGCTCAAAATTGTGTTAATGGTGATTTTGAAGATGGAACTGCAGGATACACTTTCTGGGCAGATTTGCATCCACAACCAGGGTCTGGAACTTCTTTTTTCCAATCATGTGCTACACCAACAGTTTTAACTACAACTAATGTGTTAGCTCCAACGACAAACAATTTTAATTCAAGAGCAACAGTTATTAATAGTGCTGCTTCAGGTTATCAGCAATTTGATCCTGTTCTGGCTAGTTTTGGTGTAAATGTTCCAACTTTAAACACAAATGGAGGAACAAAGGCAATAAAACTTAATAATACTGGCGGAATGGGTTCGTCAGATTTAACTACTGTTTCTAGATATTTTCCAGTTATAAATCAATCAACAATTGACTTCAATTTTTCGTTGGTTATGGATAATAAACCCGGACACGCACAAGATATTCAGCCTTATTTTAGAGCAAGAGTTTTAGATCAATATGGAAACGTAGTTGATGAGTTTTGTATAATTGCAAATCCAAATAATTGTTTGTTTTCAACGATAAATGTAAATTCTGATAGAAGAGTACTCTATACAGGTTGGATTTGCGCAAGATTAAATGTTGGTGATATTTTAAATCAACCAGGAACTATTGAGTTTTCTGTAAGTGATTGTCAACCATCGGCTCACTTCGGAACAGTTTATATAGACAACATTTGCGGATTTACATGTGCTTCACCTCAATTAGGTGCAATAAATACTAATCCAACTAATATTAATTGTCCAAGTCCAACAAGTACAATTCCAATAGAAGTTTGTGGTACTTATGCAGCTCCAGCAAATGCAGTTTTAAATACCATTTCAATGCAAATAACCCAAGGTGGAGTAGTAATTGCTACTTTAAACACACCTTCGCAACTTACAGCAAATACTTTTTGTTTTAGTTTCTTACCAAGTGTTTTTGGAACTAATCCATCCGGAAATTTCGAATTTCAGGTAAATGCCGACTTTAATGTTAATTGTACAGCTGGAACATTTTTATATGAAATATCAGATAATTCTGCTAATGTTGGACCAGATGTAACTTTTATTGATTGTTGTATTCCAACGCTAACTTTAACATCACCAACGGATGATAGTAACAACTTAGCTATTCCAGCAATAAAGAAACGTGAACGATCTGATTGGATTAAAGCATCCAATATTATTTCTGTCGGTGATAATATTCAAGGAAATGGTGTTGTTTATCATGCTGAAAATTATGTGGAATTAAATCCTGGTTTCGAAGCAGTATTAGGCTCTCAATTTGCAGCTTATCCTGAAGGATGTTCTAGCACTTTTGTATACAGACCAGGTGAGGAACAATCTGTTTATCAAGAAATCCCGGAAGAAAATATTAATTTAGTAAAATTGGTAAACGGATTTTCTATTATTCCAAATCCGTCAAGTAATTTCATAGAAGTTGTTATGAATGACGGTAATTTCAATAAACTAAGTATTGCAACAATAGATGGAAAAATAGTTTATGAAAAACAAGTAGATACAATAAACAGAACACAAGTTGACGTCAGTAAATATCCAACAGGCATCTATATTGTTAATGTAATTTCAGATGATGGACAAGTACATACAGAAAAGTTAATTAAAAATTAAAAGTAAATACTTATAAACAAAAGCTTCGTTAATCAACGGAGCTTTTTTATATTTGTACAAATGCCAAAAGCAAATTATATGTTACAATTAAATGTAAAAAACGAAACTTCAAGATTAAGAGCCGTTGTATTAGGTTCTGCAGTAAATAACGGACCAACTCCAACAGCAGAAGAAGCCTATGATCCAAAATCATTAGAACACATTCTCGCAGGTACATATCCAGTGGAAGAAGATATGGTTAAAGAAATGGAAGCCTTCAATAAAGTATTTCAAAAATATGATGTGAAAGTTTTTCGTCCAGAAATGATTGAAAATTACAATCAAATTTTTACTCGTGATATTGGTTTTGTAATCGATGATGTTTTTATAAAAGCCAATATTTTACCTGATAGAAATCGTGAATTGGATGCAATTCAATATGTAATTGACCAAATTAATCCTGCTAAAGTCGTTCGTCCGCCAGAGAATGTTCACATTGAAGGTGGCGATGTAATGCTTTGGAATGATTATATTTTTATAGGAACTTATAAAGGTTCTGATTATAAAGATTACATTACAGCTCGAACTAATATGCAAGGAGTTCAATACATTAAAGATTTATTTCCTCACAAAATTGTAAAAGAATTTGATTTGGTGAAATCTAAATTAGAAGCACGCGATAATGCATTACACCTTGATTGCTGCTTTCAGCCAGTGGGAACTAACAAAGGAATCATCTATAAAAGTGGTTTCCGTGAAGAAGCAGATTACGTTTACTTGGTAAAATTATTCGGGAAAGAAAACCTTTTTCACATCACGCGCGATGAAATGTATCATATGAATTCCAATGTGTTTTCAATTGCACCAGATGTAGTAGTTTCGGAGAAAAACTTCACAAGATTGAACAATTGGCTAAGAGAACAAGGTTTTACAGTAGAAGAAATTCCATACGCTGAAATAGCAAAACAAGAAGGATTATTAAGATGTTCGACATTGCCTTTAATAAGAGATTAAATATGTTTACGGTTTTTAGTTTATAGTTCTCGGTTAGAGCTAAAACAATCAACGATTAACAATAAACCACTAACAAACAAAAAAATGAATCAAACTACAAACTCAATTCTGATGATTCGTCCGGTAGCGTTTAGAATGAACGAACAAACGGCGGTAAACAATTATTATCAAAAAGTCCTTGACGGATTAACTCCAGCGAATGTTAATGAAAAAGCGCAACAAGAGTTTGATACTTTCGTAAACAAATTAAGAATGGTCGGAATCGATGTTACGGTTGTTGACGATACTTTAGATCCAGATACGCCAGACAGTATTTTTCCAAACAATTGGATTTCTTTTCACGAAAATGGTGATGTGGTTTTGTATCCAATGTTTGCCGAAAACCGTCGTACTGAAAGACGTGAAGATATTTTAGATATTCTTGAAGCCAAAGGTTATGAAATCAATGACGGAATTATGGATTATACTTCTGCTGAAGATGACGGATTTTACCTAGAAGGAACAGGAAGTATTGTTCTTGACAGAGAAAACGGAAAAGCATACTGCGCACTTTCTCCAAGAGCAGACGAAGAATTATTTATAGAATTTTGCGAAGATTTCGATTTGAATCCAATCATATTTGAAGCATTTCAAACTGTTAATGGCGAAAGAAAATTGATTTATCATACCAACGTAATGATGTGCATTGGAGATACATTTGCCGTAATTTGTGCTGATTGTATCGATGATAAAAAAGAACGCAAAATGGTTTTAGATAGTCTTCGTTCTGACGAAAAAGAAATTATTCTAATTACCGAAGACCAAATGAACAATTTCGCAGGAAACATGTTAGAATTGCAAGGCGCAGACGAAAGAAGATACTTAATCATGAGTTCTTCAGCCTACAATGCTTTAACAAAAAAGCAAATCGCACAATTAGAAGAACACATTACAATTCTTCATTCAAGCCTAGATACCATCGAAGCATGCGGTGGCGGAAGCGCAAGATGCATGATGGCAGAAGTATTTCTTCCAAGAAAATAGTTTTTTGTTGGCTGAGGCTCTCGAAGCCAATATTTACGAATAAAAAATTCCAAATTCCAATATGATTACATTTGGAGTTTGGGATTTTCTATTTTCTGTCATTAATATTTAACAAATTGGTATCCGCCTTTTTCTGCACCCCAAACTTGTTTATCATTTTTATCAAAGCCTTGATCCCAAGATAGGATTTCATTTTTAGTAACTGTTACAATTGACGAAGCATAACTTGCACCTCGCAATTCACTTGGACAGGTTTTGTTTCCAGTAGCACCAGAAAATTTATTTTTACCTATACGCTTTAATATTACTTCGCAACCTTGTTTTAACTCGATATCTGTTTCGGATAATTTTTCAAAGGCTTCAGGAGTTTTCCATTTGCCAATCCATTCTTTTTCATTTTTTAGAGTATAAATTTCGCTTACAAACTCATTTCCACGTTGGCTAACTTTATAAATTCTAACTCTATATGGTTTTTCTTGTTTAGTAAACATTGCTTGTTCTACATATAAATAATGACCTTTATTTTTCCAAATAGGAACCATTCGCAACGAAATATTAAAATAGGTTGTATCTCTTTTTGAATGTGCTTCCGAAGAATATTGACCTTGCATTATAGTAAGTAATTCTTTTAGTTCAGAAGAATCTCCTGTGTTTGAAATAGTTTTAGTAGAATTACAACTAAAAAATAAAGTTGTAAGAGTAAGAAGTAGAATAATTATTTTTTTCATTGTTTTACTTTTTGTGATTTGTAATTGTTATATTAAATGCCTCTAATAATACTTAAAACCGCACTAATAATATACTGAATACCAATTGCGACAGTTAAGAAACCAACAATTCTAGAAATCGCCACAATTCCTGATGCTCCAAGATATTTAGCTAAGTAATGAGCACTTCTCAATACCAAAAATATTAGAAGAGAAACCACGAAAATAGCAAGTGTAGAAGACAAAATTTCAGGTGTAGTTTTATGATCTTGATTAAATGCTATTAATAAGGAAATTGAACCAGGTCCAGCCAACATTGGCATTGCAAGCGGCGTTAAAGCAATAGAGGTTCTGCTTTGTAAATCTTCTTCCACTTCTTTACTAATTCCTTTTCGCTTTTTCGGATTGGCGTTAAGTAAACCAAATCCAGAACTCGCAATCAAAATTCCTCCAGCAATTCTAAGTGCCGAAATCGTAATTCCGAAAAAACTTAAAACATATTCACCAACAAAAAAGGAAATCAACAAAATGATACACACATTTATCGCGGCCAATAAGGAAACTCGCGAACGTTCAGCTTTGTTATAATCTTGTGTTAAACCCACAAAAAAAGGAATCGCACCAATCGGATTTAATACCGAAAACAGCGCACCAAGCAAAACAAAAAAAGTATTCAAGAAAACATCCATTTTTTGAAAAGTTTAAATTTTTGACAAAGATAAATAAAGAAGTAACGCATAAAGTTAAAATAAAAACAATTATCCGTAATTTTGCAGAATGAAAAACAAGAAAACTTTAGTTCTTGGTGCTTCCACCAAACCCGAAAGATACGCTTTCAAAGCCATAACAATGTTAGTTGATAAAGGTCATTCGGTTATAGCTATCGGACAAAATCAAGGCGAGGTTGCAGGAATTTCAATCAGAACCAAAAACATTCCTTTAAAAAATATTGATACCGTAACTTTGTACCTAAATCCGGTGCGCCAACGCGAGTATTACAACTACATTATCGAAACTAAACCTAAAAGAGTAGTTTTTAACCCAGGAACCGAAAATCCAGAGTTTTATCAATTACTTAAAGCCAATTCCATCAAAGTAGAAGAAGCTTGTACCTTGGTTTTATTGACAACTAATCAGTATTAATGTCAGACTGAGCTTTGTCGAAGTCAGGAGCGAATGGTTCGGACTTTATCAGTAATGGTAATTCCTGCCGCCATTGCAATCTTTTATTTTGTTGCCTTCGAGAACCTCAGGCAACAAAATAAAAGGATTTCCATTCTATCAGGGCTAGGTTGGTTTCCATTTTAATTTTTGATTGAGTATCTTTAGAAATCTAAGTTTAAAAATGCATTTCAAATTAATTTAATTATGTTTGAAATTCTATATTTTCTTTTGGAGAGATTTCTATCGAATATTTTCCGTTTTCTAACTTTTTTCCTTCCCAAATATTCCAAGAAGAATTATTTCTATTTATTTCTGTTAAAGTTAAGTTTATAAGGTCAAGATAAATTAATGTTGATGTAGGCCATGAATCTTTGTTGTCAAACTTTCTAAGAAAAACCCCTTTTTCAGTTGAATAAAAAAAGTCGCCAAAAAAATGTCCATCTAATTTTTGGTTAATGTTTTCAAAATTAGTTTTTAAACTATAGATTTTTACAATTCCATCAAATGCTGTTTCATTTACAAGTTTTCTTTCAAAAGAAATAGAATTTATTTCTGATAAAAATTGATATTTCTCTGATGAATAATTTTGTTTCATAAAATGGTTTATAACCTAAAACTTCGTCTGACTAGTAGCAGGTTTGCTAATAATCAGTAATCCAATAAAAGTAATCAATCCGTTAACGATAATCAATTCGTTATCGATTACATAATCTCCAAAAAGAGCAGCTGAATTTTTAGCAATTAAAAAACAAACCAAAGGCGAAATCACACAAATAAAAGGAACCAATTTGTCATGAACCGTTTTCGATTTCATGAACAATCCAAAAGCATACAATCCTAAAAGTGGTCCATAAGTATAACTTGCCACTTTAAAAATCATAGTCACCACCGATTTGTCATTCAGTGAATTAAAAACTATAATCACTAAAAACATCAAAATCGAAAATCCAACATGAACCAAATGTCTAGTTCTAACTAACTTTTTATTTCTAATTTCAATTTCTTCATTGGAATTTGGAATTTCATTATTGGAATTTTTACCTTCTTTATCCATTCCAAGAAAGTCAACACAAAAAGAAGTTGTTAAAGCAGTTAAAGCCGAATCGGTTGTAGCAAAAGTTGCCGCTGTCAATCCTAACAAAAACACAACTGCAGGAACAATATTCAAATGATTAAAAGCAATTTCAGGAAACAATAAATCAGTGCGTTTCACACCATCAACCATCGGAACAGCAATTCCGTTTTTCTCAGCGTATAGATAAAGTAATGCACCAACACTTAAAAAGAAAATATTAATTACTACAAAAATTCCAGTGAATGTGAACATATTTTTTTGAGCTTCACTAATGTTTTTGCAACTCAAATTCTTTTGCATTAAATCTTGATCTAATCCAACCATGGCAATAGTTACAAAGATTCCACCCAAAATTTGTTTCAAAACAAAGTTACCTTTCAAGTAATCTTCATAAAAGAAAACTTTAGAATAATTACTATTTTTTACAGCTTCAAAAGCTTCTGTAAAACTATAATCCAAACTATTGCAGATAAAAATAATCGTCAAAAAAACAGATGAAACTAAGAAAAAAGTTTGCAAAGTATCTGTGATAATAATAGTTTTCAATCCGCCACGATAGGTGTAAGCAAAAATTAGTGCTAAAGAAATTAAAACTGTAACTGCAAAAGGAATATTGTAAGCATCAAAAACAAAACGTTGTAACACAATTACAACCAAATACAAACGAAAAGCAGAGCCAATGGTTCGACTTATCAAGAAAATTGTAGCTGCAGTTTTATAACTCACAACGCCCAATCTTTGCTCGATGTAACTATAAATTGAAGTCAAATTCATGCGATAATAGAGTGGAAGCAAGACTGTTGCAATTATGACAAAACCAATCGCATTTCCCAAAACAAATTGAAAATATTTGAACTGTAAATCAGGATTTCCGACTTCACCAGGAACGGAAATAAAAGTTACGCCAGAAAGCGCCGTTCCAATCATTCCGAAGGCTACCAAATACCATTTTGAATTTTTATTTGCCTTAAAAAAAGCATCGTTACTACTGTCTTTTTTACTAACAAGATTCGAAATAAGAATAAGAATTCCGAAATAGATAATGATAATCGCTAAAATAGTTCCTGAAGACATAAATGGTTTTTTTGGTTGTGCTAAAATAGAAATATTTGAGAAGAAAGATAATAGAAAATAGAAAAAAGAAAGAATAAGAATAAATCCAAATCTAATAATCCAAAAATCTAATAATCTAAAAATCTATTTTGTTACTTTTGCCAAATGGAATTTTCATCAAAACTTCTAGAAAAAGCAGTCAACGAAATGGCACAATTACCAGGAATTGGTAAGCGAACTGCCTTACGATTGGTATTGCATTTATTGAAACAACCAAGTGAACAAACGCATTTTTTATCGCAAGCATTAACTACGATGCGAGATGAGATTAAATTTTGTAAAAATTGCCACAATATTTCCGATATAGATTTGTGTGAAATTTGCTCGAATGCTTCAAGAAATCATAAAATAATTTGTGTTGTTGAAGACGTTAGAGATGTTATGGCGATAGAAAATACGAACCAATTCAAAGGAATTTATCATGTCCTTGGCGGAAAAATTTCTCCAATTGATGGTGTCGGCCCAAGTCAATTGAATATCAATTCTTTAGTTGAAAAAGTAAAAATGGGTTCGATAGAAGAAATTATTTTTGCTTTAAGCTCCACAATGGAAGGTGATACAACTAATTTTTATATTTTTAAACAAATAAAGGAGTGTAACGTCAAAACATCTACAATCGCAAGAGGAATAGCGGTTGGCGACGAATTAGAGTATGCCGATGAGGTCACTTTAGGAAGAAGTATTTTACAAAGAGTTCCGTTTGAGAATTCTTTGAAAAATAATTAGTCAATATTCTATTCTAACTTTTTTGTTTTTACAATTGAAAAACTATCTTTGTTTGCTAAATTTTACTTAATAATGAACTACAGAATACTCTTTATACTTTTTTTCTTGGGAATTATGTTCACATCTTGCGTTCCCACAAAAGATTTAATTTACTTACAGAAAAAAGATAATTCACCTATTCCAACTATCAATGTTGTTAATGCGAAACCATATCGTTTACAGGTTAATGATGTAATAAGTATTAATATTAAGGCTTTAGATCCAAAATTAGTAGAGATTTTTAACACTTCTACTTCACAGTTAAATCAAACAACAGAAACCCTTTATTTTAATGGTTATACCATAAACGATCATGGTAATATTAGAGTTCCAGTTCTTGGTGAGGTGAACATATTAGGTTTTACTATCGAAGAAGTTAGAGAAATAATAGAAAAAAAACTATTACAAGATCACTTTAAAAAAGAAGCTGGAATCTTTGTAAGTGTTAAGTTAGCCGGATTTAGGTATACAATCAACGGTGAAGTTGCTAATCCTGGTACAAAAATTTTGTATCAAGAAAGAGTAAATATTCTTGAGGCAATTGCTAACTCTGGAGATATTTCAATTACTGGCGATAGAAAAGATGTTAAGGTAATTAGGCAGTTTCCGCAAGGAGCAGAGACATTTAGTTTAGATTTAACCGATAGTAGAGCGGTTCAATTACCAGGGTATTATTTACAACCTAATGATTACGTGTACGTAAAACCATTAAAACAAAAAACTTGGGGAACAGGAAAAACTGGAGTTGAATCATTGGGGACAATTTTTACTCTATTAACACTTGCTACAACAACTTTTTTGATACTTAGAAATTAATATATAAGTCAATGTTAGACGTTAAAGATTTTTCTTTTTTTGAGAACCAAAACAGCTTTGATTTTAAAGGCTTTTTAATTAAGACCGCCAGTTATTGGAAATGGTTTTTATTTGGATTAATTGTGTGTTTAACAATAGCACATCAAGTTAACATTAGAAAGCAAAAAATCTACTCTTTAGACACTACTATTGCAATTAAAGAGCAAGATAACCCACTATTTACATCAAATACAAGTTTAATATTTAATTGGGGAGGAACTTCAGATGAAGTTCAAAATATTGCAACCACACTTAAATCCCGATCTCATAATGAGTTTGTTGTTGATAAATTACAGTTTTATATAGATTATTTACAGGAGCAGAAATATTTCACTGAGGACGTTTATGGAAAAACTCCTTTTGTAGTAAAGATTGATAAAAATAAAAATCAAATATATAAAACACCCATAAATATAAAGTTCATTTCACCATATGAATATGAAGTTTCTATCAAGTCTTTATCAAATGCAGTTAGTGTTATAAATTATTCTTTAAGCATAGCTGGTACAATCCAATATCGAAGTGGTGATTTTGTTCAACGCTTTAAAGTAGGACAAAATATAAATTTACCTTTTCTTAATTTATCTTTAAATTTAGTTAAAGCAGAAAATAATTATGTAGGTCAGGAATACATCATAATTTTTAATAGTCTAGATCAAATTGTTTCACGATATAGAAATGTAAAAATTGGTATAGAAGAAAAAGCACCATCAATCATTAAACTTTCATTAGATGGAACAAATAAATACAGAATTGTAGATTACTTAAATGAGACTGTAAAAGTTTTAATCAAAAGACAGCTAGATAGTAAAAATTTATTTGCAGAAAATACTATCAAGTTTATTGATACTACTCTACAAAAGATGGAAGGTGATTTGCGACAGAATACCGCTGAACTTAAGGATTTTAGTAGAAATAAAAATGTTACGCAAATAGAAAGTGGCGGTGACACATTTCATAGCCAAATTTTGGATTTAGATAGAACAAGTGATGCCATAAATAGAAAAATAAATTACTACAACACATTAAGTAATTATCTAAAAAATTCAACAGATTATGCAAAGTTACCGGCTCCATCGGTTGCTGGAATTGATGATCCTAATATTATTACAAATGTTTCCGCTTTAATTGACTTATCTGTGCGAAGAGCAGAAATGAGTGATTATGTGAAAAGTCAAGTGATGTATGATAAAATAGATAGTGAAATTTCTTCTGTCAAAAAGGTTTTACTTGAAAATATAATGGCTGCTAAGTCTGCAATTCAATACGAATCTTCTCAAGTTAGAAGTAAGATATCTGTCGCAGAAAATAAGTTAACTACACTTCCAGAAGACAAACAAGAGTATCTTAAAATCATGAGAAAATATGATTTGAGTAATGAAATTTATCAAACCTATCTTCAAAAGCGAAGTGAAGCACAAATTGTTAAAGCGGCAAATCTATCAGATATACAATTTATTGATCCACCAAAAGATATTGGTGGCGGTTTAATTGGACCAAGAACAAGTGTTAACTATGTTATAGCAATTTTTTTAGGTTTTTTAATTCCTTTAATAATAGTTTTTTTAATATTTTTTATTAACAGCGCTGTTCAAAATACAGATGATATTTCTAGTAACACAAATATTCCATTAATTGGAGTTATTGGAGTAAAACACACTGATTCTAATTTGGCCGTTTTTGACAAACCAAAATCGGCACTTTCAGAGTCATTCAGAGCTATTCGTTCTTCATTACAGTTTTTGTACAAAAAACAAAAAGTTTCAGGTTCCAAGACATTAATGTTAACCTCGTCGGTCAGTGGTGAAGGAAAAACATTTTGCTCTATAAACATTGCAACAGTTTTTGCAATGAGTGAAAAGAAAACAGTTATAGTAGGTCTTGATTTAAGAAAACCAAAGATTTTTGATGACTTTAATGTAAAAAATGATATTGGAGTAGTAAATTATTTAATTGAACAAAACACACTTGATGAAGTAACTAAAAAAACCAAAATACCTTATCTAGATTTTATTTCATCTGGACCAGTTCCACCAAATCCATCAGAGCTAATTATGGGTGATACCATGAAACGTCTTATAAATGAACTTAAAGATAAATACGACTACATTATTTTAGATACACCACCTGTAGGTTTAGTTACAGATGCTGTTGAGTTAGCAACATATGCCGACGTAACTTTATATGTCATGCGACAAAATTTTACTAAAAAAGAAATGATTAATCTATTAAATAATAGAGTATCAAGAGGTGAATTAAATAATGTGAGCATCGTATTAAATGGTTATGAAAATAAAGCTAAATATGGTGCTGGATATGGATACGGTTATGGATATGGGTACGGAGCTTATTCAAATGGTTACCATGAAGATGAAGAATCTAGAAATCTATTTGTTAAATGGTTTAAACGTATTTTTCAAAAGAAAAATAGATAATGGATAATTCTATTCAAAAAATATTGATCACTGGCGGTGCTGGATTTATAGGGTCTAATTTATGCGATTATTTTATCAATAAAGGTTGCTTTGTAACTTGTTTAGATAATTTTGCAACCGGACATCGATATAATATCGAGCATTTGTTATGTGATGAAAAATTTGATTTAATTGAAGGAGATATTCGAGATTTAGAAACCTGTTTAGAAGCTACTAAAAATAAAGATTTTGTTCTTCATCATGCAGCTTTAGGTTCGGTTCCTAGGTCTATTCAAGATCCTATCAATAGTAGTGATGTTAATATTTCTGGTTTTTTGAATATGCTAGTAGCTTCTCGTGATAATGGAGTTAAGAGATTTGTTTATGCTGCAAGTTCTTCTACATACGGAGATTCAGAAGTTTTACCAAAAGTTGAAGAGGTTATTGGAAAACCGCTTTCACCTTATGCAATTACTAAATATGTAAATGAATTGTATGCTGACGTGTTTAGTAAAACCTATGGGTTAGAAACAATAGGATTGAGGTATTTTAATGTCTTTGGAAGACGTCAAGACCCAAATGGAGCTTATGCTGCTGTTATACCGAAATTTGTTATGCAATTTATGCGTCACGAAAGTCCAGTGATTAATGGTGATGGAACCTATTCTAGAGATTTCACCTACATTGATAATGTGATTCAAATGAATGAATTGGCAATGACAACACAAAATAAAGAGGCACTTAATACTGTTTATAATACAGCATTTGGTGATAGAGTAACTCTTAATGAGATGGTTAATTTATTGAAAGAAAATTTATCTAAACACGATGCTTCAATTTCAGAAGTATCAATTGTTTATGGTGCTAATAGAGTAGGAGATATACCTCACTCTTTGGCTAGTATAGAAAAAGCTAAACGATTACTAAATTATAATCCAAAATATTCCTTTTCACAGGGACTTAAAGAAGCAGTGGAATGGTATTGGGAAAATTTAAAATAAAATAGAATGAAAATAACAAATATTTGCTGCATCGGAGCAGGTTATGTTGGTGGACCAACAATGGCAGTTATAGCACAAAAATGTCCACATATTAAAGTCACTGTTGTTGATTTGAATGAAGAAAGAATTGCAAGATGGAATGACGAAAATGTAGACAATATTCCTGTCTATGAACCAGGTCTTGGTGAAATAGTTGCACATTCTAGAGGTAAAAACCTTTTCTTCTCAACACAAGTTGATAAAGCAATTGAAGAAGCTCAAATTATATTTATCTCAGTAAATACACCTACCAAAACTTATGGTTCTGGTAAAGGTATGGCAGCCGATTTAAAGTATATTGAACTTTGTGCAAGACAAATTGCTAGAGTTTCAAAAACTGATAAAATTGTTGTTGAAAAATCAACTTTACCAGTAAGAACTGCTGAGGCTATTAAAAGTATTTTAGATAATACAGGTAATGGAGTGCAATTTCAAATATTATCCAATCCAGAATTTTTGGCAGAGGGAACAGCAGTGGAAGATTTATTAAGTCCAGACCGTGTGCTTATTGGTGGTGACACAACAGAAGAAGGTCAAAGAGCTATTCAATCTTTAGTTGAAGTTTACGCTAATTGGGTTCCAAAAGAAAGAATTTTAACTACAAATGTTTGGTCTTCAGAGTTGTCTAAATTAACAGCTAATGCTTTTTTAGCACAACGAGTTTCATCTATAAATGCGATGTCTGAACTTTGTGAGAAAACTGGTGCTAACGTAAATGAAGTAGCCAGAGCTATTGGAATGGATAGTAGAATTGGACCAAAATTCTTAAAAGCTTCTGTTGGATTTGGAGGTTCTTGTTTTCAAAAAGATATTTTGAATTTGGTTTATATTTCTAAATCTTTCGGATTGAATGAAGTTGCCGATTATTGGGAACAAGTTATTATCATGAACGATCACCAAAAAAGAAGATTTTCTAAAAATATAGTAAGTACTTTATACAATACCATTGCCGATAAAAAAATTGCATTTTTAGGATGGGCATTTAAGAAAGACACAAATGATACTCGTGAATCAGCAGCTATTTATGTTGCAGATGATTTGATTAATGAGCAAGCAAAAATTGCTGTTTATGATCCTAAAGTTGATTATAAACAAGTAATTTCCGATTTGAATTATCTTGAGACACGAACTGACGAGCAAAATAGAAAGCATGTAACGTCTTTCAAAGATGTATATGAAGCTTGTGCCAATTCTCATGCTATCGCAGTATTGACAGAATGGGATGAATTCAAAACTTATGATTGGCAAAAAATCTACGATAGTATGCAAAAGCCAGCTTTTGTTTTTGATGGTAGAAATTTATTAGATGCAAATAAAATTAAAGAAATAGGTTTTATTTACCAAGAAATTGGTTCATAATTTTTAATTGTATAAACGACTTTTTGATGGATATAAAAATAGGTGTGATTGGTTTAGGATATGTTGGATTGCCGCTAGCAAGATTGTTTGCGACCAAATATCCTGTAGTAGGATTTGACATAAATCAAAATAGAGTATCAGAACTTAATAAAGGTAACGATTTTACTCTTGAGGTTGAAAAAGAATTATTACAATCCGTACTTATAGAAAAACCTTTAAGCAAAGTAGGTTTGTTTTGTACAACAAATTTAGAAGATATTAAAGATTGTAATTACTATATAATTACCGTACCAACGCCAGTTGATAAAAACAATCGACCAGATTTAACTCCTTTATATAAATCAAGCGAAACAGTAGGTAAAGTTCTTAAACAAGGAGATATTGTAATTTATGAATCTACCGTTTATCCTGGACTTACAGAAGAAGAATGTGTTCCTGTTTTAGAACATGTTAGCGGATTGAAATTTAATGTTGATTTCTTTGCAGGCTATTCTCCAGAACGAATTAATCCAGGAGATAAAGAACATACCGTTGATAAGATATTGAAAATTACCGCTGGTTCAACTCCAGAAATAGGTATAAAAGTAAATGAAATATACAAATCGGTTATTACTGCCGGAACGCATTTAGCTCCTTCAATAAAAGTTGCTGAAGCGGCCAAGGTAATTGAGAATTCTCAAAGAGACATCAATATTGCTTTTGTAAATGAGTTGGCTAAAATTTTTAATATTCTTGATATTGATACCCAAGCCGTTCTTGAAGCAGCTGGTACAAAATGGAATTTCTTGAATTTCAAGCCTGGTTTAGTTGGTGGACATTGTATCGGTGTTGATCCTTATTATTTAGCTCAAAAAGCGCAAGAAGCAGGTTATCATCCCGAAATAATTTTGGCAGGAAGACGTCTTAATGATAGTATGGGAGAATATGTTGCTTCTCGAATCGTTAAGTTGATGATAAAAAAGCGAATTCCTGTAAATCACTCTAAGTTATTGATGTTGGGAATTACTTTTAAAGAAAATTGCCCTGACGTAAGAAACACTAAAATAGTAGATGTCATAAAATCATTACAAGATTATGGAATAGAAGTATCCATTTACGATCCATGGGCTAATCCAAGTGAGGTAAAACATGAATATGGATTAGTAACAACGGAAACAATACCTACTGATAAATATGATGCCATAGTTTTAGCTGTTGCTCATAACGAATTTTTAAATATAGATTTAGAACAATTTAAAAACCCGAACTCTGTTGTTTATGATGTAAAAGGAGTTTTGAAATGTTCAATAGATGGTAAATTATAATATGAAAAAAATAGTAATCACAGGCGGAGCAGGATTTATAGGTTCTCATGTCGTAAGACGATTTGTTAATAAATATCCTAATTATCACATATATAATCTAGATGCATTAACTTATGCTGGTAATCTTGAAAACATAGCCGATATAGAAAATGCACCCAATTACACTTTTGTAAAAGGCGATATAGTAGATGCTGATTTCATCAATGCTTTGTTTGCAGAGCATCAATTTGATGGTGTGTTGCACTTGGCAGCTGAGTCACATGTTGATCGTTCTATTACAGATCCTTTGAGTTTTGTAAAAACCAATGTCATCGGAACAATGAACCTTTTAAATGCAGCTAAAACCATTTGGAAAGACAACTTTGAAGGTAAACGATTCTACCATATTTCTACTGATGAGGTTTATGGTTCGCTTGGCGCTGAAGGATTATTTACTGAAACAACAAGCTACGATCCAAATTCTCCTTATTCTGCATCTAAAGCAAGTTCTGATCACTTTGTAAGAGCTTATGGAGAAACTTATGGATTACCTTATGTAATTACAAATTGTTCCAATAATTATGGGCCTTATCATTTTCCAGAAAAATTGATTCCACTTTTTATAAATAATATTATCAATAATAAACCACTTCCGGTTTATGGAGACGGAAAATATACTCGCGATTGGTTGTTTGTAGAAGACCATGCAGTTGCTATTGATTTAGTATTTCACAAAGGAAAAAATCACGAGACTTATAATATTGGTGGTTTTAACGAATGGCAAAATATCGATTTAGTAAAATTATTATGCGTTCAAATGGATTCTAAATTAGGTCGTCCTGAAGGAACTTCTGAACAATTGATTACTTATGTAAAAGATAGACCAGGACACGATTTGCGCTATGCAATTGACGCTACCAAAATCAATAAGGAATTGGGATGGAAACCATCTGTAACATTCGAACAAGGATTAGAGCGAACTATCGATTGGTATTTGACTAATGAAACTTGGTTGAAAAATGTTACTTCTGGTGAATATCAAAAGTATTATGACAAACAATACGAATAGAACTTCTTCACTATTATTGTTTTAAAACTCTTCTTTTGAATTTGTATATTACCTTTAAATAATAAGAAGATTATCTTCAAATAGTATCAGAAACAATGCTGATGCTTCATAGATGCAAACAATTTTAGATGCAGTTATAGGTTTTGCAAATTTATTTTTTTAAAATAGTATTAATGTTGTATGCATTTCGTCGATTATAATTACTTATTATCGAATACTTTCATAGTTGTATTTTCAGTGAAAGAAAATGTGTTATTTTAGTAGATTAAAATATCTAATTATATTTATAGTCAAATAGTTAGCTTTAAAAAAAATTGAGCAAATAATATAAAAAGTCACATAAACACTGATGTTGCATAGAAAAAAAACTACATTTATTACGCTCCTTGCCGTTTTGATGGTCCTGTTAGGAATAAACAAAACTCAAGCTCAGGTAAATGCTTACACTCTAACACAATCGGTTACTGGATACACTCCATTATCTGGAGCTACAACAAATGCTTTCGCAGCGCCATGGGATAATCAAGCGGCAGTTCAAGTGCCGTTGGGGTTTACTTTTACTTTTGATAGTGTCAATTTTACACAATGTTTTATTAGTCCAAATGGTTTTATAACTTTTGGAATAGTCGCTCCATCAGCTACTAATTATGTCCCTTTATCAGATAATACACCCTATAATGGAGCGACTAGTGGAGGTGTTGTTTGTGCCTTAGGTACCGATTTAATTTCAAGTGCAACTACTCCAGCAAATATAGTTTATGCAACTGAGGGAACTGCGCCCAATAGAACTTTTGTAGTACAATGGACTAATGCAAATAGAAAGACAGCTGTTGGTGATTTTGATTTTCAAATTCGCTTATCAGAAACTTCTAATGAAATACTTTTATCATATGGTAATTGCGATACATCTCTTTCTGCATTAACGGTAAATGTTCAAGTAGGTTTGAGAGGGCAAAATAATGATATCTCTCAAGGAAATGTTTTTAATCGTTTTCAAGGAAGTAGTCAGCTTTGGGATGTAACTGGCGCAACCATAAATGGGACGGTAAATTCACATACACTTATTACCAATTCATCGGCTTATCCTCCTTTTGGATTTCAGTATTTGTATGTGCCTGGTCCACCCTGTGTGACTCCGCCAAGTCAACCAACAGATTTGGTTATTGGTGGAACAAGTATTACAAGCAACTCTTTTGTAGGTAATACTTTTACTGCTGCAACACCAGCACCTTCTAAATATTTAATTGTAAGAAGTACAGTAAATATACCGCCAACTGCAGCAACATTTATTAATAGAAATTCTTATTCTGTAGGATTTAATTATGGAACAGCTCCAGTTTATAGAGTTGTCGCTAATTCTAATTTATTAACGTTCAATCAAACAGGATTAACTTCAGGTACAACTTATTATTATTGGGTTATTTCTTATAATGAAAAATGTGCTGGCGGACCATTTTATAATTTGACAAATCCACTTTTTGGTTCAGCAACAACTTGTTTTCAGTCTACAACAGCTTTGGCTGCAACAGCAGTAGGAGGAAATGATTTTACCGCAAATTGGTCAGCTGTAGCTGGTGCCACAGGATATGCTATTGATGTGTCAACTAGCAATACTTTTGCGACATTTCTACCGGGTTATAATAATTTACTTTTGAGTTCAGCAACAACCTCACTTAATATATCAGGTTTGTTGCCATTTACAACCTACTATTACAGAGTAAGAGCTTTGGGACCTGGATGTATTGTTAATAGCAATACAATAACGGTTTCTACAACATGCGGTTTTTATACTATTCCTTATGTTCAAAATTTTGATTCTACTCCAGTTGGATCGGCTCCAACATGTTTTTCTGTTTTAAACATCAATGCGGACACTAATCAATGGAGAACACAAACGGTTAATTTTGCATCAGCGCCTCGTTCATTTCAAATTGATAAAAACATAACAAGTGATATGAACGATTGGTTTTTTCTGCCAGGTTTGAATTTAACAGCTGGTGTTTCTTACCGATTAAAATTTAGTTATAATACAGGAAATACAAGTTCTAATTCAGAGAATTTGGCTGTTTATTATGGTACTAGCCAGTCTGTAGCAGGTATGACAAATACTTTAACTACTCTAACTGGAATTGATAATAGTTTCTATGAAACCACTCAAATTGATTTTACACCAATTAGTTCAGGTGTATTTTATATAGGATACAGAGGATATAGTATAGCCAATCAGACTTATATTGCCATTGATGATATTAGTGTAACTTTATCACCATCTTGTATTGAACCTACCGAGGTTGTATCTTCTGCTGTTACAGCTACAACTGTTACTCTTAATTGGGTTCCTTCTACAACTCCACCAGCATTGGGGTATGAATATTTTCTTTCAACTACAGCAACGCCACCAACTATAGCTACCACTGCTACTGGATCAGTTGGTGCAGGTATTTCAACTTTAAATCTTACAGGATTAAATCCAAGTACAAGTTATTGGGTTTGGTTAAGAGGTAATTGTTCAAGTTCCGATAAAAGTATTTGGTCGATGGAGGAAACTTTCAATACAGAGTGTTCACCACCTACAGTAGTATCAACTATTCCTGTTACGAGATGTGGATATGGAACTGCAAGTTTAGTAGCTAATCCTAGTACTGGTTCTGCAATTCGTTGGTTTGACGCTTTATCTGGAGGTGCTCAAGTTGGCTCGGGTAACACATTTACTACTCCAGCTATAAGTGCAACGACAACTTATTATGCAGAAGCTAGAGCTTTTGGTGCAATAGCAAAGTTAGGACCATCCAATCCAAACACTCAATTGGGAGTGAAAGGACTTCAAAATTATCAAGGCTTTGTAAATTTTACAGTTAATTCAAATACCTCTTTACAATCGGTAGATATTTTTCCAATTGCATCTGGACAATCAGGTCAATTGGTGATAAGAAATTCATCTAATATTACACTTGCAAGTTTTAATTTTACAACTACGGTTTCTGGAGGGAATACACTCCAACAAATCAACATGAATTATACTTTAATTCCAGGGATGTATAATTTGTATTTTAGTACTTTGCCAGCTTCAGGATTGAGGATGAATACTACAAATGCTGCCTATCCATATACTTCATCTGTGGCCAGTATCGACGGTAATAGTATTGATGGAAATTTTAATTTAGGTGCCTACAATTGGAAATTTACAACAGAATGTTTATCAGCAAGAATACCAGTTACTGCAACAGTTACTACACCTCCAGCTTTAAGTTTAAGTACAACTTCTCTAACTATTTGTGAAAACGAAACAACTTCGCTAGTAACTATTAGTGGAGCAGGAGCTTATGATAGTTTAGTTTGGTCTCCAGCTACAGGAGTTTCTGGAAATGTCGTTTCAGGTTTTACTTTTAATCCTACAGTTACAACTACTTATTTATTGTTAGCTAATCAAACATCTGGAAGTCTTTGTGGAAACTTGGCTTCAATAACAATTAATGTAAATCAAGCACCTCCAATAGTATCTATCCTTCCTGTTAATCCATCAATATGTGAAGGAACAATTCAGCCACTTTTTGGTAGTACTAGTATTGCTACTCCTGCAATTTTAATTAATGAAAATTTTAATTCACCAACTAATAATTGGGTTGTTGCAAATACTTCTACTGGAGGTGATACAAACGCTTCTCAATGGACTTTAAGGCCAAGTGGATATAACTACATAAATGGTTTTGGTTGGAATGCTACTTTTAATAGTAATGATAATTCCCAATTTTATTTAGCCAATTCCGATTCGCAAAGTGGTACAGCTGGAACAGTTACTAGAACAACATTAACATCACCTTCTTTTAATTTAGCAGGATTTACTTCTGCCAATCTTAGTTTTTTTCACTATATCAATGCCATCGCTTTTGATAAGTTTGAAGTGCAAATTACTTCAAATAACGGAGCTACTTGGACTAATTTAACGTCTTATACCGTTTTGCAAGGCAGCCCATCAGCTTTTTCTAATGTGGTTGTTGATTTGGTTGCTTATTTAGGTATGCCAGATTTAAAAATCCGATTTAATTATGAGTCAAATTGGGGTTATTGTTGGGCATTAGATAATGTAAGAGTATCTGGAACACTTTCTGCGGCTCTAACATGGACACCAATTACAGATTTGTATTCAGATGCAGCAGCGACTATACCTTATGTTGCAGGTACACCAGCAAGTGTTGTTTATTCAAAACCAACCAATACGATAACATATACAGCAACTTTGACAGGTTCTAACGGATGTATAAGGTTTGTTACCAATACATTAACCGTTTCTCTACCTACAGTAGCAGGTGTGCTTTCAAGTGATCAGTCAATTTGTACAGGAGTGCCAGCTAACAACTTAGTTTTGACAGGCAGTTTTGGTACTATTTTACGTTGGGAATATGCTAATGACGCAGCGTTTACTTCAGGTGTAGCTACTATTGCAAACACAACAACTACATTAACTCCAGCACAAATGGGTACTTTTACTACCATTCGTTATTTTAGAGCAGTAATTAGTAGTGGTACTTGTAGTCAATTATATAGTAATGTAGTATTTGTTGCCTTTTATAATACCACTTGGAATGGAACTACCTGGAGTAATGGTCCGCCAAATGCTACAACAAGAGCAATATTTGCTGGAAATTATACTTCAACAGGAGATTTATTTGCTTGTTCTGTTAGAATAAATTCAGGTGTTGTAACTTTTAATACAAATCACTCCTTAGTTGTAACTAACGATGTTGTTGTTGCTGCCGGTTCTTTAATTTTTAATAATAATGCAAGTTTAGTTCAGGTTAATGACGCTTCAATAAATAGTGGAAACATAACTTACAGACGTTCGGCAATGCCTATGAGACGATTTGATTATACTTATTGGTCTTCTCCAATTGCGAATCAAGTTTTGTCTACATTTTCTCCATTAACACCAACCGATAAGTTTTTTGTTTTTAATCCAACCATAGCCAATTGGTCTAATGTTGCTGCAGGTTCTAGTATGACTGTAGGTAAAGGATATTTGGTTAGAGCACCTATTACCTATAATCTTGTTACAACAACAGTTTATAATGGAAGTTTCGTTGGAGTGCCAAACAATGGAATCGTTGCAAGTCCTGTGTTAGTCTCAGCAAGTGATTTTAATTTAATAGGAAATCCATATCCAAGTGCTGTTAATGCAGATTTGTTTTTATCAGATCCTCTGAATGTTGGAGTAGTAGATGCTACTATTTATTTTTGGACTCACAATACGCCAATTGCGGCAGGTCAGTATACCTCTAACGATTATGCTATTTATAATTATTTAGGAGGAACAGGAACTAGTTCTGCGCCAAATACTGGTGTAAACTCATCAGTTCCTAATGGCAAAATCGCTTCTGGACAAGGATTCTTTATTAAAGCACTCTCTAATGGTTCAGCAACTTTCTCAAACGCTATGAGAATTGTTGGAAACAATGACCAGTTTTTTAGAATGCAATCACCATTGAATCCATCAACATCAAAAACAGTCGTTTCTGAGAAACATAGAGTTTGGTTAGATGTTGTAGACCAGCAAGGCAGTTACAAACAAACCTTAGTTGGCTATGCTACCAATGCAACAATGGGAATTGATAGAGGTTATGATGGTGAATATTTAAATGTTGGAAATCCAGTTGCTTTATATTCTTTAGCAAATTCTACTACAACATTGTCTATACAAGGTCGTTCTTTACCCTTTTCAGATTTAGATGAGGTACCTTTAGGATTTTATGCTGCAACTACAGGAAGTTTTACAATTAATTTATACGACTTTGATGGATTATTTCTTAATCAAAATATCTATTTAAAAGACAAAGCACTCGATATCATTCATGATTTGAAACAGTCATCTTACACTTTCCGAGCTGATGCAGGAACTTTTAATGAAAGATTTGTTCTAGTTTATCGCAACCAAGCTTTAAATATCAATTCGTTTTCATTTAATGCTAATGATGTTATAGTTTATAAACCAAATCAAGATCTTCATGTCGATGCAGGTAAAACTATTATGAAATCAATTAAAGTATTTGATATTAGAGGAAGGTTGTTGCTTGAAAAAGAAGCTATTAATGCTAATAAAACTTCTTTTAATGTAGGTTCAACTAATCAAGTACTACTTATTGAAATTACTTCAATAGAAGGAACTACAATTACTAAAAAATATGTAAATTAATTAGGTTAATTTTACTCCAATACAAAGCGCTATTACTTGATTAATAGCGCTTTTTCTTTGTGATACAGTACTTTAGTTTGTTTTTTTATAGACAAAAGACCTATTTTATGGATAAACTACTTTGCAATTGAGATTTAACGAGTTTTGGTGCTATTCATCGAGAATATTTTAATTCTCATTAGTACGGCTGTAGTTTTGCTTCAGAAATTTAAACAAAGGTAATGAACACAAATACTACATCAACTTCTTTCATCTCTGAAAACAGAAAGTTTTTAGTTGTTTTATTTATTGTATTTTTATTGTCAAGCGTAGGTATGTTTGGTCAAACAAAAACAGAGGTTACTCCAGTTTGCGAAACGACAACAACTACTATTTGCACAGAAACAGTAAAAGCTGTTGCCTTTGATTCTGATGTAGATTTTATGAATTGGTTTATGGGTTCTAAACAAGTACAAACTATTCAAAAAGCAGCTGAAACTGCAACTACAGTTTCTAGAAAAAAACAAATTATTTCTTCTGGTGTAACTCCAAATAAAGTGCTTTACAGAACTTTTATGAAAAGAGTTATCAGTCAAGAAACAGCAATAGCGTAAGTTAGGTTAGAATTAGAATAAATAGGTTAGTTAGAATAGAAGCTTCTCATTTTTGAGAAGCTTTTTTTTTGTTTTAATAATCTATTAAAAAAATAAATTTCTCTTCATCATTTTTTAATGTTAAAATAGCGTAAAAATAACAATGATGTAATGTTTAAATGAAATTGTTTAAAAGCATATTTTATCAAAATAATTCTTACTAAATATGTAGTATTTTTTTAAAAACACTATGTTTTTTATCGATTATATTTTACACTTCATCGATTTATCACGTAGACAGCTAGTTATATTAAGATTTTACAAAAATTTAATGTATTTTTATAAACTTATAATAAAAGTATAGTACCCTAAATATAAATGCTATGATGATATCATTACAAGAAAAAGTAACAAATGCCTTTTTGAAAAATAACATTACTAAAACTTTGTTGGTTGTATTGTTAGGATTTGCAGGTAGTAATAATTTAAATGCTCAGGTCTCACAATATTCGTTGGATCAATTAGCGGTTACTACGACAGCAGGAGCAGGTGTGCCTGCTGGAACTCCCTACACCAATTTCCCTCTTGTTGCTAATTATCCAGCTGGTGCACCAGCAAAAACAGTTTCTATTGCTGCAGGAGCACAAGTAGATGATCAAATATATAACATTAATTTTGGTGGTGCATTTAATTTTAATTTTAATGGTACTAGCTATAATAATGTAAATGTTTCTACAAATGGTTTTGTTTATTTTGGAACAGCTAGTGGTACACCTGCAACAGAATACAATCCAATTTCATCAACAAATACATATTCAGGAGCAATTTCTGTTTATGGAAGAGATATGGATTTTATTAATGCCGCTACTACTACATTAGGTTATAGAGTTGTTGGCACTGCACCAAACAGAATATACCAAATAGAATGGATAGCTAGAAGGTCAAACGCAGCAAATGCCTCTCCTGATGGAACTGTTAATATGATTTTTCAATTGTGGATGTATGAAAACAATGGAGTAATTGAAATGTTATATAATCCAACCAATCTTAGTGCAACCTCTCTAACAGGACAAGTAGGCCTGAGAGGAAATGCTAATACTGATTTTAATAATTTAGGTTATACTAATGCTGGTCTACCTTGGCCAACTGGAACTATGACAACAATATTAAGTGGTGTACCTAATACTAATACTAGTAGTGTTATTACAAGAGGTACATCTACAACAACTGCTGCAACAATTCAACCAACATCTTATAGGTTATTTAGATTTACACCTGTAACGTGTTTCGCAGCTGGAAGTCTTAATGTTTCAGGTTTAACAGCAACTACCGCAACAATCAATTGGTCTGCTGCAACACCAGCACCAGCTTTTGGGTATCAATATTATGTTGGTACTAATCCAGTTCCTACTGGTACTACTGGTTCAGTTGGAGCAGGTGTGCTTACGGCAGGTTTAACAGGTTTAACAGCTGGTCAACAATATTATTATGCAGTTCGTTCGGTATGTAGTACTTCTCCTTCTAATGTAAGTGCTTGGTCAACGGTTGGTACTTTTACAACATATTGTTTGCCTGTGAATGTGCCTTATTATGAGCCATTTGATGGTCCAGTTCCAAACGGAACAACACCTTTTCATGCAACAACAGGTTTATTGCTTCCAGTTTGTTCTTCTCAACAAAATGTAGGAACAGGAAATCCATGGGTTACTTCTAGTGCAGATTATTATACAGGTTCAGGTATGGATCAAAACATATTAATGTATAATGGTCAGAATCCAGGAAATTCAAATCCAGCAAATGTTTGGTTTTATACAGGAGGTATTAATTTATTAGCTTCACAATCATATACTGTAGATTACCTATACGGAGGAACAGATGTTCCTTCTACAGTAACTAATAGAATGCAAGTTGCTTATGGAACATCACCATTGTCGGGTTCTATGACTACAATTTTAGATACTCATAATAATATTAAAGCATCTCCTTTTCAAAATAAAATTACATTTACACCACCTGCGGATGGGGTATATTATATAGGTCTTAGAGCTTTTTCTGATGCAAATAACGGACAGTTATTTGTTGATGATTTACAAGTGTATCCATCAATTTGTTTAAGACCAACTGCTGTTTCAGTTTCAAGTATAACAGGTTCATCTGCATTCTTAAGTTGGACGCCACCAACACCTACACCATCTTCTGGTTATGTGTATTTCTTCAATACAACTGGTGTTGCGCCAACAAATGCTACAGTGCCTTCTGGAACTACAGGTTCTACAAACGTTACTTTAACAGGATTAGCAGGATTAACTACCTATTATTTTTGGGTTCGTTCAAGTTGTGGCTCCGGAGATTTTGGTGAATGGGTTGCTTTGAATAATGCAGGAAATCCATTTTTTACAACTCCAGTTCAAATAAACTACTGTGCTTCTGTAAGTACAACAAACCAAAATTACTTTACTAATTTTGCTACAACCGGTGCTATATCAGATGTTTCAAATGCAACTGGATATGCAACAGGTGGGTATGCTAATTATACGTCACAAATTATTACACAAGCACGTTTAGGTACAGTAAATGTTAATACTACATATAATAGTATGGCTGGTGGAGTTGGTATAGCGATGTGGGTAGACTGGAATCAAGATGGTACATTTGATAATACAACAGAAAGAGTTTATAACTCGGCGGCATATTTATCAACGCCTCCTACAATAAACTTTACTGTTCCTAATACAGCATTATTAGGTTTAACAAGAATGCGTATTGTGGTAGACTGGAATGCTACAAGTCCAAGTGCTTGTAACGCATCAATGACAAGAGGTGAAACCGAAGACTACGGATTTGAAGTAGTAACAGTTCCACCAGCATTAGTGATTGATAATATTGATGATACAGTTTGTGCTGGAAGTCCATCTAATCCTATTGTTGTTACAACTGGTTTTGCGGATTACCAAACTTTTTCTTGGTCGCCTTCAACAGGAGTAACAGGATCGGGTACAGTTGGAGATCCTTACATTATCACATCAAATACTACACAAACTTATACATTAACAGCATCTCAAACAGCTTCACCATTCAGATTTAATAGAGTGCGTTTTGTTTACAATGCAAATCCATTGCCAACACCAATTACAGTTACTCCAGCAACACCAACTGTTTGTCAAGCAGGGCCTGCGGTTCAGCTTACTGCTACCGGTGGTATCGTTGCAGGATTTCCAATATTAAATGAGAATTTTAATGATGCAACTAATGCTTGGACAGTAGCAAATAACGGAGGTAATCCTGCTGCATTGTGGACATTAAGACCAAATGGATACAATGAACCATTGGGAGCAATTCAAAGTAATGATTCCTCTCAATTTTATCATGCAGATAGTGATACTGGTTCTGTTGCCGGAGTTTTGGTATCAAATACCTTTTTGACTTCTCCAGCATTTAGTACAGTAGGTTATACACAAGCTTCACTAAGCTTTTGGCATGTTTATAATTTTTTCTCTGGCGATAGTGGTACGGTACAAGTTTCAACTAACGGAACAACTTGGACAAACCTAGCGGTTTACACAAGTGACCAAGGTACTTATACTAATTTCCAAAATGTTATCATTCCGCTTAATGCATATTTAGGTCAACCTACAGTATATATTCGTTTTTGGTATAATGCAAATTATGACTGGTCATGGTCTGTAGATAATGTACTTGTTTCGGGAAGTGCTTCATCAGCAGTAACATGGAATACTTTGGTAGCTCCAGTAGCAAATGGAGTAGCTGTTCCAGGTTTATTTACTAATCCTGGTGCAACTACACAATATATAGCTGGTTCCGGTTCGGCTTCTGTTTACGCAATGCCATCTGCAGCTGTTACCTACACTGCAAGTGCAAGTACTCCGTCGCCAGTTTGTACGACTGTAACAGAAGTTCCAGTAACTGTTTCACCAATTGTTGCAGGAACTGCTTCTGGTAATCAAACGATTTGTTATGGAGCACCTACAAATTTAACTTTAACAGGTACTACAGGTACGGTTACTGGATGGCAATATTCGGCAAATTTAGCTTTCACAACTCCAGTTGCTATACCAGCAAGTGCTTCAGCTACATTGACATCTGCTCAAATGGGCAACTTGTTTGCAACAAGATATTACAGAGCGGTAGTTACAAACGGAAGTTGTACGGCTTATTCAAATGTTATTACTGTAACTTATGATTCAACAACTTGGGATGGTTCTGCTTGGAGTGATGGTTTTCCAAGCGCCACAAAAACTGCAATTTTTGATGGAGATTATACTTCAACAGGAGATTTAAATGCTTGTTCAGTATATATATCAAGTGGTGATGTTACGTTCTTAGGAGGTCATTCATTAATTGTACAAAATATTGTAGATACTTCTGGAGGAACTTTAACCTTTGAAAATAATTCAAGTTTAGTTCAAGTGGTAAATGGTATTACTAACGTAGGTAACATTACTTACAGAAGGAATACTACACCAGTTAGAAAATTTGATTATACCTATTGGTCTTCACCAGTAGCTCCTCAAACATTAGTTGGATTGTCTCCACTAACACTATTTGATAAATATTTTTCATTTAATCCAGCTATCAATAATTGGGTAAGTGAAGCAGGTACTAATTTAATGATTGCAGGGAAAGGATATATAATAAGATCACCAAATAATTTCGACCCTATTACACCTTCTATATTTAATGGTCAGTTTTTTGGTACTCCAAATAATGGTGTGATTAGTACGCCAATTGTTATTGGAGCTAACGATGTAAATTTGATTGGTAATCCGTATCCAAGTGCTTTAAATATTGATACGTTCTTCGATTTCAATGGTATTACTACAGGTACAGGAGTAATTGAAAAAACAATTTATTTATGGACACATAATACTGCTGTTAACAATAATAATTATACCAACAGCGATTATGCAGTTTATAACTACATGGGAGGAATTGGTACTACTGGTGCACCAGGAGCAAACAATGCGGTTCCAAACGGAAGAGTAGCCTCTGGACAAAGTTTCTTTATAAAAGGACTATTAAACGGAAATGCAGTTTTCAATAACTCTATGAGAGTGGTTGGAAACAATAACCAATTCTTTAGATATAATAACCAAGCAACAGCTGTAAATTCAGGTAATAAAAGCCGTGTTTGGTTAGAAGTCTTCAACAATCAAGGAGCTTACAAACAAACAATGGTTGGATATGCAGGTGGTGCAACTAATGATTATGATAGTGGTTATGATGGTGAAATCTTAGATTCTGGAAGTACAGTGAATTTCTATTCTACATTAGGAATTAAGAAATTAGCTATTCAAGGTCGTGGTTTACCATTTAATGAAAATGATATTATACCATTAGGATTTAAGAGTACAATAGCTGGTAGTTATGAAATAAAACTATCAAACTTTGATGGCATTTTCGATACTCAAAAAGTATATCTAGAAGATAAATTATTAAACGTAATACACAATATTAAGTTAAGTAATTATATGTTTACAACTAATGCAGGAACTTTTGATGATCGTTTTGCATTACGTTTTACAGACAGTGCTTTACAAGTAGATGACCAATTGTTTACTGATGAATCATTAGTAATTTTCAAAGAAAATCAAACGATTAACATTACTTCTTCATTAACTCCAATGAAATCTGTTCAAATATTTGATATTAGAGGAAGTTTAATATATTCAAACGATAAGGTGAATGCAGTAGAGCATAAGATAACTAATCTTCATTCATCACAACAAGTCTTGCTTGTTAAAGTAGTTTCAGATAATGGTACTATTGTTACTAAAAAGATATTATTTTAACATTTAAATAGTTAAATATTTAGTTAAGCCCATACAATAATTGTATGGGCTTTTTTTATTTGTAAAAATTACTTCGTCGCATGTATTTCAACGATTTTTTTTGTGCTTACATCGTTTTTGTGAAAAACATGTTAACTATATATTAAAATAATTTATATCTTAACACATTAATTAACCCAATTTTTTAAATTATGATGAATAACTACAATTCTCTGAGTTATCGAAAATTATCGAAACTCAGCTCGCAAGAGCCAGAAGTAGCTGGGAATGCTCCCAATTATAGTGGCAAAATGCGAACTTCGTGGCTTGTGAGTTTGATGTTGTTTGTTGGTTTGCTTTTAACCAATTTTACAGCTTTTTCTCAAGTAGGAAATTACAGTTTTGCAACTGGAACTTCTGGTGCTTTAGATGCTATGACAGGTTCGACACAATTAGTTGCCGCTAGTTCTGACGATGGGGCTTCTGCTGTTACAAATATTGGATTTAACTTTATTTTCAATGGCGTAACCTACAATCAATTTTCTGCGAATGCGAATGGTTTATTGCGTTTAGGATCCACTGGTGTTACAACTGCTTTTTCAAATGGAACAGCAACAAGTACTACAGCTTGGTTTAATTCAACGGCAAACTTACCAATTATTGCGCCTTATTTTGATGATTTGGCTACTGGTGTTGGCGGAAAAGTACATTTCTTATTGACAGGTACTGCTCCTAATAGAGTTTTGAAAGTAGAATGGTTTGTTACTGTTCCTAGAGCTACTGGTGGTACAGCTGCTGCTAAGTTTCAATGCTGGCTGTCTGAAACAACTAATACAGTTCAATTTCTTTATGGTTCTGGAATGGTTGCTAACACAGGAAATTATTCAGTAGGTATTGCTTCAGCGGTATCTGGTGCTAATCAAATGCAAAGTGTTACAACTTCAACAAATACTGTAAGTACAACAACTTATAATCCATTAAATAGTGGAGCTATTACTGCTGGTAGAACGTATACATTTACTCCGCCAGCTGTTACTGCAGCACCAAATTGTGTTGCTTCACCCACTGCACCTGCAAATGCTGCAACAAATGTTGTTTCTGCAACTTTGTCTTGGCCGTTTGCTACTGGATCTGCAACTAGTTACTTTATTTATTTTGGTACAGATGCAGGCGCAACAAATATTTTAAATGGTGTAGATATTGGTAATGTAAATACTTACACTGTATCATCTGGTATTAGCGCATCGACAGTATATTTTTGGAGAGTGGTACCTGTTAATGCTATAGGTTCACCAACAGGTTGTACAACATGGTCGTTTACATCTGGAGCTTCTCCAAATTGTTCTACTGCACCATCTCCAGCTAATTTAGCTACTGCGGTAGCAAGGAATCCAACGCTTAGTTGGACTGCTCCTTCATCGCCAGCAGCATCAAGCTATGATGTGTATTTTGGAACTAGTGCAACTCCACCATTTGTTGTAAATCAAACTGGAGTTTCTTATGTTCCAACAGCGCCTTTATTGGCTAATACTACCTATTATTGGCAAATTGTTCCAAAGAATGCTTTAGGCTCTGCAACTGGTTGTGTAGTTAATTCATTTACAACAGGAACAACAATATCATATTGTACTCCAGTATATACTAGTGGTAAGACATCTGGAGATTTAATTTCAAATATTTCTATTACTGGTACTACTTTATCAAATAATTCAGGAACTGCCCAAACAAATCCTGCATATACTTATTTTACTGGTCAGCCTAATTACACAGGTTCACTTCAAGCAGGTTCTTCTTACAGTGTAAATGTTACAGTAGGTACATGGGGTAATCAAGCAATTAGAGCTTGGGTTGATTACAACGATAATGGTACGTTTGAAGCTTCTGAGGTTATTGGAGCTACGACAATTGCTCCAGGTCAATCAAATACAGGGCCATTTCCTCCTGCTTCTTTTAATATAACTTTAGCTTGTAATCCTCCTCTTGGGTTACATAGAATGAGAGTTAGAAGTGTTTGGAATGTTACTCCAACTTCTATTGATCCTTGTGCAAGTTCTGGTTTTGGTGAAACAGAAGATTATGATATAACCATAACCACAGCAGATCCATGTCCAAATCCTACTAATTTAGCAGTAAATACTCTTACACAAACAACAGCTAATTTGACATGGACTTTAGGTTGTGCTGAAACAAACTGGGAAGTGGCTGTTCAACCGGCAGGAACTGGCCTACCAACTGGTCCAGGAGTTGCAGTAACATCTTCAACTTATGTTGCTTCAGGTCTTACTTTAGCTACTAATTACGAATATTATGTAAGAGCGGCTTGTACACCAGGTTCACTATATAGTGCTTGGGTAGGTCCTTTTGCGTTTGCTACTTTAGATAATGCTCCTGCTTGTACTAATCTTGTTTCTCCTGCAAATGGGGCAACAAATGTGGCTATAACAGGTGGTGCTGCTCAATTAACTTGGTTAGCTCCTGCAACTTCTCCAACAGAAGGTGCTGCAACTTCTTATGATGTTTATTTAGGAACTACAAGTGGTTCACTTTCTTTATTAGGGAATCTTCCTGCACCTGTTAGTGGTAATCCAACAGTTGGTATTACAGGGTTAGGTTACAATCAAACAAACTATTGGAGAATAGTTCCTAAAAATAGTGGTGGAGCTGCAGTTGGCCCTTGTGCTGAGTGGAGTTTTACTACTCAAGGTTTGCCAGCTAATGATATTTGTTCAGGTGCAACAAATTTATCTGTCTTAACGTCTCCTATTACAGGTGGAACTGCAGGTTTAACTAATGATTTTTTACCATCATGTGGTTCAACATCAACAACAACTGCTCCAGATGCATTTTATTCTATTGTTGTTCCTAATGGATATACATTAACAATAGGAAATACTGCATCTAGTTATGATTCTGCTAATACTGTGTTTTACGGTTCATGTTCAGCTCAAACTTTAATAGCTTGTAATGATACTGAACTAGTTCAAACTACATGGCAAAATACTACAGGATCTACTCAAACTGTTTATTGGGTTCAAGATGGTTGGAGTTCAGGTACAGGTACTTTTACCCTTGCGTGGTCTTTAGTTCCTCCTCCAGTAGTTGTTAGCTCATTTACACCAACGGCTGTTTGTGGTCAAGCAGGTGGAACAGTAATGACAATTACAGGTTCTAACTTTACAGGTGCAACCGATGTACAATTCAATGGAATTAGTGCTGGAGCAGGTAACTTTACAGTAAATAGTGATACACAAATAACAGCTACTTTACCTGCAGGTAATACTGCTGGAGTCGTAACTGTTTATAGTGCTCCAAGTTCTAATGGTTCAGCAAGTAGTGCTACTAGTTTAGTAGTAAATGCTTTTCCAACTGTTGCCCCAATTTTAGGTTCATCAAATGATTTGTGTATGCCTAATACATTAGCATTAACAAATGCTACTGCACTTGGTGTTTGGTCAAGTTCAAACTCATTAGTTGCTACCGTTGATACAGCAGGTTTAGTAACTGGTGTTGCAGAAGGAACAGCAACAATTTCATATACAGTAACTGATAATGGTTGTTCTACAGCTTCAACTTATGTTGTTAATGTTAAAGAACCAGTAGTTATTACAACACAACCATCACCACAAGTAATTTTAACAGGAACAAATGCTTCTTTTTCAGTTGCAGCTACAGGTTCAGGTTTATCATATCAATGGGAAGAATCTACTAATGGAGGTACTACATTTTTACCAGTATCTAATGGTGGTGTATATAGTGGAGCTACTAGTAATAATCTAGTATTAACAGCAGTTCCAGACACAATGAATACTTATCAATATCAATGTGTTGTATCTGGAGGTTCTCCATGTGATCCAGTAACTTCAAATAGTGTTTTATTAACAGTAGGAAATACAGCTATTACTTCTAATCCTTCAAATGTAAATTTATGTGATTCAGGAACAGCAGTATTTAGTGTTACAACTTCAGGAATTGCTAATAGTTTCCAATGGTACGAAGATCAAGGTTTTGGTCCAGTGGCTATTTCTAATGGAGGAAATTATAGTGGTGCTACTTCAAATACTTTAACAATTACAGGTAATACAACAGCTAACAATGGTTGGACTTATTATGTAGATGTAACAGGTGCAATTACAGTATCTTCAACAGTAGCTACTTTAAATGTTGCTACAGCAGCTGGAATATCTTCTCAGCCAGTTAATGCAACGGTTTGTAGAGTTACGGGTACAACTACTTTCACAGTTGGAACTTCAGGAAGTGTTACTGGTATTCAATGGCAAACTTCTGCAAATCCAACTGGTCCATGGACTAATGTTGGTGTTGGAACTAGTTATAGTGTTAACGTAACAGGAACAACTCCAGTGGGTGTTACTTATTATAAGGCAGTTGTATCTGCAGCTGCACCATGTTTAGCTATTGATTCTGATGTGGCTTCACTTACTGTTGTTCAACCAACTATTAGTGTTACTCCAAGTAGCGCTACTTATTGTTCACCGGGTTCACCTGTTAGTTTAACTGCTTCTGGAGCTGTTTCTTACACGTGGTCACCAGCAACAGGATTAGACACAACAAGTGGAGCAACGGTTTTAGCTTCTCCAGCTACTACTACAGTTTATACAGTTACTGGTACAGACTCTTTAGGATGCCAAGGTACAACTACAGTTACAGTTACGGTTTCACCTGCAGTTGGTGCAGCTGCTTCAGCATCTGTAACATCAGTATGCCCAGATGGTCCTGTTCAACTTTCTGCAGCAGGTAGTCAAGTATTCGTAACATCAGCGCCAGGTCTTTATACTTTTGCTGCTAGTACAGGAAATTCTTTAGATCCTATGACAGGAGCTACAGTTATTGGAAGTGCAGCAAATGATGATACACCTTATGCTGCTTCTAATATTGGATTTACTTTCAATTTTAATGGTACTAACTTTACTCAATTTTCTGCATCTCCAGATGGATTTATACGTCTTGGTGCAGGTACAGCAACTTCTCAGTTTACTAACTCATTTTCAAGTACAACCAACGTTAATAAAATTGCTCCTTATTGGGATGATTTAGCTTTAGGTTCAGCTGCAGGTGGTGGTAACATAAGATATGTTACAACTGGTACAGCTCCAAATAGAGTTTGTAAAATTCAATGGTTTGCCACTGTGCCTAGATCTACAGGTGGTGCAGCTAACTCAACTTTCCAGTTGTGGCTATATGAAACTACAGGAGTTGTAGAAATGCGATATGGTACAATGGGAGTTGGTTCGATGTCTGCTTCTATTGGTTTGAGAGGTACAGGTACAGCTGCTAACTACTATAATAGCGTTACAGTTTCTTCAGGTACAGCAAGTTCTACAGTTATAAATGATTCAAATGCAGGTCAGCCTTCAAGTGGAACTATGTATCGTTTCGTTCCAGGAAATCAACCAGCATTTACATACGCTTGGACTTCAACTCCTTCAGGATTTACTTCTACGGCTCAAAATCCTATAGTAAACCCTTCGGTTTCTACAACTTATAATGTGGTAGTGTCAAGTGCATCAGGTTGTAGTGCTTCATCTTCTGTTGGAGTTAATGTTACTTCAGATGCAGTAATTACTACACAACCAGTTGCTCCTGCACCAATTTGTCAAGGAGGTACAACTACTTTAACTGTTGTTGCTACAGGTCCAGGTTTAACTTACCAATGGAAATTAAATGGTGTTGATGTTTCTGGAGCTACTTCTGCAAGTTATGTTATAACTAATGCTGCAGTTGCACAATCTGGAGATTATACTGTATTGATTACACCAAGTTGTGGTAATTCTGCAACTAGTAATCCAGTAAGTTTATTGGTTAATCCAACACCTACAGTTATTGCACCTGCTAATCAATCATATTGTTTTGGTTCAACTATCAGTGCTATTCCTTTGTCAGGAACTCCAAGTGGTGTTGTATTTGATATTACAGGAGGTTCAAGTATTGGTTTAGCTAATCAAACAAATGTAACAGAAATTCCTTCTTTTACAGGTATTGTTGGTTCGGCTACTATAACAATAACTCCAAAAGCAAACGGATGTACAGGAACTCCTGTTACTTATACGGTAACTGTTAATGCTTTACCTAACGTGCCTACATTGACTGCTTCATCACCTATTTGTCAAGGTGCTACTTTAAATTTAACAGCTTCTTCTCAATTATTGACAGGTTATGCGGTTAACCCTAATAGTGGTGTTGCTTTTATAGATATTAGTACTTCAGGAGATTCTGTTGGAGCTATTTCAGATGATTCTGAGCATTATGTTACTTTACCTTCAACATTTACATATAATAATGTACCTTATACTACTGCAGCTATTGGTAACAATGGTGTAATGGTACTTGGTGCTACATCGGGTAATGTATATTGGGTAAATGCCGCACTACCTCAAGCTGCTACTGGAGCCACTACGGGCTTAGGAGATGCTGGTGCTGCTGCTATTTGTGCATATTGGGATGATTTAACTCCAGGAACAGGAGCTTCTATTACAACACAAACTGTTGGTAATAAATATATTGTTCAATGGACTAATGAAGACAGTTTTGCTGCTACAGGAACAGGGACTATTACATTCCAAATTCAATTGGATTTATTATCAGGTCAAATACATTTAGTATATCCTGACGTTGTTTTTGCAGGAGCTACGGCTAATGATAATGGTGGTTCAGCTACTGTTGGACTTAACTATAGTGCAACTGCAGCTCAGCAATATTCATTCAATACGGCAAGTTTAGTTAATAACCAAAGTATTACTTACACACCAAACGCTCTGTCATATGCTTGGACAGGACCAAACGGATTTACTTCTGCTTTACAAAATCCAAGTATTGCTAATGCGACTCCAGCGGCTTCAGGTGTTTACAATGTTACTGTTACAAATACAGCAACTGGATGTTTTGTGACTGCAGCTACAAGCTCTGTTACGGTTAATCCAACATCTGTTGCAGGTACTGCTAGTGCAGCTGCTTCAGTATTATGTTCAGGAAGCGCTACTACAATTAATTTATCTGGTAATGTTGGTTCAATCCAATGGCAACAATCTGCTAATGGAACGACTTGGTCTAACATATCAGGTGCAACATCAGCTACACTTAATACAGGAAGTTTAACTTCTACAACGTATTATCAAGCTGTTGTTACTAGTGGAGTTTGTTCTTCAGCAACAAGTAATGTGGTAATGGTTACTGTTAATTCAGTAACATATGGTTCGATTTCGACAACTACAGCTTGTTTAAATACAAATGCTACTTTAACAGTATCTGGATTAGTAGCTAACAGTACTTCAACAATTGCCTATACTTTAGGAGGTGTTTCACAAACACCAGTCAACGTTGTTGCTAATGCTTCTGGTGTTGGTACATTCGAAGTATTCTTGGCTACAACCGGTCAATCAGTTGTTGTTACAAGTGTAACAAGAGTTGACGTGACGCCAAGTTGTCCATTAGTTCCAACAAGTGGTACAAGTGTAGTTTTACTAGTTAATACAAATTGTTCAACTATTGCTCCAGCAACTTGTGGAACTACTTTAGCTGGTTGGTTCTCTACAGTTACTGCTACATGGTCTAATTTAGCTCAAGGATATAGATTCAGAATCACTAAAGTGGATATGAATACTAATGCACCAATTGCTGCACCTGTTATCATTGACAGACCAGTAAATAATATTTCTTTATCTAACGTTCCAGGAACGACTTACAATTCAAGATACATGTTTGAAGTTGCTGTAATGATGAATGGTGTATGGCAATCTTTTTATGGCCCAGCATGTTACTTAAACACACCAAATCCAGTTTCAACAATTGGCGCACAATGTGGAAGTACACTAACAGCTATGAACCAATGGATAAATGCAGGAGCTGTTTCTAATGTTACTGCATATAGATTTAGAGTTACAAGAGTAATTGCAGGTGTTCCAACAGGAGCTTCTCAAGAAACTACTCAAGGTATCAATAGATTTAACATGACTCAATTGTCTGGTATCTTGTTTGCTAGTACTTACAGAGTAGAAGTTTCATTAAGAAATACTGATGGTACCTTCTTACCTTATGGTACACCATGTGATATTAATACCCCAGCTTATCCTACTACACAAGTAAGAACAGTTCAATGTAATAACTATCAAGTTACAAGCAACTCTGAGTTAATTATTGCAGACGGAGTTAATGGAGCAACCATGTACCGATTTAGAGTTTACAACGGAGTTGATTATGATACATTCTATGACAACCAATTCAACAGATTTACATTAAACAACTTCCCAGGATTAATTCCAAACGGAGCCATTTATTCTGTACAAGTAGCGGTTAGGTTACCAAATGAGACTAGTTTTGGTCCATACAGTAAAGCATGTACCATCAAGACTCCACTGCAAGCAAGAGCTATTGCATCAGATGTTCAATTAGAAGTAGTAAATGTATTTGAAGCTTTAGCTTATCCAAACCCATTTGCAGAAAACTTCAAGTTGGATGTGAAAACTAATAGCGAAGCTAACATTCAAGTTAGAGTTTACGACATGATAGGAAAATTAGTTGAAGATAAAATGATAAACGCTTCTGATATTCAAAACTTTGAATTAGGAAACCAATATCCATCTGGAGTTTACAATGTAATTGTATCTCAAGAGTCTAACACTAAAACTCTACGTGTTATTAAAAGATAGTTTCTAAATTAGAACTAAATAGTTTAAAACCTCCTCAGGAAACTGAGGAGGTTTTTTTGGTTTTATTTTTAATGTTATTTCTCTATTGTTGATAGTATAGAATAAGGTCTTACTGTTTTTGTGATTTCTCAGTTGTCGATATGATAAAGTTGGTGTTGTTGTTTTATGTAATTAGTTTGTGCGATTACTCCGTTGTCGGAATAACATAGTGTTGGTTTGCCAATTGTTGGTTGCTGGCAGTTTTGTTCGTATTTCGTTCGTAGTTTGTTCGATGTCTTAAGTAAGGGTTTAATTATGGATTAAATAGGAGGTAATTAAAAACATAATACGTAATGATAGCGTCATGGTAGCGTCATGGCTACGTAATAGTAGCGTTATGGTTTTTGATAAAATGTTAGGATTTTAATTGCTTTTTCAGTAGTTTTGAAAAATGCTTAATGATATAGAAATCAGGCGCTAATATAGGGGTTTTATTTTGATTTTATGGCAAAAAATGTTGGATTAATTCAGTTTGAAGGTTCTATTGGTGATTTGGTTGCTTATCATCGCAATGGAAGTTTGATTATACAACGCAAAGGAGGTTTTAATGGTAAGCGGCTTAAGACAGAAGAACGTTATGAATCGGTTAGGAAGCGTCAGACTGAGTTTGGGAAATGTGCTAAATTATCTTCTGGAATAAAGCGTGCCTTTGCTTGGTGGTTGCAATGGGTTCCTGAGAATATGATTTATAACCATATTCAGTCGGTGGTTATGGGAGTGAAGAATTGTGATGTTTTGTCGGAGAAAGGCACTAAGACTTTTGAGAAAGGTATTGCTACCGTTGCAGGCGCTTCTCTTTTTAGAAAATTTCAATTGAACCCAAAGCGTTCCTTGAGCGCTGGGACTATTATCAATACTCCTTTTAATTTTGAAACTGGGACGGTTAGTGTTACACCTCACCACTATAAACTCAAATCTAGAATGTGTTTGGGAGTAGAATTACTTTTGTTGCAAATAGATTTGAATACTTATGACTATCAAGTAATTAGGAGTGGTATAAAGTATTGCGATGCATTGCACCAAACTATTAACTTGGAAGTAGCAGTACCTCAAGAACAAGTGTTTATGGCGGCTTTTCTTTTTTTTGGAAAATGCTCTAAAGAAGGAAAAAGTTATGCTTGGATGCGTGATGTTGAGGTGAGTTTTGGATTATTAGATTTTAAATTGGTTTAAAAGAGGTTAAAACAGCTATAAAAATTGCAAAACCTACTACTTTTCTTATAATTTACTTAATTAGCTGTAGTTTGGCTGAGTAGTAGAAAATCTACAAGGTTAAAGCTTTGTAAATTAAAAATTTAATGTAATTTTACAGGCTAAAAAAAAAGTGTTCATTCCCAAATGAATGCAACCCTAAAAAACTACTTAAAAACATTGATTTTTATGAATAATTTTACTCGAATTGCTTTAAATCGTTTTGTAATTAATTCGATTTTTTCTTGTTTGTTGTTATTGAGCATAGTCTCTTTTGGACAAACTAATCCAACGACTGCAACATTACCATTTAGTTTTACTGGTGCAGCCACTTTGCCAGGCTCTATGGCTGTTCATAGATTTGGAACAACGGCTGGAGCTATACCTACTTCTAGAATTACAACCGATGGAAATGCTGATTTGCCTGTTACAACAACAAATAATTCAGGAGGATACATTATTGAAGGTGCTTCAGGAGTTGATGGTATTTCATTATTAGCGTCTAGTAGTCAGTCAGCAGGAGCAATAATTTCTGAGTTTTCAACTACAGGATTATCAAATATTAGTGTTTCTTGGATAGCTTGGACTAAATTGGATCAAGCATCTTATACAAATTCTATAGCTTTACAGTATAGAGTTGGGGATACAGGTGCGTGGACAAATGTTGATAGTCCTTCATCTTCTGTTTATTCTACTTCTACTGTAGGCCGTGTTAATGGTGTAAGTTATACGCAAACATTACCTGCTGGTGCAAATAATCAAGCAGTTGTTCAAGTTAGATGGATTTATTGGGCCTCAGCTGGTACTACTGGTTCAAGAGATAGGCTTGGAATTGATGAAGTTTCAATTACTGGTACAGGCGCTCCAACAATCAACGGTACAATTGCTGCCGGTGAATATGGAGTTCATACTAATGGTTCAAACCAACAAGGAAATACTTATTTAACTTGGGATGATAACAATTTATATGTTGCCGTTGCAAGTTCAAATACTGCTGAGGCTTTTGTTTTGTATTTAGATAAAGATCCTCAAATTCCAGTAAATGATGGTACAAATGCAAATGGTACGAATGTTGGTTTTAATTATGATAATACAAGCTTCGCAGAATTACAATACAGAGCTGATTTAGTGTTATATGTAAAAAATAATTACAGAGAATATAGAACAGCAGACGGAAGTAATGGCTGGACAGGACCAACATCTGGTTTTGGAAGTTATGCTGAAACTGGTGGTAATACAAGAGAATTTTCTATTCCTTGGTCTGCTGTAGGTGGTAAACCAGCGGCTTTTAACTTTTTTAGTTATGTTACAAGTGCAGGTGGTTTTGTTTTTGGGCAAACTCCAACAGAAAATGCTGGTGGTAACATAGGAACAGGAGCAAGATATTCTAGATATTATACAGTAAGTAGTACTACATCGGGTAGTTCAACATTGCCTTTTAGCAGAAATAGTTATGTTTTTAATAGCGCTTCTGATGTTACAAACTTTGGACCTATTACAGCTTACGATTTTACAATGAATACCTCAGGCAGATTTATTTCAAGAACTGGAAATACTGCTGGTAACTGGGTAATCAACGGAAATTTAGTAGTTGGTAACGGAACTATATTTTTAGGAAGTGGCGGTGGAAGTTATGGTACAACAACAGTTGCAGGAAATTTAAACCTTCTTGGTGGTTCCTTTAATATGGATCAAACAAATGCTGCAATGTCAGTAACAGGAAATGTTTCTATTGCTTCTGGTGCTTCATTAGTACTTTCAGGAACAAGTGGAGGTGATTTTAATTTAGCAGGAAACTGGTCAAACAGTGGGACATTTACTCCAAATTCTAGATTAGTAACTTTCAACGGAACAACAGCTCAAACATTAACTGGAGCAACCACTTTCGATTTCTTAACTTTAAATAACACAACTGGTTTAACTTTAAATAATTCAGTAGTAGTAAATCAAACATTAGGATTAACATCAGGTAGAATAACTCTTGGTGCTAATGACTTAACAATTGGAAGTGCTGGAACTATAACAGGTGCAGGTGCTACAAACTATGTTGTAACTAATGGTGCAGGACAACTTAGAAGAACTGTTGGAGCATCAAACACACTTTTTGCAGTTGGTAATGTAGCATACAACCCAATCACGTTAAATAATTCAGGTACTTCTGATGTTTATGGAATTATTGCAGTTGATGGTACTTTTGCTACTCCGAATGATAATACAAGAATTGTAAATAGAAGATGGCAAGTTACAGAAGCTGTTGCAGGTGGAAGTAATTTAGCTATTCAAGCACAATATAATACTGGTGAGCTTGCAGCAAATTTTGCAGCAGCAACTACTCCATATATAGGATATTATAATGGTAGTGTTTGGTCACAAGTTGGAGCAACATTATCTGGAGCCAATCCATTTGTTGCTACATCTTCAGCAAATTCTACACCTTCTGATTTGAGTTCAGGTACAAATTATTTTGCAATTGGTAAAGACGCAGCTTTTATCCCTTTACCAGCAACTCAATTTGTAATTACCTCTATAGCTCCTGCAACACCTCAAGCTGCTTCAGGATTTAACGTTACTGTACAATCACAAAATGCATTGAATGTATCTGCTAATGTTACTGCTGATACTTCATTTACATTAACAACGAATGGAAATGCAGGTGCAATTTCTGGAACAGTTACAGGAACAATTTTAGCAGGTACTAATACTATTGTAGTTTCTGGAGTAGTTTTAGCAACAACAGGAATAGGAGCAACAGTAACAGCTACACAAACTTCAGGTGATGCTTTAACAGCTGGAACAAGTGCTGCATTTAATGTAGTAGCTGGTGCCGATCATTTAGCTTTTGTTGGAGTTCCAGCAACAGGAAATGTTAGTACTAACTTAACTTCATTCACAGTTGAAGCAAGAAGACCAGATAACTCAGTAGATACAGGATATACTGCTAACGTAACTATCGCTAAAGCAACAGGACCAGGAAATTTAGTTGGAACTGTAACTGTAGCAGCCGTAGCCGGTGTAGCTACTTTTAACGCAGCACAATTTGATGCTGTTGGTACTTATACCTTAACAACAACTTCTGGTGTTTTAACTCCAGATACAAGTGGGAATATTGTTATTACTTTAGTTCCATCAATAATTGCACAATTTGATTTTACACCTTTTACATTGCCTACTGCAACACAAGCTACTTTTAATGATGCAAATGTAAGTGTAACAGATTTTGCAATCTCTGCTGGGACACTTTCAGTAGGTCAAAATACTGGTACAAATTTCCCTAATGAACCATTTGTGGCTGGAACTGGTGGTTATACTTCTACGACACAAGCAGGAGCTAAGAATTTTAATTTTACTATTAATGCTAATACAGGATATAAAATTGAAGTAACTAGTTTAGAATTTAATGCATTAGCAACAAGTGCTGGTCCATCGGCAATTTCATTTGATATTGCTTCAGGAATTTCATCTTTTACTGCAAATGCTCCAGATGGAGTTTTATTGCCGGTAAATCAAACGGTTACAGGAGTTAATAATTTAACTTCAATACCAGTTCTTATACAAGGATGGTTAAATGGTTCAAGAACATCTAGTGGTGCTGGTAATTTCCGTATAGATGATGTAATTGTTAGAGGTTATGTTACTTGTATCGAACCCATTGCATATACCGTTACTGGTGGAGGTAATGGATGTGCCACTTCAGGTGTTGCGGTTGGTTTAGCTAATTCGCAAGTTGGTGTTAGTTATCAGTTAAAAATTGGAGGTTCTAATACTGGTTCGCCAGTTGCAGGTACTGGTGCTGCAATTTCTTTTGGGAATCAATTAGTTGCTGGTACTTACACAGTAGAGGCTACCAATATCAATGGAACATGTAACTATACTTTGGCTATGACAGGCAGTGTTACAGTAACTTTAGATCCAGCATCAGTTGCAGGAACAGTTTCGGCAAATCAAACAATATGTGAGAACACACAACCAACTGATATTTCGTTAACAGGAAATACAGGTACAATACAATGGCAATCATCAACAGATAATTCAACTTTTACAGCTATTTCTGGAGAAACTTTAGCAACTTTAGCAGGAGCAACAATAGGAAATTTAACAACTACTACCTATTATAGAGCTTTAGTTACGAGTGGTACTTGTGCAGCAGCTACTTCATCAGTAGTTACAATTACTGTAACTCCAAGTGTTGCAGCAAGTGTAAGCTTTGCGGCTGTTCCTTCTGGAGCAATTTGCTCAGGAACTAGTGTAACATTTACAGCAACTCCAACTAATGGTGGAGCAACTCCAAGTTACCAATGGAAAATAAACGGAACAGATGTTTCTGGTCAAACTGCTTCAACTTTTACAAGTTCAACTTTAGCAAATGGAAATGTGGTAACTGTTGTTATGACTTCTAATGCTACTTGTGTTACTGGTTCACCGGCAACTTCAGCAGGTATCACTATGCAAGTGTCGAACCCAGTAGGATATGCTAATCTTCAATTCCCACCTTCAGGAACTATTTGTCAAGGTGGAACTTATACGGTTTATGGACAAGTTTTTCAAGCAGGTGTAACACCGGGTGCAGGTGCAGGTTCAGGAATTACAGTTGAGTTTGGATACGATGCTGCTAATACCAATCCGGCTACTTGGACGAACTGGTTTACCTCTGGTTATGGTTCTGATGTGGGTAATAACGACGAATATGTTTATAATTTTACGCCTTCTTTAGATGGTGTTTACTATTATACTTTTAGATATAAATCAGGTGCTTGTGATTGGCAATATGGCGGTTACAGTGGTTCAGGAGGAGGTTTCTGGAACGGAACTACCAATGTAAATGGTGTTTTAACTGTTAACACGAATGCTGCACATACTATTAGTTTAACTAGTGGATTGGGTACTAATACACAATCGTTCTGTCAAAATACAGCGCTCCCAACATCAATCACTTATGCTGTAGGTGGAGGCGCTACAGGAGCTGGTATTATAGGATTGCCAGCAGGAATGTCTGGTACCTACAATGCTGGTGTATTTACTATCAGCGGAATACCTTCAGCAGGCGGTGTGTTTAATTATACTGTTACTACAACAGGTAATGGATGTGCTACGGCTGTTACTCAAACAGGTATTTTAACGATTTCTAGCGCTATTGATTACGCAAATTTACAATTTCCAGGTTCACAAACGGTTTGCGAAGGAGCTAGTTTTACGGCTTATGGACAAGTTTTTGAGCCAGGAGTTACTCCAGGAGCAGGAGCTCAAGGTGCAGGAATTACAGTAGAATTTGGATATGATGCTGCTAATACTAACCCAGCTACTTGGACGAATTGGTTTGCAGCTAGTTTTAATTCATCAGGAGGTGGTACTAATAATGACGAGTACCAATATACTTTTACAGCACCAACTAATGGAACTTTCTATTATACCTTCCGTTATAAGCAAGGTACCTGCGATTGGCAGTATGGAGGTTATAATGTAGGTGGTGGAGGTTTCTGGAATGGAACAACAAATAATAGTGGTGTTTTAACAGTTAACCCATTGGCTACGGCAAGTATTTCATCAAATAATGGTCCGATTTGTTCGGGAGTTGATGCAACTTTTACCTTAACAGGTACTTCAGGAGTTGTGGTTACTTATAACTTAAATGGAGGAACAAACACTACAGTTACTTTAACAGGCGGAACGGCTATCGTTACTGTAACAGGAGCTACGGCTAACCAAACATTAAATTTAGTTTCTGTAACAGATGGTATCTGTCCAGCTACCTTAACAGGTTCTTCTACCGTAACAGTTAACCCATTGGCTACGGCAAGTATTTCATCAAATAATGGTCCGATTTGTTCAGGAGCTGTTGCTGATTTTACCTTAATAGGTACTTCAGGAGCTGTGGTTACTTATAACTTAAATGGAGGAGCAAATACTACAGTTACTTTAACAGGCGGAACGGCTACCGTTACTGTAACAGGAGCTACGGCTAACCAAACATTAAATTTAGTTTCTGTAACAGATGGCATCTGTCCAGCTACTTTAACAGGTTCTTCTTCGGTAGCAGTCAACCCATTACCAACAGCAAGTATTTCAGGAAATAATGGTCCGGCAGTTTGTTCAGGAAGTGATATTACTTTTACTTTAACAGGTACTTCTGGCGCTGTGGTTACTTATAATTTGAATGGTGGTTCTAATACTACTGCTACTTTAACAGGTGGTTCGGCTACGGTTACAGTTAATGGAGCTACAGCTACACAAACCTTGAATTTAGTTTCTGTAACAGATGGAACTTGTCCAGCTATTTTATCTGGTTCTTCTACTGTAGTTATTGAATCTACAACTTGGAATGGAACTTCATGGAGTAATGGTACACCAACAAGTACAAAGGCAGTAAGCTTTACAGGAAATTATACTATTGGAGCTAACTTTGATGCATGTAGTATTTCAGTTTCTAACAATGCCGTTGTAAGTGTTACTTCTGGATTTAATGTAACTTTAAATGGAGCTATTACGGTTGCTTCTGGAAGTTCATTTATATTAAATAATAATGCTAATTTATTCCAATCTAACGCTTCTGCGGTTAATACAGGAAACATCATAGTTAGACGTCAGTCTAATCCATTAATTCGTTTGGATTATACCTTATGGTCTTCACCAGTTACAGGACAAGGATTGTATGCATTTTCACCTTTTACATTTGCTAATCGTTATTATGTTTATGATACAACATCAAACTTATATAACAATAGTTCAATCGGATTTAATGTTACAGGAACTAACGCAGCAGGTGTAAACGGAATTGATCAAAACAATGTTCCATTTACAACAGGAAAAGGATACTTAATTCGTTTGCCTTACAATCACCCAACAGCACCAGTTGTTTGGAATGGTAGCTTTACAGGAGTTCCAAACAATGGAACCAAAACTATTACTTTGGCTAATGTAAGTGCAACGCAACAATTTAATGCAGTGGGTAATCCTTATCCATCACCTATTAATATTGCTCAATTTGCAACTGATAATACTAACGCAATTGAACCAACATTATACTTCTGGAGAAAAACTAATAATGCTGCAAGTGCATCCTATTGTACTTGGAACACTACTTCTAGTTTATACGGAGATAATGGAGAAGCTTTTACTAATTCACCAAATGGTGTGATCCAAACTGGTCAAGGTTTCTTGGTTGAAGCAAAAGATGGTGCAACGTCATTAGAATTTAACAACGGTCAACGTGTAGCAAATAATGCTAATCAGTTCTTCAGAACTACTACTGTAGCTACGCCAACAACGCAAGCAGATGCTATTTGGTTAAACTTAACTGGAACAGGTGCTGAATTTTCTCAAGCTGTAGTTAGTTACTTTGCAAATGCTACTTTAGGAGCTGATGCTTATGATAGTAAGTATTTTAATGATGGAGCAGTTGCATTGAATATGCTTATCGGAAGTACAGCATATGTTATTCAAGGTCGTCCAACCTTCCAAGCAACCGATGTGGTTCCGTTAAACTATAAAGTAACTACTGCAGGTAACTATACTTTTACAATTGATCACGTTGATGGATTGTTCGCAGGCGGTGCTCAAGCTATTTATATTAAAGACAATCAAGATGGTTCTTACCATAACTTGAGTACTCCATATACTTTCACATCGGCTGCTGGAACTTTTGCTAATCGTTTTGAATTGGTTTACCAAACTTCATTAACAACAAATGATAACAGCTTTACAGCAAACAGTATCAATGTTATCAAACAACAAAATGATGTATTTATCCGTACAGGAGGAACTACAATGCAAGAAGTAACTATCTACGATATTAGAGGTAGAGTATTGGTTGCAAAAACCAACATCAATGCTTCAGAAGCTAAAATCAATGTAGGAACAACGAATCAAGTTTTATTGGTTCAAGTAACTACTATTGATGGGTTTAAGGCTACTAAGAAAGTGGTTAATTAGTGTTCAGATGTTAGATGTTAGATGTTAGATGTCAGTGTTGAAGTTTGAAATTTGAGATTAGGTTAACTTGTCTTTTGGACTCGGAATAATTAGGGAAAGCTCTTTCGGAAACGGAAGGGCTTTTTCACTTCGACAGGCTCAGTGACCGCACTTCGACAGGTTCAGTGTTCAGTGTTCAGTGTTCAGTATTCAGTGTTCAGTGTTCAGTGTTCAGTTTTCAGTTTTCAGTGCTCAGTGTTTAGTGTTCAGTTTTCAGTTGCCTGTTATCTGCTATCTAACATCTAACATCTGCTTTTTGTTTATTAGTTTAAAAGCCACCTCGTCCTTCGGACACTCCTCCAGAGGAGGAGAATGCTTTTGGAAGACTATTAATTTTTGATTTTACACTTATAACTTATAACAAATCACTTATAACTTAAATATTGTCTTTCATTGCTTATTTATAAAATTTGGTTATTTACAATTAATTAATTTGGTGGTTTCAAATAAATGAGTACTTTTGTTACTCGTTATTGCATAACTAATTATGTTAGAAACACTTATTACTTCTAAAACACGTATTCGTATCTTGGTAAAGTTTTTTATCAATGCTGCTAATAATGGTCATTTACGTGGCTTGGCAGAAGAGATGAATGAATCTACCAATGCCATAAGAAAGGAATTAAACAACCTCTCTGAAGCTGGCTATTTGGAGAAGAAAGCGGCTCAGAATAGGGTTTCCTATAAAGCTAACATCAAACATCCCTTATTTAAAACATTGCAACAAATAGTATACAAACATTTAGGTTTGGATGCTATTATTGACATGATTTTAGAGCGAATGGGACAAGTACAACAAATAGTTGTCTTAGGTGATTATGCTAATGGTATCGATTCGGGTGTTATTGAGGTTTTGATTGTAGGAAAGGAATTGAATGCCGATTATATTGACCAATTGGCAATAAAAATTGAAGATGAAATAAAACGTAAAGTACTATTTACTTTGCAAGATTTTCCTTCAGAAAGTGGTTTGATTATATATGAGAATTTTGATTGCTAATTTTATTAAAATATGAGTACTAATAAACAATTGTGGACTGAGGAAATTAAAGCAGATTCTTCTTTATTTTCGATAAATTTTAAAGAGCTTTGGCATTATCGCGATTTATTACTAATGCTTTTGAAAAGAGATTTTATTACTTTTTACAAGCAAACCATTTTGGGTCCAATATGGTTTTTTGTGCAACCCATAATGACTTCATTGATTTATATGGTTTTATTTGGTCAAGTTGCCAAATTATCAACGGATGATTTACCTCAAATACCATTTTATTTAGCAGGAATTACCATTTGGAATTACTTTGCGGATTCTTTAGTTAAAACCTCTTCTGTATTTCAAAGCAATGCCTCCATATTTGGAAAAGTATATTTTCCGAGATTGATTATGCCTTTGTCTATTGTGTTCTCGGGTTTATTAAAATTTGGTGTGCAGTTTTTATTATTTATTGCAGTGGTTGTTTATTATAGTTTTACAAATCAAATTCAACCCAATTTATGGATATTAATGACGCCACTTTTAATTCTTTTGATGGCTGGTTTTGCTTTAGGATTAGGAATGATATTTTCGTCAATGACTACCAAATATAAAGATTTAAGTTTTTTATTAGCTTTTGGAATTCAATTGTATATGTATGCCACTCCGGTAGTTTATCCAATTTCGGCCATGCCTGAAAAATACAGATGGATTGTAGACGCTAACCCATTAACTGGTATTTTTGAATGTTTTAGATATGGTTATTTGGGTTCAGGACATTTTGAACCAAGTAGTTTGATTTATACCACTTTGTTTGTTGTTGTTTTACTTTTTGTGGGTGTCATCACCTTCAATAAAGTAGAAAAAGGATTTATGGACTCTATTTAATTATTATGAAAGAATTAGCAATAATTGCAGAAAATATATCAAAACAATATCGATTAGGAGAAGTTGGTACAGGAACATTAACCCATGATTTAAATCGATTTTGGCATAAAGTAAGAGGAAAAGAAAACCCTTATCTTAAAATTGGAGAAGCCAATGACAGAACTTCTGTTGGTGACAGTGACTATGTTTGGTCATTAAGAGACATTAATTTTGAGATTCAACAAGGTGATGCTGTTGGAATAATTGGAAGAAATGGTGCCGGAAAAAGTACACTATTGAAACTTTTAAGTAAAGTAACAAAACCAACAACAGGAAGTTTCAAAGTTAACGGTAGAATAGCATCTTTATTGGAAGTAGGTACAGGATTTAACCCAGAAATGACAGGAAGAGAAAATATTTATCTTAATGGAGCTATTCTAGGAATGCGTCGAGCAGAAATTACTAGAAAGTTTGATGAAATTGTAGCTTTTTCTGGAGTTGAACGCTATATAGATACACCTGTAAAACGATATTCTTCGGGTATGTATGTAAGACTAGCCTTTGCTGTTGCTGCTCATTTAGAAAGCGAGATTCTTATTGTAGATGAAGTATTAGCAGTAGGTGATGCCGAATTTCAGAAAAAATGTTTGGGCAAAATGGGCGATGTAAGTAAAGGTGAAGGACGAACCGTTTTGTTTGTTAGTCATAATTTAGCCGCTGTAAAGACATTATGTAATTCGGGAATCTATCTTAAAAATGGTAAGTTAAATTTTCAGGGTAAAATTGATCAAACCATTGAAACTTATCTTAACGATACAAATGGTCAAATAGGAACACCAATACATTTGCGAACAGATAAAGTTGGTAATCGAAAAATTCAAATTAATGATATTATTTTTAAAGATAAAAACAACAAAGTAATATCTGAGATTTTTAGTGGCGATTATTTAAAAATAGAATTTCATTTTGAAAAAGATGCAAATGTCAATTTGGATGAAATGATAGTGGCCTGCAATTTTGCTGACAATTATGAAAATAGAATTGTGGGATGGGTTTCTGATGAGATGTCTCATGAATTTGGTAAAATACAAGACTCAATATTCTCGCTTTCAATTCCGGAGTTAAACTTAAGACCACAAAATTATAACTTCAATTATCAAGTGTCTTATAAATCGACTGCCCCAAAAGATTTTTGTGATGTATTACAAAACGCACTTTCATTAACAGTTTTAGAATCTAATTTTTTTAATCCTGAAAAGAAGATAAGGTTGGGTCACTCATCTTTAATAAAAGCTAATTTTTAAAGTTAAATTTATTATGAACAAGATACAAAGTATTGATATTGAAATAGGTATTAACACAATTATTGATCCATCAGCTGTAATTCGAGGAGTTAATGGTAAAGCCAAACGTATTGTAATTGGTGATAATTGTTATATAGGAGCAAACGTTCAAATAATTTGTGATGATTTTGAATTAGGCGACTATTCTAAAATACAACACGATACCAATATACATGGTTATTTACCTTGTAAGATAGGACATAATGCTTGGATTGGACAATATTCTATTATTGATAGTATCGGAGGAACTACAATAGGAAATAATTGTGGAATTGGTGCACATTCGCAAATATGGAGTCACATAAAGTATGGTGACACATTGGAAGGTTGTCGTTTTTTAAATGAAAAACCAATGATAATTGGAAATGACGTATGGTTTGTTGGACATTGTATTGTTTCACCAATCACAGCTCAAGATAAATCTATGGCAATGGTTGGCTCTGTTGTAACGAAAGATATGGCTTTTAACGAGATATATGCAGGATCTCCAGCAAAATCAATTTCTGATAAAGTAGGTTTTCAATTTGAAACAATTTCAGTAGAAGAAAAATATAATAAAATGGTACAATACCTTAATCAATTTAATAGTAATAGCAAGACTATACAAATTGTTAAAGATTTTGATAGTATCGACATAGCAAATACAAAAGTTACTTATTTTAATGTAACTACTAGAGAATATACTAAGAGACTTAGCGAAGAAGAGATTTATTTCATGAAATTTTTATTACCAGCAAAGGCTAAATTTACACCTAATATAATGAAGAAATGATACCATTCAATAAACCATTTTTAACAGGTAAAGAAACCAATTATATTCAAGATGCTGTTTTATCTGGAAAAATTTCTGGTAATGGTGTTTTTACCCAAAAGTGTCAACAGTATTTTGAAAATAGATATCGTTTTAAAAAATGTTTGCTAACAACATCTTGCACTGATGCTTTAGAAATGGCAGCAATTTTAGCAAACATAGAAAAGGACGATGAAGTTATAATTCCTAGCTATACCTTTGTTTCTACTGCTTTAGCATTTATCAGGCAAGGCGCAAAAATTTTATTTGCGGATTCCTATAGTGATAATCCTAATATTGATGCCGATAAAATAGAAGCATTAATAACTTCAAAAACTAAAGCAATTGTACCAGTTCACTATGCTGGAGTAGCATGCGATATGGATAAAATTATGGAACTTGCATCCAAATATAATCTTATTGTGATAGAGGATGCTGCGCAAGCAATTGATAATTATTACATTGATAAAAATGGGATAAAAAAAGCATTAGGAAGCATAGGTCATATGGCCGCTTTTTCTTTTCATGAAACTAAAAATATTATTGCTGGAGAAGGTGGAATGTTAACTATTAATGATGAGCAGTTTATCGATAGGGCCGAAGTTATATGGGAGAAAGGGACAAACAGATCTAAATTTTTTAGAGGCGAAATAGATAAGTATGGTTGGGTCGATACAGGAAGTTCTTTTTTGCCATCAGAAATTGTTGCTGCTTTTCTATGGGCTCAAATTGAAAATATTGATTTCATTCAAGATAAACGTAAGATGCTATGGAATACTTACGATGTTTTTTTTAAAAAAAATCAAGAAAAATTAAAGTTTACTTTAACGATAACACCAGATTATTCTACTAATAATGCTCACATGTATTATATCATTTTTGATAATTTAGACGAAAGAACTAAAGCGATTCAAAAATTAAAAGATCATGGAGTTTTGGCAGTTTTTCATTATATATCGCTTCATTCAAGCCCTTTTTATATATCAAAACACGATGGTCGAGAACTAACTAATTCAGATTGTTTTACTGATAGATTGTTGCGCCTACCATTGTTCTATGAATTGAGTATTGAGCAAGTTGAATTCATTTCAAATTTACTGAAATAAGAATGAATTATCATATAATGGTACAAGATAAGTTTTTGGATTCTTATATAGAAGATGTTTACGCAATTGGCGAAGAGCAAAACAACATTTTTCTATTTCGAGGTCAAGAAAATGATACTAATTATGTAAGTACTAAACGAAAAATTGAGTATATCGGGAATGATAAGAAAGTAATTAAAGAACGATTAAAGAGTATTAATAGTTCAGATGCTATCTTTGTTCATTGGTATGATATGTGGATATCTGAGGTTTTATTTGATTTACCTAACAAGATTTATGTAATGATTTGGGGAGGCGAATTTTATTGTGAGCCTTTTTGGCACCATCAATGGGTTTATGATAAAATTACTTTGCAAAATGTAAAGCAACAACTAAAATATCCGAGAATTAAGTTTACATTAAATCCTATAAGTTTATTAAGACAGGTGAAAAGGGCTTATTTTTTTAAAAAAAATTTAAACCTTTCCTATGCTTTAAAAAACAAATATGTAGGAAGGATAGATTTTTTAATTTGTTTAGATAAAAATGATTTATTTTATCAAGATTACCATAAAATTAAAGAGTTGTATCCAGCTTTTCGAGCAAAAAATGTATCGGGTTTTTATGACCAAAATTTTGATAGGGCACAGCAAATAAGCCGAGAAAAGGTAGTCAATTCTCAAGAAATTAATATATTGGTGGGTAATTCTGCCAATGCTGCCAACAATCATTTAGATGCTTTTGAAAAATTAAAAGATATAAGTAACATTGTTGTTATTTGTCCACTTTCGTATGGTGGTAGTAAAAATGAAGTTGAAAAAATTATTGACCAAGGAAAACAAATTTTTAAAGACCGTTTTATTCCTATTACTAATTTTATGGGAAGAGACGAGTATGTAAAATTTTTAAATACTATCGATATTGTTTTTATGTATCATAACAGACAACAAGCTTTTGGTAATATTTGTTCGGCTTTAAGTTTAGGAAAACCAGTTTTTTTAAAATATAAAAACGCTGTAAAAGGTTATTTAGATGGTATGGGAATAAAAATTTATGATGCAGAAGAAATCGAGCAACAAGACTTAAATAAAATTATACAGGAATCAAAAGATAATCTAGATAAAAATGTTGAGATGTTAAAGTCAAGTATATCCGAAGATAAAAGGCTTTCAGATTTAAAATTATTACTAAAAAGTACAAATTAATGCTTTTTTCAATCCTCATAGCCAACTATAACAATGGTTCTTTTTTTAAGGACTGTTATGCTAGTATTATGAATCAAAGCTACCAGGATTTTGAAGTTATAATTGTTGATGATGCCTCTACCGATAATTCTGTTGAGGTGATTGAAAAATTAATTGCAAACGATTCCCGATTTAAGTTATATTTTAATGAGCATAATAAAGGTTGCGGCTATACCAAAAGACGTTGTGCTTCTTTGGCAACTGGAGAAGTATGTGCTTTTGTAGATCCAGATGATGCTATTGTGGTGACTGCTTTAGAAAAAATGGTTTCCTCTTTTAAACTTCATCCAACGGTTTCTTTGGTTTCCTCTAAATATTATTTTACTGATTTGTTTTTGAATAAAACTGGCGAAGGTACTCATGGCGAAGCATTGCCTAACGGAACTTCTTATTTAACTTATGGCAGAGGAGCGATAACGCATTTTTGTAGTTTTAGAAGGAGTAGTTATTTAAAAACCAGCGGAATTGATTCTAAGTTTAAAAGAGCCGTTGACCAAGATTTATATTACAAATTGGAAGAAACAGGATCTCATTTGTTTTTAAATGATTTTCTTTATTATTATCGCATTAATTCCAATAGTATTTCAGCCAATGCTAATTTATTTAAAGCAGAATATTGGCAAATTGTTGCGAAAGAAGACGCTTTTGAAAGAAGGTTAACAGACAAAACGGTTCAGAAAAGTGATTATCACTCTTTTATTTTAGACAAACGTTTTTATTTAATTCAACGGATAAATCGCTCTATTACTAATAAAAAATATTGCAATAAATATTATTTACTCTTAGAATTACTAAAAATTGATTGCAAACACAATCTGTTGTTTTTTGAATTTAAGTTCAAACTAAAATCTATAATTTATAGTAAACTGTAAATCCAATTGACGATGACACCAAAAATTTCTATAATAATTCCTGTTTACAATGTAGCTCAATATTTGGGACAATGCATTGATAGCGTGATGAATCAAAGTTATAAAAACATAGAAATTATATTGATAAATGACGGTTCTACGGATACTTCTAGTTCTATATGTGAAAGTTATGTGGCACTTGATTCTAGAATTCACTTATTTCATCAAGTAAATGGTGGATTGAGTGTTGCAAGAAATACAGGACTTAAAAATGCAACTGGAGATTATATATGGTTTGTTGATAGTGATGATTGGATAGCACCAGATGCCTTAGAATTACTTTTTTCAACACTTCAATCTATGCCTTATGAAGTGGTAGGTTTCTCTAATTTTGATTATTATGAGGATAAAGATGGACTTACAGAGGCCTATAATATTCAAGAAATAAACAAAACAACTGGAACTGATTTTATCAACCAGTCTAGTTTTTTCTTTACAAGTGCCTGCTGCTTTATCTATTCTCATCAGTTTTTAAAACAGAATAAACTACAGTTTGCACCCGGTTTGATGCACGAAGATGATTATTTTAATTTAAGTTGCTTCGGTTCTATATCATCTTGTTGTAAATTGCCAGTTGCTTTGTATTATTATCGTCGAAGACAAGGAAGTATAACCACAGCAGTTAATATGGAAAATTTAAAGAAACGAGTTGTGTCTTATTCTAAATTAATAGACTTGTGTAAGAGAGTTGATAATTTGGATCCTAACTTTTTAAAGAATAAAAGATTGGCATACGAAAAAGTAATTATTTATTTGTTGAATAGTTTTTTAGAAGGTGCTTCATCTTTTAATTCAAAAATTGAATTTACTCGTTTTGTTCAAAAAAGTTTGCCTAAAGTGACTATTTTAAAAACAGACTATAATTATTCTAAAGCAATTTGGCTCCAAAAGAAATTGTACAACATGGGTGCATTTTTTTATTGCAGTTATTTCACAATAGTAAAAAAAGGATAAATATCACTAAATAAAAGTTATGAAGTTAAGTATCGTTTTACCCATTTACAACACTGAAAGTTATCTAGTAAGATGTTTGGACAGTGTGTTTCATCAAGATTTATCCGAAGATGATTATGAGTTGATTGCTATAAATGATGGCTCAACTGATTCTTGTTTGTCAATTCTAAGAGATTACGAAAAAAAGCACAAGAATTTAGTGGTTATCGACCAAAAGAATACTGGAGATTCAGAAGCAAGAAATAGAGGACTAGAAAAAGCTCGAGGTACTTATCTTACTTTTTTAGATTCAGACGATGCTATCGAACACTATAGTTTGGGAACAATAATGAAGAAAGCAGAAGGTGAAAACCTAGACATTCTTTACCTAAGAATGACACAATATGATGAAAACGGAAACTATCTTCAAGAGCTACCTGATTGTGGAAATCCTAAAGAGATTTTGCCTGGATTTGAGCATCCAAGAAGAACTTTTCCGGCTACTTTATACAGAAGGTCATTAACCCAAGGGTTTATCTTTGATAAAGAAATCCTTTTAGGAACCGAAACCGTTTTTAATGCCTTGTCACAAACCAGAGCTTCACGTTGCTCTTATATTGATATTCCTTACTATAAATATACTTTTAGAATGAACTCTATAAGTAAACAAGGTTATACTGAACGTTCTTATTATGGTTATATCAAAGGGATAAAAAACATTAGAGCTTTTCAAAAAGAAGTTCATCCAAATCCAACTGCAATTCAACAAAAGTTCTTTGATGCAGTTATTACTATTTTTATGACAAGAACAGTAGAGTTAAGTATTATGCCAGAAATGAATGAAAAACGATTTAATGAAGTTCAATCGGTTATGAAAGACCTTGGTTTAAATCGTATTCTTGTTGACATGTCAGAAAAATTTCCATATCTCAAGGGTAGTTTTTTTATGTTTTCATCGTATCAAAAGTATTTAGGTTACAAGCAAAAAGTTTATTTATTAGCTCACAATATTAAAAAGCGTTAAAAAAAATAAAAGCTATGGTGACTATTTCTGTAATCATTCCTGTTTATAATGCCGACAAGTTTCTTGAGCGCTGTATAAAATCATTGTTGTCACAAACCTTAGCTTCATGCGAATTTATTTTTGTGAATGATGGTTCTACAGATTCTAGTCAATCTATTTTAGAGCAATTTCAACAAAAAGATGTTCGAATTAAGTTAATTCATCAAGAAAATAAAGGTGTCAGCGAAGCCAGAAATACAGGTTTAAAAATAGCTCAAGGGACTTATATAGGTTTTGTTGATGCTGATGATTATGTAGAATATAATTTCTTTGATACCTTATACCAAACAGCAGAAAAGCACCATTTGGATATTACGGTTTGTAATTATTTTTCGTCACAAGATGGAACTGCTTTTACTTCTAAAGCGCCATTTAAAGAACATGCGGTTTATGAATCGAATACTATAAAGAAAGATATTCTTCCTTATTTTATAAGTCATGAAACTATAAATTCGATTTGGAATAAACTCTATAGAACGAGCTTAATAAAAGATAATGCTATCATTTTTCCCAAAGGTGTTCCGCTTGGAGAAGATGGTTGGTTTAATAGTCTGTGTTTTGCTAAAGCTGACAAAGTCTATTTTTTGTCTTATGCTGGTTATCATTACATTGATGTTTCAGGAAGTGCTACACGAAATATAGTAGGCAAAAACTATTTTCAACGTATTGAGCAAGAGTATGAAAATGACTATTCCCATTTGCAAAATGCCTATTTAGATGCTTCAAATATTTCAGTATTAAAAGCACATAAGTATATTACAAAAGTGGTTTCCTTGTTGCATGAATATTATAATCCAGTAAATGCGATTGAAATTGAAACAAGAAAATTGTTAGTCAAAGAACTTCTTACTAGTAAAACAACTATCAAAATTTTTAAAGACTATTATAAAACTGTATTTTTACAAAAATCGAAATACGAAAGAGTGGTTTTGTTTGCCATAAAACACAAGTTATCAGTACTAATTTCATTAGTTATAGCTTACAGTAACCTACGAAATAAAAGATAAATCATGAAGATATTATTATTTTTTCACGCCGGAAGTTTGAATAGAGGATGCGAAGCTATAGTGCGATCGGCAGTTGATTTGATCAAAGCCAAATATCCAGAAACCATCATCAATTTAGCTTCTTTTGATTATCAATCCGATTTACATATTCCAAATATTGATAAGGTATATGATACAAGACAATTGGACATTAATAGATTTTCATTAAAAGGAATCGTTTCGGCTTTAAAAGTTAAGTTCCAAAACGATGAGACTTTTTACTACAGAGCAAAGTTTAATTCCATCATTAAATTAATTCCAGAACATGATGTTTTTTTATCTATTGGAGGCGATAACTATTGTTATGGTGAACAACCTTGGATTTATGAAGTTGATAAACTAATAAAGCAAGCAGGAAAGAAATTGGTGCTTTGGGGTTCTTCTATTGGTGATGAAGATTTATCTGACGCTAAAATTGCCGATTTAAAATCGATGGATTTAGTTTTAGCACGTGAAACTCTAACTTATACTATTCTTAAGAATAGAGGTGTTTCTAATGTGAAGTTGGTTGCGGATGGCGCATTTACTATGCAAAAAGAAGCAATGCAAACGCCTGAAGGTTGGCAAGAAAGCAATACTATTGGGTTCAATTTTAGTCCACTGGTTTGGAAACGTAATGAGGCTTCTAAACAAGCGGCTTATCTACTTATTCAGCATATTATTGATACTACAGATATGACCATTGCGTTGACACCACATGTGTTTATTCAAGGCAATAATGATTATGAAGTATTGCAACAATTCTATAATGATTTTAAAGCTACTGGACGTGTTTTACTTTTGCCAAATAACTTGAATGCTATTGAATATAAAGGATTAATTGCTAAAATGCGTTTCTTTATTGGCGCTAGAACACATGCTACTATTGCTGCATATTCTTCATTAATTCCTACTTTAGTTCTGGGATATAGCGTAAAATCTAAAGGTATTGCTAAAGATATTTTTGGTTCAGAAAAATTAGTTTTAAGTATCAATGAAATTTCGGATAGTAAAAAATTAATAGTAGCATTTGATGAAATGGTATCAGAGGAACAACAGCTAATTCTAACTTTGGCTAACAACATTCCTACTATAAAAGAGAATGCTAAGAAAGCGGTAACGTATTTATTTGAATTAACTTAATGAAGCAACAATTACTTTTTGTACTTCCAAGTCTTGAAGCCGGAGGCGGTGAAAAGAGTTTGGTGACTTTACTAAACTGCATCAACTATGAACAGTATGATGTTGATTTAGTTTTGTTTGTACCTAAAGGAATTTTCTTAAAGCAATTGCCCAAAAATGTTAAGTTACTATATCTTAACGACGATTATAAAACATTTACTTCTGGATTGTCTTCTGCTATTGTTAGTTTTTTAAAGCAAGGAAAAATGGATATGGCATTTTCAAGATTGCTTTATACTTTTAAATCTAATGTTATTAAGAATAAAGGAAAAGCCGAGCAATATTCTTGGAACCATTTGAAGAAATCAATTGCTTCACTTCCAAAAGAATATGATGCAGCCATTGGGTTTTTAGAAAAATCGTCTATTTATTTTGTAGTTGATTGCGTAAAAGCAAAAAGAAAGATTGGTTTTATTCACAACGATTATGTGAAATTAGATTTAGACGCTTCTTTCGATTTGCCTTATTTTGAAAAGTTGAACACCATCGCCACAGTATCTGAACAATGTGTGACGGTTTTAAAAGAAGTTTTTCCTACTCAAAAAGATAAAGTTCAATTGTTATACAATATAGTTTCTGCCAAATTAATTCATCAAATGGCGGAAGAATCAGTAACTATTGATACTACAAAACCAAGTTTGTTATCAATAGGTCGATTGCACCCACAAAAAGGATTTGACTTAGCAATTGAAGCAGCTGCACTATTGAAAAAGCTAGGTTTAAATTTTGTTTGGTACATCATTGGTGAAGGAGCAGAGCGAACAGCTTTAGAACAAGCTATAACTAAGAATGGTTTAGAAAAGCATGTTGTTTTGTTAGGCATTAAAGAGAATCCCTATCCTTATATAAAGCAAACCACAATTTTTGTGCAACCTTCAAGATATGAAGGAAAATCAATTGCATTGGATGAAGCAAAACTTTTGCATAAACCGATTGTGGTTACCAATTTTACCACAGCAAAAGACCAAATTAACCATTTAAAAAATGGAATTATTTGTGAGATGGATGCCAATAGTTTGGCAGATGCTTTAACAAGTTTATTGCAAAATGAGAGTTTACAAAATGAATTATCTTTACATTTATCTAAAGAATCTTTAGGTTCAGAAGATGAAATAGATAAATTTTATACTTTAGTAAATGGCTGAAAATAAAAAAAATCTCCTTTTTATTATCAATAATTTGAACTGTGGCGGTGCTGAGAAAGCACTTGTTTCTCTTTTGCAAACCATAGATTATTCAAAGTATGCATTAGATTTATTTGTGTTCAAGCACGAAGGTGTTTTTTTTGAGAACCTTCCCAAAGAAGTAGTGGTTCTAGAGGAACAAACCATTGTGCCTTATTTGTATTCCAGTACCAAAAGTGCTATTGTGAAAGCTCTTAAGAATTTTAATTTTAGAGCTATTTATTTAAGAATAGTATTGTTTCTTTTATCTAAAAAATATAAAAGTGGTGTTTTGCAAGAACAGTATTTTTGGAAATATTATTCTAAAGGGCTTTCTAAACTTGAGAAAGAATATGATGTTGCGATTGGTTTCCAAGAGAAAAATCCTATCTATTTTTGTGTTGATAAAGTAAAAGCTAAAAGCAAAATAGGATGGATTCACACTGATTTGGAAAAACTGCAATTGGATTTTGATAATGATAAATACTATTTCGAAAAATTAAATCATATCGTCACTGTTTCAGATGGATTGACGGAACGATTGCAAAGTAAACTTCCAGATTTAAGCACAAAAATCATTACTATTGAAAATATTATTTCATCAAAGATTATCACAGAATTAAGTAAAGAACGTATTGATGTAAATTTTGATTCGACTTATTTTAATCTTATGTATGTTGGTCGAATTGCCAAAGAAAAAGGATTATTCATGGGTTTGGAAGCTCTTAAAATTTTAATCGAAAAAGGTCACAAAGTGCGCTGGTATCTTATTGGCGATGGCGATCAAAAAGAGGCTCTTTTGAATGACGCTAAAAACTATGGAGTTTCTGAGTATTTGTTTTTTCTTGGATTGAAGAGTAATCCGTATGCCTACATTAGTAATGCTTCGGCCTTTATTTTGCCTTCCTTTTTTGAAGGAAAATCCATTTCACTGGAAGAAGCAAAGTTATTGCATAAACCTATAGTGGTTACCAATTTTAGTTCGGCCAAAGATCAAATAGATAATGGTGTTACAGGTTTAATAGCCGATATGAATGCTATTTCAATTTCCGAAAAAGTTGAGCAACTTATCAGTAATAGTTCACTTCAAGCGGATTTAACCAATAATTTGAAAAATACTACCTTTGGCACTGAAAATGAAGTAACTAAATTTTACAATTTGATTTCTAATGGATAGTGCTAACTTGATTACCATTTTTACACCTTGTTACAATAGAGCTCACTTGCTTTCACAATTGTATCTAAGTCTTTTAGAGCAAAATGCTACTAATTTTGAATGGCTAATTGTTGATGATGGTAGTACAGATACTACTAAAGAAGTAGTAGCTAATTTCATTTCAGAAAATAAAATCTCAATTTCATACTACAGCAAACCCAATGGCGGAAAGCACACAGCTATTAATTATGGTGTTCAAAAAGCTAAAGGTACTTTATTTTTTATTGTAGATAGTGATGATTTTTTGTCAAAAGATGCAATACAATTGACAACTGATGCATGGATAAAAATTAAAGATAATGACAAAATAGGCGGTATTATAGGTTTGTCAGAATTTACTAATGGTCAACTTGTTGGTGATGCTTTTTTGGAAGACGAATGGCAATTGTCATTTTCAGATTATTATTTGAAACATCATTTGAGCGGAGACAAATCGGTTGCTTTCAAAACTAGTGTGATGAAGGAATATCCATTTGCAGAAGAAGCAGGAATTCGTTTTGTATTTGAAGCGGTTGTATGGCATGAAATGTCAAAAAAATATGATGTTTTAGCCTTAAATAAAGTACTACAATATAAAGAATATTTAGAAGAAGGTTTGTCTGATAGCTCTTATAAACTATGGTATATCAAATCTTTAGCTTTTTCATATTTTCAATTGATTGCTAATAAAACCTATTCTTTTTCAAGATATCCAAAAACTTATATTTGGAGTTTTATTCATTTAGCCATTAACTCTTTGCTGAGTGGCACTAGTTATTTTGATAAACTACCCTCATTTAAAGATAAATGTTTATATTTAATTTTATTTCCAAGAGGATATTACTCTTATTTGAAAATGAGAAAACTAATTGTGAAGTAATATGATACAGAGAATTATTCAAAAAATATATTATAAGATAAAGGGAATAACTCCAGAGCAACTCACCTTAGAAGCTAATATAAAAGCAGGAATGAAGGTTGGAAAAAATTGTTATGGCTTGATAGGTTGTACTATTGATTATGCTCATTCGTGGTTGATTGAAATTGGTGATGATGTTGTTTTTGCACCTCAAGTTTACTTGTTAGCACACGATACAAGTACAAAAAGAAGCTTGGATTATTCCAGAATTGGAAAAATAAAAATTGGGAATAATTGTTTTATTGGTGCCCGAGCTTTTATTATGCCTGGTGTAACTATTGGGGATAATTCCATAGTTGGAGCAGGAAGTATTGTTTCTAAATCGGTTCCAGCAGATGTTGTTGTAGCAGGAAATCCAGCCAGAGTTATTTGCACTGTTGCCGAATATGAAACCAAGTTGAAATCAACTTTTGAAACATCACCAAAGTTTGGAGAAGAATATACCTTAGATTTTTCTATTACAGATGCTATGAAGCAAGAAATGATAGAGAAGATGGCAAACACAGTAGGATTTGTTAAATAAAAAATATGGTTTACTTACTACTTATAGTATTTTTTACACTTTTATTGGTTCTAATTATTGACTTGTATCCACAATTGAATACTTGGCAAAGCCGTATTAAAATTGGAAGGTTTTCCAATGATGAAGAGTGGAAAGAAAAAGTAAAAATTATTGCTGTGCGATGGTTAAAGCAAACACCTACTATAAAAGTAACCGATAATACGCGTTTAATAATAATTGATATTTTAAAAGGAAATTATAAACGAAATGCTATTCAAAGTTGGCAAGAAGCAGCTTTACTTCTTGGTTTAAATGAATATAAAAGTACAACTCGCAACAAGGAGTTAGATAATTCCATTAATTCCTTCGTTACTTCAAAATTAGATTCAAAAGGAAACTGGATTTTACCACCAACCGAAGTTGATTCGGTAATTTTAGGATATGCTTTATTGAAATTAGATGGTTTTGATTATACAAAGTATAGACCGGCCTTTGATTTTTTGTATGAAATGATTTTAAATTTGAAGGGTTCTGATGGTACGATAGCTTACAGAAAACATACTTCGGATTATCGTTATGTAGATACTATTGGTTTTATTTCTCCATTTTTAGTGCGCTATGGTTTGCTTTTTAATCAACCAGAAGCGATCGCTTTAGGAATTAATCAAATACGTGTTTTTAATTCTCACGGAATGTTAGCTAATCATTTTATACCCTGTCATACTTACAATATTAAAACAAATTTACCAGTTGGATTATTCGGTTGGGGACGAGGTTTAGGTTGGTATGCGATTGGATTAATTGATGCTTGGAGTGAATTGCCAGATGGACATCCTGAAAAGGATGAGGTGACTCAAATGGTAATTGCCTTTGCAAAAATGACACTTTCTTTTCAAAATGATAACGGAAGTTGGAATTGGTTAATAACGAACAGGCAATCTCAATTTGATTCCTCTGCTACAGCCACTTTAGCGTGGTTTTTTGCTAAAGCCAAAGCTATTTCAAGTATTGCTAATGAAAGTGAGCAAGCCAAAGTTAAAGCTCTAAATTATTTAAAACAAGTAACTCGAAGAGATGGTGTTGTAGATTTTTCACAAGGCGATACCAAAACTATTGGAGTGCATTCGCAAGAGTTTGATATTTTACCTTTTACACAAGGTTTTTGTTTAAGAACAATTTTCCATGCATAATTCATGAAACTATTATACATCACAAACGGCTTAAATGGCTCTGGTGGATTAGAACGTGTTCTGTCTATCAAGGCAAGTTATTTGGCTGAAAAGATGGGTTATCAAGTTCATATTGTTTGTTTGAATGATTCACATCTCAAATTGTTTTATGACTTTAGTCCTAAAATAAATTTGCATAGTATTTCAGTTTCAGGAAATCCAGTATCGTATATAAAAAGTTATATTTCTGGGTTAAAAAAGGTGGTTTCTCAAGTAAAACCTGATGTGATTTTGGTTTGCGACGATGGATTGAAAGCTTTTTTCCTTCCTTTATTGATTAAGTCAAAAGCCAAAATGATTTATGAACGTCATGTTTCCAAAACTATTTCGATTGGAAAAAATGCTGGATTTTTAAAAAGAATTACTGCAAAGTTTCAATTTTTTTTAATGAATATTTTAGCAAAAAAATACGATAAATTCGTTGTGCTTACTAACGAAAATTGTAAAGAATGGCCTTTGCAAAATTTAGAAGTTATTTCCAATCCGTTGTCTTTTTATCCAGAAGCATCTGCATCACTTACTGCTAAAAAAGTTATTGCAGTTGGTAAACAAAGTCATCAGAAAGGTTATGATTTATTATTGCAAGCATGGCAAAAAGTGGTTGCTCAACAACCTGATTGGCAATTAGAAATTTATGGAAAAAAAGAACCATCAGAAGGTTTGGAATCTCTTGCGATAGCTCTAAAGATTAATGATAATGTTAGTTTTTTTGAACCAGTTAAATCTATTGAGAAAAAATATCTAGAATCCTCTATTTATGTAATGTCATCTCGTTATGAAGGTTTTGGAATGGTTTTAATTGAGGCTATGGCATGTGGAGTTCCATGTGTTTCATTTGATTGTCCGTATGGTCCAAGCGATATTATTGCTGATGGTGAAGATGGTTTTTTAGTTGCTAATGGCGATGTAGATTTGTTAGCCCAAAAGTTATTATTGCTTATTGAAGACGATGCTATGAGAACTAAGATAGGAAACAATGCTAAAGTTAATGTTAAGCGATTTTTACCAGAAACAATATGCAATCAATGGGATGTACTTTTTAAATCGTTGCTGTCATGAGAAAGATAGTTATCCTTGTCGATCAGATGCATTCTCATGGTGGAATTGAGAAATTGGTTGCTATAAAAGCCAATTATTGGAGTGCTGTCTTTGGCTATGATGTAACTATTTTAAGTACTGAACAAGCTGGAAAACCAATAATTTACGATTTAAACGATAAGGTTAAATTTCAAGATTTAGCCATAGACTTTGATAGAACAAAAAGTTATTTTAGTAGTGTTAATATTTTTAAATTATTCAAAAATATTTTAAAAATTCAACGCTATATTTTTCAGCAAAAACCCGATTTTATTTTAGTTGCTTCACATATTCCGATTACTTATGTTTTGCCTTTTTTTATTAAAGGAAAGACTAAAACAATTAAGGAATTTCACTACACAAAATTTTACGATTCCAATTTAGGAATCAAAAATAAAATTCTAATTTTTGTAGAATCAAGATATGATTATTTAGTAACATTAAGTAAAGAAGAACAAAGCTTTTATTATTCAAATAATACGGTGGTTATTCCAAATCCAATTGAGGAAGAGGTAAACGAACCTTTAATTGCTTTATCTCAAAGACCACTTGTAGCCATAGCTATTGTTAGGTTTGCTCCAGTAAAGCATTTAGAAAGTATGGTTGAGGTATGGGAACAGTTTTACAAAAATCATCCAAAGTGGGAATTGCATTTATATGGTTCTATTGGGAATGAATATTATCAAAAAATTTTTAGTTTAGTTCATGAAAAGCAATTAGAATCAACAATACTATTCAAAGGACAAACCAATGAAGTTTCAAGGGTTTTACAAAGCGCAAGAGTTTTATTAATGACTTCTATTCAAGAATGTTTTCCAATGGTTATTTTGGAAGCCAATGCTGCAGGAGTTCCAGTAATTTCCTATGATTGTCCAACAGGTCCTAGAAATATAATACACAATGAAGAAGATGGATTTATAGTAGCTGTTGGCGATCAAAATGCCTATATAAATTGCTTAGAACAACTTGCTGAAAACACATCACTTTTGAAAGCTATGGGAAGTAAGGCTCAAGAGAACGCATCAAATTATATGCTACCAAAAGTGATGAATCTATGGAATACTATTATATTTGCTAAATCATGATGAGAACATTTTTTTTATTTTTTGGTCAACTATTTTTTATTCCACATGGAGTATTGTTTTTGTTGTCTAGTAATAAAGAAGTTATCGTTCGCGACTTGTATGCTAGAACTTCAGCAAAGCAAGGAGTCATTAATCAATGTTATGATTTGACCAAAGCGTTATTGTTGAGTAAGTATTTTAGAACATTGTTTTACTTTAGAACACAAGGAATTTTTTCTAAAATATTACGAATTTTTTATCCAAAACAAGATTCTTTTACTATAGATGTCCAAACTAAAATTGGTGCTGGATTGCAATTGGCACATCCTTATGCAACGATTTTGAACGCTACTTCTATAGGTGAAAATGTTTATGTAAATCATTTAGTTACTTTGGGTGAAAAGGATGGAAAAAAACCAATTATTGGAAATAACGTACAATTGCACGCCGGATGTATTGTAATAGGAGGTGTAACCATTGGTGATAATGCCATAATTGGCGCAGGTGCTGTAGTTGTTAAAGATGTACCAAAACATGGTGTTGCAGTAGGAAATCCTGCAAGAATAATAGAAAAAAATAGTTAATGAATCTAATACCTGCCGAATATTACACTAACTTATATTATCAATTTTTATTGTTAATGACCTTGGTTGTATTGGCACAAGGTGGAACAAAATTAGAGTCTTCTCAAAATTTGAGTACAAAAAAAGTTTTGGGTTTTGTCATTTTTGTTATTTTATTATTTTATATTGGTTTACGTCCCTTGAATTATCGATTTGGAGATATGGTAATTTATGATAGACAATTTCAAACCTATGCTTCTGGAGCACCATTAAAGATTGAAAAAGATGTACTTTTTGAATATTTTAAATTTGGTGTGGCTCAAATAGCCAGTTCTTCTGTGTTTTTCTTTCTGTGTACTTTTCTATATTTGGTTCCTTTATATTTGGCCTCTAAAAAATTCTTTAAAGACTACTGGTTTTATGGTTTTTTTATGCTCGTAATTTCTTTTTCTTTTTGGACCTATGGTACTAATGGATTAAGAAATGGTATAGCCACAAGTCTTTTTTTGTATGGATTATCTAAAGATAAAAAGTTTATAGTTTTAGCAATTTTGTTTACTAGTACTTTTGTACATAAATCAATGCTGTTGCCATTATTTGCCTATATCGCTACTTTAGTATACAACAATTCGAAAGCCTATTTTTATTTGTGGCTAGCCTGTATTCCTTTATCATTAGCTCTAGGAGGTTTTTTTACAAATTTCTTTATGACTGTTGGAATTGTAGAGGAAAAAGCTATTGGAGTTTATTTAGGACAGTTTGATCAAGCTGCGGAAGGAGTAGAATTGAATGTGGGATTTCGTTGGGATTTCTTAGTTTATAGTGCCTCTGGTGTTTTTGCAGGATGGTATTATATTTACAAACAAAAATATCAAGATAAATTGTATTTGCAATTGCTTAATGTTTTTTTGTTTTGTAATGCCTTTTGGATTTTAGTAATTAGATCTAACTATTCTAACCGTTTGGCCTATCTCTCGTGGTTTATGTTGGGTATTATTATTATCTATCCACTTATAAAGCATAAATTTTTTGAAAATCAGCATCAAGTTATTGTCAAAGTTATACTAGCTTATTTTGCTTTTACCTATATTATGAACGTTTTTGTTTACAAATTATAAATACAAATGAATCCACTGATTACGGTTATAATTCCAGTATATAATGTTTCAAAATATTTGAAGCAATGCTTGGATAGTATTGTAAATCAAACCTATAAAAACCTAGAAATTATTCTTGTAAATGATGGTTCAACGGATGATAGTCTAAAAATATGTGAAGCTTACGAACAATTAGATTCTAGAATCGTTGTTATTTCTCAAGCCAATAAAGGACTTGCCGGAGCAAGAAACACAGGTATTGAAAATGCAAAAGGCGCTTATTTAATGTTTGTTGATAGTGATGATTGGATGGAATTGTACGCCATAGAAACTGCATTTTCCAAAATGGATGAAGTAGATTTGGTTTGTTTTTCTTTTTATAAAGAATATCCAAGTACACAAGTAGCTAGAGTTTTTGGTTTAAATGGAAAATTCGATGCTGCTTTTATGCAAAGAAGAATCACAGGTCCTATTAAGGAAGAACTTTCAGATCCTAGTCATTTAGAAACTTTAGTTACGGCTTGGGGTAAACTATATAAGACAGCTATCATTAAAGAAAACAAAATTCAAGCTAAAAATCTAAGTGAAATTGGAGCTTGGGAAGATGGGTTTTTTACTTGGGAGTATCTCAACCAGTCCAAATCGGTTTACATTTTGGATGTACCAATGTATAACTATAGAAAGTTTAATTCAGAGTCTATAACTTCAAATTACAAAAATAGTTTATTAGACAAGACCAATCATATGTTCGATTTGCTTTCGGAACAATTAAAAAAACATAATAAAGGAACCGACTATCTAGAAGCTTTCAACAATAGAATATGTCTTAGTGTTATTGGGTTGGGTTTGAACGAATCTTTTAATAAAGCTTCTTTTTTTACTAAATGTAAGAACATGAAGACTGTTCTCAATTCTAGATATCATAAAGTAGCCTTTAGAAGTTTGGAATTGCGCTATTTTCCTATACATTGGAAATTATTTTTCTTCTTTTCTAAATATAAGTTAACAGTTCCTTTACAATTATTGTTATTAGCTATAAAAAAAATTATTAAAAAGTAATTTCAAAATGGAATATCCAATTAGAATCTTACAACTTTTTACCATACTCAATCGCGGTGGAGCAGAAACCAACGTGATGAACTACTACCGAAAGTTGGATAGAACTAAGTTTCAGTTTGACTTTATTGTTCATCGTGAAGCGCCAGGTGCTTATGAAGATGAGATTATTGCATTGGGAGGAAAAATATACAGATTACCACCTTTTAATCCACTAAAGATTAAAGATTATAAAAAACAGATTGCCTTATTTTTTGACCAACATACTTATCCAATAATTCATGGAAATTGTTCCGAATTGGGGATTTATATTTATCAAGAAGCACAAAAAAGAGGCACGCCAGTTATTATAGCTCACGGTCACAATGCTACAGATGGTTGGAATTTGAAATCGCCTTTTAGATATTATTATAAAAAGCGAATGATGCGCTACATAAACACCTATTTTACTTGTGGTTATGATGCTGCAGTATGGCTTTTTGGTAAAAAAAATGCTAGTAAAGCCTTTACAATGACTAATGCTGTTGATACTAAAATGTTTGTTTATGATGAAAGTAAAAGTCTTCAGATAAGAAAACTATTAGAAGCAACCACAACGCAAAATTTTATTCATGTAGGTCGCTTTAACGAACAAAAAAATCATGAATTTCTTATTGAAGTTTTCGCTGAATTGGTGAAATTGGATTTAAATAGAAAACTTTTTTTGGTTGGCAATGGTGAGTTAATGGAATCTATGCAGAAAAAAGTTATTGGTTTACAACTTGAAAAACATGTAATTTTTCTCGGATTAAGAAGTGATGTAAACGAATTGCTTCAAGCAATGGATGTGTTTTTATTTCCTTCACTTTTTGAAGGATTGCCAGTTTCTTTGGTTGAAGCACAAGCAAGTGGCGTAAAATGTTATATTTCTGATGGTGTCCCTAAAGAGGCAATAATTGTAAATGACAATGTAAAAGCTATTTCTCTTAAGGAATCAGCATTAGTATGGGCGCAAACTATTCATTCTCAAAATGATTTTATAAAAAACGATGTTTCTCAAGTAGTCATTGATAAAGGATATGATATTAATAAAAATGTAATTTTACTACAAGAAAAATATTTAGAACTATTGCAACAACATTCATGAAGACATTAACCATTTTTACACCTGCTTTTAATAGAGCGCATTTACTACCTAGACTTTATGAAAGTTTGTGCAATCAAACTTGTCAAGATTTTGATTGGTTGGTTGTTGACGATGGTTCCTCTGATGATACAAAAGCACTAGTGGCTGGTTGGATTGCTGAAAATAAAATTCCAATCACTTATATTTATCAAGAAAATCAAGGAATGCATGGTGCTCATAACACGGCTTATAGAGTAATAAAAGCTACTTTGAATACTTGTATAGATTCTGATGATTACATGCCTTTGAACGGTGTTGCCTTAATTTTATCAAAATGGGAAACTATTGATCAAAAAAAGTATGCTGGAATTATTGGATTAGATGCACTAGAATCTGGTGCGATTTTGGGCTCAAAATTTACTACCGATTATACTACTTTAGAGGATTTTTATTTAAGTGGTGGAACTGGAGATAAAAAATTGGTTTATCGAACAGATGTTATTACTAAGTATCCAGAATATCCAATTTTTGAAGGAGAACGTTATGTAGGATTGGGAACAAAATATCTTTTTGTAGATAAAGACTATGAAATGGCAACTCTTAATGAAGTTTTAGTCATAGTTGATTATCAGCCAACAGGTTCGAGTAATACCATGTTCTATCAATATATGAAATATCCTAAAGGATTTATATACAATAGGATAACCACAATGCGCTTTTCAAAATCTACAAAAAGAAAATTCATAGAAGCGATTCATTACATATCGAGTTGTATTATTTTAAAACGTAGTAACTTTTTAAAAGACTCACCAGAAAAATTATTGACTTTATTGGCTGTTCCATTCGGAATAGCTTTATATTTATTAATTCGATTTAAAACCAGAACCTAATTGTTTTGAAAAAAATAATAAGAACAGCCACCGTTTCTATTTCATTAGATATTTTGCTGAAAGGTCAATTGGCTTTTTTGAAAGAGTATTATGAAGTTGTTGCTGTTTCTGGGCAAGATGTACATTTGGATAATGTTGCTAATAGGGAAGGAGTTCGAACGATTCCATTGTCTATTCAGAGACAGATTTCGCCTTTCAAAGATTTTATTTCATTATTAAAATTATATAAAGTTTTAAGAAAAGAAAAACCATTAATAGTTCATTCTATAACGCCTAAAGCAGGATTATTGACCATGATAGCAGCCTATTTTGCTGGTGTTCCTATTAGAATTCATACTTTTACAGGATTGGTTTTTCCTTATAAAAAAGGGTTTTTGCATCATTTATTATTGTTTATAGATAAAGTTTTATGTCGTTTTGCAACCCATATAATTCCAGAAGGAGAAGGCGTTAAAAAAGATTTATTAGCTTTCAAGGTTACAAAAAAACCTTTGAAAGTAATTGCTAATGGAAATGTAAATGGAATTGATTTAGATTTTTTTAATCCCAATAAAGTATTTCAAGATGAACAAGAAAACTTAAAACAACAATTACATATTAATGCTACAGACTTTGTTTTTGTTTTCGTTGGAAGGCTAGTGTCTGATAAAGGAATCAATGAGTTGGTAATTGCTTTTACTAATTTGTGTAAACAAAATTCAAATTGTAAATTACTTTTGGTTGGTCCTTTCGAAAGCGAATTAGATCCCTTAAATAGTGAAACATTAGATTTGATATCCTCAAATAAATCTATAATTAGTGTTGGATTTCAAGAGGATGTAAGGCCTTATTTAGCTATTTCAAATGTTTTTGTTTTTCCAAGTCATAGAGAAGGTTTTCCCAATGTAGTTTTGCAAGCAGGAGCCATGAATTTACCTTGTATTGTAACTGACATTTGCGGTAGTAATGAGATAATTATTTCAAATGAAACTGGGATTATTATACCAGTTAAAAATGAAATTGCTATTTTTGACGCGATGCAATTGCTATATCATGACAAAGATTTGTTTCAAAATTTGCAATCAAAATCAAGAGTTAACATAGTTTCGCGGTTTCAACAAGAACTTGTTTGGAATAACTTACTTCAAGAATACAAAAGATTAGAAAACAATGTATAAAGAACTTTTTAAGCCTTTTTTTGATATTATCTCTGCTTTGATTGGATTGATATCGTTGTTTCCAATTTTTCTTGTAGTAACAGTATTTCTATTTATTGCAAACGATGGTAAGCCGTTTTTCTTTCAATTGCGTCCGGGTAAAGGAGGGAAAATTTTCAAAATTATCAAGTTTAAAACCATGAATGATAGGAAAGATGCCGAAGGTAATTTACTTCCAGATTCAGATCGTTTGACCAAAGTAGGAAGTTTTGTTAGAAAAACATCCTTAGATGAAATTCCACAATTATTAAATGTGGTTATTGGCGATATGAGTATTGTAGGTCCTAGACCATTACTAACTACTTACTTGCATTTGTATAGTGATTTTCAAAATAGAAGGCACGAGGTGAAGCCAGGAATTACAGGATGGGCACAAGTTAACGGAAGAAATGCCATTTCTTGGGATAAAAAATTTGAATTAGATGTTTGGTATGTAGATAACATTTCGTTTACTTTGGATGTAAAAATTCTTTTAAAAACGATTATAAAAGTTATTAAAAGTGATGGTATTAACGCTAAAGATGTAGCAACAATAGAGCCTTTTAATGGAAAATAGTGTAATTTTATATGGAGCAAGTGGACATTGTAAAGTAATCATTGATATTTTAGAATGTTTGCAAGTTGGTATTCAAACCATAGTAGATGATAATCCGATTACTTCTTCTATAATGGAAAATTCAGTAGTTCATACCAGTAACTTTTCTTTTACATCAAGTGATAGTGTTATTTTATCTATTGGTAATAATAAAATTAGAAAAAAATTATCTGAACAATTAAAAGTAACTTTTGAAAAAGTAATTCATCCGAACGCCACGGTTTCTAAACACTCTAAGATTGAAGAAGGAACAGTTATTATGGCTGGAGCTATAGTTAATCCTCATGTTGAAATTGGTAAGCATTGTATAATTAATTCAGGAGCTATTATAGAGCACGATTGTATAATTGAAGACTATTCACACATTTGTCCAAATGCATCATTAGCTGGAGGAGTTTTGATAGGTGAAGGTTCGCAAGTAGGAATTGGAGCTACAATTATTCAAGGTATTACCATAGGTAAATGGGTTGTAATTGGAGCAGGAACAGTTATCATAAATAATGTTCCGGATTATAGTATTGTTGTAGGGAATCCAGGTAAAGTAATTAAATTAAATCAAAATGAGCACCACTAAAATATGGCTTTCGTCTCCACACATGGGTGGAACAGAATTAAAGTACATTCATGAAGCTTTTGATAGTAATTGGGTTGCACCATTAGGCCCAAATGTAACTGGATTTGAAAAAGACTTAGAAAATTATATTGGCAATAATGCCTTTGTAGGAGCTTTGAGTTCTGGAACAGCAGCGCTTCATTTAGGTTTGATTTTACTTGGTGTAAAAGCTGGAGATGAAGTTATTTGTCAGAGTATGACTTTTTCAGCCTCAGCAAATCCGATAGTCTATCAAGGTGCCACACCCATTTTTATTGACAGTGAACTCGATACTTGGAATTTGTGTCCCAATGCCTTAGAAACTGCCATAAAGGATAGAATTTCTAAAGGTAAAAAGCCAAAAGCTATTATTGCTGTTCATTTGTATGGAATGCCTTATAAGATTGATGAGGTGCGCAGTATAGCCAATAAATATGAAATTCCGATTCTTGAGGACAGTGCAGAAGCTTTAGGAAGTACTTATAATGGACAAAAATGTGGCACTTTTGGTGATATTAGTGTTTTGTCATTCAATGGAAATAAGATAATTACTACCTCTGGAGGAGGAGCAATAGTTACCAAGAATAGTGACTTGAAAAATAAAGCTATTTTTTTAGCTACTCAAGCAAGAGACAATACACCACATTATCAGCATAGTGAAATTGGGTATAATTATAGAATGAGTAATATTAGTGCAGGAATAGGTAGAGGTCAAATGGAAATTTTAGATGATCATGTGGCTAAACGAAGAGCAATGCACGATTTTTATAAGAATATTTTTAAAGAAAATACTGCAATTACAGTTTTTTCTGAGCCAAATGAAAATTATTTTTCTAATCATTGGTTGTCTGCTATTACCATAAATTCTTCATTAAATAGAGGTAAATCTAGAGAAGACTTGAGACTTTTATTGGAAACTGAAAATATTGAAAGTCGTCCTTTATGGAAGCCTATGCATTTACAACCTGTTTTTAAGGATGTACCCTATTATGGAGGAACTGTTTCTGAAAATTTGTTTGATATAGGTCTTTGCCTTCCTTCGGGCTCTAATTTGACAGATGATGAAAAAGAAAGAATAAAAAATGTTATAAATATTTTTTAAGATTTTTTTAAGAACTTTTTTTTATTATTTTTACCACTATTAAAAAGAAGTATCCATTGAAAAACAATACCCAAAGAAATTTTTTTACTGATTTTTTTAAAACATTTTCCGATATCAATTTTGGATTTAGTTTTAAAAATTTGAGTTATTTACCTCGATGGGTTATTCTATTGATTGATGTTTTTATTGTTTTACTATCAGGTGTTATTACTTATTTTCTCTTTCAAGGGCTTAAATTAAATTATATTCCCAAAGAACACCTTACTATTGGTTCCATTTTATATCTTTTTGTAAATATCTTTTTCTTTTGGATTTACAGAACTTATTCTGGGATTATTAGGCATTCTTCCTATATAGATGCCTTAAAGTTGTTTTTTTCTCAGTTTTCAACATTTGTGGTTCTTTTATTATTCAACTTTGTTGTTTTACTATTAGATAAACCAAAACTGTATTTAACTACAGGTGCCTTTATCAATGCAGTTTTATCGTTTAGTTTTTTGTTTGTTTTTCGAATGATTGTAAAACAGACTTTTGATTTATTATTTCGAGATGTCAATTCCGAAAAAAAAATGTCAGCAATCATTTATGGCTCAGATGCTAATGCTTCTGCGGTAGCTTCTGCATTGAAAGCCGAGTCGCCAGGAAGATTTAAACTAGTTGGCTTTATTGATAAAAATAATCAGAATTCGACAAAAAGGATACTAGATCTACCTATTTTTCTAATAAAGAAAAGTATTCCAGTTTTGATGCGTTCCAAAAAAGTTGTAGCTTTAATTATTGCGGATAAAAGTCTGACCAAAGAAGAGCGATTAACAATAGTTGATGAATGTATAGAATATGGATTTAAAGTATATACGCTTCCAGTAGTTTCTGATTGGGATGATGAAAAAGAAATTTCCAAAAATATTAAGAACTTTGAAATTCAAGACTTATTAGAACGAAAACCAATCGTTTTAAATACCGACAGCATTTCCTCTAAACTTAAAGGAAAATCGATTTTAGTTACAGGAGCAGCTGGTTCAATTGGTAGTGAAATTGTAAGGCAAGTACTTCATTTTAACCCGAAGAAAATTATATTGTTGGATCAAGCAGAAACACCACTTCATTCTTTATCGTTAGAGATTTTAAGGTTAGGTTTGTCAGTTGAGGTGGTTAATGTCATTGCCGATGTTAGGGATTATGCAATTTTAGAAAGATTGTTTATAACTTATCAACCCGATGTAGTTTATCATGCCGCTGCTTATAAACACGTTCCAATGATGGAAGAAAATCCATCACAAGCTATTTTTACCAATGTTTTAGGAACAAAGAATGTTGCTGATTTGTCTAATAAATATCATGTGGAGCGTTTTGTGATGATTTCTACAGATAAAGCTGTAAATCCAAGTAGTATTATGGGCGCAAGTAAGCGAATTGCTGAAATGTATATTCAATCGAAACATTTTAAACATTTAAAAAACAATTCAGCGCGCTATACTAAATTTATTACCACTAGATTCGGAAATGTATTGGGTTCCAATGGTTCTGTGGTTCCATTATTTACAAAACAAATTCAAGAAGGTGGTCCAATTACCATAACACATCCAGAAATCATTCGTTATTTTATGACTATTCCAGAAGCTTGTCAGCTTGTATTGGAAGCCTGTTCAATGGGTAATGGAGGCGAAATTTATATTTTTGATATGGGTAAACCAGTTAAAATTATTGATTTAGCAAAAAAAATGATTCGTTTGGCAGGATACCAACCAGATAAGGAGATTAAAATAAAAATTGTTGGTTTACGACCTGGCGAAAAACTTTATGAAGAATTATTGAATGATTCTGCTCAAAATTTGACTACTCATCATGAAAAGATAACTATTGCGGTTGAGGTATGTGATGATTTTGAAATTGTTAGTCAACAAGTAGAAGAGTTGATAAGTATTTCTTATGGTGGCAACTCAGACATGATAGCTGCAAAAATGAAAAATATAGTTCCAGAGTATAAAAGCATGAATTCTGTATTCCAAACTTTAGATATAGAAGTCAAAGACTCTTATGTTTATACCAAATAGAATGTAAATTGAATGGTTTTTTAATATATTTGTCACCAATTAATTATATTTTACGAATGAAAAACTATTTCTTTTATATATCAATACTTTTTCTGTTTCTATTTTCTTCTTGTGCCTCTAAAAAAAAGTTTGTTTATCTTCAAGGTTCACAAGATTTTAGCAATGTTTCTACTAATTATGATCCTATAATTCAAAATGACGACTTATTGTCAATTGTTGTGGCTACACAGGAAGTTGATGCTGCTGCACCTTTTAATCTGCCTAACTATTTGGTTGATAATGAAGGTAAAATTGATTTTCCAGTTATAGGAACTATTCAAGTTTCTGGTTATTCTACAAAAGAGTTAAAAAGTATGCTTAAGCAAAAACTGGCAGCTCATCTTATTGATCCTGTCATCAATATAAAAATATTAAATTTTAAAGTAACCGTTTTAGGCGATGTTGCAAATCCGGGAGTTAAATCTTTTATTAATCATAGAGTAACTTTATTTGATGCCATTGGTGCCTCTGGCGATTTAACAGTTTTTGCTAAAAGATATAATATATTGATTGTAAGAGATATTCAAGGATTAAAAACCTTCAATAGAGTTGACATCACCAAAGCTGATTTTGTAAATTCACCATTTTATTACATGGACCAAAATGATATGGTTTATGTTGAACAAAGAAAAGCCAAAATTGATGCTTCAGCATTACCAAATTTACCTATATATGCCTCAATTTTTAGTTTATTGTTAACTGTTACTTTACTAGTAACTAAATAATAATTATGCAAAATTTATTGTCTCAAAAATCGAATTCAGAAGCACAAAATGAAGTTACTATAAAGGAACAAATCTTTAATTATCTTCAGTATTGGAAGTGGTTTGTATTAAGTGTTTTGGTACTTCTCGCAATCACTTTTGTATATTTAAGATATTATGTTGTAGAATATGGTGCTGCTTCTTCCATTTTGATAAAAGACGAAAAAAAAGGTGGAACCAGTGAGTTCTCTGCATTTAGTGATTTGAATATTTTCTCAGGAAAGAATAATGTTGACAATGAGATTTTTATTTTAAAATCTAGACAATTATCTCAAGATGTTGTTAAAAAAATGGATTTAGACATCTCTTATTTCAGTGAAGGAAGAGTTGTTTTTAAAGAGCTTTATAATGATTCACCAATAAAAGTTATTTTCACTGACAAAAAAGAGGATTACAATGAGAATTCTTTAAGCTTCGTTATTAGAGTTATTTCAAATAAACAATTTGAAGTACTGGATGTTGAAAAGAAGAATGCTAAGCGCTATAGTTTTGGTCAAAAAGTACCTTCAACATTAGGGAGTTTTATTGTTAAGTTAAATACGTATCCAATGCCTGAGAATATTGTTGATATCATTGTTGTGAAATCAACCTTAGAAGGAAGAGCGAATGGATTTAGAGGCAGGCTATCGGTATTTTCAGTTGAGAAAACCAACGTTATTAATTTAGGAATAACAGATCAAATCCCTCAAAGAAGTGTTGATTTTTTAAATGCATTGGTACAACAATATAATGAAGATGCTGTAAGGGATAGAAATCAAGTTGCAGAGTTTACCAAAGAATTTATCAATAACCGATTAGACATCATTACTAAGGAATTAGGTGGTGTAGAAGGACAAGCCGAGCAGTTTAAAAAAGATAAAGGATTAGTTAGTTTAGAGTCAGATGCTGGATTGAGTATAGATGGAGCTGTGGATTATAATAAATCAATTCTAGCTATTGAAACCGATTTAAAAGTAAGAGATTTTCTATTAGATGAAATTAGAAAAACAAAAAAAGACGAATTGTTTCCTACTAATGTAGTAGCAGCATCAGAAACTTCGTCTAATTACATTACTGAATACAATACTCTTGTTTTGGATAAGAGAAGGTTATTAAAAAGTGCTACAGAATCAAATCCAAAAATTAAGAATATTGATTTGAGGATTTCGGAATTGAGAGACAATATCGTTCAAAGTTTATTAAGTAAAAAGAATGATTTAGCTATTCAGAAAAGAGATTTATTAAGACAACGTTCTCTTTATAACGGAAAAGTGTATCAGGTTCCTACCAATGAACGAAATTATAATGAAATCGCAAGACAACAAAATATAAAGCAATCTTTGTATTTGTATCTTTTACAAAAACGAGAAGAAACGGAAATATCCTTAGCGGTTACTTCTGCCAAAGCTAAAGTAATTGACAATGCTTATCTAATAGGACCAATTTCACTTAAGAAATCGATGTTCTATCTTGGCGCGATTATTTTAGGATTACTAATTCCTTTTGGAATATTATTTTTAATAAACTTCTTTGATACTAAAATAAAATATCGTCAAGATATAGAAGGTAAAGTTTCTATTCCTTTCTTAGGAGATTTGCCAAAATCAGAGTCTAATGAAGAAATTATTCAATCTAATAGTAGGTCCAGTTCTGCAGAAGCGATTAGAATGATTAGAACCAATTTAGAGTTTATGCTCGCGCATGTTCCTGAAAATGCTTGTAAAACTATATTTGTAACATCATCATTGCCTAAAGAAGGGAAAACTTTTTGTGCTATAAATTTGGCAACAACAATTGCTTTATCAGGAAAAAAAGTCTTAATAATTGGTTTAGACATTAGAAATCCTAAACTGGGTCAATATATTGATTTACCAGTTAAAGGTATTACAAACTATTTGACAAAACCAAACGAAGACATTAAGGATTATATTGTTAAAGTAAAAGATTTTGATAATTTTTATGCATTACCTTCAGGTGTTATTCCGCCAAATCCTGTAGAGTTATTGATGAATGATAAATTAACGCTTTTATTTGATGAACTTAAAAAGCAATACGATTATATAGTAGTTGATACTGCTCCTGTGAGTGTTGTAACAGATACTCTATTAATTGCCAAAAATGCTGATGCTTTTATTTATGTAATGCGTGCCAATTATCTAGATAAGCGAATGCTTAAGTTTGCCGAAACATTATATAAAGAGAATAAGTTGCCTAACATGTCAATAGTTCTTAACGATACCGAAGTTAAGAAAACCTATGGCTATGGCTATGGCTATGGCTACGGCTATGGCTATGGCTATGGGGTTGAAGAAAATGAATTAACGTTTATTGAGAAAATAAAGGCAATTTTTGCCAAAAAGAAATAAACTTTATTGAGGTTTAAAGAACACATTGTTTTGAAAAGCTTCCTTTAATGGATCAAGGTTTTTCAAAACAATTTTTTTATTAAATGATTCTACATGTTTCATGTGATGTACATCAGAACCTACAAAATCAATCATGTTATTTTTCAATAAATAGTCGGCTGTTTTGGCTACCATTGGTCCGTAATAACCCACAGATGAGAGTAGGTTGATTTGAAACAGACAACCTGCATGTTTCAACTTTTTATATTCTTGGAGGTTATTATGGTAAAAATTGTATCGTTCAGGATGTGCCAAAACTGGTTTGTAGCCAGCTACTTGTAAATCAAATATAATGTTATACAATTGTAAAGGAGCGTTAATGTATGACATTTCTACTAAGACAAAATTTTCTTTAAGAGTCAATAATTTTTCTTCTTGAAATAACTTTCTAAAGTTATCATCAAGCATATATTCTGCAGCAGTTTTAAACGAATTGTCAATAGAGTTGTCTTTTAGGCGACTTAATGTTGTTGCAAGTGTATTTTCAATTTTAGTTTTAGAATTTTCCCAAACATGCTCCATAACGTGAGGAGTTGTTATGAAATTACAGAATCCTAACTTTTTTAACTCGTTTATCAATGTCAAGGTGTCTTCGATATCTTTTGATCCATCATCTATTCCAGGTAATAAATGTGAATGAATATCAGTATAATCATTAGGGATTATATCTTTGAGGTAAGTAGATTTTTTATTGAAGAAAAACAAAATTGAATGTATTTTTTACAAAGAAACAAATAATAATTAAAACAACAGAATTGAGTCTTATAATTATGTCAAATTACTATATTTGCTTTTTAAATTTGAGGAAGTTAAATAGTTTCAATCGAATTTTATAGAACTAGATGAAAGATAATCAAGAAGAACAAAATTGGGATTTAATAATCAAAGGGCATTCTTCGCTCTTTGATTTAAATTTCAGTGACTTATGGAGATATAGAGACTTACTTGTTATGTTTGTAAAAAGAGACTTTGTTAGTTTCTATAAACAGACTGTACTGGGGCCACTTTGGTTTTTTATTCAACCCATTTTTACAACTATTGTTTTTTCATTCGTTTTTGGCAATTTAGCAGGGATAAGTACTGATGGTTTACCAAGTTATTTGTTTTATTTAACAGGAATTACATCTTGGGCCTATTTTTCAGATTGCCTTACAAAAACAAGTACTGTTTTTAGAGATAATGCTAATATTTTTGGAAAAGTATATTTCCCAAGATTAATTATGCCGTTAAGTATTGTGGTAAGTAACCTAGTTAGATTTGGAGTTCAACTGCTACTCATGATTTGCATGATGGCGTATTTTTATATTTTCCCAATTGCCGGAACAAGTTTTCATATTACTTTAGGATTATTTTTATTCCCAATATTGGTATTATTAATGGCTCTTTTAGGATTAGGTCTTGGTCTTATAATTACCGCAATGACTACTAAATACCGAGATTTAACGTTTCTTGTTACTTTTGGTGTCCAATTGTTAATGTATGGAACAACAGTGATTTACCCTTTGAGTTATGCCCGTGAAAAGGGTTATGGAAATATTGCAGAATTAAATCCAATGACTGGAATCATAGAAGCATTTAGATATGCTTTTCTTGGAAAAGGAGAGTTTACAGCAGCAAGTTTAGGCTATTCAACAGTAGTTACATTAATTATTTTATTTTTTGGTGTTATTATTTTTAATAAGACAGAAAAAAACTTCGTAGATACTATATAATGAGCAAGCCAATAATAAAAGTAGAGAATTTATCGAAGGCCTATCAAATTGGTCAAATTGGTTCAAGAACGCTTTCTAAAGATGTTGAACGTTTTTGGCAGACAAAAATATTAGGTAAAGATGATCCATTTCTTAAAATTGGTGAAACAAATAATAGAAGTGTTAAAGGAACTAGCAACATTGTTTGGTCTTTAAAAGATATAAATTTTGAAATAAATCAAGGAGATGCAGTTGGAATAATCGGAAAAAACGGAGCTGGGAAAAGTACCTTGTTAAAACTACTTTCAAGAGTAACAAGTCCAACGACAGGACAAATTAAAGTAAAGGGCAGAATTGCCAGTTTACTTGAAGTTGGTACAGGTTTTCATCCCGAACTTTCAGGTAGAGAAAATATTTATCTTAACGGAGCCATTCTTGGCATGCGAAAAAAAGAAATCACTAGAAAACTCGGTGAAATCATTGATTTTTCTGGAGTAGAGCGCTATATTGACACACCAGTAAAACGTTATTCCTCAGGAATGTATGTGCGACTTGCCTTTGCTGTTGCAGCACATTTAGAAAGTGAAATTCTAATTGTAGATGAAGTACTAGCTGTTGGCGATGCAGAATTTCAAAAGAAATGTCTAGGAAAAATGGGCGATATTTCTAAAAGCGAAGGCAGAACAGTATTGTTTGTAAGTCATAATATGGCTGCCGTTCAAAATTTATGTAATAAAGGAATTGTGTTGCAAAACGGAATGAATCATTTTCAAGGTGCAGCCGATAAAGCTATTCAAGAATACTTAAAAAACAGTGCAGATATTACTTCTTTAGCCGATTATAAAGGTCGATCTGGAACTGGAATAGTTAAAATAATTAATGCTAAAATCTATGGTGAAAACCAATTTGTAGAACCTCAAGTTGGTCAGCCTCTTCATATTGAATTAGAACTTTATAACCCTTCTAAAATAGACTCATCTCAAATTCGATTAGATTTGAAAATTGATGATAATCTAGGTCAGCGATTTTTGTGGTTAAGTAATTATTTGTTTGAAAAACAAACAGTTAATAATGTTACAAAAATGATTTTTAAAATTGATAAACTCATTCTAAATCAAGGTGGTTATTATATTAGTACAGATTTATATGTAGATTACAAAAGAGCCGATTGGCTTCAAAGTGCTATATATTTTGAAGTAATGGATGGTGATTATTACCATACTGGAAGAAATATTCCTGTAGAAGAAAGTAAAATTTACCTCGATTTTGATGTTGATTTTTATAATAAATAATGAACATGGCTAACTCTCGTATTTTCTTTATTTCACCCGATATCAATTCACCTACTGGTGGAATCAAACAATTGTACAGACAAGTGGATGTATTGAATAACAACGGATACAACGCTTTTATTCTTCACCAAAACGCTGGATTTAAATGTTCTTGGTTTGTTAATCAAACCAAATTGGCTTATAGTTATAGCATACATAATCAGATGAATAATTTGATTATGCCTAATAATAGTGCAACTGGACTTATTTCTAAATCCAAAAAAGTTATTAAATCAATAATAAAAAATATAAAGCAATTACAACATTCAACAAAAAACGATATCACAATACTACCAGATGATGTGTTTGTCTTTCCAGAGGTATATGGACCATTATTAGGAAATTTAATAAAAGGAAATCTTAAAGTCATCTATAATCAAGGCGCATATCAAACTTTTTTTCACTATGATTTGAATCTCAAAAACAATGATTCGCCTTATCTTAATACAGAATTAATCGCTACAATTGTCAATTCTGAAAATGCTAAAGAATACATTCAATATACTTTTCCTAAAATGAATGTTAAACGAGTTCGATATGGTATTGATTCTAAGAATTTTTATCTTAATACACAAAAGAAAAGAAAAATTGCTTTTATGCCTAGACGACTTAGAGTTGATCTAATTCAAGTAATTAATATTTTAAAGTTTAGAGGTGTTTTAGAAAATTGGGAATTGGTAGCCATTGAAAACATGAATGAAAAACAAGTAGCAAATACCTTAAGAGATTGCGCTATTTTTTTAAGTTTTAGTATTAATGAAGGTTTTGGAATGCCTCCAGCAGAAGCCATGGCTTGCGGATGTATCGTTGTTGGTTATGCTGGAAAAGGAGGAAAAGAATTTTTTAAAGACGATTTTTGTTATCCTGTAGAAGATAGAGATGTTATTTCGTATGCAAAAACATTAGAAAAAGTTATTAAAGAGTATGATTCCAATAGTTCATCATTTATAGAAAAAAGTAAAAAAGCATCTGACTTTATTCTTTCAGAATACAGTATGGAAATGGAAGTGAAAACTATAATAGATTGTTGGAATCAAATACTTAATTAAATGCCAACTCTTTCTATAATAATACCAAGTTATAATCATGCAAGGTTTTTAAATAAACGGTTGCAATCTATTTTAAATCAAACATATACAGATTGGGAACTGATTATTATAGACGATTATTCTTCTGATTCTAGTTTAGAGATTTTATCAGAATTTGCTAAAAATAATCCCTCAAAAATAAAATATTTTATTAGCCATGAATCAAATTCTGGTAGTGGTTATTTTTCATGGCAAAAAGGTATTGAATTAGCACAAACAAAATACATTTGGATTGCCGAAACGGATGATTATTCTGAACCAACATTCTTAGAAGAATTAATAGAGGTTTTAGAAAAAAATGAAAATACAAGTTTAGCTTTTTGTGTAAGCAATTATGTTGAAAATGATATTATTATTTATGATTCAACTAGGCGAACTAAAGATTTAAATGTAGAAGAAAACTCTTTTAAAATTATTTCTTCTCAATTGTTTTTATCAAAAATGCCTCTAGAAACCTATATTACAAATGCAAGTAGTGTTGTTTTTAAAAAGCCAACAGAACCTATTTCAAAAGAAATTTTTTGTAATAAACAATCTTCAGACTTGTTTCTTTGGACACTTTTAGTACAGAATCATTCGGTTGCTTTTTTAAATAAAAAACTTAATTACTTTAGAAGGCATCAAGATTCTACTACAGTAAAAATGAATGCGACATCTTTAAAGAATATTTATGTCGAAAAAGTTAAGTATTTAAACTATTTTAATCAACAATATAAAGTTCAAATTTTAATAGATCATTACATTAAGCATTTTGTTTGGAATAATAAAAAGGATGTATTAAATTACAATTTTTTAAAAAATCTAAAAGGAAATCATTCTATTGAAAGAAAGTATTATCTAACTTTATTGAAATTTATTTTCATCAAATTCAAAACTTTATGGAGCTAAATAAAAATTATTTAGTTAGTGTAATTATTCCAACATACAATAGAGATGAGTTTCTTGAGGACGCCATAAATTCTGTAGTAAATCAAACCTACAAAAACATTGAAATTCTTGTAATAGACGATGGTTCTTCAAGAAAATATGCTGAAGCTATTTGTAATAAATTTGAAAACTGCAAGTACTTTTATAAAGTAAATGGAGGAATTTCTTCTGCTAGAAATTTTGGGATACAAAATGCTACTGGAGATTTTATTGCTTTTCTTGACGATGATGATTTGTTTATGCCAGAAAAAATTGAAAAACAAATAGCAATTCTTATAAATAACCTTGATGTTGATTGTGTACATTCATCGGCAGCTATAATAGATGAGAACGGAATAGTAACCGGCGAAACAATTGGTGCGGCAGTCAATAAAGCAAATAGTAGATCGGGTTATGTTTTTTGGAATGCACTAGGAAATTGGTGCATAAAGTCACCAACACCTTTGTTTAGAAAAAAAGTTTTCGACAAATTGCAATTCGACGAACAATTAGTTGTTGGTGAAGATTTAGATTTTTACCAAAGAATGTTTTACTTTTATAAAATCTATTACATAAACGAACCATTATCATATTATAGAGATTGTAACTCCATTTCAAGGTTGTCTAAAAATGAAGAGAAGTATATTGGAATAGAACGAAGGTTTTTTGAAAATTTTTTAAAAATGGGCATAAAAAATCCATTTACTTTGTATAAAATTGCAGTAAAATTAGCTCGAACAGGAATAAGAAATAGAAATATTTTTTATAAAGACGACAAAGTAATAATTAGCAAATGGAAAATATTTTTAAATCCATTTTATTATTTAAAAAACTTAAACAATTTAAAGAATTAACCCATTATAAATAAGATGAATAACAAAAAAAACATTCTAATAACAGGCGGTGCAGGAAATGTAGCAAGCGCATTAGCTAATAAATTATCTGAAAATAATGATAATTTTATAGTTATAGTGGATAATCTTTCTACTGGAAGTTTGTTAAAAGTGCCTCAAAAAGAAAATGTTAAATTTATTAAAGCAGATGCCAACAATTACAATGATATTGTACCCATTTTTGGCAGGTATAATTTTGATTATGTGTTTCATTATGCTGCTGTAGTTGGGGTAAAACGAACACTTGAAAATCCAATAATGGTTCTTAATGATATAGAAGGTATAAAAAATATTCTTTCTTTATCTAAAAATTCAGGTGTAAAAAGAGTATTTTATTCGAGTTCATCTGAAGTTTATGGTGAACCATTTGAAATTCCGCAAAATGAAAATACAACACCACTTAACTCAAGATTGCCTTATGCAATTGTAAAAAATGTTGGTGAAGCTTTTTTTAAATCTTATTTTCAAGAATATGGTTTAGAATATACTATTTTTAGATTTTTTAATACTTACGGACCCAATCAAAGTGAAGATTTTGTGGTCCCAAGATTTATTAAAGCAGCATTAAAAAACGAACCAATTACATTATATGGTGACGGTTTGCAAACACGTTCATTTTGTTATGTTGATGATAATACAGAAGCATGTGTTAAAGCAATGAATAGCGAAAAATGTGTAAATGATGTCTTAAATGTAGGTAGTGATATTGAAATGACTATTCTCGATTTGGCTAAAAAAGTAATTGAAGTAACAGGTTCAAAATCTCAAATCATTCATTTACCTGCACTAGAAGAAGGCGATATGACTCGTCGTTGTCCAGATACTTCAAAAATGAAAAATTTGCTCCAAAGAGATTTGATTGGATTAGAAGTTGGAATCAAAAAACTAATAGATCATTATGAGAATAGGAATTAATCCTGAAAAAAATAATAAAGAAATTGAACTTAATAATTATCATCGCATAGTTATTCCTGTTTATATACCACATTTTGAAGGTTATTTCGCTCAAGCTTTTACAGTTTTTAAACTATGTATAGAATCATTATTACTTACGGTACATTCTAAAACAAGAATTACAATTTACAACAACAATTGTCATGCTGACGTAAAGGAATATATTGATCAAAAATATAGTGAGTCGGAATTAATAGATCAAGTTTTTCACTCCAAAGAGAATTTAGGAAAAATAAACGCCATATTAGCTTCTGTAAAAGGAAATTTAGAACCATTAATTACCATTACTGATTCGGATGTTTTTTTTAAACAAAATTGGCAAAAAGCAATGGAAGATTTAATGATAGATTTTCCGCAGGCAGGAATGATTTGTCCTGTTCCTAATAGCAAAGCAGTATCTCAATTTGTAAAAAATAATTGGTATTTTGGATTGTTCAAAAGCAAATTAAAATTTGAACCAGTTTCCGACCCACAAGCCATGATTCGATTTGATGATAGCTTAGGAAATGCTAAATCATTACTAAAACCAATTCATCTTGAAAAGTATTTAGTGATTTACAATAAGAAAAAAAATGCTAAAGCTGTTATGGGTGGAGGACATTTTGTTGCAACTTTAAGAAGAGAAGTTTTTGATAAAGGAACAAATGAACCCGCATTTATTAAAATTGTAGGTGGTGTTGAAAATAAGTTTATAGATATTCCCAATGAGGAAATGGGTTTCTTAAGAATTTCTACTGTAGATAATTATGCTTTTCATATGGGGAATTCTATTGAAGATTGGATGCACGATGAATTGGCACTTTTGAAAAAAGAACAAACCATGCCTCAACATAGCTCATCAGATTTTAAAGCCAAACCAATTTCTAAAATTGGAAGAACTATTGGATTTATAATTCAAAAATTAATTGCAAGAAACACAACTATCAAATTAAAAGTACTAAATTTTTTGGGACTTAATTCTAAAGATTTTTAAAAACAAACAATAATGTTAAGTAAACTAATCAAACTATTTAGTTTAAATTTTTATTTCGATAAGTTATCAAGAAATACTTACGATACTAATGCTAGTATTTTGTTGCATCGTTTGTTTCCAGATGCTACAATATTGCCATTTACTACATTTTCATTAAATCCAAATACTATTCTCCACGTAATTAATGACCTTCAAATTAACAATAGAAAATCAATAATTGAGTTTGGTTCCGGAATTTCAACCGTTATTTTGGCAAAATTTATTGTAGAGAATAAGCTCGATGCTAAAATAATTTCTATTGAAGATAATAAATCATGGTGCGATTTTATAGCATCTCAACTTGAAAAATACAATTGTAAACAAGTTGTTACTTTACATCACATTCCACTAGTAAAAAATTCAAGTGAAGTTTTGTGGTATGATAAAAATGAAGTTGCAAAAGTTGTAAATAACCAAAAATTTGATTTGATACTTGTTGATGGCCCAAGTGGAGGTTTGGGAAAAGAATCCAGAAAACCAGCTGTACCATCAATAATAAATAATATTAATGAAGACTTTAGTGTTTTTCTAGATGACGTTAGAAGATTAGATGAAAGAAAAATTCTTAATGATTGGTTTATTTTATTAAAAGAATCCAAATTTGATGTAAAGAAAATAAATCCTAAGAATAAAGTCTACGGAATTCTTACTTCTGGAAAATCCTTTTCTTCCAATCCAGTCAATCATTAACAATGAATACCGCAAAAGTTATCATATCAGAACATCCAATTCCGTATCCAAAAAATGGATCATGGTCCCAAAGAATGGAATATTTTCTGGAAAGTGATTACAATTGTATCGATTATTATATATGCGGTAAAATAAACGGAACATTAAAATCAAAAACCACTTTTTACAGAGTTAATCAATATAAATCTAAATTTATATCTAAGTTTTTTAAAGGGTATAGATATAAAGAATATACCAAATCCATTAGAGACCTTTTATTAAAACATGATCATTTAATAATTTGTGTTGTAGATAATGTAAAGTTAAAAATAGCTATCAATAGTTATCTTGAAAAAAATAATGCACTTAATAAAGTGACTTTAATTTTTTACAATTGCGGTTATTCCTATTATTTAGATGATACTACAACTGCTACTTTTCTTAAAAATTGTAGTGAAATGATTTTTCTAACTGAAAATGCCTATTTGTATAACAAACAAAAATACATAGAATTTACTCCAGAAGTTACAATAATTAATAATCCGGTAAATAAACAAAAGTTTTTTTCAATTCCTAAACTAGAAAAGGAATCGCTTTTAAAAGAGAACCAATTACATAACAAAATCGTTTATTTATGGTTGTCTCATGACAGAGAAAAAAAAGGATTAAATATCGTTTTGAATGCCTGGAAAGATTGGAATAAATCTCCAGATGAGGCGCAACTTTTGGTAGTAGGAGCAAAACGTAGCGAGAAAATAAATGGAGTACAATTTATAGGACAAGTTCCAAGTGATTTGGTCGATAAATATTATAAAATGGCTCATGTTTATTTGTTTCCAACCTTGTGCAAAGAGGGTTTTGGATTAAGTTTAGCTCAAGCAATGTGTTGCGGATGTTTCTCAATTGCAGCAAATAATGGTGGCGTTTCAGATTTCTTTAATTCTGAAAATGGTATTCTAATTGATAGTCCGAATATTATAGCTAATTGGGTAAAAAGTTTCAATGATAGTTTTGAATTAATGAACCAAAATTATCAGGTGCAATCGTTTGAAAATCAAATTTTAAGTAATGATGAATGGTGTCAAAAATTTGCAAAAGTTTTTGATAAATGGGAACAACGATTTAAAGGTAAAACATAGCTATGTGCGGAATTAGTGGTTTGTTAAATTGGAGTAAACTTCAACAAAAAGCTATTGAGAATGTAAAGGATTCTTTGATAAATATGGACTATAGAGGTCCCAATTTTTCAGACATTTACGTTGATGATAAAATAGTTTTAGGACATAACAGATTGTCAATTTTAGATATAAATGAGCGTTCTAATCAACCAATGCAATCCAAAGACGGAAAGTTTATAATTGTTTTTAATGGAGAAATATACAATTTCAAAGAGCTAAAAAACGAACTCGTTACTAAAGGAATCAACTTTCGAACCACTTCAGACACCGAAGTTTTGCTTGAAGGATATCAATTGTTTGGCGAAAAAATACTTCAAAAAATTCGTGGAATGTTTTCTTTTGTAATTTGGGATGTAACCAATCAAGAACTTTTTGCAGCAAGAGATCGATTTGGTGAGAAACCATTTTATTATTTTCATGATAAAGATGCTTTTGGTTTTGCTTCTAATTTATCAGGAATAGTTCCTTTATGTGAGTTCGATTTAGTAATTAATAAACAAGCTATTTATGAGTTGTTAACGTATCAAAATATAGACAATAAAACTTGTATTTATAGCGGAATTGAAAAATTGCAACCAGGATATTACTTAAAATTATCAAAACACGGAATTGAAACCAAACAATATTGGAATCCATATTATAAAAATAAAATTGAAGATTCTAGTGTATCAATAGAAAATACAATTCATAATTTACTTCAAAGTTCAGTTGAAGAACAAATTGTGGCCGATGTTCCAGTTGGTTTATATTTAAGTGGAGGAACCGATTCAAGTGTTATAGCATCGATAGCTTCTAAAATAAAAAAGGATGTTGTTGCGTATACCTTAACAATGCCAGGAAACAGCAAATATGATGAAACTGAAGAATCTAAAATTGTATCGCAAAAGTTAGGAATAAAACACAAACTTATAAAGCTCGAAGACAGTTGCGTAAATAACCTTCCACATATTTTGAAAACTATTGAGCCAATTGCAGATGCCTCAATTATTCCAAATATGGAAATTGCAAAAGAAGCCAAAACCAATTTTAAAGTAATGCTTTCTGGTGATGGAGGTGATGATATTTTTGGAGGTTATAAAGCACCACTAAATTATTTTCACAACAGTTTTAAAGGTAATTTTCTATCTAAAAAAGTAATAAATACAGTCATTGAGAACTCTTTTAATTATCCTTTTAACGTTCTAAATTATAAATTAAACGATAAAAGAATTTTCAAATGGGCAGGAATTGAAACCTACTACAACAATCATTTGCTTTTTCCAAGTGTTGTAAAAAAAATTATTACGAAAGGTAATTATCACAATAATATTAAAAACTATTTATCCGATTCTAATGAATTTTGCGATAGAGAAGAAGATAAATTGCTTTATGTTGGAATAAAAACTAAATTAGCAAGTGATTACTTGTTCAAGATGGATGCTGCAAATATGTTTTTTTCAGTAGAATCAAGAGCACCATTTTTAGATAATAGAATAATTGATTATACCTCAAAATTATCCATTGAACAATTAATGCCAAACGGGATTGATAAGGAAATTTTAAAGAATATAGGAGCAAAATATCTGCCAAGAGAATTTTTTGATTTACCAAAAAAAGGATTTTCTATTCCTTATGTAAAATACATGAAAAATCAATGGGGAAATTTGCTAGAAGATTTTATTAAAGAAGGAATTTCTTCAGATTTAGGTCTCATAAATTCTGACGAAGTACTTAATTATTTAGCTGTTTTTAGAAAAAATGAGTCTAATAAATTAGGTAAAATAATGTACGGATTATTTGTTTTTGAAATTTGGTTACGAGTTTTTCATTTAAAACGAAATCCAGAAGAAATAAAATTATATTAAATGAGTAAAACTATTGCAATAATTCCAGCACGTGGCGGATCTAAAAGATTGCCTAATAAAAATATTCTTTTGTTAGGAAATTATCCGTTGTTGGTGCATAGCATTTTGTATGCTAAAGCAAATAGTGACATTATAGATGAAATTTATGTTTCTACTGATGATGAAAAAATTAAAGAAATAGCACTTCAATTTGGAGCTAAAGTAATCGATAGACCATCAGCAATTTCAGGCGATTTAGAACCTACAATTACAACCTTGCAACATGTTTTGCAATCTATAAATGACGAAGTTGAAAATGTAGTTTTATTGCAACCAACTAATCCGCTAAGGCCAGAAAATTTATTGAAAGAATGTTTTAAAACATTTAAAGAAACTGGTTCAGACAGTTTATTTACTGTTTCACAGAACCATCATAAATTTGGAAAAATTGTTGGCTCTAAATTTATACCATTTAATTATGAAATTGGACAAAGAAGTCAAGATTTAGATCCACTATTTTTTGAAAATGGATTATTATACATCACAAATGCCAAGTCAATTCTTGATAATAAAATAATTTCAGAAAATGCTTTTCCATTCATAGTAAATCATATTTTTGCCCATGTCGATATCGATACGCAAGAAGATTTTGACTACGCCGAATTTCTTTACCAAAAACTACATTAATGAAAGATAGACTTTATTTTAATAACCTTAACGGTTTGCGTTTTATTGCTGCTTTAATGGTTATTGTAAGTCATTTAGAACTAAATAAATCGCACTTTGATTTGCCCAACTATTTCCATAGTATCAAAGAAATTGGGCGACTTGGAGTTTCTCTTTTTTTTGTATTAAGTGGTTTTTTAATTACTTTTTTATTGGTTAAAGAGAAAGAAAAAAATGGGTTTATTGGGATTAAGAACTTTTATCTCAAACGTATTTATAGGATTTGGCCTTTATATTATGTAATTGTAATTCTCGCTTTATTTGTATTACCTCATTTTTCAATTTTTTCAATTCCAAATATGGAATTAGAAATAGTTTCAACCTCGAGGTTGGTAATGATTATTTTGTTTTTTGTTTTCTTCTTAACTAATATTTTAATTAGTATTGTACGTATTCCGTTTGCTGCGCAAACATGGTCTATTGGAACAGAAGAACAGTTTTATTTGATTTGGCCAATCATTATAAATAAATTTCAAAAGCTAAAACCAATCTTTTTTGGTCTAATCCTAGCATACAATTTAGTTATTATAAGTATAAGTACGGGTATTTTTGATAGTATAAAATACAGTAGTGTTTTCATTAATTTTGTTTTTGCTTTTCAACTAGATTGCCTTACTATTGGAGCTTTAGCTGCTTATATGCTTTACTGTAAAAGTAAAATTATCAGTATTCTAACCCATAAAATGATTTTTTTTATGGCGATTTTAACTGTTATTTTGTTATTGGTAAGTCACTACAATTTAGGCTTCCTTAAATCAACCTTTTTTGCATTTTTATTTGTTATTGTAATAATCAATTTGGTAAATCATCCTAAACTTCAAAACCTACTCGAAAATGATGCTTTTAATTATTTAGGACAAATTTCTTACGGATTATACATGTATCATCAAATAATAATTGTTGTTGTATTAAATTGCCTTTTGAAATTTAATTTATTTAATCACTTTGTATTATATTTAATTTCAATTTTATTAACTATAATTGTTGCTGGAATTTCCTATAAGTTTATTGAAAAACCTTTTTTATTACGGAAAGAAAAACTGGCTACCTTTACCAATCATAAATAAAAATAATGAGTAATTTGAATTCCTTTATAGAAATCGCAGGTAGAAAAATAGGACCTGATTTTCCACCATTAGTAATCGCTGAAATCGGAATCAACCACGAAGGTTCGTTAACAGTTGCCAAACAAATGGTTGATGCTGCCAAACGTGCTGGAGTTGAGGTGGTAAAACATCAAACCCATATTGTCTCTGATGAAATGAGCGGTGCGGCCAAAAAAGTTATTCCAGGTAATGCCGATGTTTCAATTTATGAAATTATGGAACGTTGTTCTTTAAATGAAGCCGACGAGCTAGAACTGAAAAACTATGTAGAAAGCAACGGAATGATTTTTATTTCAACACCATTTTCTAGAGCAGCTGCTGAAAGATTAAAGAAATTTGATATTCCAGCCTATAAAATTGGTTCGGGTGAATGCAATAATTATCCACTTTTAGAGCACATTTGTTCGTTTGGGAAACCAGTAATTTTAAGCACTGGTATGAATACAATTGAAAGTGTTCAAAAAGCAGTTACTATTTTTGATAAACATAATATTCCGGTTGCTTTGTTACATACTACTAATTTGTATCCAACACCAATTCATTTAGTGCGCTTTGGTGCGATGACTCAATTACATGAGGCTTTTCCTGATAAAGTTTTTGGCTTGTCTGACCATACGTTAAACAACAATGCATGTCTTGGTGCTGTTGCGCTTGGCGCTAGTATTTTAGAACGTCATTTTACAGATCACATGCAACGGACTGGTCCAGATATCGTTTGTAGTATGGACGAAAAAACTACAGCCGAATTAATTATTTCTTCCAATGAAATGTGGCAAATGCGCGGCGGAACAAAAGAACCTGCAAAAGAAGAACAAGTAACCATAGATTTTGCATTTGCAACGGTTTGCTCTATTGCGCCAATTAAAAAAGGTGAAATATTAACCAAAGAAAATATTTGGGTAAAACGACCAGGAACAGGAAAAATACTTGCAGAAAATTTCAATGATCTTCTTGGAAAAGTAGCAACTAGAGATATTGCAAACGACGAACAATTAACTTTTGAAGATTTTAATTGAGTTGAAAAAAAAATATGGATTTAAAAAAATATCCAAGTTTAAATGGACTTAGAGCAATAAGTATTATTTTAGTTTTGAACCTTCATTTAGGTTTGAAGAACAATGTTTTTGATTCATTTTCAGAAATTAAATGGTTAGAACCGTTACTGTTTTTTATTCAAGATGGTGTTCTAGGAGTTAATGTTTTTTTTGTTATTTCGGGTTTCTTAATAACATCTTTGCTATTAAAAGAAGAGTCAAATTCAGGAACAATATCTTTGAGTAAATTTTATATTAGGAGAGTATTAAGAATTTTTCCAGCATATTACTTTTTACTATTAGTTTATTTCATTCTTCAATTCTTTAATATTATTTATATTAGTCCATCATCTTGGCTAACTTCACTGACGTATACAAAATATTTGAATGGTCGTTTAGATTGGTATACAGCTCATTCTTGGTCATTAAGTTTAGAGGAACTTTTTTACTTCTTTTGGCCGTTTGTTTTCTTGTCTGGAGTAAAAACAAGAAAAATAATTGCTTTTTCTGTTGTGTTTTTAATACCAGTTTTGAGAGTTTTTATTAACAAATACACAATTCCTATTGAAGAGCAATTACATATTTTGGCTAAAATCGATTCAATTGCTTTAGGATGTATATTTGCTATCTATAAAGATGAAATAACTAAAAGATTGAGTAAATATTGGACATTGGTATTTTATTCTTCTGTTTTTGTTATATTATCTTTAAGATATTTACCAATTTTGGCAAAGAAAATTCATTTAAAATTTATTTTTGTTCCATTAGGATTATCAGATGGTTCTCTTGCTAATCTTGCAATTGCATTAATTATGATGTATTCTGTATTTGGACCTAAAGGAATTTGGTTTAAGTTCCTTAATTTAAAGATTATGAATTATATCGGTATTCTATCATACAGCATTTATTTATGGCAACAAATTTTTATAAGTTCTATGGGTTATTGGGTAAATAGGTTTCCTCAAAATATTATTTGCATAGTTGCAATGGCTGTTTTTTCATATTATGTTATTGAAAAACCATTTTTAAAACTAAAAACAAAGTTTGGTAAATAAAAATCGATGTAAGTGATTCCAAAATATGAGTTATACTTTAGATACAAAACTGAAAATAACTATTTGATTTGCAAACTGATAACAATTAAATTTTAATGATTTTAACTTATGGATAAATTATACGACTTAAATAGAAAATTTGAATATGAAAACGGATTTTATGCTACAGCTGATCCATCTCGTTTCAGCAAAATTTTAACGCACTTAGAATTCTTCAAACAAACATCAAACGTACGAGGTGAAATTGTAGAGTTTGGAATTTTTAAAGGAAATTCATTTTTTAGATGGATAAAGTTTAGAGATTTATTAGAACAAACTAACAGCCGAAAAGTAATCGGGTTTGATATTTTTGGTGATTTTCCTGAAGCTCATTTTGAGGAAGATAAAGATAAAAGAGATGCGTTTGTTGCCGAAACTAATGGTGGAAAAAGCATTTCATTTGAAGAAATCAACGAATTATTGGAAAAACAAGGTTTGAATAAAAATGTAGATATTATTAAAGGAGATATTTTAGTTACTTTAGATGATTATTTAGAAAAAAATCCACATCTAAAGATTTCACTTTTGCATATTGATGTCGATTTGTATGAACCAACCAAGCATATTTTAGAAAAACTATACGATAAAGTCACCACAGGAGGCATCATAATATTAGACGATTATGGCGCTTTTGCAGGAACAAACAAAGCGGTGGATGATTTTTTTAAAGGAAAAGCAACCGTTAAAAAATTGCCTTATTCGCATGCTATTTCTTATTTAGTTAAAGAATAAATCAAGTAAAAATAATACAAATTAGCGATAGATATGTCAATCTAAGCTTGTCGAAGACCTTTATAACAATTATAGTCAATATTAAAAGTGAATAAAAAAATTCTATTTCTAACAGGCACACGTGCCGATTTTGGAAAAATAAAATCACTGATTTCAATTTTGGAAAATCAACCTAATTTTGAAGTTTTTGTTTTTGTAACCGGTATGCATTTGCAAAAAGAGTACGGATATACCTTAATAGAAATTGAACGTTGTAATTTCAAAAATGTACACACTTTTGAAAATCACACACACGAAACCACAATGGATTTAACTTTGGCTAAAACCATTGAAGGTTTGTCAAGTTATTGCAAGAATGTACATCCAGATATGATTTTGGTTCATGGCGATAGAGTAGAGACTTTGGCAGGAGCAATTGTAGGTTCATTAAATAATATTTTAGTTGCTCACATTGAAGGAGGCGAATTATCTGGAACTGTAGATGAGTTGATTCGTCATAGTGTTTCGAAGTTGAGTCATATTCATTTTGTTTCTAATGAGGAAGCAGCCAAACGATTGGTTCAAATGGGTGAAATGAAATCATCTATTTACACTATTGGTTCGCCTGATATTGATATTATGTTTTCTAATGATTTACCAACAATTGAAGTTGCAAAAGAATATTATCAGATTCCTTTTGATCAATTTGGTATCGTAATGTTTCATCCTGTTACGACAGAAGCTAACGATATGAAGCACTATGCTCAAAATTTTGTTGCTGCTTTGCAAAACGATTCACATAATTATGTAGTTATTTATCCTAATAACGATTTGGGAAGTCAGTTTATAATTGATGAATACTCGAATCTGAAAGAGCATTCACGTTTTAGAATTTTTCCTTCCTTGCGTTTTGAATATTTTTTAACTTTACTAAAGAATTCTCAATTTATTATAGGAAACAGCAGCGCCGGAATACGTGAAGCTCCGTATTATGGAATTCCAATTATTAATATAGGAACACGCCAGCAAAACAGAGCCGTTCATGCAGATATTATAAATGTAGATTATTCAGAGGTAAGCATTTTAAAAGCATTAAATAGTATAGATTCACATAAAATTCAAAAATCAAATTCCGATTTTGGAAAAGGAAATAGTGCTCAATTGTTTTTAGAATCCTTAAAAGATTCCAGTATTTGGGAGGTAAATCATCAAAAGCAATTTAGAGATTTGTAATTATGTCAAATGAAATAGTGATTACAAAGTTAAAATTTGATTTTTCAATTGATTGTGAATCAATTGGTACTATTTTTCGTTTTGAGAATTCAAATTTTCAAAATGAGCAATCGTTTGATATAAAAATCCAATTTTCGCAACCAATTGTCTCCTTTAGAAACCATAATTATCAATGGGTAGATTTATCGCAAGATAGAATAGCTAATGATTTTTCGCCCAAAATAATAAAGTTACAAAACGGAAGCTTTGTACAAGCCAACGTAAATTTTGGTATTTGGGAAATCAATAAAAAAAAAACCAATGTGTTGCTTTGGCGATTCAATCCAGAATATGCAGCACCACTTACTAGATATTGCAATGAGTTGAACACCAAGAAAATAGTTTCTGCTAACTCAAAACTAGATTTGAATGAAAATTTAGCACTTTTATTTACAAAAAACAATCCCATTGAATTAAGTCGTTCTAAAATTCCTTTTTCTGCTATTGCTTGTTTTACAGATCATTGTGATTTTGACACATTAGAAAATTTAAAAATACAGCGTAAATTCTTAAAAGAAAATAATTTAAAAATTACTAAAGGATTCTTTCTAAATCATTTTTCTAAAAGAGATGATAATGCTTCTTTTCAAAACGATAAAGAAGAATTATTAAAATGGAAAAACGACAACCACGAATTGTGTTATCACTCCTTAACGCAATCTATAAGAAGTGACGAAGAGGCTTTTAATGAGTTTTATAATTTTATTCCGCCTCTTGAAAATGTAAATATCTGGATAGATCACGGTTTTCAGCCCTATAATTTTAGTATGTTTGAGAAAAATGCTATTGCTAAAGAACGCTATGAAGCTACGCTTTTAGACAAAAATATTTCTGTTCTTTGCAACTATATTGATGCAGCAACGGCAACTAAGGGCATTTTGAATCAGTTGAATCCAAATGATTTTAATCTTGAAAAGTATTATAAATCAATTACTGATGTGTCTTTTTTGAAGCGGATGGTTATGCTAATTAAAAACATCATATTTCATTATGATAATGATGAGTTTAGAGTAAGAAATTATATTGAAACCATTACGCATACCAAACGAATTTTTAAAAAAGGTAAAGTTTTAGAAATTTTTAGTTTGTTTAAAAATGCAATTCCAGTTGCGGTAATGCTTTTAAAAGTTTTTTTTAATTGGAATAAAACCAAAAAGAAAACCTACAAAGTAGCCAAATATTCACCATTATTTTTCAAACATAAAATCGACAAAAACGAGTTTTATATCTTTCAGGCGATTGAAATGGTTGATTTTGATAAAGCATTATGTAAAGAAAATGTTGATGAGCTTGTACATGATTCAGGATTGTTTATTGCACATACTTATTTTTCTGTTAACATGAATCATTACCACGGAAAATTAATCAATTCTGATAATTCATTGAATAAAAACGTGGTTAGAAATTTTAATTATCTAGCTCAAAAAGTTGCTGAAAATGCTATCTGGAATCCAATATTGTCAGAATTATTAGATTTTTATAAAAATTTTCAAGAAACCGTTTTTGACATTGATGAAAAAGGTGTTATTTTTATAAAAAACAATACAAATATTCCTTCAAGAAGTATAATATGATACAATCCTTTTTTACAAAAGAGCAAAATTGGCTTGATAAATGGGACAATTATCTTCAAGAAACCGAAAGAGGATTGTACAACCAAATGTCATTTTGGATAAAATCGTATGATGTTTACGGCTTTGATCACGATTTTTATATCATTACAGAAAATGATAAAATAATTGGAGGATGCGGAATTGTAATTGCAAAATTTTCTGTTTTTAAATTTTTAATTGTTCCTTGTGGACCAGTTTTAGATAAAAATCAAGAACATTTAATGGATTTGGTTTTAAATAATTTGAAAGAATATGCGGTTCAAAAAAATTGTTGTTATTTTCAAATTAATTTGCCACTACTTAAAGAAGGTGATGCTTTTCATGATTATACTTTAGATAAAATCTCATCAAATAGTATTTTTTACACTGGGTTAGAAGGAACAAAATTCAAGTATGTTATTCCACTTTTCGGAATGCGATTGGTTGATTTGCATAATAAAACCTTTGATGAGGTTGTTCAAGGATTTGGTTCCAATCATAAAAGAAATTTAAAAAAAGTTAGTTCGTTTGATTTTCAATTTCAGCAGGTAACAACTAAAGAAGCCATTGCTGAAGCGTACGAATGTTTTGTTCAAAATGCTCAAAACAAAGGTTATCCGTTACGCTCGTATGATTCTATTAAAGACACTTTGCAAAACTATGTAGACAATAATCAGGCAATAATTGCAACTTGTGTTTATCAAAATAAAGTTGTGGGTGCAATTTATGTTATGATTTGCGGACAACGTTTAATTTATATTAATGGAGGCGTTTTAAAACAATATCAAAACTTACCAATTTCGGTTTATATGCATTGCGAACTAATTAGATATTCTATCGAAAAAGGTTATAAAAGTTATGATGTTTCTGTTGGAGGAAGTGAAGGTGTTATTAGATTTAAAGAAGGATTTGGTAGTCAATTATTCAATTTTGAAAACTCAAGATATTGGGTTTTGAAACCATTCTATTTCAAAATTTATATTTTTATGGAAAAATGGCTTAAACCTTACAAGCAATCTATTGCTAAACTACTATTTAATTTAAAAAAAGTTTTTAAATAGCAGAAAATTAAATTTATAAGTTAAATTTGTTTTTTTTAAAATTGACATGAAGACTAAACAAGAAATAATTGATACCAACGTAAAGCAGAAAGAGTTTTACAACACCAAGAAAAAAAACTTTGCCACTAAAATTTGGTCTTTTTTAAGAGAAAAAATATTAAAAAATATATCTAAAAGTTTAGGAATACTTGAAAAAACTTACGCTACTCATAAAGTTTGGTTTGGAGATTTGTCTAACAAAAAGGTACTAGATTTAGGTTGTTTTTCTGGAAATAACTTAACACTTCACTTGGCAGAAAATTCTAAACAATACTTTGGAATTGACTTGAGCGATGTTGCTATTGAAAAACTAAGCGAGAAAATTGCTCCATTTCCTAATGCAAAAGCATTTGCAGTAGATTTTCTTTCAGATGATTTTGCTGAAAAAGATTTTGATATTATTTATGCTTATGGCGTTTTACATCACTTTCCCAATGTAGATTTGTTAATTGCCAGATTGAACGAAAAATTAGCTAAAGACGGAGTTGTAATAAGTTACGACCCTTTAGAAACTAGTTTGCCAATTAAATTTATTAGAATGATTTATAGGCCTTTTCAAACTGATGCTGCTTGGGAATGGCCATTCACAAAAAAAACAGTTTATAAATTTACAAATGCTTTTGATGTAATCGAAAAACGTGCGATGTTGGGTAAAACAAAATGGGCATTTATGTTGTCGTTTTTACCAATTTCAGAAGATAAAAAAATCGCTTTGGGAAAAAAATGGCACCATGACGATTGGGAACAATCGGCAACATCTTTCTCAAAATTGTTTTCGTGCATGCACTTAACGATGTTAATGAAAAAAAAATAATCACATGAAAATTGAAAATAAAGATTTTTGGGAAATCGATAATGTAATCGAAGTACAAGAAAACATGAAAAAATCTGCTGAATTTGAGATTTTTATGTTTAAAAAAGCTAAAGAGATTTACAGTAAAGTTGGTGATATAAAAACTATTAAAATTTTTGGTTGTGGTACTGGTCGAGAAATTGAAACTATTGAGAATTTTTTTAAACCTAGTGAAATAATTGCCTCTGACATATCATCAAATATGATTGAAAAGTGCAATGAAAATTTAAAAAAATGGAAAATAGATTCGGTTACTAAAACACTAGTAATTGATGCTAAAGATTACAATAAAGTAGAAAACAAGTTTGATTTAGTAACTATTTTGAACAGTATGCTAACTTATGTTGTAAAAAAACAAGATAGAATTGATATTTTTAAAAATGCCTACAAAATTGCTAAACCAAATGGCGTATTAATTGGAACGGTTCACAATCAAGAAGGAACTTTTTTAAAAACAACCTACTTTAAATTAAGAAATTTATTTTCATTTTATTTTGGTGAAAAAGTTGGAAATAGAACTACTGGTTACAACGGATTTGAAGTAGAGGGTTACTATTATAAAAAAAATGACTTGTTTAATGATATTCAATCGTCTGGATTTAAATCGATCGAAATTTATTCACTAGAAGAATATTACGCATTACTAAATCAAGTTTACGATAGAAAAAAAGGCTATAATAATTTGATTTTTATAGCCCAAAAATAATTCATCAATTTGTTATGAAAATCATTTTAATCATACCTGATGGAGTAGTCGTAAGAAATTATTTGTATTCAGATTTTGTAAACGAATTAACCCAAAGAGGATTTGAAATTTATGTTTTTCATCAAATTCCAAATGCCGCTGTTGCCGAAATTAAAACTGTTTCTCAAGATATAAAAGAATTTATTTTCATTCCCTATTTCACTGAACCGTTTATTGCTAGAATTATAAGAGAAGTAGTTGTTTATGCAAGATTATTGATAAACAAAAAGAAACTTAAAAACGAAACTATTTTATATTTTTGGAGCAGAAATCAAAAAGGTTTCAAACGTAAACTTCTTTTAAATTTATCAGAATTTTTAGGTTTTTTTGTTTCAAAATCATATAATGCAATTCTTTTTTTAGAAAAAAAATATGATAATTTAATGCTCAAAACCAATGTTGCACAAGAATTATCAAAAGAAATAGACCGAATTCAGCCTGATATTGTGTTGAATCTGCACCAACGTTCAATGACAAGTGCGCCAATAATAAATTATTCTAAAAGTAAAGGTATCAAATCAGCAACAGTTATTTATTCATGGGATAACGTTCCTAAAGCAAGGTTGGTGTCTTCTTATGATTATTATTTTGTGTGGTCTGAACTTATGAAGAATGAGCTTGATTTGCTTTATCCAGAAATTGATTCTAATAAAGTAATGGTTGTTGGAACGCCACAATTTGAGTTTTATTTTAATAAAAAATTGCATCTAACTAAATCTGAATTCTTTGAAAAATACAAATTGGATGTAAACAAAAAAACCATTTGCTTTTCGTCTAATGATACTTCATCTCCATATGATCCAACTTATTTAGAAGATTTATGTGAAGAAATTAGTAAAATTGAAGTTGCTGTTCGACCACAAATACTTTTCAGAATCAATCCGTTTGATAAATCAGGCAGATTCAATTGTATTTTAGAGAAGTATAAAAATTTAGTTTCTGTAGTAAATCCTGATTGGCGAACCGAAACAGAAGGAGATGGTAATTTTATAAATATTTTTCCAAGTTATAATGATATATCTTTGTTGGTAAATACGGTTTTACATTCTGATGTTGTTGTAAATCTGGGAAGTACTATGGCGCATGATTTTGCGGTATTGGACAAACCTTGTCTGTATTTTAATTATGATCCAGAAGTAAATTCTAAGCTACCGGTAAAAGAGGTATATCAATTTCAGCATTTTAGAAGTATGAATAATCTTGAAGCTGTAGGTTGGATAACTACTAAATTGGAAATAGGAGCTAAGATTTTAAAAGCAATTGAAGAACCAAGCCAAATAGGAAAAGATAGAAGTAAATGGATGGAACTAATTGTAAAACATCCATTAAATGAAAACAGTAAGAATTTGGCAAACGAATTAGAGAAAACATGCACATCTGTATAATTACACATGAATATCCAAAACCTGGTTTTGTTCACGGCGGCATTGGAAGTTTTGTTAAAACTTTAGCTCCAAAGCTGATTCAAAATGGGGTTAAAGTTACTATCGTAGGCTTAAATTATGAAAATGAGTATGAATATGTTGAAGATAGAGGTGTAAAAATATACAGATTAAATTATAAGAATATTAATAAATTAGGATGGTATTTTGGTGCAAAAGCAACGAGCCAAAAAATAGCTGAAATTCATAAAAACGATCCAATTGATGTAGTTGAAGCCAGTGAATTAGGTTTATTTTGCATAGATAAAATTAAAAATATAAAGTATGTAATTAGATTGCATGGTGGACATCATTTTTTTGCTGAATCTGAAAACCGAAAAATAAATTTTTGGAAAGGTTTTCAAGAGAAACGTTCTTTTAAGAAAGCAGATGCATTTATTCCTGTTTCTAATTACGTCAAAATTCACACCAATAAGTTTTTAAGTTTCAACAACAAACCAGTTGAATTGATTAATTATCCCATAGATATTGATTTCTTTTCTCCAAAAAATGCAGTTGTAAAAAAGCATAGTATTGTTTTTGTGGGTAGTGTTTGTGAGAAAAAAGGAGTCCGACAACTGATACAATCCTTTCCATACATCAAAAAACAATTTCCTGACGCAACTCTAGAAATTTATGGAAGAGAATGGTTTTATCCAGACGGAACATCCTACACAACAATGTTGACAGAAGTTGAATTGCCAAAACTTGGTGAGTTATCTAAAGATATTTATTTCCACGGATTGGTTGATTATGATAAAATTCCAGAAAAGTATGCAATGGCTCATGTTTGTGTTTTTCCGTCTCACATGGAAACACAAGGATTGGTTGCGCCAGAGGCTATGGCAATGAAAAAAGTTGTAGTATTTACAAAAGAAGGCCCAGGGCCAGAAACGATTGCAGAATATGAAACTGGATTACTTTGTGATCCATTCAATCCTAAAGATATTGCTGAAAAAATCAATTGGGTTTTTTCTAATGAAGCAAAGGCTATTGAAATTGAAAATAATGCTAGAACCTTTGTTTTAGAAAAATTTTCTGCTGATAAAATTACCAAAAAGAATATCGATTTTTTCAATTCTTTAATTAAAAACTAAAGTTATGTTTGCATTGATACAATCAGATTATAAAAAGTATAAATCGTATGGAGGCAACTTCATAACGATACTTTTTTTAACGCAAGGATTTTGGGCAATAATGCAATATAGAACAGCTAATTTTTTTCACAGAAGACTTAAAATTCCGGTCGTAAGACAAATCGTTCTTTCCTTTTGTTTACTATGGAGAAAGTCAATTGAAATTGCAACAGGAATTTCAATTCCGGCTTCTGCACAAATAGGGCATTCTTTTTATATAGGTCATTTTGGTGGGATTTTCTTAAACGCAAAGGCTGTCATTGGAAACAATTGTAATATTTCACAAGGAGTAACCATTGGAGTTTCTGGTATTGATGAAAAAAGAGGCGTGCCAATTATTGGGAACAATGTTTATATTGGAGCAAATTCAGTTGTTGCAGGAAATATTATTGTTAGTGATAATGTATTGATTGGAGCATGTTCTTTAGTCACAACCGATGTAGCAGAAAATTCTGTTATGCTTGGAGTTCCAGCAAAAGTTATTTCTCAAAATTCATCTAACGGATATTTATAATGAAGTTTTTAGTCATTTCTTCAGCACCTTTTATTAGAAAGTCAGATGGGATTTACGCCTATAGTCCTTACGTAAAAGAAATTGAAGTGTGGCAAAAATATGTAGATGAGATTGCTTTTTCATGTACGTTTTGGGAAAAGGAAGGCGATTTATTGATAACTAAAATTCCTTTTAAAATTGATAAGATTTATGAATTAAAAGAATTTCATTTTAAGACATTTTTTAGTGCTTTAAAAGCCATTCCAATACTATTAATTAATTGTATAATCCTTTTTAAAAGTATTTATAATTCAGATGTTATTCATCTTAGATGTCCAGGGAATATTGGTTTGTTAGCTAGCTGTATTCAGATATTTTTTCCAAACAAAAAGAAAACTGTAAAATATGCAGGCAATTGGGATTCTAAAGCAAAACAACCCATAAGTTATAAAATTCAAAAATGGATACTTAGCAATACTTTTCTTACTAAAAATATGCAAGTATTGGTTTATGGAGAATGGAAAAACCAAACTAAAAATATTAAGCCTTTTTTTACTGCTACGTATGCTAAATCTGAAATTATTGAAATTGAGCCAAGAAATATGAATGGTACAATAAAAATGATTTTCGTTGGGATGTTATCAAAAGGAAAACAACCACTTTATGTAATTAAGGTTGTTGAAGAACTGAAAAAACAGAATTTTGATATAGAATTATCAATTTATGGCGATGGAAGTGAACGAGCGATTCTAGAAGAATATATTCATTCAAAAAAATTGAATTCTAATATATTTCTAAAAGGAAATACCGATAGAGAATCTATGAAAAAAATCTATCAAGAAAGTCATTGTTTAATATTGCCTTCCAAAAGCGAAGGTTGGCCAAAAGTGGTTGCCGAAGCCATGTTTTGGGGTTGCTTACCAATAGCAACACCTATTTCTTGTGTGCCAAATATGCTGAATTTTGGTGAAAGAGGAATCTTATTAACTGAAAATTTGCAGACCGATGTTACTTCGATAAGTGACTTATTGTCAAATCAAGAAGAATATAATAAAAAAATAAAAGAGGGAATAAATTGGTCCCGGCAATTTACAATTGATAAATTTGAACAAGAAATAAAGAATATATTAAAATCATGAGGATTATTCAAATTATAGACTCGCTTGATATTGGAGGAGCAGAAAAAATGGCAGTCAGTTTTGCAAATTCTCTTTCGTCAAGAATGGAATTTTCTGGTTTAGTTGTTACCCGAAAAGAAGGCAGTTTAAAAAAAAGCATCAAGGATGATGTAAATTATTTTTTCTTAAGAAGAAAACATCGTATTGATTTTTGGGCCGTTATGAGGTTAAGGAATTACTGTAAAAAAAATGATGTAAGAACCATTCAGGCACATTCAAGTTCTTTTTTTATTGCTTGTATGGTTAAAATGACATATCCTAAAATACAAATTTTATGGCATGACCATAATGGAATAGGAGTTATACCAAAAAGAGAAGGAGCAATTTATTTACAGTTTTTTTCAATTTTTTTCAAAGGAATAATAGCCGTGAATACTGAATTAGAGGCATGGGCTAGAAGAAAATTATTCTGTAAAAACATCATTTATCTGCAAAATTATGTTGTTGAGAATAACGATTTTGATAAAACAACTCTTTTGAAAGGAGAAGACGGTAAAAGAGTTTTATATTTAGCCAATTTGAGACATCAAAAAAACCATTTTTTATTGATTGATGCTGTTAAAAAAGTTCACAATGATTTTAAAGAATGGACTTTTCATTTAGTTGGTAATGATTCAAATAACGATTATTCAACTAGGCTTAAAGCTAAAATAAAAGAGTACAACTTAGAAAATGTAATTTACATTTATGGCTCTAAACAAGATACTGAACATATAATTAATCAATGTGATATAGCTGTTTTTACATCAAATTCAGAAGGTTTACCAGTTGCATTGTTAGAATATGGACTTTTTTGTAAACCAGTAGTTTCAACAAGCGTAGGACAAATTCCTTATATTGTTCAACATGGGAAATGTGGTTTTATTTCTAAGATAGGTGATTCGGAAGGATTTAGTGTTAATTTAAGTACTTTGATGGCAGATAAAGAATTAAGACTTAAATTTGGAAAAGAAATTCACAAAGTAATTTTAGAGACATACTCAGAGCAAGTAGTTATTGACAAGTATTTTTCTTGGGTTTTAGATTTGAAAAACATTAAAATAAATTGACTGCATGCAAAATAAAGATAAAAATTATATTTGGTTAGTAGTTATTCACATATTTCTGGGAGTTTTAATCTATTTAACACCAATTATTGTTTCGCAAATTTACGGTTACTTAATTATTTTAGCTGGAGTAATCATTTTAATAAAATCTCAAAATAAAAAAAATGAAGTCCTTTATATTTGTGCCTATATAGTTGGAAGTGAAGTTTTTCTTCGTATGACATATGGAAATCCGAGTCATGAGTTTGCTAAATATAGTGTTTTTATTTTTTTACTTTTTGGAATTGTATATTCAGGATTTTCAAAATATGCGTTACCCTATTGGTTTTTTTTATTAATTCTCATTCCTGGGGTTATTATTGCAAATGAAACCTTAGATTTAAATGTTGAATTCAGAAAAAAAATCATTTTTAATCTTTCAGGCCCAATTTGTTTAGGATTGGCAACAATTTATACTTTTGGTAAACGAATTAGTATGAATGAAATGGGCAATATCTTATTGATGATGGGACTTCCCATAATTTCTACAGCAGCCTATGTAAATTTGTATGCTCCAAATATAAAGGAAGTACTTACTGGTACTGGTTCAAATGAGTTTCTTTCTGGAGGCTTTGGCCCAAATCAAGTCGCCACTATTTTTGGACTAGGAATGTTTATTTTTTTTACTAGATTAATTCTATATTCTAGAACTAAGATAATGTTTGTAATAAACATTGTTATTGCATTTTACATAAGTTATCGCGGTTTTTTAACTTTTTCTCGTGGTGGCATGTTAACTGGTTTTGGAATGATTGCTGTTTTTATCTTTTTTATGTATATTAATTCAGCATATAGAGGACGAGTAAAATTGAATTATCTTATTGTAATTATCATAGCTGCAATGTCGGTTACTTGGATATATACCTCCGAACAAACTGGAGGATTAATTAATAAACGTTATGCAAACAAAAATGCGCATGGAATAGAAAAGTCTGATGTTTTGACTGGTAGAGGAACTTTAGCAGAAGACGAGATAGAAATGTTTTTAGAGAATCCATTTTTTGGTGTTGGTGTTGCAAAAGGTACTGATATTCGTACTGAAAAGATGGGTTATGTTGCTGCGTCTCATGATGAAATAACTAGAATGTTAGCTGAACACGGATCGCTTGGTATCATAGGACTAATGATTTTATTTTTTACTCCAATAATTTATTTTTTAGGGAATAAACAAAATTTATATTTATTTTGTTTCCTTGTGTTTTGGTTTTTAACAATAAATCATGCCGCTATGCGAACGGCATCACCCTCATTTATTTATGCATTATCCATGTTAAAAGTAAGATTCGATGACGAAGAAGTTGCTCTATATCGGAAATAAATTATCAAAACATGGTAATAATTTAACCTACATCGAAACTCTTGGTGCTCTTTTAGAGTATGAAGGATATGAAGTTGTATATGCATCAGAAAAAAATAACCAACTTTTTAGAATGTTAGATATGGTTTATGTAACCACATGTAACATTAGAAAAGTTGATACCATAATAATTGATACCTATAGTACATTTAGTTTTTACTATACTTTGATAATAAGCAGTATTTGTAGGCTTTTTAATAAAAAATATATTTCTATATTACATGGTGGGAATTTACCTCATAGGTTAAAATCTAGCCCGATTTTATGTAATTTCATCTTTAATAAAGCGTTTAAATTGGTAGCACCATCTAATTACCTTTTTAAAGCTTTCAAGGATAAGTATGCTAAAAATTTAATATTTATTCCTAATACTATAGAATCAAAAAAATATACTTTTAACAAAAGAGAATTTAATTCCCCAAAGTTATTATGGGTACGTTCTTTTTCGAAAATATACAATCCAAAAATGGCAATCGATGTATTGTTTAATCTCAAGAAAGATTTTCCAAATGCAACTTTAACAATGGTTGGTCCTGATAAAGAAAACCTTATTGATGGTTGTAAGAAACATGCATCAGAGTTAAATCTAGAAGTAGAATTTACTGGAAAATTAGCCAAAGAAGAATGGGTTGCATTGTCTAAAGATTATAATGTTTTTATTAATACAACACATTTTGATAATACTCCAATAAGTGTTATTGAAGCTATGGCATTAGGTTTACCAATAGTCTCAACCAATGTTGGAGGAATTCCATTTCTTCTAACGGACAATGAAAATGGACTTTTAGTTGGTGATAGTGATGTTGATGGAATGACCAATGCAATTCTTGAAATTTTCAATAATGAAATTTTAAGAGAAAAAATTACTACAAATGCAAGAAATACTGTAGAATCCTTTGATTGGAATGTAATAAAGCAAAAATGGTTTGAAATATTGAAATAGTGTTTAAATTTGTATAGATTTTACTAACTTGCGTCACAGTTGTAAACGTACTAATGAATAGCAATAAAAAAATACATTTTGAGGTATCAGAAAGAAAGGTTCTTCTGAAGATTTTTGATGTAATCTTTGTATTACTATCATTGTACATTATAAGCTCTATTTTTGATTTTAAATATTTTACATTTTCTACTACAAATTATTATTGGGCAATTGTATTAGCTATCTATGTTAATATTTTTGGATCTGTTTTTGAAATGTATAATTTGCAAGTAGCAAGTAATCAATTTCAAATAATAAAAAGTATAATACTTGCTTCTTCTACAACAGTATTAATTTATCTTTTAACTCCAATTTATACACCTGTTTTACCTTCAAATAGACTACAGATTATTATATTTTTTGTAGCTATTTTTGGATCCTTACTAGCTTGGAGAATTTTTTATGTAAAATTTTTAGCATCACATCGATTTGTAAAAAAAGCCGTTTTGGTTTGTGATAAGGAGCAATTGCAAGAACTTGTTACTGGTCTTGAAAATGCTGATCCACATTATAAAATAATAGCATTTGTTAATTCTGATGGAGAAGATTCTTTTAATTTTAAATTCAAATCAATTAAGAATATTCATCCTAATGAATTAGAAAATTTTGTTAGAAACAACTCTATTTCTGAAATAGTAATTGCTTCTCAAAAAACCGAAGGAATAACTGTTAGTTTATATAATCAACTGATTCATTTATTAGAAAATGGTTTTATAATTAGAGAGTATACACAAGTATATGAGGCTATTACACAACGAATTCCTGTGCAATATGTTTCACGAGATTTTTACAGATATTTTCCTTTTAGTAGAAGTAATCAAAATCATTTGTATTTATTGGTATCAAGATTGATTGAAGTGATTTTTTCAGTAATTGGTTTGACTATTGGTTTATTGTTTTTTCCGATAATTTTAATTGGTAATCTCATTGGAAATAGAGGTGGCTTATTTTATACACAAGAGCGTGTTGGTAAAAATGGAGAAGTATTTAAAATATATAAATACAGAACTATGGTGAAAAATGCTGAGGCAAATGGAGCTGTATTTACGACTGCCAACGATAGTAGAATTACACCTTTTGGTAAGTTTATGCGTAAAACTAGATTAGATGAATTCCCTCAATTTATAAATATACTAAAAGGTGATATGGCAATTATAGGACCAAGACCAGAACGTCCTATTTTTGTTAATGAAATCGCAGAAATGATGCCATTCTACGAAACTAGGCATGTTGTTAAGCCAGGATTAACAGGTTGGGCACAAGTAAATTACGCTTATGGTGATTCTATTGAAGATAGTTTGATGAAGCTACAATATGATTTATATTACATCAAGCACAGAAGTATTTTTCTTGATATCAATATTATCATTAAAACTTTTAGCACAGTATTGTTTTATAGAGGACAATAAGTTTCTTAAATGCTAGGCTCCAATTTTTTATTTCTCTTTAATAATTTCAACAAAATATAATTGTTGGCTAAAATAAATGGAATCATTAAAGGTAAATGTGGTTTTCCTATCATAATTGCAATATAAACTAAGGTCATTGCAAAACACACATTAGCCATTTTTCTAAACCAAGTGCTTCCCAAAAATCCTAAGGTTATATATATTGGATTAAACAGCAAAGCATTATAATTCCACAAAACTTCTTTATGCTCTGAGTATAATCCTACTAGGCAAAGAAAAATCCCCAATAATCCTGATAGGAATAGATAGGATAATGAAACATACTTATTATTGATTAAAGATATCACTAATAGGATAAGAACTATGAAATAGATACTATTTATAAACGAAAAGGAAGAAGTAAGCTCGGCTCCTTTAATTAAGGTTTCTTTTTTTACAACCAAAGGTTTGCTTTCAATTTTGGCTTTGTCTAAACTATTTAACAACTCAATAGGAAGAAATAGTTTTTCAGCTTTTACATCTGTTTTTGCTCCAAAAATTATGTTTATACCCAATTTATAATAAAAGTGATTATCAAAATAAGGATAAAGTAATTCTCTGTATGAAATGGATTTATCATCCACTTTTTCGATTAATTTTTGACCTACAATGGCATTAATTTTATCTACAACCATCGTAGTACAATTTCTGTCTATAAATTTGTAAGTATAATTTCTTTCTTCAGAATAAAGAGAAGCATTTAAAAGTTCAAATAGTTCTTGTTTTTTTGCTAATGGAAATGATAAAGTCTGTTCGATAACTTCACGATTATCACTTTGATATTCAAAAATGAAGTCTTCATAAGAAGTTGTATTTATAAAATATTGTAAGTCACCTTTTACAAATTTTAAATAGAAATTTTCTGTTCTAAAATCGAAAGCACCATAGTTATATACAACGTCTAAGTTATTTATGGAATCTTTAATTCGTATGGCTGTATGACCAAAAGTGGAGTAAAGTTCATTTCCTCTTCCACAAGTAAAAATACTTACAGAAGCATTTTCTGATAGCGCTGGATTTTGAGAGAAACCAATGGTTTGAAAAAATAAGATAAGTAGAAGAAGTAATTTTTTAATCATAATGGTTATCTAAAAACACTAAAATCAACTTTCACAGAAAAAATATTTGAATATAATGCAACACTTTGATCACCTAAATCGGTCAAAGCATAATCAACTTGAATTCCTTTATATTTAAATCCAAGTCCAATATTGGGCTGAAAACCTACTTTTCTAGAACCATCTAATTGTGTGATGTTTTGAAAATTTCCTACACCAGCTCTTAGAAATACTAAATCAGTATAATTGTATTCAAATCCTAAGGCAGGGTCGATACTTACAAAGTTAGTTGATAATATATCATTGGTTCTAGCAAACTGCATGTTCAAATTTCCAGAAGCTTTTAAATACGTTTCATTATGAAAATCGAATGTTTTAGACATCCCAAGTTGTGCTTTTGGAAGTGTAATTTCAGAGCTTTCAGGTAAATCTTGGTTCTCTCCAGGAATGGCATTTTTTATTTTAGCATATTCTTCCTCATTGATGGCCCATACATTATAGGAAGTAGTAATGTCTCTCAACATTAAACCAAACTTCCAATCGTCTCTTTCAAATTGTAATCCTAAATCAAAACCAAAACCCCAAGAATTTGCAAAATCTCCAATGACACGTCGAATCACTTTTGCATTAACTCCATATTGAAAACCAGGTATTTTAAGTCTTCTTGCATAAGATAAAGTCAATCCGTAATCGGCAGTTGAAAATTTACTGATTCTATTGTAATCAATATTTCCATCACCATCAATAAGTTGTGTGGTGTTTAATATATCATCTACTCCAAATCGTATCAAAGAGATTCCCCAAGCACTGTCATCATCAATCGGTTTAGCATAAGCAGCATAATCATATTGAGCAATATTTGCAAAATAACTCGCATGCATTAACGACGCTTGACTATCTTCTAAGCCAAGTAAACCTGCTGGATTCCAGTAGCCAGAATTCACATCATTTGTATGTGCGACAACAGCATTAGACATTCCCAATGCAGCAGCATCTACACCTATATTCATAAACTCGTTAGAATATTTTCTAACAGCTTGACTATGAGCTAAAGTGCATCCTAAAATGAAAGTTAAAAAAAGAATTTTCTTCAAAGCAAATATTTTTTCAAAAATAGAAATTTTTATTGAGCTAACTTCATATACAATTCATAATAATATCTCAAATAAAAACTCTAATTACAAACGTACTTATGTATAAACTTATTGTATTACATTTGTCTTTAGAAAAAATAAAAGCATGAACATCAAAAAACACATTCCTAATATACTAACTTTATTAAATTTATTATGTGGTTGTATCGCCATAGTTTTTATCTCTAAATTGAGGTTTGACTTAGCTTTTTATTTTGTTTGCTTGGGAATATTTTTTGATTTTTTTGACGGTTTCTTTGCCAGAAAGTTTGGTGTAGCCGGGCCTTTAGGTGTTCAGTTAGATTCCTTAGCAGATATGGTTACAAGTGGTGTAGCGCCTGGATATGTAATGTATCAAATGTTGTCGTTTGATGGAAGTTTTATGCAAATTACAAATGATTTGTCTTTTTTTCAAGTCTCTTTTTTAGGTTTTATTATTACACTCGGTGCTTGTTATCGTTTGGCAAATTTCAATATCGATACAAGACAATCTGATTCATTTATTGGTTTGCCAACTCCAGCAAATGCACTTTTTATAATGAGTTTACCATTGGTTATTGAAGAGTGTCATTTTCTTACCTTAAGTGAACTTCTAAATATAAAATGGGTTCTTTTAGCCATAACTATGATAAGTGCTTACGTTATGAATGCTGAAATTCCGTTGTTTTCATTGAAAATAAAGAATTTTAGTTTTCAAAAATATAAATTGCAAATTGGATTTTTAGTTCTTTCAATAGTAATGATTGCTACTCTGCAATATCTTGCAATACCTTTAATCATAATGACTTATGTTTTATTGTCGGTTGCAAATAATATGTTGGCAAAAAAGTAGTTATTTAGTATTAAGATTTTAGTAGTATGTATCAAGACTTTTATGGCAAAAGCTACCACGAGAAAAACACCAATTCGAAAAAGAGCTACCAAGAAAAAGCAAACTTTTTTTTCTTTAAAGTTTATTATTATATCGCTTTTGATTATTCTATTTTCTTTAGGAATATATCACTATCGTAATGCTATTCTATATTATTTTAGTTTCAAAACAGATAAAGTTTTAAAAGAAGATAAAGTGGCTCAAGCTAGAATTTATCAAATTTTGAAAGCTCATAAAGAATTGACTTTCGGGTTTGATGTTTCTCAATATCAAGGCGAAATAGATTGGGAACAAATAGATTCTGTTGAAAATAAATTTCCATTACATTTTGTACTTATTAGAGCAACAGCCGGAAATAATAAAGAGGATTCGGAGTTTGATGACAATTGGAAAGCAGCCAAAAAGCATAATTTTATTCGTGGAGCTTACCATTATTATCGTCCAAACGAAAATTCAATCGAACAAGCCGAAAATTTTATTAAGACAGTAACTTTGAAAAAAGGTGATTTGCCTCCAGTTTTAGATATAGAACAATTGCCAAAAGAACAATCTATTGATAGTTTGAAAGTAGGATTGAAACGGTGGTTGAAAAAAATTGACGCACATTATAAGGTGAAACCTATTATCTATACCGGCGAAAAATATTATGAAGATTTTCTAAAAGAGGAATTTAAAGGATATACTTTTTGGGTTGCCAATTATAATTTCTTTGTAGAAAATATAAAAGAAGATTGGCTTTTTTGGCAGTTTACAGAAAAAGCAACAATAAAAGGAATCAACGAACGAGTTGATTTGAATATTTATAACGGTACGCCAAAGATGTTAGAATATTTGACGATTAATTAGTTACTTTAGAATTATATAGAATAGCAATTACTAAAATCATTACTAATGCAAAAACTAAAACAGATTTTGTATTGGCAAAATTTACAGTCCAACCCATCCATTTTACTCTTTTTGGTGGAAAAATACGTTTGTCTTCTTTGTTATAATAAATACCACCAAATTTCCAATTATTAGGATCTTTATGCCATTTATCTAATGTCTCTTTCGATGGATTTTCCATTTTTTTAAACGTCTAAATCTACTTTTGGAGCATTAAAGTCAATTTTGGTTTTACGTAATTCAAAATTCTGACCTAAATAAACTCTTCTAACCATTTCGTCTTCAACTAATTCTTCAGGTTTTCCAGCTTTTAGAATTCCGCCTTCAAACATTAAGTAGGTTTTATCAGTAATAGCCAAAGTTTCTTGAACGTTGTGGTCAGTAATCAAAATTCCAATGTTTTTATTTTTTAATTGGGCTACAATTCTTTGAATATCCTCAACTGCAACAGGGTCAACTCCTGCAAAAGGTTCGTCAAGTAAGATGAATTTTGGGTCAGTTGCTAAAGCTCTTGCAATCTCAGTTCTACGTCGTTCTCCTCCAGAAAGTAAATCACCACGATTGGTTCTAATGTGTTCTAAACTGAATTCATGAATTAAGCTTTCCATTTTTGCAATTTGCTCTTCTTTTGTGTGATTTGTCAATTGCAATACACTCAATATATTATCTTCAATACTTAATTTTCTAAAAACAGATGCTTCTTGAGCCAGATAACCAATACCATTTTGAGCACGTTTGTACATTGGAAACTCAGTAATATTCATGTCATCAAGATAAATATTTCCAGAATTTGGTTTTACCAATCCAACAATCATATAGAAAGAAGTAGTTTTTCCAGCACCATTTGGTCCCAAAAGCCCAACGATTTCTCCTTGATTTACTTCAACAGAAATTCCTTTTACAACGCTTCTACCTTTGTAGGTTTTGATTAAATTTTCGGCTCTTAGTTTCATATTTATGCTGAATTTAGTTCAGCATTTTATCAATGCTAAACTCTATTTTTGAATTTAGTTCATTATCTCCTATTAATGAGATATTGTTGTACTGAATTTATTTGTGCAAATTAACAAAAATCATTGGCTTGATTTTACTATTTAACTTCAATTTTGCAATCTGCCAACTGAAATCTAATTACTGAGCACTTTCTTCCAAAGCTTCCCAAAATTCGTAAGCTCTTCTTAAATGAGGAATAACTATAGTTCCACCAACTAAAGTAGCAATTCCCATGGCTTCCATCATTTCTTCTTTTGTAATACCTTCTTTGTGTGAGGTTTCCAAATGGTATTTTATGCAATCATCACATCTAAGAACAGTTGAAGCTACTAAACCCAAAAGTTCTTTAGTTTTTACATCTAATGCACCTTCTGCGTAGGCATTAGTGTCTAAATTGAAAATACGTTTTACAATTTTATTATTGTCAGCCAATAACTTTTCGTTCATTTTAGAACGATATTCATTAAATTCTTTAACTTGATTGCTCATCTGCTTTTAAACTTCTTTTTACTACGAAAGCCGATATAAATATACTGACTTCATAAATTAATAACATAGGAATTGATACTATAACCTGGCTAACCACATCTGGTGGCGTAACTATTGCAGCTACAAAAAGAATAATTACAATGCCATATTTTCTGTATTTTCTAAGAAACTGTGGTGTAACCAAGCCTAATTTGCTTAAGAAATAAATGATAATTGGTAATTCGAAAAACAAACCACATGCAATTACAGATGTTTTTATCATACCTATATAGGAATCAACATTGAATTCGTTTTTAATAATACTACTTACAGTAAATGTGGCAAAAAAGTTTACCGACATTGGAACAATTATGTAGTAACCAAATAAAACGCCTAGAAAGAATAAAATTGAAGCTACAAAAATGAAATATTTAGCATTTTTTCGTTCTTTTTCATAAAGCGCCGGACTAATAAAACTCCATAACAACCATAATATGTATGGAAAAGCAAAAATAAATCCAGCCGTTATACAAGTCCAAATTAATATAGTGACTTGACCTTCCATATCAGTATTTTGAATCACAAAAGGTAATTCAGTAACACAAATACTTTCCTGAAATCCAACATAGTTAGATAACTCACAAAACAAACGATAAGTTATAAAATTTGGATTTGTTGGTCCGAAAATAATATTTTCAAATATAAAATCACTTATGAAAAAAGTTGCTATTGCTCCAATTAGAACAGCAATTGTACTTCTTACCAACAACCATCTTAATTCTTCAAGATGTTCCATAAAGGACATTTCCTTCATTTCTTTTTTAGCCATTATACAATTCCTTCTTTTAAAATATCGTGTAAATGAATCACTCCTTTATATTCATTATTATCAACTACAACTAATTGTGTAATTGAAAAATCTTCCAATATGTTTAGTGCATCAACTACCATATCAGATGTTTTTATTGTTTTTGGATTTACTGTCATAATATCTTTTGCAGTTAATCCTGTAATGGTTTCTGTTTTATTTAGCATTCTTCTGATGTCGCCATCCGTTATAATACCAACTACTTTATCATTTTCAATAACAGCAGCAACACCTAATCTTTTCTCAGAAATTTCAACAATAACATTTTTGATGCTTGAGTCTGGACTCACAAATGGTTTTCTGCTGGTATCCAACATATCTTGAACTCGCAATAATAATTTTTTACCTAAAGCGCCACCTGGATGATATTTTGCAAAATCTTCAGCTTTAAAATTTCTCATTTCCATTAAAGCAACTGCCATAGCATCACCCATAACTAACTGTGCTGTTGTGCTATTAGTTGGAGCCAAATTATTTGGACAAGCTTCACTTTCTACATAAGTATTTAAGGTAATATCAGATTCTTTTCCTAAAAATGAAGTTATATTACCTGTAATTCCAATTAGTTTATTACCAAATCTTTTTAATAACGGAACCAAAACTTTTATTTCTGGACTATTACCACTTTTTGAGATACAAATAACAACATCTCCATCTTGAACCATACCTAAATCACCATGAATAGCTTCAGATGCATGTAAAAACATAGAAGGAGTTCCAGTTGAGTTCATTGTGGCAACAATTTTTTGTGCGATAATAGCACTTTTTCCAATTCCAGTTACAATTAAACGTCCTTTGGTATTGTAAATAATTTCAACGGCTTCTACAAAGCTATTGTCAATGAAATCAGTAAGTTTTGCAATTGATTGGCTCTCTGATAAGAGTGTTTTTTTGGCCGATTCAATGATATTTTCTTTAGTTATCAAAATAGATTTGTTATAAAATTTGTATGAATAAAAGAAAGTTGTATATTTATGGTTGCAAATTTATGTAAAAATACTATTAAGTAAGAATGAATTCAAACGAAATTGACATACACAAAGAATTAAAAAAATATTTTGGTTTTAACCATTTCAAAGGTTTACAAGAAAAGGTTATCAAAAGTATTTTGGCAAAAGAAAATACATTTGTAATTATGCCAACAGGTGGCGGAAAGTCATTGTGCTATCAACTGCCTTCGCTTGTTCAAGAAGGAACTGCAATTGTAGTTTCTCCTTTGATTGCTTTAATGAAAAATCAAGTTGATGCTATAAGAAGTGTATCAACGAATGATGGCATTGCGCATGTATTAAATTCGTCATTGACTAAAACCGAAATCAATCAAGTAAAAAAGGATATTACTTCTGGAATAACTAAACTATTATATGTAGCACCAGAATCATTAACAAAAGAAGAATATGTTGAATTTTTACAATCTGTTCCAATCTCTTTTGTAGCTATTGATGAAGCGCATTGTATTTCAGAATGGGGACATGACTTTAGACCTGAATACAGAAATTTACGAACTATTATTAAACAACTTGGGAATGTTCCTGTTATTGGATTAACCGCTACAGCAACTCCAAAAGTTCAAGAGGATATACTTAAGAATTTAGATATGTCTGATGCTACTACTTACAAAGCATCGTTCAATCGTCCGAATTTATTTTATGAAGTACGAACAAAAACCAAAAATATTGAAGCTGATATAATCCGATTTATAAAACAAAACAAAGGTAAATCAGGAATTATATATTGCTTAAGCCGAAAGAAAGTTGAAGCAATCGCCGAAGTTTTACAAGTAAACGGTATCAGTGCTGTTCCTTATCATGCAGGTTTGGATGCAAAAACTAGAGCAAAACATCAAGACATGTTCCTTATGGAAGATGTTGAAGTTGTTGTTGCAACAATAGCCTTCGGAATGGGAATTGACAAACCAGACGTTCGTTTTGTAATTCATCATGATATTCCAAAATCTTTAGAAAGTTACTATCAAGAAACAGGTCGTGCAGGTCGTGATGGAGGAGAAGGACATTGTTTAGCGTATTACTCTTATAAAGATGTAGAAAAGTTAGAAAAATTCATGTCAGGTAAACCAGTTGCTGAACAAGAAATTGGTTATGCTCTTTTACAAGAAGTAGTTGCCTATGCGGAAACTTCTATGTCAAGACGTAAGTTTTTATTACATTATTTTGGTGAAGAATTCGATAGTGAAACTGGTGAAGGTGCTGATATGGACGACAATGTTCGTAATCCAAAAGCTAAAGTTGAAGCTAAAGACAATGTCAAAAAATTATTAGAAGTTGTTCGCGATACCAAATATTTATACAAATCTAAAGAAGTTGTTTTTACCTTAATTGGAAGAGTAAATGCAACCATAAAAGCTCATAGAACCGATACGCAATCCTTTTTTGGTTGCGGAAAAGACCAAGAAGAACGCTATTGGATGGCTTTAATTCGTCAAGTTTTAGTTGACGGAATGCTTACAAAAGATATTGAAACCTACGGAATTTTGAAAGTTTCAGATAAAGGGCACGACTTCATTAAGAATCCAACTTCATTCATGATGTCAGAAGACCATGAATATAATGAAGCAGAAGATGATGCCATTGTAACTGCAGCTAAATCTTCAGGAACTGCTGATGAAGCTTTGATGGCGATGTTGCGTGATTTACGTAAAAAAGTAGCTAAAAAATTAGGTGTTCCACCTTTCGTTGTTTTTCAAGATCCATCTTTAGAAGATATGGCTTTGAAATACCCAATTACTATGGATGAATTAATAAATATTCATGGAGTAGGTGAGGGTAAAGCTAAGAAGTATGGAAAAGAGTTCGTAGAATTAATTAGCAGATATGTTGAAGATAACGACATTATTCGTCCTGATGATTTAGTTGTAAAATCTACTGGAGCTAATTCGGCAAATAAATTATATATCATTCAAAATATTGACAGAAAACTTTCTTTAGAAGATATTGCTTCTGCCAAAGGAATGAAAATGGATGATTTGCTAAAAGAAATGGAGCAAATTGTATATTCAGGAACAAAATTGAATATCAAATATTGGATTGATGAAATACTAGATGAAGATCAACAAGAAGAGATTCACGATTATTTCATGGATTCAGAAACCGATAAAATTGAAGATGCTCTAAAAGAATTCGACGGCGATTATGATATCGAAGAATTACGATTAATGCGAATTAAATTTATTAGCGAAGTAGCTAACTAGGATGCAGTGTTCAGTGTTCAGTTGACAGAACTGATTACTGAGCACTGATTACTGCTAACTGTAAATTTCTCCTCGATGCGGTTTCAAAGCATCACGAACTTGAATCATATTTTCGTCAGTAACTACCATAAATGCTATGGCATACATATCGTTTAAAACTTCAAATCCAGTGATGTTAATTGGTAGTTTTTCTATTGCAATATATTCTTTCAAATGAATTTCGTGATGTTCAGCTGTTTTTGCTGCAACTTCACCACGAAAATCCCATATAAGTTTTATTTTTCTTGACATCTTTAATAAAATTGAACGTCAAAGATAACTTTTTATTAAATTTGAAGAAATTCAAGATTATGAAATGTTTCAAATATGTATTTTTTATTTTCTCAATTACATGTTCAGCTCAAAACCTTACTTTGAGTGATGCAAACCATCTAGCTTCTTTACCTATAAAATGTCTTCAACAAGAATATCCTAATAAGTTAGGTCAAATGCTTATTGATAGTACAGAGATAAAATCTCCAAAAGAGCTTCATCCAACTTTTTATGGCTGTTTTGATTGGCATTCTTCTGTTCATGGTCATTGGAGTTTAGTTTATTTACTTAAGAAGTTTCCAAATCTTGAAAAAAGAGATGAGATTATTCAAAAGTTAAAAATAAATCTTTCAAAGCAAAATATTCAATCTGAAATAGATTACTTAAATAAAAAGCATGAAAAATCATTTGAACGAACTTATGGATGGAATTGGTTATTGAAATTACAACTTGAACTTGAAACTTTTGATGATCCATTTGCAAAAGAACTAGCTCAAAACTTAAAGCCTTTGTCTAATTTAATTATTGAAAGATATATAGAGTTTTTACCAAAACTATTATATCCAATTCGAGTTGGAACACATTCTAATTCAGCTTTTGGCTTGACTTATGCTTGGGATTATGCTGTTTTTTCTAATAATATTGAGTTTCAAAATGTAATAAAATCCAATGCAAAGCGATTGTATTTGTCAGATAAAAATTGCCCATTTAGTTGGGAGCCAAGCGGAACCGATTTTCTTTCTCCTTGTTTTGAAGAAATGGCACTTATGCAACGTGTTTTGCCAAAAAATGAGTTCATTGTTTGGTTAAAAAAGTTTGCTCCGCAGTTGTTTAGTAAAAAGTTTACTATTGAAACTGCCAAAGTTTCTGATAGAACTGATGGACATTTGGTACATCTAGACGGATTAAATTTTAGTAGAGCATGGAATCTTTATTACCTTATCAATCAATATCCTAAAGAGTTTTCGCATCTAAAAAAAGTTGCCGATATTCATTTAAATTTTTCTTTGCCTTCAATTGTAGATGGAAATTATGAAGGAGAACATTGGTTAGCTTCCTTTGCTTTAAGAGCATTTGAAGAAAAAAAATAATTCATTTGATTACTTTTGTCAAAAATTACCTTTATGCCTCGCGAAATTCAAACTCAAGTCTCACCAGAAGTAGCTCACAACGAATCATTAATTAATGAACATGTTGCAAGATTATTGAATACTTCTGTGAAGGAAATTCAAAAGGTTGTGGTTTTAAAACGCTCAATTGATGCACGTCAAAAAGCTATTAAATTCAATATAAAAGCAACCGTTTTTTTTAAAGGTGAAGATTTTATTGAACAAAAAATTGAACTTCCAGAATATAAAAATGTTTCTAATTCACAAGAAGTTATAATTGTTGGTGCTGGTCCAGCTGGACTTTTTGCCGCTTTACAATTAGTTGAATTGGGTTTAAAACCTATCGTAATTGAAAGAGGAAAAGATGTTCGTGGTAGAAGAAGAGATTTGAAAGCCATTAATGTTGATCATATAGTTAACGAAGATTCCAATTACTGTTTTGGTGAAGGTGGCGCAGGAACTTATTCTGACGGAAAATTATACACGCGTTCCAAAAAGCGTGGAGATGTTGACAGAATTTTGAGATTATTAGTAGGTTTTGGAGCTTCAGATGATATTTTGGTAGAAGCTCATCCACATATTGGAACCAATAAACTACCACAAATTATTCAAGACATTCGTGAAAAAATTATTGAATGTGGCGGACAAGTTTTGTTTGAAACTCGCGTAACTGATTTTATTATAAAGAATAACGAAATTCAAGGAATTGTAACTCAAAAAGGTGATACTATTTCGGCAAATAAAGTTATTTTAGCAACAGGGCATTCAGCTAGAGATATTTTTGAATTATTAGATAAAAAGAAAATTTTTATCGAAGAAAAACCATTTGCATTAGGAGTTAGAGCAGAACATCCGCAGGAATTAATTGATAAAATCCAATATTCGTGTGATTTCCGTGGTGAATTTTTACCGCCATCACCATATTCTATTGTAAAACAAGTCAATGGTCGCGGAATGTATTCATTTTGCATGTGTCCAGGTGGCGTAATTGCGCCTTGTGCAACAAGTCCAGGCGAAGTTGTAACTAATGGTTGGTCACCATCAAAACGTGATCAAGCTACTGCTAATTCGGGAATAGTTGTCGAATTGAAATTAGAAGATTTTAAACCCTTTGCTAAATTCGGAGCACTTGCCGGAATGGAATTTCAGAAAGCTATCGAACAAAAAGCATGGCATTTAGCTGGAAAAACTCAAAAAGTTCCAGCACAACGAATGGTTGATTTTACTCAAAATAAAGTTTCTAGTTCCATCCCAAAAACTTCCTATGTACCAGGAACGACTTCTGTAGAAATGGGACAAGTTTTTCCTGGATTTCTATCTCAAATTATGAGAGAAGGATTTAACGAATTTGGCAAAACAATGCGAGGATATTTGACAAACGATGCCATTCTTCATGCTCCAGAAAGCAGAACATCATCGCCTGTTAGAATTCCGAGAGACAACGAAACGTTGGAACATGTTCAAATAAAAGGTTTGTATCCTTGTGGTGAAGGCGCTGGTTATGCTGGCGGAATTATTTCTGCTGCCATCGATGGCGAAAAATGTGCTTTAAAAATAGCTGAAACTTTAAATATGCTCTAAAAAAATAGGTTATGAAGAATTTCATCATTTTAATTTTAATAGCTTTTTCTTTTCAAATTGGTTTTGCTCAAGTTGAACATGTAAATCAATTGTATAGTAATGGCAAACCCAAAGAAGTTGGTACATATGTCGACGGAAAGAAAAATGGTGAATACATTACTTATTACGAAAATGGTACTATGAGATCTTATGCCAATTATATTTTCGGAAAACGACAAGGTGTTCAAAAAGAGTTTTATAAAAATGGTCAGCTTAGGTCGGAATTAGAATGTGTTAATGATGTTTGTCACGGAATTAGTAAGACTTATTATATAGACGGAAAATTAGAATCTTCTTCACGTAATAAAAATGGAGTTAAAGATGGAAAAGTTGTCGGTTACAACAAGGATGGAGTATTGACTGTGAAGGAAGAATGGGATAACGGTAAACTTGTAGGAGAGAGTGTTTATTATTACGATTCAGGTCAAATTAGAAGAAGAGTAGTTTTAGACAAAAAAGGAAATGTAAAAACAACAGAGTCTTACTACGAAAATGGGAAGAAAAACTTTTTTTCTGATGTTGATAAAAATGGTAATGGCGTAAATTATTCCATTTTTCCAAATGATACTGTGATGTCAAGAAATTATGTGAAAAATCATAAAGTTTATAAAGAGGAAACGTTTTCAGAACAAGGTAAACCAAAGAAAATAACAGAATACAACGATGACCGAACATATAAAAATGTTAAGAGTTTTGATGAAAATGGAGTTTTAAGTATAGAAACAATTTATCAATCGTATTCTGAACAAACAACAATAGAATATAAAGGTGATATTATCGAAAAAACGAAACATAAAAATGGCTATCGTGATGGCAATTTTGAGTCTTTTTATTTGAATGGTACTTTAGCTGAAAAAGGAACTTATCTTAAAAGTGCAAAAATAGGAAAGTGGAAATCCTATTATGAAGATGGAGCAATAAAATTCATTGGAAATTACGCTAAAATTGGAGATTTTAGTAGTTATAAAGATAGTATTCATACCTATTATTATAACTCAGGTCAAATTGAGAAATTAGAAAATTATTACATTGCAAAGCTACATAGAGGAAGTAATAAACCTGACGATTTTTACGAAAGAACATACAAAACTGGTCAATGGAAAACGTTTTACGAAAGTGGTAAATTAAGTCAAATTGCCAATTATAAAGAAGATCGATTATTTGGTGAATTTATTGACTATTTTGACGATGAAAGCAATTCAATTAAATACAAATGTACTTATCGCAATGGAATGAAAATTGGATTGGAACAAGAGTATTTTGAAAATGGAAAGCTCTATAAGTCCAAAGAAAAAGACAGTAATGGGTATCAAATAGGAAAAGATATTGTCTATTTTGAAAACGGTATTGTAAAGGAATTAACCGAGTATTTTGATAGTCAAAAACATGGAAAGTACCTTCAAAATTATAAAAACGGAAAACCAAAAGTTGAAGGACGCTACAATTCAGGACAAGAAATAGGAATTTGGAATTATTACTACAACAACGGAAAATTGTTCAAGTCAATTAGGTATGATGAAGGCGTTAAAGAGAAAACATTCTTTTATAATGATGGAGTAAAATTTGCACATATTTTATATGATTATGACGAAGATAGCGCCAATGAAACCTATACTTTTTACAATAAATTTGGAGCAACTATTTCGTTTCAAGAGTTGTTTGACAAGAAATGTGATAATTGTAAAATAATCGAATTTAATGTAACTATAAATACAGAAGAAGATGATATCTTTTTTGTAAATTTAAGTGCAATGGATGAAGTTCAGAAAAGATCAATAAGTTCAAATTTTACTTTCAATTCAGTCAATCATAAATAAAAAAAAACCGCTTATTTTCACAAGCGGTTCTTTAATTAGCAATTAGTTCTTTTTCAATCTATCTTTAAAAACCTTTTCAAATTTTTCAATTTTGGGTTGAATTACCATTTGGCAATAAGGTTTGTCTTTGTTGTTTTCATAGTAACCTTGGTGATATTCTTCTGCTTTGTAGAATTTTTTCAAAGGTTCTAAAGTCGTTACAATTTTATTCGCAAATACTTTTTCATTCAACTCTGCTATAATTTCTTCAGAAATTTTTTTCTCATTTTCGTTTTTATAAAAAATTACTGAGCGATATTGCGTACCAACATCTGCACCTTGTCGATTTAGTGTTGTTGGGTCGTGAACGGTAAAAAATACTTGAAAGATTTCATCTAAGTTGGTTTTAGTTTTATCGTAAGTTATTTCTACAACTTCTGCTGCGCCAGTTCTACCAGTGCAAACTTGCTCATAACTTGGATCTTCTACCATTCCACCAGCATAACCAGAGTAAACGCTTTTCACACCTTCCAGGTTTTGATAAACGGCTTCTACACACCAAAAACAACCACCACCAAGAACAATAGTTTCTAGATTTGCAGAATTTACAGCTACACCATCTGGAACAAAATCTAGCGAAATAGCATTCATACAATATCTTTTACCTGTTGGCTCTGGACCATCGTCAAATAAATGTCCTAAGTGTGAATCACATCGTCCGCAATTGGCTTCAATTCTTCTCATTCCATAAGAATTGTCATCTTTAAAAGTGATGCTTTCTTTGTTTTCTTGTTCAAAAAAACTTGGCCATCCGCAACTACTTGTGAATTTTTGATTGGATTTAAAAAGCTTATAACCGCAAGCAGCACAATAATAAGTTCCTTTGGTTTCATCTTTCCACATGGTTCCTGTAAAAGCTCTTTCGGTATCTGCTTCTCTTGCTACAGCATACAAATCAGGTGATAAAACTTTTTTCCATTCGGCATTCGAAAGATTTAGTTTGTTAGTATCCGTATTTGAATAGTAAGGATTTTCGGGTTTACTAATTACATTTTCCATAGCTGAAGTATCTTTTTTTGAAATTTTTTTGTTTGATTGTCCACAAGCCGTTAGCGTAAGCAAAGGAATCAAAAACAAAATAGTGATTAATTTTTTCATAACAATTAAATTAATTGATGTACAAATTTACAATAGAAGTACGTTGCAAAATGTCATACAGTTTACAAATTGATATGATTTAAGTAAAGTTTAACGGTTGTTGACGCTACTAAATTCTGTTAGGATTTATTTTTTCGTATTTTTGACCATCATAAAAAATATATGAAAGAAGAACAAGTAATTTTAGTCAACGAAAAAGACGAACCTATTGGTTTAATGAACAAACTCGAAGCTCACGAAAAGGCAGTTTTGCATCGTGCGTTTTCAGTATTTGTTTTAAATGATAAAAATGAAGTCATGTTGCAACAACGTGCACATCACAAATATCATTCGCCTTTACTTTGGACAAACACTTGTTGCAGTCATCAACGTGCTGGAGAAACCAATATTGAAGCAGGAAAACGTCGTTTATTTGAAGAAATGGGTTTCAAAACTGAGTTGAAGGAATTATTTCATTTCATCTACAAAGCACCATTTGATAACGGTTTAACCGAACACGAACTAGATCACGTTATGATTGGATATTCCAATGAAGAACCTAACATCAATTGTGAAGAAGTAGAAAGTTGGAAATGGATGACTATTGAGGATATCAAAGACGATATGATTCAAAATCCTGATATTTATACAGTTTGGTTCAAAATAATTTTTGATGAGTTTTACCACTATTTAGAAGACCATAAATTATAATTTCTGTCACGCTGAGCTTGTCGAAGTGAAAATACTGAATCCTTTAATCGCAAATCCTAAATCAAAATGAAAGTTACCGTTTCAAGAAAAGCACATTTCAACGCAGCACATCGATTGTATCGAAAAGATTGGTCTATGGAGCAAAACGATTTGGTTTTTGGAAAATGCAATAATCCCAATTTTCATGGACACAATTATGAATTAATCGTTTCTGTAACAGGAGATATTGACCAAGAAACTGGTTTCGTAATTGATGTAAAAATTTTATCAGATTTGATAAAAGAACATATTGAAAATGCTTTTGATCATAAAAATTTGAATCTTGATGTTCCAGATTTTACCGATTTAAATCCAACTGCTGAAAATATTGCGGTTGTGATTTGGAATAAATTAAGGAAATACATTGATACTAATAAAGAATTAGAAGTGGTTCTTTATGAAACACCAAGAAATTTTGTAACTTATAAAGGAAACTAATATGTCTTTAAAAATAGGAGATAAGCTTCCCAGTTTTTCAGCAAAAGATACTAATGGAAACATTTTTAATTCACATGACTATATTGGAAAACAACCACTTGTAATTTACTTTTATCCAAAAGATGATACGCCTGGATGCACAGCGCAAGCTTGTAGTTTTAGAGATAATTATCAAGAATTTAAAGATTTAGGAGCTGAGGTAATCGGAATTAGTTCTGATACAGTGACTTCTCACTTAAAATTCAAAAGCAAATTCAATCTTCCGTTTATTTTACTTTCAGATAATGATAAAAAATTGAGAAAGCTTTTTGGTGTTCAAAACAGTTTGTTTATAATTCCAGGTCGTGAAACCTTTGTAATTGATAAACAAGGTGTGGTGATAATGGTTTTTAATAGTATGTCATCTGAAATTCATATTACAAAGGCACTAAAAGTTTTGAAAAAATTGACAAATTAGTTTTGGGTTAGCTATACTTTTTAACCATTCACCGAACTTGCTATGTAATTGATAGAAATTATTAAAACGTTACGTTAAAAATATCCATCTTTGCATCTAAAATTATAACAAATGAAATTTTATCCCTTGCAATTTCAACCTATTCTTAAAGATAGAATTTGGGGAGGAACAAAACTGAAAGATTATTTAAACAAACCAATTTCATCTGAAATTACAGGTGAAAGTTGGGAAATCTCTACCGTAGAAAATGATGTTAGTGTAATTGCTAATGGAGTTTTTGCAGGAAAATCGTTAAACGAATTAATAAATGAATCTCCAAAGCAAGTTTTAGGAACAAAAGTTTATGAAAAGTTCGGAAAACAATTCCCACTACTTTTTAAATATCTTGATGCTCGCGAGGATTTATCTATTCAAGTGCATCCAAATGATGAATTGGCAGCAAAACGTCATAATTCCTTTGGTAAAACCGAGATGTGGTATGTTATGCAAGCCGACAAAGATGCAAGATTAATAGTAGGTTTTAAAGAAAAATCCTCTCAAAAAGAATATTTAGAAAATCTTGAAAACAAAACTTTAATTGATATTCTGGATACAAAAAAGGTAAAAAAAGGAGACGTTTTCTTCTTAGAAACTGGAACGGTTCACGCAATTGGAGCAGGAACAGTAATTGCAGAAATCCAACAAACATCTGACATTACTTATAGATTATACGATTTCGATAGAGTAGATGCAAATGGGAATACACGTGAACTTCATGTTGATTTAGCTTTAGATGCCATAAATTATGATGTAGTTGATGCTGAAAAAAGCTATTCGAAAGTTAAAAACGAAGCTAATGCAATAGTTGATTGTCCTTATTTTACAACAAATTTTATTCCTCTTGATGGAAGTTTAGAAGTTGTAAATGATGAAAATTCCTTTTTAGTTTATATGTGTGTTGAAGGAAGTTTTGAATTAAAACATGATGATGTAACCTATTCTTATAAAACTGGTGATACGGTTTTAATTCCTGCAAAAATGAGCGAATTTGAAATTCACGGAAAAGCATCTATGTTAGAAATTTACATTTCTTAACTTGTATTCAAAAGATTATGTGTAATTTTGCACCTGAATTTAAAAAATAAAGAAAATGCCAAGCGTTAAAAATTTAAAAAAAGACATCAACTTCGTTTTAGGAGATATTATTGAAGCAGTTTATATTCACGAAATGACTAGCGAAGGAAAGCCAACAGCAGCTACCAATGCAGTTATAGATGAAGCAATTACATCTTTTGATGCTTTAATCGTTAAGGTTAATGCAAAAAATGTAGAAAATAAAAAAGCGCATTTCAAACAAATCAATGCAGAATTAGAACAAACTGCAAATCAATTGATTGAAAAAATCAACGCACTTTAATAAAAAAAATCATCAAAAAAGTGCAAAAAAGTTTTGGAGATTTAAAAATCACTATTATATTTGCACCACAATAATGACGCCAGCGTAGCTCAGTCGGCTAGAGCAGCTGATTTGTAATCAGCAGGTCGTGGGTTCGAGTCCCTCCGCCGGCTCTTCGTAAAACCATCACAGCAATGTGGTGGTTTTTTTATTTGAATTAAATCCATAAAAAAAATCCGCCTTGTTTGTACAAGACGGATTTTGTATTTATACAAGAAAATTTACTTTCTTTTAATTACTCTTTCTACAGCTTCAACAATTGCTTCGTTGTTAAGTTTGTATTTATTCATTAATTGTTCTGGAGTTCCGCTTTCACCAAACGAATCTTGAACTGCAACAAACTCTTGTGGTGTAGGATTATTTAAAGCTAATGTTCTTGCAACACTTTCTCCTAAACCACCAAGTATATTATGTTCTTCTGCTGTAACTATACAACCTGTTTTAGCAACAGATTTTAAAATTGCTTCTTCATCCAAAGGTTTAATGGTGTGAATATTGATAACTTCTGCTGAAATTCCTTTTGCTTCTAATGCTTCTGCAGCGATTAAAGCTTCCCAAACTAAATGACCTGTAGCGATAATAGTTACATCTGTTCCTTCGTTTAACATAATTGCTTTTCCAATTACGAAAGGTTCGTCAGCTGGCATAAAATTAGGCACGACAGGACGACCAAAACGCAAATAAGCTGGACCATGATGATCTGCTAATGCAATTGTTGCTGCTTTTGTTTGATTGTAATCACAAGTGTTGATTACAGTCATTCCTGGTAACATCTTCATCAAACCAATATCTTCTAATATTTGGTGTGTTGCTCCATCTTCACCCAAAGTCAAACCTGCGTGTGAAGCACAAATTTTCACATTTTTATCCGAGTAAGCTACCGATTGACGAATTTGATCGTAAACTCTTCCAGTAGAAAAGTTAGCGAAAGTTCCTGTAAATGGAATTTTTCCACCAATAGTTAATCCAGCTGCAATTCCAATCATGTTTGCTTCTGCAATTCCGATTTGGAAAAAGCGTTCTGGATGATTTTTTTTGAAATCGTCAAACTTTAACGAACCAATTAAATCGGCGCAAAGTGCAACAACATTTTCGTTTTTCTGTCCCAATTCGGTCATTCCTGCGCCAAATCCTGAACGTGTATCTTTACTTCCTGTGTTTGTATATTTTTTCATTTTAATAAATTGAAAGAAAAAAGATTTTAAAATTAGAAGATTAACAGAGATATCTGAAATCTGAAATCTGAAATCTAAAATCTGCAATCTAAAATTAATAATCTCCTAAAGTTGCTGCGTTTTGTCCTAAAGCATTTGCTAATTGTTCGTCACTTGGTGCTTTTCCATGCCAAGCATGAGTATGCATCATGAAATCTACACCATTACCCATTTCGGTATGAAGAATTACGCAAACCGGTTTTCCTTTGCCTGTTCTTGATTTCGCTTCGTTCATTCCAGCGATAATTGCTTCAATATTGTTTCCTTCGCTAATTTCTAAAACATCCCAATCGAAAGCTTCAAATTTAGCTTTCAAGTTGCCCATGTTCAAAACGTCTTTAGTAGAACCATCAATTTGTTGTCCATTGTAATCAACAGTTGCAATTAAATTGTCTACATTTTTTGCAGAAGCATACATAATTGCTTCCCAGTTTTGACCTTCTTGCAATTCACCATCACCTGTAAGAGCGTAAACTAAATGATTGTCGTTATTAAGTTTTTTTGCTTGAGCAGCTCCAATTGCAACAGATAAACCTTGGCCTAATGAACCTGAAGCAACTCTTACACCAGGTAAACCTTCATGTGTTGTTGGATGTCCTTGCAAACGTGTGTTTAATTTTCTGAAAGTAGCTAATTCAGAAACTGGGAAATAGCCACTTCTTGCTAAAACGCTATAAAAAACTGGAGAAATATGACCGTTTGACAAGAAGAAAATATCTTCATTTGTTCCGTTCATTTCAAATCCTTCGTTGCGTTTCATGAGGTCTTGGTAAAGTGCTACTAAAAATTCTGCACAACCAAGAGAACCTCCTGGATGACCTGAATTTACGGCATGAACCATGCGAAGAATGTCTCTTCGTACTTGTGTTGTAAAATCTTGTAGTTGTTGAATGTTAGACATTTTATGTAGTTATAAATTATAATTTGTCAAAAGTAAATCTATTTTTTTGGTGAGACAAAAGATTTTATTACAAGTTATCAAGATATTGGCAGTCAATTTTATAATTTATAAATGATTTTATGTAAATGATTTCTTTTTTTCAGAACTAGTTTTACAGCAATCCAAAACTCTATGAAAAGTTCAAAAAAAATATATTATTTAGTTGATTCTCTCGATGATTTCAGTTTTTTAAAAGGAATTGGTGAAGATATAGGATACCAAATAATTGTTTACCTAGATGGAAAATTCATGTTAAGAACATTAGAACTTCAAGAAGAAAAACCCGAAATAATTATTTTAGATATACATATGCCAATTTTTAATGGTGAAGAAATAGTAGAAATAATTAGAAAAAAGGAATCTTTAAAGCATATACCTATAATTATGATTTCTAGTGCTTATCCAAAAAAGTTAATTAACGAATTCAATAAATTAGGAGTAAAACACCTTTTTAAGAGAAATAATTTAAGAGATTTTAAAGGAACTTTAGAAAAGGTTTTAGAGGAGTCAATGAAAATGGATGAGGTTGAATGTAACTAAATTTATGTAATCCGATTTATAATCAAGACAGAACATTTATTGTTTGGAAAGTTTTTTATTTTGAAAATCATAAATCATTATTAAAAAATTGCATTTCGTAATTCAAGTTTTTTAATTCTGTTATCTTTGCGAATTGAAAATGCCTATATGAAATTCGATTTATTACAAAAAGATGCCCACTCTAAAGCTAGAGCTGGAAAAATCACCACAGACCATGGAGTTATTGAAACTCCTATTTTTATGCCAGTTGGAACTGTTGCCTCTGTAAAAGGAGTGCACCAACGCGAGTTAAAAGAAGAAATTAATCCTGATATTATTCTAGGGAATACCTACCATTTATACCTTCGTCCACAAACAGAAATTCTTGAAAAAGCTGGTGGATTACATAAATTTATGAATTGGGATAGAAATATCTTGACCGATTCTGGTGGTTATCAAGTATACTCGCTTTCGGCAAACAGAAAAATAAAAGAAGAAGGAGTAAAGTTCAAATCGCATATTGATGGTTCTTACCACTTTTTTACTCCAGAAAATGTGATGGAAATTCAACGTACTATTGGTGCTGATATTATCATGGCATTTGATGAATGTACACCTTATCCATGTGATTATCGTTATGCACAACGTTCTATGAAAATGACACATCGTTGGTTGGATAGATGTATTAATCATTTGGAAAAAGTTCCAGTAAAGTATGGTTATGATCAAGCATTTTTTCCAATTGTTCAAGGAAGTACTTATAAAGATTTGAGAATGCAAAGTGCCGAATACATTGCCAATTCTAATCAAGTAGGAAATGCTATTGGAGGACTTTCTGTTGGTGAGCCAGCCGAAGAAATGTATGCAATGACAGAGGTTGTTTGTGATATTCTTCCAGAAGACAAACCACGTTATTTAATGGGAGTTGGAACTCCAATTAATATTTTAGAAAATATAGCACTTGGTGTAGATATGTTCGATTGTGTAATGCCTACTCGTAATGCAAGAAACGGAATGTTATTCACAGTAAACGGAACCATAAACATTAAAAATAAGAAGTGGGAAGATGATTTTTCTCCTTTAGATGAAATGGGAATAACTTTTGTTGATACCGAATACACAAAAGCTTATCTTCGACATTTATTTGCTGCCAATGAGTATCTTGGAAAGCAAATAGCAACTATCCACAATTTAGGTTTTTATATGTGGTTGGTTCGTGAAGCAAGAAAACATATTATTGCTGGCGATTTTAGAGTTTGGAAAGAAATGATGGTTAAGCAAATGAGTCAAAAATTATAGAAAAGTTTAAAAAGTTTAAGAGTTTAAGAGTTTAAGAGTTTAAAGGTTAAAGAGTTTTGTTTGATAAAACAGTATTAAACCATCTAAACTAACTTAAACAATTTTAAACCATATTAAACAAAAGAAAACTATGCTTACAATATTAGATAAATACATATTAAAACGCTATTTAACCACATTTTCTGTAATGTTGTTGATGTTTATTCCTATTGGGATAACCATTGACGTATCTGAAAAGGTCAATAAAATGATTGAGAACAATGTACCTTTTAGTGCGATTGCTCAATATTATGTCGATTTTACTATCTATTTCGCTAATTTACTTTTTCCTATATTTTTATTTCTATCTATTATTTGGTTTACTTCAAAACTTGCTAATAATACTGAAATTATAGCCATATTAAGTTCAGGAATTTCATTTACAAGATTTTTGAGACCTTATATTATAGGAGCAACAATAGTTTCAATATTTGCTTTGTTGATGGGATTCTTTTTAGTTCCAAAAGCCAGTGAAGGATTTAAAAACTTTAGATACATGTATCTTATTGGAAACGGACAAAATGAGATGCGAGATAACTCAGATGTTTATCGTCAAATCAATAAAGACGAATACATTTATGTAAGTAGTTTTAATTCGGTTTCTAAAATGGCATTCAATTTTTCTATGGAAAAATTTGAAAAAGACAAATTAAAATACAAAGTATCTGCTAGTAGAATAAAATGGAATCCAAGAGATAGCTCCTATACTTTATTTGATTTCAAAAAGAGAAAAGTTGGTGAGTTAGGCGATGTTATTATTTCTGAACAACGAAAAGATACGGTTCTTAATTTTGATTTAGAAGATTTAACACCTGTTGTTTACATTGCAGAAACATTATCTTATTTTGATTTGATTAAATTTATTGAAAAAGAAAAAACTAGAGGTTCTACAAATATCAACACTTATTTAGTGGTTTTATATAAAAAATATAGCATACCTGTTTCTGCTTTTATTCTTACAATTATTGCTGTAGCCGTTTCTTCAATGAAGCGAAGAGGAGGAATGGGAATTAATCTTGCTATTGGTATTTTGCTTGCTTTTGCTTTTGTATTTTTAGACAAAGTTTTTGGCGTTTTGGCAGAAAAATCATCAGCACCACCAATAATCGCAGTGTGGATTCCAAACATACTTTTTGGAATCTTAGCAATATATTTATTACGTAATGCTAAGCGATAACAACAAAAGTTACTTACACCTTCATTTGATAGTTTTCATTTGGGGTTTCACGGCAATTCTAGGAAGACTAATTACTCTTGACGCTTTACCGTTGGTTTGGTATCGAATGTTGTTTGCTGTTGGCTTTATCTTTATTTACATCAAATACAAAAGAATGCCTATAAAGATTCCTAAGCGAATTCTTTTGAAGTTTCTTGTTGCTGGATTAGTAATTGCACTTCATTGGTTTACTTTTTTTAGAGCCATCAAAGTGTCAAATGTTTCTATTACACTTGCTTGTTTATCAACAGGTGCATTTTTTACTTCTCTTATCGAACCTGTTTTCTTCGGAAAAAAGATTATTTGGTACGAAATTTTCTTCGGATTGATTGTCGTTTTCGGACTTTCAATCATATTTAATGTAGAAGGAAGATATGTTGAAGGAATTGTTTTAGCATTAACTTCTGCTTTTCTTTCTGCTTCTTTTGCAGTTATCAATAGTAAGTTTGTTAAAGATTATGATCCAACTGTAATTTCTTATTACGAGTTGGGCGGAGGTGTTTTGTTTTTCTCAATATTCCTACTTTTTACCAATAGTTTTAATTCTGAATTTTTCCAACTGACTACTTCCGATTTTGTTTATTTATTGATATTAAGTTCGGTTTGTACAGCTTATGCTTTTATTGCCTCAACCGCGGTTATGAAATTTTTAAGTCCTTATACCGTGATGCTTACCATTAATTTAGAGCCTATTTACGGAATCATTCTTGCGGTTCTAATTTTTGAAGATAAAGAGCAAATGAGTCCGCAATTTTATGTTGGAGCTGTGATTATCATAATAACTGTTATTTTAAACGGAATTATAAAAAGCAGATTAAAAGCAACTTAGCTTTTGTTTACAACTTATCGTGTAAAATTACTTTTACAAAAGATTTAAAATTTTATCTTTGTAGTTCGAATTTTAATTAAAACGCACAAATCCTATGGAATATTTAGATTTTGAGCTTCCTATTAAAGAGTTGGAAGACCAATTAGACAAATGTCAGATTATTGGTCTAGAATCAGATGTTGATGTAACCAATACTTGCAAACAAATCGAGAAAAAACTTGAAGAAACAAAGCGTAAAATATACAAAAATTTAACAGCTTGGCAACGTGTTCAACTTTCTCGTCATCCTAATAGACCTTATACTTTAGAGCATATTACAACTTTAACTAAAGGAACTTTTTTAGAACTTTTTGGAGACAGAAATTTTAAAGACGATAAAGCCATGATTGGTGGTTTAGGTCAAATTGACGGACAATCATTCATGCTTATTGGTCAACAAAAAGGAATCAATACCAAAATGCGTCAGTATAGAAATTTTGGAATGGCAAATCCTGAAGGCTATAGAAAAGCATTGCGTTTGATGAAAATGGCCGAAAAATTTGGAATCCCTGTAGTTACTTTTATTGATACTCCTGGAGCATATCCTGGTTTAGAAGCAGAAGAAAGAGGTCAAGGAGAAGCAATTGCAAGAAATATTTTTGAAATGTGCCGTCTGAAAGTGCCAATTATTTGTGTAATTGTTGGTGAAGGTGCTTCTGGTGGAGCTTTAGGAATTGGTGTTGGTGATAGAGTTTTAATGATGGAAAACACTTGGTATTCTGTAATTTCTCCTGAATCTTGTTCTTCAATTTTATGGAAAAGTTGGGAATATAAAGAGCAAGCTGCCGATGCCTTAAAATTGACTTCAGCTGATATGAAAAAGCAAAAATTAGTGGACGATATTATTCCAGAACCACTTGGTGGTGCTCATTATGATAAAGAAACAACTTTCAAAACGGTAGAGCAATATATCATGAAAGCTTTTAATGAATTGAAAGATTTATCAACAACTGAATTAGTTTCCCAGAGAATGGACAAATACAGCAAAATGGGCGAATATAAAGAGTAAAATCTTACAAAATTAATCAAAATCCGTCTCGTCCTAAAAGCTAGGATTAGACGGATTTTTTTTAGGTTGTTAACAAAAAATACTTAGTTATAAACAATAAATAGTAATAACTAAAGTTCATAAAAATTTCAGAATTGGTTACTTTCGCTACATGGAAAATCTCAAAAATATAAACCCAATTAAAGTAGATAAAACTACTATAATCAATCTAGAAAAAGGGAAGTTACCTCCACAAGCATTAGACCTTGAGGAAGCAGTTCTTGGTGCGATGATGATTGATAAAAAAGGTGTTGATGAGGTTATTGATATTCTGCAATCAGATGCGTTTTATAAAGATGCTCACAAGCACATATTTGAAGCTATTTTTCAGTTATTCACAGATTCTCAGCCTATTGACTTGTTAACAGTTTCGGCTCAGTTAAAAAAGAATGCTAAACTAGAATTGGCTGGAGGTGATTTTTACCTTATTCAACTTACACAAAAAATATCTTCTTCTGCACATATTGAATTTCACTCGAGAATTATTTTACAAAAATACATTCAAAGAAGTTTGATAAGAATATCCTCAGAAATTATTGAAGAATCTTACGATGAAACTACAGATGTATTCGATTTACTTGACAAAGCTGAATCTAAATTATATGAAGTAACGCAAGGAAATATCAAAAGAAGTTCAGAAACAGCACAAAGTTTAGTAATTCAAGCTAAAAAGCGAATTGAAGAAATAGCCAACAAAGAAGGTTTATCTGGAATTGCAACAGGTTTTGATAAATTAGATAAAGTAACTTCGGGTTGGCAACCATCAGATCTTGTTATTATTGCGGCTCGTCCTGGTATGGGTAAAACAGCTTTCGTACTCTCAATGGCAAGAAATATGGCTATTGACTTTGGTCATCCTGTAGCATTATTTTCTCTTGAGATGTCTTCTGTTCAGTTAATTACTCGTTTGATTTCATCAGAAACTGGTTTGTCTTCTGAAAAACTTCGTACTGGAAAATTAGAAAAACATGAATGGGAGCAGCTTTCTGTAAAAGTAAAAGATTTAGAAAAAGCACCTTTATATATTGATGATACTCCATCGTTATCCATTTTTGATTTACGTGCCAAAGCAAGACGTTTATCTTCTCAACACGGAATAAAACTAATTATTGTCGATTACCTTCAATTGATGACAGCAGGAGGAAACGGAAAAGGTGGCGGAAATCGTGAGCAAGAAATTTCAACAATTTCAAGAAACTTAAAAGCTTTAGCAAAAGAATTAGAAGTTCCAGTAATTGCGCTATCACAATTATCTCGTGCCGTTGAAACTCGTGGTTCAAGCAAAAGGCCTTTGCTTTCTGACCTTCGTGAATCAGGAGCAATTGAGCAAGATGCCGATATTGTATCGTTTATTTATCGTCCAGAATATTACAAAATTGAAGAATGGGATGATGATGAACAATCGCCAACTGCTGGTCAAGCCGAATTTATAATTGCAAAACATAGAAATGGTTCTTTAGAAAATGTTCGTTTAAAATTCATCGGAAACCTTGGAAAATTTGATAACCTTGAAGAATATGGTGGCGGATTTGACGATTTACCTTCTAAAATGAATCTTGGTGATGATAATCCATTTTTCACCAAGAACTTACCTTCTGCAAATGAAGCATTTGGAAGTAGTTCCAATTCCAATGATGATGATAGTGATGTTCCATTTTAAAATATTGAAAGTTCTGAGAAATCAGGACTTTTTTTTATATTAAAAAACACGTAGTTTTACGTGGTTTTAAACCAAAACATTATTATAATTTTATGCACTTCAAAGTAAGGCATAAATTATATGATTGAAAATAATTTAAATGGTGAGCAATTTATTAATTTGATAAAGATTCTCTTTACGGTTTCTTTGTCAATGGCTCTTTTAATTATTATAATATTTCATTATTACAGAAATAAATATTTAACCCTAACTAAAATTAAATAATCATGGCAGAAAACACAATTACATTGGAGCAAGCTCAAAAATGGGCACAAAATTGGATCGATAATCCAAATAAAGATATTAGAGCTTTTTTAATTCCAGAAGTTGATTTAACTCAAGTAATGGCTGAAGAAAGCACAGTAAATGTTCGTTCTTATTTAGGTATAGATGATAATGGTAATTGTAAATTGATGATTGTTGGAGTAGATCTTAATGGTAAAGATTTAATTGACGATAATAATGGCCAGTATATCTATGATTTTACTTCGGGATGTCCAAGAATTTGTGATGTAGATAGTCCATTATTCAAATTATAAAAATTTATGTTTGATAAATTAAGACTAATAGCCCACATAATTTTAGGTATAAATTTTTTGCTTTTTCTTTCTAAATATAAAATAGGAAGCAATGCATATAAAATTTATTCGATTTATCTGGGCTTTATAGTTTTAATTGAAATTACAATTAAGCTTGTTGTAGATTTTGGATTTGAAAATTTGATATTTTCTCATTTATATTTTACTGGACAGTTTATTTTACTCAGTTTATTTTATTTAGAATTATTGACAGAAAAGTATCAAAAGAAGATTATTAAATTTAATTTGATTTTGATTCCTTTAATCTTGATGGTGAATTTTTTTATAAATCCGTCTGAGATTCATAAATTCAGTTTGCTTGAAATTTTATTAACTTCTATATCAATTATAAGTTATTGTACTTTTCATTTTTATAATATGTTATCAAATAGAAAAGAATTTTATTTGATAAATTGTGGAATAATAATTTATCTTTTTGGGAGTACAGTAACTTTTTTACCAAGAAATCTTCACGTGATATATGGATACTCATTTAGTATGGCATTACACATACTAAATATTATTCTATATATTGTTTACTTGATTTTTATTTTTTTAGAATGGAGAAATATTAATTTAAGAATTAATAAATGAAAGACACTACTACTTCTTTTTTGAGTAATAATATTAATGAAGCTTTGAGTTATATATTCTTAGTTTTTCTTTTAATGTCAATAATTGTGATTTTATTCTTTTATTTTTCTAGAAAGAAAATCATCCAAAAAGAAATTGAAAAAAAAAATCTAGAAATTAATCATCAAAAAGAACTTTTGCGTTCTGTAATTCTTACTCAAGAGGCTGAAAGAAAAAGAATTGCACAAGATTTACATGATGATATAAGTTCAAAATTGAATGTAGTTTCTTTAAATACGCATCTTCTTAAAACACCTAATTTATCTGATGATGAGCTACAAGATATTACAAACAACATTACCGATTTAACTCAAAAAGCATTAGAAAATTCCAGAAGAATCGCACACGATTTATTGCCTCCAGTTCTTGAAAAGTTCGGATTACATGCAGGTATTGAAGAGTTAGTTGTTGAATTTAATAGCTCAAAAGTTGTTAATGTAATTTATAAAAATGATTTGATGTTTGATATTGCAGATATAGACAAACACTTACATGTTTTTAGAATACTGCAAGAGTTACTAAACAACTCAGTTAGACATGGAAAAGCTACTGAAATTTCAATCGCTTTTAAATCGATTGATAATCAAAACACTTGCATTTATTCAGATAATGGAATTGGATTTGATAGCAATTCTGATTCTGCTCAAAAAGGATTAGGTATGAAAAACATTGAAAGTAGGATCAATTTTTTAAATGGAACTTTTTCTTTGAATTCATCTTTAAATAATGGTGTTAAAATCAATTTTACATTTTAATCTATGGATAATATTATCAAAATAGTTTTAGCTGATGATGAAGAATTATTCCGAAAAGGAATTTATTTTTTGTTGCAAAGAGAAAAAAATATTGAAGTAGTTTTCGAAGCTTCTAATGGTGCTGAAATAATTGATTATCTAAAAACATGCGAAACTCAACCAGATATTATTCTAATGGATTTAAAAATGCCTGGAATAAATGGAGTAGAAGCAACTAAAATTATTCATAAAGAGTTTTCAGATGTTAAAATTATCGCTTTAACTAGTTATAACACAAAATCATTTATAGCTAATATGATCAATGTTGGAGCTGTTTCTTATTTGGTAAAAAATGCTTCTCCATCCGAAATGGTTGAAACAATTAATGAGGTTTCAAAAAAAGGTTTTTATTATAATGATACAGTTTTGGAAGTAATTCAAGATGATATTTTATCAGGTAATAAATCTAATAAAAGTGCTTTTGATGATGAATTTTTAACTAATCGTGAACGAGAGGTTTTAACTTTAATTTGCCAACAATTGAGTACTAATGAAATTGCCGAAAAGTTATTTATAAGTTCTAGAACTGTAGAAGGGCATAGAACTAATTTGTTGTTGAAAACAGAATCAAAGAATATTGCAGGTTTAGTTGTATATGCAATACAAAATAAATTATTATTAACAGACGAGCTTTAACTTGCTAAAGAGTGACCGCCCCAACCAATAATTTCAAACAAATTTGGACTGAATGAATTTTCATTTCCAAGAACACTATTTATTCCATTAGCAACAGAAGAAAATCTTGTTGCTTCACTTAAAGTAATAATTAATCTTGCAATCGAATCATATTCAGCTTGACCAATTTCTTCACTATTTTTAACATTATTCAGAATATTAATACTGTCCAATAGGTTTTTATCTGTTATTACAGGTAATTTCATTCCAAAACCTAAACTTTTGTAAGTTCCATTAACAGCCAATTTTTCTGCTTTAATTGTAGTTTCTTCACACGGAAAAGGAACTATATTAAATATAAATTCTTGATTGTTTTTTGTTTTAAAACCTAAGATATTTAATGAAGCAATTATTGGAGGATTTTTTGAATTGGTTTCCAAACCAAAATTCATTAGAAGAGTTATTTCAGCACCATTAGGATGCGAAACGTTTATTGAATCACATGTGACTTTATTACCATTTAATTTTATTGAATTAATAATGGTTTGAATATCAGAAATATAAATTCCTTTTGAATCAAGTCTTAGTCTATAATCCATTTAATGATTAGCTTAAAATGAATTTAATAGATAAAACAAAATATGCTAATAACATAACTAATAATAAAGTTAGGCCTAATTTTTTAAAAATATTCATGCTTTTAAAAGAATTACTCATGGTTATTGTTTCGTTTATGTTCATGTTAAATTGTATTTAATTGTTAATCCAAAATTAACTACAATAAATTTCTCTCATATACGTAGTTTTACGTGTTTTTAGTTTTAATGTAAAATATTTAACAAAACATTATCTTTGACTATATTATCTAAAAATAGTATCTTCGAAAATAAATTTATTCATTCAATATGAAATTATTAAAGTCAGTTTGTCTAATGCTTCTTTTGGTTTGTGTAACCAAGGTTCACGCTAATTTTATATTATTACCAATGGATGATGTTTCTCAAAAAAATCATCTAAAAGCTTATGGAATAACTTATTGGTGTCTTGATAAACAATATAAAGCCAGTTGGTTGTTGAATTATAGAGGAGGTTCTTTTTTGTTGCCAGATGCTCCAGAAATAAGAAAAGAATGTCAAATTAGAGGTGTAAGTTTTGAACTTCTTTCTGATGGTGAAGCTAATCAAATTCTTGACGAAATTTCTTCACCTTCTCAAAATATGGAAACTGTTGTTTTAGAAAAGGCACCAAAGATTGCTGTTTATACACCAAAAGGTAAGCAGCCTTGGGACGATGCAGTAACTATGGTTTTAACCTACGCTGAAATCCCTTTTACACCAATTTATGATGAAGAAGTCCTTAATGATCAATTAATATTATACGATTGGTTGCATTTACATCATGAAGATTTTTCTGGTCAATATGGTAAGTTTTATGGCGCCTATAGAAATGCTCCATGGTATATAGATCAAAAAAAGGAAGCAGAAGCTTTGGCTGCAAAACTTGGTTTTTCAAAAGTTTCTGAGGCAAAGTTAGCTGTTGCCAAAAAAATAAGGGATTTTGTAATTGGCGGCGGTTTTATGTTTGCAATGTGTTCAGCGACAGATAGTTTTGATATAGCATTAGCAGCTGAAGGTGTTGATATTTGCGAACCAATGTTCGATGGCGATGATAGTGAAGCTAACTATCAATCAAAAATAGATTATGCTAAAACTTTCGCTTTCAAAAATTTTATATTGGATAGAAAACCTGAGCATTATGAGTTTTCAGATATTGATATGACCGAAAAAAGAAGAATTCCGATGGAGAAAGACTATTTTACATTGATGGAATATTCTGCAAAATGGGATGTAATTCCTAGTATGTTATGTCAAAATCATACCCAATTAGTAAAAGGTTTTATGGGACAAACAACTTCATTTGAAAGAGAATTGATAAAATCTAATGTTTTAGTTTTAGGTCAGAATGAATTGAATGAAGAGGCAAGATACATACATGGTCAAAAAGGAAAAGGATTTTTCACTTTCTTTGGAGGACATGATCCTGAAGATTACCAACATAGAGTAGGTGATGCTCCAACAGTTTTAGATCTGCATCCAAATTCTCCTGGTTTTCGATTGATATTAAACAATGTATTATTTCCTGCAGCGAAAAAGAAAAAACAGAAAACTTAAAATTAAGGTTCACTACATTCTTCTGTTGTTGAAATAAATAACTTTTTATATTCCTGATACATAATTTCAGTATTTTCTAAATCTTTGCATTCTTTGCAAGTTTTGATAGTATTGTTGCTCCAACCAAAGGTGAACAAATCCATTTTTGCATATTCCAAACATTGAGGAGAATTTAATCTGCTTTGAAATTTCTTCTCAACATTTTCAGGTGAACCATTGTTGGCTTTTTGCTCTTCATTTAATTTTTTCCAAGCAGCAATCATTTTCAAACTATCACCAGAAACCAAAGCGTCAACATATACTTTTGCTTTTGGATTATAGGAAGTGTTTTTCAAAAGAGATAGATTTGAATAAGCAGAAAGAGCTAATTTTTGGTGGTCATAAAACGATTTTAGTTCCTGAAGTTTTAGTTTTTTTAAGTTGTTCCAATAAGGTAAATCAACTATTTCTAAGTTTTCAAGTTCTGCTTTTCCTTCAGCATATCGTTCTTCCAAAACGGTAATGGGTTCTGTTTTGTCTTCCAAATTAAATACAGGATAACCATTAAAACTGATATAACCACTTGTGCCAAACCAAAGATGATGGGTGTCTTTTAATTGTTTTTTTGTGTATTTTGAAGTATCAAATTTACTATTCATTTCACATAACTCTGTATACCAATTAATTGTATCATTAGCAGTTTCAGGTGTTATTTCTTCAGTAACTGAAATTGATTTGTCATCCGATTTTTTTTCTTTTTGGCAAGAGATATTGCTAATGATAAAGAGAAATGAAAGTGTTAATGAAATATGCTTTTTCATTGTGATTTTTTTGTAAAAGTAATACAAAATGAAAAATCCCAAACTCAATTGTGATTGAAATTTGGGTTTTTATGGTAATAGCTAAAAGTTATATTCATTGACATAATTTGGAAATTTAGTTTTGAACGTTTTGATAAATTGTATAAGTAATTGATTTATAATTATTTATTTTCAATTTAGCGCCAAATCCACTATTTTCCAAACTGCTATTGTATCCTGTTTTTATTGAAGTCCTTTAAAAAAGTTCCAAACTTCTTCAGCATATTCTATATCTCTATTTTGAACTCCACTTGCAGGTGAAGAATTGGTATAAACGGTCTTACTTGGCACAGCATGACCAGCGTTATTTAGAACAAAATAAATCAATGGTTTTGCACCACTGTAAATTCTTTTTTCTACGTTGCCTGCATCTGTTGTGTTCAAGTTAAAAGTTGATATGGTTGGATTAATATTTTGTAAACCGTTTCTTTGTAACCAATAATCTAAGGTTGCAGTTTGAGATATTACTTTTCCTCGATTACAATTGCCTCCAATATTAGCAACACAACCACCATTTGCAGGCATTGCAGGATCACTTGTTCCGTGAGTTATCAAGATTGGTAATGGTAGATTAGAGCCATTTGTACAAAGCCCGCTTTCAGGAAACTCTGGTAAATTTCCACTTGAAACAGCTATCGCTTTGATAGTTTCAGGAAATTGAAAAGCATAAGAATAGGTCATTAAAGCACCATTACTTGTCCCTGTTAAATACATTTTGTTTGAATTAATATTTAACTCTGAGATTAATTTTGAATTTAACTGATACAAAAAGGAAATGTCGTCACCTTGACTTCCTGATATATCATCACTTCTACAATCATTCCATCCAGGATTTCCTTGAATGTCGAGTGAACCTTCTGGATAGACTACTAAAAACTTTTCATTGTCTGCAATTGTTCGAAAAACGGATAATGGGTGAGTACCAATTTCTGAAACTCCAACACCAAGTCCACCGCCACCGTGCAAAACTGTTACAACAGCATTTACAGTTGTCATTCCTAGTGGTCTATAAACTAAATATTTTCTTGTAATGTTGTTTATTGTTATAAAATTTGTTGTCAAACCTTCTTGGTAAGGAATAATATTAGGATTTGAAGGATTTTGATTGTCGTCATCCTTGTTACAACCAAGGGTAAAAATCACGACAAATAATAAAAATGTTCTAATCATATTTTGTTTATTTTGATAGTCATACATGGTTAGATATTAATTTCATTAAAAGGTTTAATCTTGGTACGCTATTTTTTAATATAGCACACAACTTGAATATATGTATGATAAATTCAATTCATTTAACAAGTATATCAAAAAGCAATTACGACTTTATTTTAAATTTTTCAATAAAAAATCCCAAACTCCATAAGAATTGGAATTTGGGATTTTAAATTTTGGAATTTGAAACTACTTATTGTTTTCTATAATATAATTCAAAACTTTAGTCATTAAATGCACTCTGTCTTTTCCAATAACATTGTGTTTGTGCATTGGATAAGGGAAATAATCTACTTGTTTTCCAGCTTCAACAAATTTCTTTACTAATGATAAATTGTGTTGTTCTACAACGACATCATCATTGGTTCCATGAATTAAAAGTAGTTTTCCTTTCAAATCTTTAACATGAGTTAGCAAACTTGATTCTTCAAAACCTTTAGGATTTTCTGTTGGTGTGTCCATGTAGCGTTCTCCATACATTACTTCATACCATTTCCAATCTACAACTGGTCCACCAGCAACTCCAACTTTAAAAGCATCTGGTTTTCTTAGCATTAACGAATTGGTCATAAATCCACCATAACTCCAACCATGAACCGCTAAGCGATTTCCGTCAACATAAGGTAATGATTTTAAGTATTCTACACCTTTCATTTGATCTTCAATTTCATTAGTTCCACATTTTCCATGAATCACACTTTCAAAAGCAAATCCACGATTGTCAGAACCACGATTGTCCACTGTAAATACTAAATAACCTTGTTCAGCCATCCAATACATCCACAAATTCGCGCCATCTAAATAAGAATTCGTTATCATTTGCGCATGTGGTCCACCATAAACATAAACCATTACTGGATATTTTTTTGAGGCATCAAAATTACTTGGCTTGATTAATCTTGTATATAAATCAGTAGTTCCGTCAGCAGCTTTTATTGTTTTGATTTCAGCTGTTCCCATTTCGTAACCTTCGTATTTATTTTTACTTTCTAAAAGAGTAATTGCCTTACCTTTTTTGTCGTAAAGTAACGATTTTGATGGCGTAGAATGATTAGAATATTCATCAAAAATCCAATTATAGTCAGAAGAAATGGCTACGTTATGAACTCCTTCGTCTTTAGTAATCAAGGTTTGTTTTCCTTTCAAATCAACTTTATAAACCAACATATTTGTTGGATTTGGACCAGTTGCTTTAAAATAAATTTCAGTTCCTGCAGGATTTGCTCCTAAAATATCTCTTGTTACAAACTTGTTACTAGTCAATTGTTTAATCAATTTTCCATCGATTGTATAATAGTATAAATTTTGAAAACCATCTTTTTCGCTATGCCAAACAAAATTATTTGATTTCTCACTAGGGAAAAAGGCATCGTGTTCTGGTTCAACCCATTTATCACTAATTTCGTTTAAAAGAGTTTTGATAAATGCGCCTGAATTTGCATCATATAAATTCAGACACATATCATTTTGACCGCGATTTAATTCAGCAATTAAGATAAATTTTTCGTCTGGAGTCCACGAAAGATTGGTTAAGTAATCGTCTGCATTATTTCTTGGAGAAATAAAAACTGTTTTTCCTGTTGCCAAATTATAAATTCCAACTCTAGGTTTTTCTGATTTTTGACCAATCATTGGATATTTTATCGAAACCAATTTTCCTGGAGTTTCATTAATGTCTAATAAAGGATAATCTGCAACATCAGTTTCATCTTTTTGATAAAAAGCTAAATAAGATGATTTAGGTGACCAAAAAATACCACCTGATATTCCAAATTCGTTTCTAGAAATAGATTGTCCTGAAACTATATTTTTGTCTGCATTATTAGTAACAGCAACTTTTTCTTTGTTTTTATTAATAAGAAATAAATTGTTCCCTTCGGTGAAAGCTAAATTTTGTTTTGACTTGTCAAAAGTTTGATTTTCAGCTGCTTCTGGAGTTTGTAAAATTTCTTTTCCTGATTTAGAAGTCAATGAATAAGTGAAATATTTTCCGTTTTCTGAAACTAAAATTGTAGAAGCATCTAACCATTCTATTCCAAAGAAATTTTTTAATTTAGTTCCTAAAGCAGTGTTTATGTCTGCTAAAGTTGGTGTCTCAATGAAATTTGGACCTTGAGTTCCTAATATTATCGTTGTCCAAGAATCTTTAAAATAAACATATTTGTTAGTGTTTGGAATCCATTGAAAACCTGTCATTTTATCGGCTCCAAATTTTCTTCCTTGTTGCAAAACGCCGTCTTCTAATGTAATTTTCTTCAATTGCGCTTGAGAAACAATAGCAATAAATAAACTGAAGAATAATATAATTTTTTTGTTCATAATGTAATTTGTTTGTTGTGGTAAAGGTATAAAAAAAGGATAATGTTAGTTAGACTAAAATCATTATCCTTTGTTACATTTTATAAATAGTATAGCTCAATCCTGCAATCTGCAATCTGCTATCTGCAATCTGAAATCTAATCTTCTTCAATTTCAAACTCGGCATCTTTTTCCCAAATTTCCATTTCGCATGGTTTGCAGTTGAATTTCAATTTGTATTCCAATTCACCTTGTTTCAACACTAATGGTTCTTTGAGTTTACCATCCATAGTATCTTTATGATATTTTGGACATTTTTCTAATTCGTATTTAATACAATATTTAGTTGTCATAACACGAGATTTTCCTGGATCCCATTGTAATTCGAAGGCTTGTTCTATTTCGGTTACACCATGTCTTTCGTAGAATTTACGAGCCGTTTTGTTGGCAACATTGTACATAAAGTCCAATTTACTTTCAGGATAAGGATGCGATGTTTTAACCATTTGATGTTCTTCACGAACGTAATTTGCTAAACGAATTTCAGACAATTGCTCATAAACCGTTCTACGCATTTCATTGATTTTAGAAATAGGTAAAAACCAATTTTGAGAGAATTCAATTGTAATTTCATCAGCATTATAAGGTGTAAAACCTGTTTTTGCTAAATTTATTTTGAAATTTTCCTCAATCGATTCATTGTTTTTGGTTTGTTCTTTCGGATGAACTAGAGTCACAACGCTCACATTTCCGTCTTCGTCAGTAGCTTTTAATTCAAAACCATTTTCATTTTCAGATAGAAGCAAAGTCGTACTGATTTTACGAACTGCACTGTCTTCACGTTCTACAATTTTGATAAAAGCAGCATCGTTGTTTCTGTAGATAAAAGTTCCGTCTTTAATTTCTTTTAGAACATTTGGATATACAAAACCATTTTCAGCACGGTTTACATAAATTCCGTCGGCTTCGTTATTTTCGTTTATGAAACACAAACCGTCTCCATTATTAAGCAATTCACCATTTTCAATTTGATACGAATTTCCAACCGTTTTAATTAGTTTTCCAATATATTGTCCTTTTGATTTTGGACTTTCCCAAGAACCAATAGCTTGGTGTCTTTCGTTTACAAAATAATCAGTATAACCACGATTGAAACTTTTATCAAGCGAAGATTCAAAAGTATAAGTTGATTTTCCTGATGAAGCTTTGATGTATCGATCACTATTTTGTTCTAAAAAAGCATCCAATTTTTGACGTAAATACGATACATTATTTTTTACATAAACGATATCTTTCAAACGTCCTTCAATCTTAAACGAACAAATTCCAGCTTCAATTAAATTTGGAATTTGATCTGAAACATCAAAATCTTTTATAGAAAGTAAATGGCTATTCTTAATTAAAGTATCGCCATTTCCATCAATCAAATTATAAGGTAAACGACAGTTTTGTGCACACGAACCACGATTAGCCGAACGTTCGCCATTGGCAACACTCATATAACAGTTTCCGCTGAACGAAACACACAAAGCTCCAGTTACAAAGAATTCCAATTCAACATCTGTAGCTTCATGGATTTCTCTTATTTGATGCAAATTCAACTCACGCGCTAAAACCACACGTTTAATTCCTGCATCTGCTAGAAATTTTATTTTATCTGCGTCACGATTATTAGCTTGAGTACTTGCATGAAGCACTATTGGAGGCAAATCCATTTCCATGATTGCCATATCTTGAATGATTAAGGCATCAACACCAATGTCATATAATTCCCAAATTAATTTACGACATGTTTCTAACTCATCGTCATACAATATAGTATTAATAACAACAAAAACTTGTGCATTAAAAAGGTGAGCATATTTCACTAACTCAGCAACATCTTCAATAGAATTGTGTGCGTTAGAACGAGCTCCAAATTGTGGTGCACCAATATAAACAGCATCGGCACCGGCATTTATAGCCGCCATTCCGTGAATTAAATCTTTTGCAGGAGCAAGAATTTCTATTTTCTTCTTCATATAATTCCTTAAATAAAAGTGTGCAAAGGTCTTACATTTATTGGAGAAATCTAAATTAAATTGATTTTTTAATCATTTTATGATTTGAAATTATGCTTTACAAATATCATTTACAATTTTCAAATGATGGTTGGTGTGCAAATTCAAAAACCATTCAGTTGATTTTTTATTCAAATTTCCAAAAAAAGGATGTGGAAAGTAGGCGTTTTTATCAAACGAATCCCATTCTTGAAGTACCGATTTTACTTTTTGCAAACTTAACAATAGTGACTCTTCGGAAATATTCTCATCAGGTAAAACTACTTTTGGTGCTTTGGCTTTGCCTCTTGGAATAAAACCCAAAACTGAAATAAACAGTTTACTTTTATTAAACTTCCATCTGTATTCTTGAGGATTAGAGTTTTTAACAGCTAAAGCAATTTGATAAATGGTTTTCAAACTGTGTTCAATTTGCCAACCAACTGTTGCATTTGAAACAGAAGAATTAGTCTTTTGGTGAAAAGGAATTTTAGACTCTAGTTGCGAAATTAGGTTTTGTAGCTTTTGCATACTTTAAAATTTAAAAAAATCCCAAAAACCGTTTGGAATTTGGGATTTTATGTATTAGAAATTTATCTATCAAACAGTTTCTTCTTGTTCTTTATCCAAATAACTTTGAACAATTTCAATGGCATTAGTAACGACATCACTTAAAGCTGTAATAAATGTTCCATCTTCGGCAGTGTCAATAGCGTGTTTAATAGCTTCTGTTTCTTTGGAGATGATTTCATGAGTAACTGTTTTGCCAGAAGCTGCAATACCTTCCATGATTAAGCCAATGATTTCTTCTTCGGTTCTTCCACGTAAATATTTTTCTTGACGGATAATAATGTGGTCAAACATTCGAGCAGCAATTGTTGCACATTCTTTAATATCTTCGTCACGTCTATCACCAACTCCGGCAATAATTCCGATTTTTTTGGTAGCTTCAACACTACTTAAATATTCTTCAACACCTTTATATCCTGCAGGATTATGAGCAAAGTCAATCAACACTTTGAATTTTTTGAATTCGAAAATATTCATTCTTCCAGGAGTTTGCGCCGCACTTGGAATGAATGTTTGCAATGACAAACTAATATCTTCTGTTTTGAATCCTTGTATATAAGCGGCTAAAGTAGCTGCCAAAACATTCGCAATCATAAATTTAGCTTTTCCGCCCATTGTTAACGGAACGTGTGTTGCTCTTTCTACTCGAATTTTCCATTCACCTTTTTTGATGGTGATGAATCCGTTTTCGTAAACGGCTACAATTTTTCCTTCTTTAGCAAATTGGACTGCTTTCGGATTGTTTTCGTCCATTGAAAAATAGGCAACATTGCAACTTAATTCGTTTGCAATTTTCAAACATTGGTCGTCTTCTGCATTAAGAATTGCCCAACCATCTTTTTTGATACTGCGAACAACAGTAGCTTTTACACGAGCTAAATCATCTAAAGTATGAATATCTGATAATCCTAAATGGTCTTCTTGAATGTTGGTAATAATTCCGATATCACAACGACTGAAACCTAAACCTGAACGAAGAATTCCTCCACGAGCTGTTTCTAGAACTGCAAATTCAACCGTTGGATCTTTCAAAATATATTCGGCAGAAATTGGTCCTGTGGTGTCACCTTTTTCCATCAAATGGTTTTGAACATAAATTCCATCAGAAGTTGTAAAACCAACACGATAACCATTGTTTTTTACAATGTGCGCTATCAAACGTGTTGTGGTTGTTTTTCCGTTAGTTCCTGTAACGGCAATAATCGGAATTCTACTAGGTTTTCCTGGAGGATATAGCATATCAATAACTGGAGCAGCTACGTTTCTAGGCAAACCTTCACTTGGTGCTAAATGCATTCTGAAACCAGGAGCAGCATTAACTTCAAGAATACAACCGCCTGTTTCCTTTAATGGTTGCGTTAAATTTTCAGCCATGATGTCAACGCCGCAAATATCTAATCCAATAACACGAGAAATTCTTTCGCAAAGAAAAATATTTTCGGGATGCATCATATCAGTTACATCAACTGAAGTTCCACCTGTACTCAAATTAGCCGTTGATTTTAAATAAACTACTTCATCTTTTCTTGGAACTGTTTCTAACGTATAACCATATTTAATCAATAAATCTTCAGTGTCACGGTCAACATCAATTTGTGTTAATACATTTTCATGACCATAACCACGTCTTGGGTCAAGATTGGTTTCGTCAATTAATTGTTGGATGGTTTGTTTTCCGTCACCTTTTACGTGAGCAGGTTCTCGTTTTGCTGCGGCAACTAATTTATTGTCAATAATTAAAACTCTAAAGTCGTAACCTGTAATGAATTTTTCTACAATTACCCTACGACTGTATTTTTTTGCATATTCCAATCCTGAAACTGCGTCTTCCCAAGTTTTTACATTAATAGAAGCCCCTTTACCATGATTTCCATCAAGTGGTTTGATAACAATTGGATAACCAATTTTCTTTACTACGGTTTCTAAATCTTCTTCATCAACACAAATTCCACCACTAGCAACTGGGATTGATGCTAAATCTAACATACGTTTTGTTTCCTCTTTGTTGCAAGCAATATCTACAGCAATGTTACTGGTTTTACATGTAATTGTGGCTTGAAAACGCATTTGGTTGACACCATAACCTAGTTGTACTAGTGAGTTAGTTCCAAGACGAATCCATGGAATATCACGTGCAACTGCTTCTTCAACAATACTTCCTGTTGAAGGACCAAGTCGAACGCGCTCACGAATTTCACGCATTTTTTGAATGTCTTCTTCTGGATTGTAATCGGTTCCATCTATTAGAGCCTCTGCAATTCTTACTGCAGCTTCTGCTGCGTATAAACCTACGTTTTCTTCTGTGTAGCTAAAAACAACATTATATATTCCTGGAGTTTTGGTTTCACGAGTTCTTCCGAAACCAGTTTCCATTCCGGCAAGGGTTTGAATTTCTAAAGCAATGTGCTCGATAACGTGTCCCATCCAAGTTCCTCTATCAACACGAGAGAAGAATCCACCGCGACATCCTTCTGAGCAACGGTGCTCAATCATTGTAGGAAACATGGCTTCAATTCGTTCACGAAAACCTTCAATTTTATTTGTAGGACGTTCTTCTAATTCTTCTAAATCTAATCGCATTTGGATTAGCTTTTTTCTTTGTACACTCCAAATATTTGGTCCACGTAACGCTTGAATTTTATCGATCTTCATATTCTATTGGTATTTTGTTTTGTATTGATTGTAATGGATTTGTTAAAAATAGAAAATATTTATTATTATGAAACATTTTTTATGAGAAAAAGTTTGATTTTTATTTGATTTATTATGGTTGTATTGATTTTTAGGTATTTGCTTTGCCTTTTGAAAGCTTAATTAATAGAAATTCTTTTGAAAAAATGAATAGAAATGCAATACAAATGCCGTTTAGCCCCGATTGTAGTGGAAATCCTCGAAGAGATTGGAACGAAAAGCGGGAATATGGTTAATAAGTAGTCAATAAGTTTCGCTTCAAAAAGTAATAAAACGTTTGCGAAATATTATGAAATAGTTATTTTTACTGCATGAAAATACAAGGAAAACTAATAATAATAGGTGGCGCTGTTGATAAAGGCAGTTTTACCGAAACAAATTTAGATAAAGACGCTCCAAAAAATTTAAACTTTTTTGAAGAGGGAATTTTGAAAAGAATTATAAAAGAATCCGCTAAGAAAGAGTTATCTAGGATTGAAGTTATCACTACGGCATCGAAAATTCCAAGAGAAATTGGTCCAGAATATGTAAAAGCTTTTAGCTATTTGGGTGCAAATAATGTTGATGTTTTGTATATCGAAAAACGTGAACAAGCGAGTGAACCTGAAGTTTTAGAGCGATTAAAAGCTGCTGATGTAGTTATGTTTACAGGTGGTGATCAATTGCGATTGACTTCTATTTTAGGTGGAACACCATTTGATGATATACTGATTGATAAATACAGAAATACTGATTTTATTTATGCTGGAACATCGGCTGGAGCTGCTGCTGCTAGTAATAATATGATTTATCAAGGAAGTAGTCAGGAAGCTTTATTAAAAGGTGAGGTAAAAATTACTTCTGGTTTAGGATTAATTGATGATGTTGTAATTGATACTCATTTTGTACAACGCGGAAGAATTGGAAGGTTATTTCAAGCTGTTGTTGGAAATCCAAAAGTTTTAGGTATTGGTCTTGGAGAAGATACAGGTTTGTTGATTTTGAACGGTCGACAAATGGAAGCTATCGGTTCTGGACTTGTAATTTTAGTTGATGGAAGAGAAGTGAAAGATACTAATTTGACTCAGGTTGAACTTGGTAAGCCAATATCCATTAATCATTTAGTAACTCACGTGATGAGCAAAAATGATACTTTTGATTTGGATACTTTTAAAATGACTATTAATAGTTCGCAATACGTTTAATTTTATATAAAAATTCAGTATCACGAGATGCTGAAACAAGTTCAGCATAAAAATGAAAATAATAATTCACGGCGGTTTTTTTTCAGAATCATCTACAAGTCATGAGACTAAGGTTGCTAAACAAAATGCTTTATTGCGAATTGTAAAAGATTCTTATGAGTATTTGAAAACGCATTCGGCTGTTGAAACCGTAGTTTATGCAGTTTCGTTGTTAGAAGATGACGAATTGTTTAATGCCGGAATTGGTTCGCAGATTCAAAGTGATGGAAAAATCAGAATGAGCGCTTCTTTGATGGATGGAACTACTCAGAAATTCAGTGGCGTTATTAATATTGAAGAAGTGAAAAATCCTATTCATGTGGCTTTAGAATTGATGAAAGTTGATGATAGAGTTTTGGGTGGAAGTGGAGCAACCGATTTTGCAAGACAACACGGATTTGAAAAATTTTCTACTGAAATTCCACAACGTAGAGCAGAATATGAAGCAAAATTAGCCGCAACAGGAACAGGAACTGTAGGTTGTGTGGCTTTAGACTCCAATGGAAATCTTGCTGCTGCAACTTCTACTGGAGGAAAAGGATTTGAAATTCCAGGAAGAATATCAGATAGTGCTACGGTTGCTGGAAATTATGTGAATGAGTTTTGTGGCGTGAGTTTGACTGGAGTTGGAGAAGATATTGTAAGTAATGCAACTGCTGCCAAAATTGTGACACGTGTTACCGACGGATTTTCTTTAGACAAAGCATTCGAAAAAACTTTCGCAGAATTGAAACCTTATGATGGTTTTGCTGGAGCAATTGCTATTGATAAAAACGGAAATATGTTTCATCAAGATTCGCATCCAAGTATGGTTTTTGCGAGTTATGATGGTGAGAAGGAAGAAGTTTTTGGTTAAAAAATAAGTATAAATGAAAAACCGATAAGTAATGCTTATCGGTTTTTTTTATTTTAATTCTTGGTTATTGCTTTATAATTTTTGTAGTATGTGAGTTGTTTCCTGAAGTAATAGTTAAGAAATACATTCCACTAGATTCATTACTCAAATCGATAGAATCTGTTTGTAATCCATTTGATTTATCAGCTTTAGTTTCTGAAATAATTTGACCTTGAATATTTGTTAGTCTAAGAATTACAATAGAAGAATCCTCCAAATTATAATTGATGTTTACTATATTATTTGTTGGATTTGGATATACACTAATTGTGGTTTTATCTAATAAAGCTGTATTGTTTGATAATGTTGTTGTAGGACATCCTACAGATTGCAATGTGTTATTAGAAACCCAAGTACCAACACCTAACTGACCTTCAATTCCTCTTCCAGTTGACCATAATGAGGTCGTAGTTTCCATGGCAAGTGAGTGAACATCTCCTGCAGAAATAGCAAACCATGTGTTACTTGTTCCGACTTGATTTAGAATATTCACAGCAGTGTTATTTCCTAAGCCTAATTGTCCACTTGAATTGAATCCTCCAGACCAAAGAGTATTATCATTTTTGATAGCTAATGAGAAACTATTTCCTGCAGAAATTACAATATATTGAGTTACTACTCCTGAATTACTGAAACTAATAGGTACCATTACATTTGAAGCAGTATTTGTACCATCACACAATTGACCATTTGTATTATTACCGAAAGTAAATAAGATTCCACCAGAATCTAACGCCATACTATGATCCCAACCAGCTGAAATTTCTGCCCAATTATTTGAAGTTGAAACTGTTATTGGAAATAAACTATTTGTATTGGTTCCATTTCCAAATTGCCCAAAAGTATTATTACCCCAAGCGTAGATGAATCCTGCATTATCGATTGCTAATGAATGTTGATTACCAGCATCAATTTTAAACCAATTTGAAGCTGTTCCAACTTGAACAGGAAGGTTTTGATCGATTAGATTATTTATTCCCAATTGTCCAAGATTATTTAATCCCCAAGACCATAATGTACCATTTGTTTTAATGGCTAAGCTAAACCTATTTCCTGCTGAAACTGTCAACCAATCATTAGCAGTTCCAACTTGAGTTACTGTCCAAGTAGCCGAATTGAAAATACCATTTCCAAGTTGTCCGAATTGTCCATTTCCCCATGACCATAATGTTCCATTTGTTTTTACGGCTAGTGTGTGAACATTTCCAGCAGAAACTGTAGCCCAATCATTTGCTGTTCCAATTTGGATTGGTAGATTTTGATTAGCCATATTTCCGTTAAGCCCCAGAAGATTTCCATTTTGTCCCCAACCCCAAAGAGTTCCGTCTATTTTAATTCCCATAGAGAAATTTTGTCCTGCTGAAACCATGCGCCAGCATCCTGTACCTGTTTGCCCAAAAGTTAATACTGAAAAGAATAGGGCAAAAACTGTTGTAAGTAATAATTTTTTCATGATAGTTTGATTTTAAAGGTTAATTCAACTATATATCAATGAACTTTTTCATTTGTTACCCATAAGAAGAGAATATTTTTTAAATATCTGATAATAAATGAATTACGAAGTTAGTGTTTTATTTAATACAATTCATTTTTATTATTAATATTTAAATTTAGGGATTAACTAAAAACAAAAAATCCCAACCTTTCGATTGGGATTTTCTATATATATCTTTTTTATTATAAAAATTTCAATATAATAGTTCTTACACTTTAACACGATTTTGTTCACTTTCAGAACCAGTTCCATTGTATTTTGCTTTTTTACTTGTGTTTTTTCCGAAACGATACGAAAATGTAACAGAGAGTATTCTTGTATCACGTGGACCAAACCAATTTGCTTCTGTTGTACCAAGATTATTTATTGTGCCACGAATTTGATTTGTAAAGAACACATCACTTAAATTGAATTTTAAAGTTCCTAAATCGTTAAGAATTTTCTTTTGACAACCAATTGAAACGAATCCAAAGTCACCAACAGTAAATTGAGCATCGACAGATTCTGATAAGTATTGACCACTTATTTCGCCACTCCATTTCTTAGAAAATTGAATACTATTTGTTGCATTAATAAACCAATATGTTCCAGTTGCATTCAGATTTTGATCGTACAACTGACTTATAAATCTAGAGTGATTTACTTCGGTGTAAAGAACAGTTGTGAGCCACTTTGTAGGATTGAATCGGCTTTGAATTGATAATACATATTGATTACTTTTCCCAATATTGTTTGGACGACTATAATATATTCCATCATTAATTTCAATTGTTTCTTTTATCTCGTCTTTTCCATAACTGTAGGAAAAAGAGGTAGAAAGTAACTCTTTATAATTGTAAGTTAATGAAAGGTTATGCCCAAATGTTGGTTTTAAAAATGGATTTCCTTCGTAATAAGTAAATTGATCTAATGGACTTGAAAATGGATTTAAATCTTTATAAAAAGGACGTTGTACTCTTTTTCCGTAGGAAAGATTTATGGTTTTAGTTGCCAAACTGTCTATTTTGTAACTAGCATATAGAGTTGGAAAAATAGAATTGTAATTATTTTTAAATTCTGAATATGGTTTTTCGGGATTTCCTAATTGTTTGCCTTTTAGTTGTGTATCTTCAAAACGCAATCCAGCTTGAAGATCAATTTTTTTAAACGTTTTTGTATAGTTTATATAAGCAGCACTAATGATTTCATCATAGAAAAAGTGGTTGCTTAAATCATAATTTGGCTGTGTACCATTGGCTTGAGTAGTTTTTGTATAAACCGCATTATTGTCGGTATTTGTTAAACTTACTTTAGCTCCAAAATCTAATTTAGAATTGTTTTTTAATGGAGTAGAATAATCGCTTTTTAAGGCATAAATGTTAATTGTAGAAGGTAAATAACCGTTTTGAATATCTTCACTTGAATTAGAACCAACTAAATCTTCAATAGCATTTTTATAAAGTTGATCTATTGTGGCAGAATAAGTTACAAAATCAAAATCTGTTGTAAGCAGTTGTTCTGGTTTTGAAAATTGTTGTCGGTAATTTAGCGTAATTGTTCTGTTATTGAAATCTACTTTTTCAAAATTATCAGCAGTTACAATTTGTTCTATATTTCCGTTTGCATCCTTTACTGTTGCATAATTATATCGTGGACTTTTATTTTTATTGATTAATCCTTTGGCTGCAATTCCTATGGTACTTTTTTCAGAAAGATAATAATCAAAACCAATTCTAGCATTGTATGATTGACGTGAGGATTTTAAATACGTATTTTGTTTAAAGCTTGAAAGTGGCATTAGATCTGGGTTTTTAAATCTGCGTTCTATTGTTAAATCATGATATCCTTTGCCGTTTGTATAACTCAAATTTGAAAATAAAGAAAATTTAGGTGCATTATAATTTAGATTTAAATTATCATTTGTTCTAGCATATTTTCCTTGTCCGAAATTTAAACTTGTATTTCCGTTAAATCCTTTTAGTTTGCTTCTTTTTGTAACGATATTAATTATGCCTCCATTTCCTGAAGCTTCATATTTAGCAGGTGGATTAGTCATGATTTCTACTTGTTTGATTGAATTAGATGGAAGTGATTTAAGATAACTTTCCAGTTCAGATCCAGTTAAATAAGTCGGTTTGTCATCAATAAAGATTGTTACACCAGATTTTCCTCTTAGTTTTACATTTCCGTTTTCATCGACTGAAACTCCTGGTGATTTTGACAAAACGTCTAAAGCATTTCCGCCAGCGTTTGAGATTAATGCATCTGGGATTACAATGGTTTTATCTACTTTTTGAACCACAAATGGAATTTTTTTATCAATTTTGACTTCTTCTAATTCAATAATTTCTTTCTTCTTTAAAATGATATTTGTTAGTTGAACAATTAGATTTTGTTCATTTACATCAATTGAATTGCTAATATAATTTTCAAAACCATTAATCGATATTGATACAAAATAAGAAGAAAAGGAAACTTCATCAAAAGTGAAACGACCATCATCTTCTGAAGAAATTGTTTTTGAAATGGTTATTCCATCAGATTGTAATAAAGATATTAAAATACCCTCGAGTTTATTTCCATTATTATCGTAGACAAAACCTTTTATTGTTCCTTTATTTTGAGCAAATGAAATTGAAGATATGAAAACGAATAATAATGCTGAAAACATATAATAAGATAATTTCATAGCTTTTAAATAATTGATTTTCTTATTAGTGTATTTTTTATTTTTTTGTTACATTTTTTTATTAAATGAAATTTATATAATTTTGACTTCGTTTCAATATTTAATAAAACAAAAAATCCCAACCTTTCGATTGGGATTTTCTATATGTAAGTAAGTTAAACGGGTTGTACAAACGTTTTTTATTTCACTTTTTTCACAACAGCTTTGAAAGCTTCTGGGTGATTCATTGCTAAATCTGCTAATACTTTACGGTTCAATTCGATACCGTTTTTCTTAACTAATCCCATGAATTGAGAGTAAGACATTCCTTCTAAACGAGCTCCAGCGTTAATACGTTGAATCCATAAAGAACGGAAGTTTCTCTTGTTTTGTTTTCTATCGCGATAAGCGTAAACCATCGCTTTTTCAACTGCGTTTTTAGCTACAGTCCAAACGTTTTTACGACGACCAAAGAAACCTTTGGCTTGCTTCATTATCTTTTTTCTTCTTGCTCTTTTAGCAACTGAATTTACTGATCTTGGCATAATTTTCTTGTGTTTTTGTAGCAGGCGCCCTGAATTTAATCAAAGGAACTTTATAGCCATACTCCAAGGTTATTAAAATTGTTTTAACCTAAAGAATTATTCTTTAATTGACAAAAGTCGATTAGATAATTCTTAATTGTTGTTTAATGCTTTTTTCATCTACTTTAGCAACTAAAGCAGAGTGAGTTAAAGCTAATTTACGCTTCTTAGACTTTTTAGTCAAGATGTGGCTTTTGAAAGCGTGTTTTCTTTTAATTTTTCCAGAGCCAGTAACTTTAAAACGTTTCTTAGCACTAGATTTTGTTTTCATTTTAGGCATAATTTCCCTAATTTATTTAAATTTAACTTACTTACTTATTTTTGTAATTCATCCTCTGTTTACTGAGACTGAAAACTGTTTACTTTTTCTTCTTCGGAGCAATGTACATAATCATTCTCTTTCCTTCAAGAACTGGTAAAGCTTCTACTTTTCCGTGTTCTTCTAAATCTTGAGCTAAACGTAATAATAATATTTGTCCTTGCTCTTTGTAAATGATTGATCGTCCTTTAAAGAATACAAATGCTTTTAATTTTGAACCTTCTTTTAGGAATTTTTCAGCATTTTTTCTTTTGAACTCATAATCATGTTCGTCTGTTTGAGGACCAAAACGAATTTCTTTAACCACAATTTGCGTTGATTTTGCTTTCAACTCTTTCTCACGCTTTTTTTGCATGTAAACAAACTTTTTATAGTCTATGATTTTACATACTGGTGGTTCAGCATTTGGAGAAATTTCTACCAAATCTAATTCTAATTCATCCGCAAGACGCATAGCATCTGCAGTTTTAAAAATACCTGGTTCTACATTGTCTCCAACAAGACGTACTTCAGGTACACGAATAAAATTATTTATTCTGTGTTCATCTTTTTTTTCTACTCGAGGTTGATAACCTCTGTTGTTTCTAATTGCTATGGCTTTATTATTTTAGTTAAACTTCAAATGTTTTTAATGTTTTGGCAATTTCTTCGTTCACAATTTTAGCAAATTCTTCAATTGTAACCGTGATATTACCTTTTCCTTCTTGACCGTGACGACGTACAGAAATGGTTCCGTTTTTCTCTTCTTCCTCACCAACTATCACCATAAACGGCATCTTCTGAACCTCAGCATCTCTAATTTTCTTACCAATCGTCTCGTTGCGGTTGTCAATTAGGGCGCGAATTTCGTGATTTTCTAGCAATTCTAAAACTTTTTTCGCATAATTTTCATATTTCTCACTCAAAGACAAGATAATAGCTTGTTCTGGCATCAACCAAAGTGGGAAGTTTCCTGCGGTATGTTCTAGTAGAATTGCAATAAAACGCTCCATTGAACCAAATGGTGCACGGTGAATCATAACTGGACGGTGTAATTTATCATCTGCACCTTTATAAGTCAATTCAAAACGCTCTGGTAAATTATAATCTACTTGAATTGTTCCAAGTTGCCAACTTCTACCTAAAGCATCTTTTACCATGAAATCCAACTTAGGACCATAGAAAGCAGCTTCACCATATTCAACAACAGTATTCAAACCTTTATCAGCAGCAGCATTGATAATAGCATTTTCTGCTTTTTCCCAATTTTCATCGCTTCCTATATATTTATCTCTGTTATCTTGATCACGTAATGATATTTGTGCTGTAAAGTTTTCAAAACCTAACGAACCAAATACATATAATACAAGGTCAATTACTTTTTTAAACTCAGAATCCAGTTGATCTGGTGTACAGAAAATATGCGCGTCATCTTGAGTAAATCCTCTTACACGAGTTAATCCATGCAATTCGCCACTTTGCTCATATCTGTATACAGTTCCAAATTCAGCATAACGTTTGGGTAAATCTTTATATGACCAAGGTTTAGTGTTGTAAATTTCACAGTGATGAGGACAGTTCATGGGTTTCAATAAAAACTCTTCGCCTTCAGCAGGAGTTGTTATAGGTTGAAAACTATCAGCACCATATTTAGCATAATGCCCAGAAGTAACATAAAGTTCTTTTTGACCAATGTGAGGTGTAACAACTTGTTCGTATCCAGCTTTCTTTTGAGCTCTTTTTAAGAATTGCTCCAATCGATCTCTCAAAGCAGCTCCTTTAGGTAACCATAAAGGCAAACCTTGACCTACTTTTTGTGAAAAAGCAAATAAGTCTAATTCTTTCCCAAGTTTTCTATGGTCACGTCTTTTCGCTTCTTCAAGTAATTCAAGATAGTCTGTCAAATCTTTTTGTTTAGGAAATGAAACTCCATAAACACGAGTTAATTGTTTGTTTTTCTCGTCACCACGCCAATAGGCACCAGCAACACTCATGATCTTCATGGCTTTAATAATTCCAGTATTCGGAATATGTCCACCACGACACAAATCAAAGAAGTTAGCATGATCACAGAAAGTAATCGTTCCGTCTTCTAAATTTGAAATTAATTCAGTTTTGTATTCGTTATCCTTATAGGTAGCTAATGCTTCTGCTTTAGTAACAGCACGCATTTTAAATTCATGCTTCTCTCTAGAAATTTCTAAAACTCTATCTTCAATAGCTTTAAAATCTGCATCAGTTATTTTGTTATCACCAAAATCAACATCATAATAAAATCCATTATCAATTGCTGGTCCAAGAGTCAATTTAATACCATTGTATTTTTCCTCCAAAACCTGAGCCATGACATGTGATGTAGAATGCCAAAAAGCTTTTTTACCTTCTTTGTCATTCCATGTGTATAATATCAATGAACCATCGGTCGTTAATTCCGTGGAAGTTTCTATAGTTGTACCATTAAAAGCAGCCGAAATTACATTTCTTGCTAATCCTTCACTGATGCTTTTTGCAATATCCATTGGAGTCGAACCATTTGCGAACTCCTTAACCGAACCGTCAGGTAGAGTAATCTTTATCATTCCTTAAATTTTATGGACTGCAAATATATAAGATTAACAAAACACATACAATATATAATAGGTATAATATCTAAAGTATTTTTTTTGAGCGAAAGTTTCGGGCATCTTTGCGATCCTTATTCCCGCTTTCTGCACTACAAGGTAGTTGCGACAATCGGGGCTATTTAGATGTTGTATTGAATAGATATTATCTTTTCAAAAGATTTTTTGTTTAGAGTACTGCATTTGAATGTAAGAAAAAAAACTTTTGTTTCCAACAAACGTAAAATCAGTGAATTAAAAAATAGTTTTAAAAAAGGGTTTAAAAAGATTTGCGAGAATGAAAAAGATGACTACTTTTGCACCCGCAATACGGCAGACGTTCTATAACAAATACTGAAAAAAAACTAAAAAAAGATTTGCAAGGAAAAGATAAAGGTTTTACCTTTGCCATCCGCAAAACGAATATTTAATCTGAATTAATTTCAGATAGTTTTTTGAAAGAAAGTTCAAGAAAAAAGAAAAAAATATTTTTTTTCGATTTACTTGCGAGTTAAGAAAAAAGATGTACTTTTGCACCCGCTAAACGAGAGAATGGCGGCACAAAAAAGAATGACACGTTCATAGACATATTGAATTG
>NZ_BAABCT010000005.1:0-256856 GCF_039539185.1 Flavobacterium cheonanense | reverse complement strand
ATAATGGACAGTTTGAGATCAAAGCTTACTTTTTGATACTCATTTTTTCGACAGGGTTGTTTTTTTGGTGTTTCCATAGGATACTAAAAGTTTTAATTTTTAGTCAACCTATTTTAGGACGAGAGGTGAGATAAAATTACCACCAACGTGCCGCGGCTTTGCTTCAGTTGCGACTTTTGAAACGCTTCTTTTTCCATTACCGAAAAACGAAGTTACAAAAAATATAGTTTCCACTAGCAACAGACGAGCAATTGAGCAAAACCGTTGTTAGCAGTAGTTTTTTCGTTTTAATAGTTTAATTTTATTAAAATATGAAAAAAAAGGATTTCTCGTATTACCTTTTCCCAAATATGTCAAATTACCATAAGCTTTTTCTCCATGAAAAATAATTGTCAATTCTTTGCCTTGAAGCCATAAATCATTTTTGCTCATTATTACTAAATTTCCCTCTTCAAAAACTTGCTCATATTTGCAATCAATTTTTATTTGATTCAAATATTGAGATCTTTGATTGGTTTCAACTTTTCCTAGATAAGTTAACTCATTAATAAATTTTAAGCCGATAATACTCCAAATGAAAGGTACATTTACTATAATCAGGAAAATTACACCTTTGTAATTAATCGGATTGCCATAAAAGATTATGTATATTGAAAGAGAAGGAAGGAGAAATAGTAAAAACAATATATTGAAAATATAATAATCAATTCTTTGCAAGAGTGTTCTTCTGAAAATCAATTTTCTACTTGTAATGGATTGCTCAATGTCTATTTTCATTTTGTTATAAAATTACTGCTAACTAGTGTATAAGTCTGACGTTATCATCCTAATACACCCAAATTAGGTATGATTAGCGCTACTTGTTCTAGTTTTACTCTGCTAATATAATAAATAATCCATTATAAAAATCACGTATTTCTACCTAATTTTCACAAAGGTTAAACGTCACTTTTGTACTATTTTTTACTTTTTTGAGTTTTGTTTTGGCTTTGTTCCTAGCATGTTCGATAAAAGATTCATTTTAGCAAAACGCTTACGAACAAACTACGAATGAACTACGAACCAAACCCCTATGAAAAGGGTAGTAACCAGTCAAAAGTGTTCATTCAATGTCAAAAGCATTCAAAACCTTACATTTTTGTAAGATTTATTTGTTAGAAGAGTATAAAAAAACCACAAGCCGAAACTCATGGTTTTCAAATTATTGGTTAGGGTTTAGTATTATTTCATTTTTCCTAGAACAAAAGCTACAGCAGCACCAACACCAGCACCCATTACAAGATTAACAATGGTGTCAAGGCCTAAAAGTTTGTAATCAACAACTTGAGAAGAATACATGAAAAAGTTCATGGAAAGGCCATAAAACAAGCCAATTAAGGCACCAGCTTTTAACCCAGTTACAAGATTAGTTATTCCAGCCCATTTTGTAAAAATTAAAGAAATAAAGAAGCCAAAAGTCATGCAACCTAAAAAGATAAATTCAAGCTTTGTGTTTTCATTTTGTGGATAAATGTCTGTAAACAACATTCCATAAAATACCCAACCTAGAAGGAAATCAACAATTCCGCCAACGATTCCTCCGATAATAAAGTTTTTTAAATTCATAATTAAAATAGTTTTATTGGTTAATGGAATAAAAATAGTAAAAATTAAGAATTGTTTAATAGGGTATTGGTTTAATTATTAACTATTTAAGAATAGGAATTGTTTATAATTGAGGATTTTGTTTTCAAAAGAACTCAAAGTAATGAAGGCTTAACTTTGATTGTTTTGTGTGATTGCTTCGCCTGTTGGCTATCGCTCGAGTCCTCCTTTGTCGGAATGACAAAACTGGTCTTTTTTTCATTCATTGGGAATCTTACTAGTTATTCACGTATTGTTATTCTTTGTGTGATTGTTTTTGTGATTAGCGAGTGTGATTCCTCCGTTGTCGGAATGACAAAATGGACAATTAATGATAAAATACTGTTGATTAAAAGATTACACAAAACGATGATTTAAAAACTCGAAATTTTCATTAAAGGATCTAATAAGGTTTAATTTTTTGTCTCTTTTCCATCCTTTAATTTCTTTTTCTCTTGCTATTGCTTGTTCAACCCAAGTGAATTTTTCATAATATACTAAAAATTCAATGTTGTATTTTGAAGCAAACGTTTTAACTCCTTTTTCTATGTTTTCTTTATGTTCTGTTAAACGTCTTCCTAAATTATTTGTCATTCCTATATAATATGTTGACCTATGTTTATTTGTAATTATGTAAACATAGAAAGTAAGGTATCCTTCGTTATACTCAATCATTGTGTTGTTCATGGTCATGCTTTTTTTTGTCATTCTGAGGCACGAAGAATCTCATTAGTAACTTAGAATTTGCTTTTTTTTATAGGCTTGTGTGATTTTCTATTGTGATTGCTTCGCCTGTTCGCTATCGCTCGAGTCCTCCTTTGTCGGAAGGACAAAAATAGTGTTTTTTGTTATTCGTAGGAATCTTATGAGTTATTCGAGTATTGTTATTCTTTATGTGATTGTTTTTGTGATTAGCGAGTTAAAAGCTACTCGAATTCGCTTGGTATGACATTATAGTTTTCTTTTTTGTCATTCTGAGGCACGAAGAATCTCATTAGAAACTCAAGTTTGCTTTTCTTTTTTTATGGGCTTGTGTGATTGTTTTATGTGATTCCTCCTTTGTCGGAATGACAAAACTGGTCTTTTTTTCATTCATTGGGAATCTTACTAGATATTCACGTATTGTTATTCTTTGTGTGATTGTTTTTGTGATTAGCGAGTGTGATTCCTCCGTTGTCGGAATGACAAAGCTAGTCTTTTGTCATTCTGTAGGAATCTCAATAGTTATCAACGTATTGTTATTCTTTATTGATTTATAGTAGCTATTTATGATTAAATATTTACAATTGTATTTCATACAAGAAAACTTCACCTGTTTCTTGATTAACGAAATACATTGAACCTTGAGTAATTCCTTTCTCAATATAAACTTTTTGACCAACTTTTGGTGCGAACCATTCTGGTGCATCGTATGGCATACTATATTCTCCGGTTGCTATTTGCAAATCATTTAATTTTATAAAATCATCAATCCAATTAGTTGGAGCTTTGAAATGCAAAAAAGTAATGTATTCATAACTCCAATGCGATGATTTCCAGTATTGACCATTATAAATTTTGAAGTCGCTTGGAACTTTATGGTTTGACCAAAGTTCAAATGATTCATCTGCTCCAGACGACTCTTTGCCACATGATATGAAAGTTATCATTAAAAAGAATAGGATTAGATGTCTAATTTTCATATGTTTTGTCAAAGGTTTTATATAATTTATGCAATAAAACAAATCATTCGATTTATCAAATATACTAATAAAGAAACACCTCGTTAAAGGTGTTTCTCAATTTATTCCGTTCTATAAATTTTGTCGTAAAGATCTTTGTATTTTTCTCTTACTACTTTACGTTTTAGTTTTAGTGTTGGTGTCAGTTCGCCGCCATCGATACTCCAAATATTTGGTGTTAATTCGAAACGTTTAATCATTTCCCAATTTCCGAATTTTTTGTTGATTTCGTTTACTTCTTCTTGAATTCGTGCTATTACTTTTGGGTTTGAGGCAATTTCTTCGTTTAAGTCGCCAATGTCTTCATGGTGGCGTTTTGCCCATTCTCTTAGAAAATCAAAACTTGGTTGTATGAACGCTCCAGGCATTTTTTCACCATCACCAATCACCATAATTTGCTCTATAAACAACGATTGCTTCATTGCGTTTTCAATCAATTGTGGTGCAATGTATTTTCCTCCAGAAGTTTTGAACATTTCTTTCTTTCTATCGGTAATTTTCAAGAAACCTTGTGAGTCGATTTCGCCAATATCACCAGTATGAAAATAACCATTCACAATCACTTCATCGGTTAGTTGTTGGTCTTTGTAGTAACCCATCATTACGTTTGGTCCTTTGCAAAGGATTTCGCCATCTTCAGCAATTTTTACTTCTACATTATTGATGACTTTACCAACACAACCTACTTTAAATCCGCCATTTCTCATGTCGTTTACAGAAATCACAGGAGAAGTTTCAGTCAAACCATAACCTTCCATTACAGGCATTCCTGCTGCTGCAAAAACTCTGGTTAATCTTGGTTGTAAGGCTGCACTTCCTGAAACCATTACGGTTAGATTACCACCCAAACCTTCTTGCCATTTGCTAAAAATAAGTTTTCTGGCAATTTTAAGTTGGGTTTCATACCAAAATCCGTTAGCGCCATAAGGTTCGTATTTCAAACCTAAATCGATTGCCCAAAAGAATAGTTTCTTTTTGATTCCAGTTAATTCGGCACCTTTAGCGTAGATTTTATCATATACTTTTTCAAGAAGTCTTGGCACAACCGAGAAAACAGTTGGTTTAACTTCTTTAATATTATCAGAAAGTTTTTCAATAGATTCAGCAAAATAAATCGCTACCGAATAATATTGATAAATGTATAAAATAACACGTTCAAAAATGTGACAAATAGGCAAGAAGCTCAATGCTCGACTAGTTCCTTCATCAAATGGAATTCGAGGTGAACTATCTAACACATTAGAAACAATGTTATTGTGAGAAAGCATTACGCCTTTAGGTTTACCTGTTGTTCCAGAAGTATAAATCATAGTAGCCAATTCTTCTGGTTTGACATTGTTTTTTCGATCTTCAACAACATCTTGATTGGATGAATCTTCACCTAAAGCAAGCACTTCTTTCCAATTTTTACAACCATTGATTTCATCAAACGAAAAGATATCTTTTAAAAGAGGAACGTTTTTCTTGATGGAAAGCAATTTTTGCAAAACCACATCATCTGATACAAAACAGTAGGAAGCTTCCGAGTGGTTTAGAATATATTCGTAATCTTCGGCTGCAATGGTTGGATATATTGGAACGGTTTGTGCTCCAGTTTGCATCACTCCAATATCCATAATGTTCCATTCGGTTCTGTTGGACGATGAAATGATGGCAATTTTATCATTTTTCTGAATTCCCATGCGCAATAAAGCACGTGAGATGGCATTTGATTTATCAACATATTCCTGTGTTGAAGTTTTTACCCAAACACCATTGTACTTAGTAACAAGACAATCTGGAACATTATTCTTTTCTAATTGATAATAAGGGAAGTCAAACAAACGCGTAATTTGAATCATAGCTACTAATTTTGATGCAAATTAATTAATAAATTACAGATTAACAATTTATTTTTAAATATCCTTTTTCAATTTAGTAGTTTTGCACAAAATTGTAGTAGCAATAGATGAATAAATTTCCAAGACTTAACGAATATAAAGTGCTGTTTTACAGAATAGGTTTGGCCTATCTGTTTTATATGATGGCTCGAATTTTGTTCTATTTTTATAATCAAAATTTAATTAAAATAGATTCTTTTATTGCCTTTATAAAATTGTGTTATCACGGCTTAGCATTTGATACAACTACAATTCTCTATGCTAATTCACTATTTATAATTTTATCGGTTTTACCTTTACTAATCAACACTAGAAAAGGGTTTCAGAAGTTTTTGTTTTACTTGTATTTTACAGTCAATCTGATTTTTTACACGGCCAATTTTATTGATTTTATTTACTATAAATATACCTTCAATAGAAGTACCAGAGCATCGTTGGATACGCTTCAAAATGAGAGTAATAAAGGTTCGCTGTTCTTGAATTTCTTGGTGAATTATTGGCACGTTTTCTTCTTGTTTTTCTTGATGGCTTTCCTGTGGATTTATTTGTACAAAAAAGTGAAAGTAAAACACCACGAATCAAAACCAAATTTTAAGTATTTTTTGGCTTCTGTATTTAGTTTTTTATTGATTACAGCACTTTGCATTGGAGGAATTAGAGGCGATTTTAGAAAAAGTACACGACCAATTAATTTACTCGATGCCAGTAGATTTGTAACAGATGCTTCTCAAGCTGATTTTGTTTTAAATACACCTTTTGCCATTATTAGAACTTGGAATACCAATACGTTTAAGAAAGTAAATTTGGTTGATAAAACAACGATTGATTCCTTAATTGTTCCTATCAAACACTATAAAAACAATCCGAAAACGAAACCCAATGTTGTGATTTTGATTTTGGAGAGTTATGCAAAAGAATACATTAGTGCTTTCAACAAAGACATGAATATTCGCAACTATAAAGGATATTCTCCGTTTGTAGATTCATTGGCACAACATAGTATGATTTACACAAACGGTTATGCTAATGGTTATAAATCCATCCACGGAATGTCGTCTGTTATTGCTGGGATTCCTTCTTTTAAAGATGCTTTTACGTCTTCACCTTATCCGAAGCAAAAGATAGAATCGTTGGTTTCTGTTTTAAAAAGTGAAGGTTATGATACTTCATTTTTTCACGGTGCACCTAATGGTTCGATGGGTTTCTTAGGTTTTGGAAACATATTGGGTTACGATCATTATTATGGTAAAAACGAATACAACAACGACGCCGATTTTGATGGTGTTTGGGGTATTTGGGACGAACCTTTTATGCAGTATTTCAACAAAACGATTTCAAAAAAGCAACAACCTTTTATGGCAACTTTGTTTTCGGTTTCGTCACACGAACCTTACATTGTTCCTGATAAATATATAGGTAAATTTCCGAAAGGTGATAATCCTATTCACCAATGTATTGGCTACACCGATTATGCTTTAAAGCAATTTTTCAATGCTGCTAAAAAGGAAAAATGGTATCAGAATACCATTTTCGTGTTGGTTGCCGACCATGATAATTTAATTTATTATGATGATTATTTGAAAGATCAAAATTTTCATACCGTTCCGATTTTGTTTTTTAGTCCGAACAAGAAGTATGTTGGTGTAAATAAAGATTGGGCACAACAGATTGATATATATCCAACATTGCTAGACATGATGGGTTATGACAAGCCTTTTAGAAGTTGGGGTAGAAGTTTGATAAGTGAGAAAAAAGTACCACCATTTGTAATGCGTTATTCTTCGGATCATTATCAGATGATGAGTGGCAATTATATTTGTACCTTTGATGGAGAGAAAGCTGTTGGTTTCTACAAAAAGGAAGATAAAGATTTAAAAAACAATTTAATAGGTCAGCGCAATGCCGAAATGAATTTGTTAGAGAAACGTTGCAAAGCGTTCTTACAAGATTATATGGAACGCATTATCGACAAAAAACTGACTTCAAAAGATAAATAACATGAGTACTAAAAATAAGATACTAATTGCTTTAGTTGTAGTGGTTTTGGGCATTACAGGAAAGTATGTTTATGATAGACATATCAACCATAATTTCATGACTATTACAGAAGGTAAGGTCTATAAAAGTGGTGTGATTCCGCCAGATGAGATTGCTGATTATGTAAAGAAATATAAAATCAAATCTATAGTTGATTTGCGTTTTCCTGGAACTGGAGATGATGTAAACAATCCAGAAGTTCCTGCAGAATTGACAGCAGAGAAAGAAGCTGTAGCAAAAATTCCTGGAGTAAATTACTTCAATAATGGTTCCGATCAAGTTCCGAAACAAGAGAATTTGGATTCTTTTTTCAAGATCATGGACAATCAAGATAATTATCCTGTATTGATTCATTGCTATCACGGAATTGGAAGAGCGCAAATGTATTCGGCACTTTACAGAATTGAATACGAAGGATTTTCAAATGAAGAGGCTAGGAGCAAAGCAGCTTTTCCGGTTATGTTCAGTTCTTTTGATGATGGAAAGCCCAAAGGAGAATATTTAAAAGCCTACAAGAGCCGAAAACAAAAGGCAATAGAGAATAAATAAAGCAATAGCGATTCGTAAGAGTCGCTTTTTTTATGTTAAATTCTTTACCAATTAAATTTATAAATGGAACATTTCCTTTTATTTAGACTACCTTTATAATGAAATACTTTTATTGAGTATCACTCCTGCTTATAACCTCATAGAATCAGCTTAAATAATAACTGATTTACTTCTCAATTACTTAAATAATTTACTTAAAAAACATTTGCAAAAGTGTGATTTATGTAAGTTATAAAAATCTAAATGTAAACTACAACATGATAAGTTATTACAACTTTGTAGGATATGTTTTTTTAACAATTGTTTGATTAATAAATATAACATAAAAAAACAAAAAAATGAAAAAAGTCAATGACAATGCTGAATTAGAAAAATCCAAGATTCATATCATTGTTGAAATTATCGAATACATGGTAAACGCTGTGGTAAGTAGAACAATAATAAAAAAAACAACTGGTAATGTAACCGTTACGTCTTTTGATGCAGGTGAAGAATTGGACGAAAAAAGTTCTGCGTTTGATACCTATATTCAAATAATTGATGGTGTTGCAGAAATTACTATTAACGACAAGAAATACAAACTAAAGTTGGGCGAAGGAATCATAATACCAGCTAATTCTAAGCATCAGTTTAATGCTAATGTACAGTTTAAAATGATTTCGACAGTAATTAAAAGCGGTTATGAAGAATAAGCATTAGTAATACAATTTAACAAATACAATGTAAATAAGAACTATATGAAACTCTATATCAAATACATGGTTAGCACTCGATGCAAAATGGTGGTTAAGGAAGAGTTAAGAAAAATGGGACTTCATTTTGTATTGATTGACTTGGGCGAGGTTGAAATCATGGAGGAACTTTCTGCAGAGAAACTTATTGAATTAAACAAAGCATTATTAGTTTATGGTTTAGAATTGATGGACGATAAAAAAGCGGTTTTAATAGAAAGAATTAAAAACGTCATTATAGAAATGGTTCATTATACCGACGAAGTTCCCAAAGTAAATTATTCAGATTATATTGGAGAGAAGCTTCATCATGATTATACTTATTTGTCAAATATTTTTTCGGAAGTAAAAGGAATTACGATTCAGCAATTTATTATTAATCATAAAATTGAGCGAGCGAAAGAATTGATTTTGTATGATGAATTAAATCTTACAGAAATATCGTATATATTGAATTATAGTAGTGTTGCTCATTTATCCAATCAGTTTAAAAAAGTTACAGGATTATCTCCATCACATTTCAAATTACTTAAAGACAAACGAAGATGTCCTATTGAAGAAATTTAAAGTATGAAAAATCAAGAAAATCAATATGCTCGTAGTTTAATAGAAGCAAGTTTAGATCCATTAGTGACCATAAATATTGATGGTAAAATTATGGATATGAATCAAGCTACAATAAACATTACAGGAGTATCACGTGAGGAGCTTACAGATTCTGATTTCTTCGATTATTTTACAGAACCTCAAAAAGCAAGAGAAGTTTATCAAGAAGTTTTCGCTAATGGTTCGGTAGCCGATTCGCCATTGACACTTCGTCACAAAAAAGGAAAACTTACCGATGTTTTATTTAATGGTTCGATATATAAAGATGAAAACCAAAAAGTGCTTGGTGTTGTTATTGTTGCTAGAGATATTGCCGAACAAAAATGGGCTTTAGATTTAAAAAACGCCAACAAAGAACTAGCATTTCAAAATAAAGAAAAAGAAAATCGAGCAAGTGAATTAACTATTGCCAACAAAGAATTAGTTTTTCAAAATAAAGAAAAACAAAATCGCGCAGATGAATTACTAATTGCCAATAAAGAACTTGAATTTCAAACTCATGAAAAACGAAATCGTGCTAACGAATTAGTTATAGCCGGAAAAGAACTTAATTTTCAAAACCAAGAAAAAGAGAAAAGAGTAGTTGAGAGCAAAGAATTGGAAGCGTATAATTATTCTTTAAAACTGGCATCACAATATTCATTAAGCTTAATTGAAGCAAGTCGTGATCCATTATTTACAATCAGTTTAGAAGGAAAAATTACCGATACCAATCAAGCTTCGGTTAGAGTTACCGATGTTTCTAAAGAAGATTTAATAGGTTCTGATTTTATCAATTATTTTACCGAACCAGAATTAGCCAAGAAAGGTTATGAAGAAGTTTTTGCAAAAGGTTTTGTGGTAGATTATCCATTAGTAATAATTGATGGTAAACTTACCAATGTTTTGTTTAATGGCTCTGTTTATAAAGATGCTGATGGTAATGTTATTGGAGCAGTGGTAGTTGCAAGAGATATTACTGAGCAAAAAAAAGCTGAAAAAGAACTAATTGAAGCCAAAGCATTAGCAGAAAATGCAACAGGAATTGCAGAAGAAGCTCTAATAAAAGCAGAAAATGCTACACGTGTTGCCGTAGATTCTGTGAAAGCTAAACAACAGTTTTTGTCTAATATGAGTCATGAAATTAGAACTCCAATGAATGCCATAATTGGATTTACAAAAGTGGTTTTAAAAACAGATTTATCAGCCAAACAAAGAGAATATTTGCAAGCTATTAAAATTAGTGGTGATGCATTAATTGTTCTTATTAATGATATTTTAGATTTAGCAAAAGTCGATTCGGGTAAGATGACTTTTGAAAAAGTACCTTTTAAATTGGACGTTTCGTTATCGGCGATGGTTCATTTATTTGATATCAAATGTCAAGAGAAAAATATTTTATTAATAAAAGAATATGACAAAAATATTCCTGAGGTTTTACTTGGCGATCCTGTTAGATTGCATCAAATAATTCTCAACTTGGTAAGTAATGCCGTTAAGTTTACTTCCGAAGGAAAAGTTGTTGTTAGCGTAAAATTGGTAGAAGAAAACAATGATAACGTAATTATTGAGTTTGCAGTTTCCGATACAGGGATTGGTATTCTCGATTCAAAACTTAGTACCATTTTTGAAAATTTTCAACAAGCTTCAAGTGGAACGTCTAGATTATATGGCGGAACAGGATTAGGATTAGCTATAGTAAAACAACTAGTTGAAGGACAAAACGGAACCATAAAAGTGCAAAGTGATTTTAATGTAGGTTCTGTTTTTAGTTTTCAACTTTCTTTTCAAAAAACAAATTTGGATGCAGATTTATTAGTTGAAATTGAAGAAGTTACTGATGAAGTTCAAAATATTAATGTTTTAGTAGTCGAAGATATTGCTTTAAATCAACTACTAATGCGAACCTTGTTAGACGATTTTGGTTTTGGATGCGACATCGCTTCTAATGGCCAAATAGCTATTGATAAGATGTCAAAATCGCATTACGATATTATTCTAATGGATTTACAAATGCCAGTAATGAACGGATTTGAAGCCACAAAATACATTAGAAATACTTTGAAATCAAACATTCCAATTATTGCTTTAACGGCTGATGTAACTACTGCCGATTTATCAAAATGCAACGCTGTAGGAATGAATGATTATATTGCTAAATCAGTCAATGAACGATTGTTATACAGCAAAATAGTAAAAATATTGGATAAAAAAAATAAAGAAACTAATGAAGAAACAGTTCAAAGAATCAATCAAGTTCGTTGCACTGATTTGAATTACTTAATGCAACGCACAAAATCCAATCCGGCTTTAATGTCGGAAATGATTTTATTATATTTAAATCAAACACCACCATTAGTTTCAACCATGAAACAAAGCTATATTGATAAAGATTGGAGTATGCTTTATGCCACTGTTCATAAATTAATACCATCTTTTTCTATTGTTGGAATTCATCAAGATTTTGAAATTATAGCCAAAAAAATACAAGAATTTGCCAATCAACAACTAGACGAAGTTACGGTTTTAAAAATGGTTACTCAATTAGAAACCATTTGTTTACAAGCTTGTAAAGAATTGGAAGAAGAACTTATTACCATAAAAAATTCAAAATAATGCTAGACGAAAAAAAAATAAAACTGTTCCTTGTAGATGATGATGCACTTTTTTTAAAGTCACTACAAATAGAATTCCTCGAGAGCGCCGACTTTGAAATATTTACATTTTCAACAGGTGAACTTTGCCTTGATAATTTAAATCTAAATCCAGATATCATAATTCTTGATTATCATCTAGACGGAATCAATAAAGGCGCCATGAATGGATTGGAGGTTTTGGATAAAATCAAGCTGGAAAATCAGCAAGTTCCGGTCATTATGCTTTCCTCACAAGATAAGATTGATGTAGCCATTAAATGTATTCATCATAAAGCAACAGATTATGTGGTGAAAAGCGAAACTGCTTTTTTGAGATTGAAACAAATTATTGTTAAAGTGTTACATACTCAAAAAATTGACAAGCAGTTACATTGGTACATGAGTAAAATGTAGAAATTAAATAAATTAAATGAATAAAGCATCACTACAATTGTGATGTTTTTTTTTGTTCTTACATTTCTGTTAATGTGTGAATTATGTAATTTATGGTTGCAACCTTATAACACTTTTATTGAATAGGTATCGCACCTTTGATATATCAAAAAGAAACAATTTAATCTATAATAATCATGGAAGCAAAAAACAACAAAAGTACCGAAGCACTAAAAATTTCAGGAGATTGGAGTCAACAAGCAGACGATTTGAAAGAGAAGTTTCCACAACTTACAGATTCTGATTTAAAATTTGAAAGAGGTAGAGAAGACGATTTGATTAAAAGAATAGAATTACGTCTTCACAAAAAAAGAGAAGAAGTAATTAACATCATCAGAAAAGTACAACCTGTAACAACATAATTAGGCTTGATTATATGGGCAACGTAGAGTTTACGAGATACTACGAATACATGTAAGAGCCAATAAAAAGGTGCAGCGTTTCTAATGTTGCACTTTTTTTATACTAAAAAATAAAGTCATGATTGAAGTAAAAAAACACGGAATTGTTTTAAAAAAAACAGACTTAGCATTTGAAAATGATAGTGTTCTAAATCCAGCAATAATGCAAGAAGGAACTACAATTCATATGTTGTATAGAGCGGTTAGAAATGGAAATTATTCAACAGTTGGTTATTGCAAATTAGATGGACCACTAAAAGTTGTTGAGCGAAGTAACACACCATTACTAATTCCACTGACAGATGATGCATCAAAAGGTGTTGAAGATCCTAGAATTGTAAAAATTGATGGTGTTTATTATATCACTTACACGGCTTACAACGGAATAAATGCGCTTGGAGCCTTAGTAACTTCAACCGATTTAAAAACGTTTGAAAGACAAGGAATTATAGTGCCAAAATACACTTTTGACCAGTTCAAACGATTAGCAGAATGTAATAACTTGGTGAATGCCAAATATTTTAGACACGTTCGACATTTTGAAACCAACGAACAAATTTATTTATGGGATAAAGATGTTACTTTTTTCCCAAGACGTATTGAAGGTAAATTGGCTTTTTTGCACCGCATACGTCCAGGAATTCAATTGGTTATGGTGAATGATTTGAAAGAATTAACTAAAGATTTTTGGGATCACTATTTTTTACATTTCAATAAACATATTATTCTCGATCCTGTTGGTGTAAATCATGAGTCAGGATATATAGGAGCTGGTGCGCCACCAATTGAAACTGAACTAGGTTGGCTTCTTATTTATCACGGAGTTTATGATACCTCTATGGGTTATATCTATTCAGCAGCAGCAGCCTTATTGGATATCAATGACCCAACAAAAGTTATTGCCAGATTGGTTGACCCATTGTTTATTCCTGAATTTGATTACGAATTGAATGGCGTTGTAAACAATGTTGTTTTTCCAACAGGAACAGCACTATTTGACGATGAATTATACATTTATTATGGTGCCGCAGACAAGTGTATTGCTTGTGCATCAGTGAGTTTAAAAGAATTATTAAAAGAATTATTACTAAATAAAATTGATCATGAGAGCTAATATTTTTCCAATTTACAACAACAGTCTGATAGTTTATAAAGAAGCATTAAATAACATTGGAGGTTTCAATTTTTTCAAAATGCCAGTAGTAGAAAAGTCTAATCTTGCATTATTTGCTAAAAAAGAACTGCCAGAAATACTTTTTATAACTACTTATCCGCCAAGAGAATGTGGTATTGCCACTTACACTCAAGATTTGAGAAATGCTATCCAAGAAAAATTTGGACATAGTTTTTCATTAAAAGTATGCGCCTTAAATGCAAATGATTCAGATTATAGTTATTCTGATGAGGTGAAATATACTATCAAAACTGATGAAGAAGAACAGTTTATTCAATTAGCCAACAGAATTAATGCAGATAAAAATATAGCCATGATTTTCTTGCAACACGAGTTTGGCTTGTTTGGTGGTGAAAATGGAAACTATTTGCTCAAGTTAATGGCACATTTAAAAAGACCAATTGCTACAACATTCCATACCGTTTTGCCAAATCCAAATCCGAAACTAAAAAAAGTAGTTCGTAAGATTGTTGATTGTTCCGATTCGGTTATTGTAATGACTAACACATCGGCTACAATTTTAAGAACCGATTATGGAATTGCCATTCAAAAAATTGCTGTGATTGCTCACGGAACGCATTTAGTTACTTCAGGTGAAGTTTCTGAAAATAAATCTAAAATTCATTTGGCTGATAGAATTATCCTTTCCACTTTTGGTTTATTAAGTGAAGGAAAAAGTATTGAAACTGCCATTGAAGCTTTACCTAAAATCATTGAAAGATTTCCAAATGTCATTTATTTGGTAATTGGAAAAACACATCCAGAAGTTCTTAAACGTGATGGCGAAAAATATAGAAATTCACTTTATGAAAAAGTATTTGAATTGGGATTACAAAATAATGTTCGATTCATAAACCGATATTTATCATTACAAGAATTGATGGATTATTTGCAACGAACTAAAATCTATCTTTTCACTTCAAAAAATCCTAATCAAGCTGTTAGTGGAACTTTGGCTTATGCTTTGGCTTGTGGTTGTCCGGTTATTTCAACGCCAATTCCACACGCAAAAGAATTATTAGATGGAGCTGGAATAAACTTTGATTTTCAAGATTCAGAACAATTAGCTGAGGCAACAATAAAATTGCTTTATGATCCTAAATTACTGAAAGAAATGCGCCTTAATGCCTTACATAAAATTAGTCCAACTTCTTGGCAAAATGCTGCTATAGCACACATTGAATTAACCAAAAGTAGTTTAGCAAAACGCAAAGTGGAATTGAAATATGAGTTACCTAAAATTTCATTAGACCACATTAAAAGATTGACAACCAGTGACGGAATGATTCAGTTTTCACAAATTTCAGTTCCTGATTTAGATTCAGGTTATACTTTAGACGACAATGCTCGTGCTTTGATTGCTGTATCGAAACATTATGAACTTACTGGCGATGTTGCCGATTTAGAATTAATTACAACCTATCTTGATTTCATTATTTTTTGTCAGCAAGAAGATGGAAGCTTTTTAAATTATGTCGATAGAGAAGGAAATTTCTTCCTGAAAAACCAAAACGAAAACCTTGAAGATTCTAATGGAAGAGCGATTTGGGCCTTGGGAGAATTTAGTTCGTATCAGCATTTGTTTAGCGAAAAATTATTAAATGTGGCTAAAATTGGTTTAGAAAAAGCATTGCGAAATGCAGCAACATTTCATTCACCAAGAGCTATTGCCTTTACTATTAAAGGGCTTTATTTTTATAATTTAGAGAAAGATAATGAGATTATAAGAATCATGATTACTCAGTTGGCTGATAATTTAGCTTCAAAATTTAGAGGTGTTTCTGATAAAAATTGGAAGTGGTTTGAAAATTATTTAACCTATGCCAACAGCCTTTTACCCGAAGCAATGTTATATGCATCAATGAGTTCAGGTAACTTAGTATATAGAAAAATTGCTAAAACATCATTTGATTTTCTACTATCAATCATCTTTAGAGACAATCAAATTAAGGTAATATCCAATCAAGGTTGGCATCATAAAGATAAAAGAGCTAATGATTTTGGCGAACAACCCATTGATGTTACCTACACAATTTTAGCTTTAAGTACCTTTTACAAATCCTTTGGAGAAGAAGGATATTTAGAAAAAATGGAAACTGCTTTTAATTGGTTTTTAGGAAAAAATCATTTGCATCAAATTGTTTATAATCCAGCTACAGGCGGATGTTATGATGGTTTAGAAGAGCATCATGTGAATTTGAATCAAGGTGCCGAATCAACAGTAAGTTATTTAATGGCGCGATTGGTTTTTGAAGAAATTCAAAATTCAAAAGTTGAAGTACAATTGTACGATGAGGTATTTCAAACTTCTTAATTATAAATTTTAATTATTAACAAATATAAAAATGAAAGCACATATCGGAATTACAGAAAAAAATGGTCAATCGGTTGTAGATGAATTGTCAAAAATTTTAGCCGACGAGTTTGTACTTTATACCAAAACAAGAAAAGCGCATTGGAATTTAGAAGGAGCCGATTTCTTTGAAAAACACACCTTCTTCGAATTACAATACCGACAATTGGAAGGTTTTATTGATGAAGTAGCTGAGCGTATTCGCAAATTAGGATTTTATGCTCCTGCAAGTCTAACTGCTTTTTTGGGTTTAACACAACTTACAGAAGTTACTAATGAGAAAAACGATAGTAAAGGTTTTATAAAAGAGTTATTAATAGATCATGAAAGTGTGATTATAAACTTGAGAGAGAATATTTCCAAGTTTGATAAAGAATTCCACGATGCCGGTTCAACCGATTTCATAACAGGATTGATGGAAGAGCATGAAAAAATGGCTTGGATTTTACGTTCACATTTATAAAAAATTAAAAAATGGACACAATGAAAAAAGTATTAATGGCATTGGATTATAATCCAACAGCAACAAGAATGGCAGAAATTGGTTTTTCATTTGCAAAAGCTATGCATGCCGAGGTGACTTTGCTTCATGTGGTTGAAAATGAAGTGTATTATACCTCTTTTTTAACATCACCTTTTACAGGAATTGGAGATTTCGATAGTGCCACTTTCTATCAATATATGAATGCTGATGGTATGAGTGATGCAGCAAGTTATTATTTAGATAAAATCAAAAAACATCTAGGTGATTCTAAAATTAAAACCTTAGTTGAAAATGGTGAATTTGCAGAAGTAATTCTTAAAACAGCCAAGCATTTGAAAGTAGATATGATAGTTATGGGTTCGCACAGTCAAAAATGGTTGGAGCAAGTTTTAATTGGAAGCACCACCGAAAATGTATTGAATCAAACGTCAATTCCGTTGCTTATTATTCCAACAAAACATAAACATAATTAAAGTGGTAAATGTGTAAAACGTATAGTTGATAATGTAACACAAAACCTTTATCACCATAGTACCTTTGAAGTATAATAAATGAGTTGAATAGTAACTAAAAACAAACAAACATCATGAACAATTTACTTTATCTAATAGCGGTGGTTTTAATTATTTCTTGGGCTTTAGGATTCTTTGTTTACAACACAGGAAGTCTTATACATATTTTATTAGTAATAGCAATTGTAGCTATTCTACTTAGAATAATTAGCGGCAGAAAGGTTTTATAATTGAATGAATAATACGCATAACATAATGAATAATACGCATATAACTTAAATAAAAAAAAATGAAAAAAGCAATCATAATGATCGCATTAGTTGCCTTTGCAACGACAAGTTTAAAAGCACAAACAACTACTACAACAGACAATCGCGGCAAATTGACTTTCGGTGTAAAAGCAGGTACTAATTACTCTAATGTATATGATTCAGAAGGAGAAGATTTTGTAGCAGATGGAAAATTCGGATTAGCAGCAGGAGCATTTGTAGTAGTTCCTTTAGGAAAAATATTTGGCATTCAACCAGAGGTTTTGTATTCTCAAAAAGGATTCAAATCTACAGGTACTTTTTTAGGAACCAATTATGAAATGACAAGAACATCAGATTTTATTGATGTGCCAATTTTAATTTCTATTAAACCAGTTGAGTATGTTTCTTTATTGTTCGGTCCTCAATTTTCTTTCTTAATGAAACAAACTGATGATTTTACTGGTGGTTCTTTATCTACATCACAACAAGATGAATTTGATAACAGTAATTTACGTAAAAACATCTTTGGTTTAACTGGTGGTGTCGATTTTAATATTGACCATTTAGTTATCGGATTAAGAGGAGGATGGGATGTTAAGAATAATGATGGTGATGGAAATTCAACAACGCCACGTTACAAAAACATGTGGTACCAAGCAACAATAGGATATAAATTTTAAATAAAATAAAAATGGACAATTCAAATAACACAGGAAAAATAGTTGGTTCTTTAGTAGTAGGAGCATTAGTTGGAGTAACTCTTGGAGTTTTATTTGCTCCACATAAAGGAACAAGAACAAGAAGCATGATTGCTGGTGGTGCAGAAGATATGGCTAAAGATTTCAAGAAAAAAATGAGTCGTGAAGCCAAAGATTTCAAAAAAATGGTTTCTAAAGATGCTAAAATGTTGAAAGATAAAGCAGCCGAATTAGAAGGTATGGTGGAAGGAAAATTCGAAAGCGTTTCTTCAAGTTTGAAAGAAAAAGCCAATGCTCTTTTGCAAATGAATTCAGATCACGTTACTAAATAATATTTTTTGCTTTGGCCTTTAGAGTTGGTTAGTATAAAGGCCATTGCAAAATTTTTAAAATCTCAAAAATGAAAAAACATATATTAAAATTAGTGGTTTTAATGAGTTTTATGGGCTTGCTTTTAGTAAGTTGTAATAATTCTCCAAAAGCTAAAGAAGGCGAACTAGAAAACGCTCAAGAAGATGTTGTAGATGCAGAAGCTGCTTTGCAACAATCTAAATTAGATTCTGTTAGCGATTATAATACTTTCAAATCTAGTATTGAATTGAAACTTGACGAAAATCAACGACAAATTGATGATATGAAAGTGACTATCAATGCTTCAAAAGATTCTAATAAGGCAATGTACACAGAACAGTTAGCCAAATTAGAAGAGAAAAATGAAGAACTGAAAGCTAAACTTCAAGACTATGATCAACAAGGAACTTCAGAAAAATGGGAATTGTTTAAAGTAGAATTTAATAACGATATGGATGATTTAGGTAAATCTATTTCAAACATGGCGGCGCGTAACATGAAAAAATAACCATCATGAAAACAATAAAATTTTCAATAAGTATCAAACAAGTAATTTTGATTCTTTCGATTTTGTTTTTAGTGGTAAGTGTTTCATGTGCTAAGAAAACCGTTTTTAATAATTCACCTATAACTCCTGCTGCAAGAGGCGAAGTTTCGGTAAAAAAAGATAAAAACAAAAATTATAATATTGAATTACAAATTTCGTATTTGGCAGAACCAGAACGATTGAATCCACCAAGAATGACGTATGTTGTTTGGATGTTGACTGAAGATGATAATCCTATTAATCTGGGACAAATTATTAGCACATCAAAACTTCATGTAAAATTTGAAACGGTTTCATCTTCTAAACCAAAACTGATATTTGTAACAGCAGAAGATGACCCAAGTGTTCTTTATCCCGGAAACATGAGGATTTTGGAAACCGATAAGTTTTAAAAGTTTTTAGTTTTACTTTTTTGTATTGTTGGTTAGTTTAGGAAAACTGCTTTAGGGCAGTTTTTTTTGTTTTTCTTTTGGTGTGAAAATCTTTACTCGTTCACCATTAATAAACATTTTCATTGAGTTTAAATGAATGGAGAATTCTACTTTTTTCCATTCTGAATCCTCTTCATCGGAGGAAATGTATTTGTAATAAAAAACATATTCGATGCTATCAAACCCTTTAACAAATTTTGGAACGCCATCTTTTGAACATTCAAAACCCCAATTAATAGCTTTTTTGGGTTCGCCTTCCGTTTGATAAAAACCACTACCATCAGCATTTAATTCAACTATGGGTTCCTTACCTTTATATTGATAAATTCCTGTAACAGAATAATTAATGTCTGTTGTTAAATAAGTTACACCATTTTTTGTATTTATTTCAGTAACCGAATTTTGAGCAAATGAGGAACAGATTACAAACAAAAAAATCCCAAGAACTATTTTTTTTACTTTCATTTTTATCTTTTTAAATTTTCAATTCAATATAAAGTTGCAATCTTGCTAAATGGCTGTTAGCGTTAGTACTTTTTTTTACTCAAATTCTCTACAGATATTTTTCAAGTCCTTATATTCCAAATTCTTTAATGAGATTTGCTTTTTCGTTATCCAAGTTCTAAATATTGTCTTTTTTTGGAATTCAATTAAAGCGTCTTTTCCATCCATAACTATTCGTCTGTTTTTTTGTCGGAATATACATGAACCAAAAAAATGATCATTATAGATTTCTTCGTCAAGTTTCTTTTTCTCAAGGTTGTATTTTAATAAATCGAAAACAAATTTATTCTAGTTTTTGTTAATTTGTTTTTCAATGTCAAAAGCATAGTTTACACAAGTTTCAATTCCTCTTTCATAATCATGGTCTGTGCATCCAACAACTCTACCAGAGCAATTTACAAATTCAATTTTATATACACAATTTGAAACTTCTTCTACATTTAGTTTCCAACCTTCTAATATTTGATAGATATTTGTCAAATCTTATATTTATTACTTCTGTTTTTAGTTTTTATTTAGTATTTCCGCTAAATGTACTAACTAACCATAGCTTACGAGCGAATCCTTTCGCGTGCATTTATTGTAAATATAGTATTTTTTGATAAAATATTTTAATATGGTTTTTACTTTTCAATAACTGCTTTAGTTTATTTAGTTACCATGCGAAGGGATTCGATTGGTAGTGTGATAATTTACAAATTGATTAAAAAAATAGTAGTTATACAACAATTATGCATATTAGCAAAGGGTTCAATTTTTTTGGAATCTCATTTTTATGGGTAACAATTTAGCAGTTTTGTTATATGTTAATTCTCTTGGTTTAATTTCCCAATATAAATATTTATCATTTAGTTTTAAGTTAACTGAAGAATCATGACCGCAAAGTAACACTTTTTCCGTTTGTATTTCTGAAAAGTAAACAATCACCGAGTTTGTATCTTTAGAGTCTAAAAAAGAAGCTCCGACAATAATATTTGGGAAATTTTGATTCAAAGTATTTATTAATATCTCATCGTTTTTATTGAGCTTTAGATTTATATATAATGCATCTTGTTGATTAATTTCATCAAAGTATTTGAAGATTTCAATTACAACTTCATAATTCATGTCAGAATAAGTCCAACGTCCTAAAAACTTATCGAGAACATTATTAATATCTTTAAAAATTTCATTTGAATAATTTGGATTGTTAATAAGATGTAGATGTTTTTCTTCAACTGGATAAACATCCTTTTGAGCAAATGAAAAATTAAAAAGTAATAATAGAAAAAAAAGTTTCATTTTAATTCGGATTTTATTAATTCTCTGCTAAAGTATTTACTTATCATTAACTAACGCACGAATCCTTTCGCGTGTCATGTATTGTAAATATAGTATTTTTTTGATAAAATATTTTAATATGGTTTTTATTTCTAAATTACTGCTTTTGCTTGTTTTGTGACCACGCGAAAGGATTCGCATGGTAGCGTGGGGTAATAATTATTTTAAATTATATTTTTTTATGATTTAGCAGCAATAATTATTTGCTCAATCTCATTAATTAGTTTTTCATAATCGAATCCATGCGTAACTTCAATTAGAGTTGAGTTGTTGACTTTAAAAAGCTCTTTTTTTCTCAAGTCACGTTCTTGATTTTTTATAAAAGCTTCAATTCCTCCAAAGTGTTTTACTGGTTCGTAGTGTTGTTTTCCATGAAATTCTACGCCTATATTAAGTTGAGGAAACCAAATATCAATGTGTTGTTTACCTAACCATTTTGTTTTACCATGTTGTTGAACTTTGTAGGAACTAAAATGTTTTTTAAGATTCTGATAAAGTTCCGTTTCTGATAACCAACCCTCACCAATTTTAGGCAAACCTTTAGAAACTCTGTATTCATTTTGATTTGAAATTACGAAAATGGAGAAGATTGATAATATGGAATTTTCAATAAAATAAATAAATGAGTTTTTATCTATTCCTGTACTTTCACATAATGTAAGTTTGTGCTCGTTGTATCTTAGTAAATATTTTGCCGTATATCCTGAAAATTGATATTCGATTTTGAATTGTTTTAATGCTGAAAAATATTTATAGAAAGGAGTGTTGTTTTTATTTTTGTTTATTATTTCATTTACACTTTTATTTATTTCAAAGTAATCTAATTGCTTTCTCTTGTCTATTTTATAATTTGGAAATTCGCTATTAAGTTCTTTAACAGATTTAAGTTCATTAAATATTGAATGAAAAAACGAGTATTTATTTCCATATAGCTCTTCTAACTTTTTATCAATAAATTGAAAAAAATCATCGGAGTTTTCAGTTATGTGATTGTTTAATTCACTTGGATTAAAACATTTTCTCACAAGATATTTTCCAGTAACGAATCGCTTTTTGTTATCTAATTCTAGAGAATGAATCTCGGAAAAATGTAAATTATTTGATTGTCCCCATTCTTTTTTTTGGTTCAGTTTAGATATATTTGAAGTGTCTTTATCATTCCAATATCTAACTTTTCCCTTAATAATTATTTTTGAAATTGATATTTTTTCTAACCGTTTTGGGAGAAATAGTTCACCTCCGACAAATTGCAAATTATTTAGATTTGTGATATTCGTGTCTCTCAAGGAAAGCTTTCCATGAACATGAGTGAGCTCTCCTAAATATTCAATTGACGAATATCTTAAATTGGCTTCACCATTAATTTCAATTAAATTATTTAAGGATTTTAGATTTTTACAAGTGGATAACCAAAAATTTCCATTTATTAATTCAAGTCCTCCTAAATCAATTAAATCATCAGAATCTATACTAAGATTACCATTAATAGCTTTTACATTCTTTAGACTTAGAACTTTGTCTTTTGAATTAGATTGTCTAATACAAATGTCACAATTGATGACATTATTAGAATCTATCAATGATTTTAATTTTTCGTTGTCATAAATATTGTGATATTCTTTTTCCAATCTAGATGCTATATTATTATTGGTAACTTGTATATAAGCTCCACAAACAAACATTTACAAATGCCTAGTAAATGTTTGTAAGTATTCGTAAATATATAAAAAAATCCTTAATTGCTTTAACACAATTATGGATTTCAAATGTCTTATAAAACCCTCGCTAAAGCGTGAATACTTTCCCTAGCTACCGCGCGAATCCTTTCGCGTGTCATGTATTGTAAATAAAGTATTTTTTGATAATACATTTTAATATGGTTTGTATTTCTAAATTACTGCTTTTGCATGTTTAGTTACCACGCCAAGGGATTTGCGAGGTAGGGTTGGGGCTTAAAAAAAAATATTATATTTGATAAAATAATGTCTATATCATGAGAAACGAAAATCAACCAAAGCCAAATCCGCAAAATCCTACAAAACCTTCCACTCCAGTATACATTCCATTGAGAAAAGATTCTCCAGGAAGAGCAATACCAAGAGTACCACCACCTCCACCAACTAAAAAATAAAGAAAAAGAAAATCAATAATAATGAAACACCGAGGAATAAAAAGGCAAAACTCGCTTTTGTAGCATTAGTTGATTTCTTATTATTTTCTTCAATTACCTTTTCTCTTTTTTTAATTTCATCTTTACATTCCATAATGTCTTCTTCGCTTAACGATATGCAATACTCGCAAATATCGTAATCGTTATAATGGATTTTTGTTGAGTACCATTGGGAAATTAAATTTAATAATATCGTTAATACAAGAAAAAAAGCTGAAATTTTAATTATCGGATTAATACAACATGCATTATGCTCATATAGATATTTCATTGTTTCCAAACATATGTAAATTCCGGCACTTGAAAGAGCAATAATTAAAATATCAATTCTTTGATGACTATAAAAATATGATTCCCAAACTCTTTTTTGACGTTCAGCATGGTAAACCAGTTTATAGTTTATTTCGCACTCTTCTTTTTCTTCTTTTTCATTCATAACTAATCTATTAGATAATTTTGTTCAGGCATTGGTTATAAAGTATTGAAGCTTGGTGATGTGGCAGATTAAGGAAGCATAAATTTATGGTTAAAAACTGATTTTGCAAGTATAAAACCAATTTTAAATTAAGCCTAAAATCCACCATATTGCCAAACTTTTGTTGTACGATGGCTTTATTTTTAACTATTTAGTACTTTTTCCAAAAACTTTATTTATTTGTTTTAAATTCATTCTACACATTCCAATAACACCAGCTTTATCGATATGATATATTGTAATGTATTTACTTCCCATTGATTTATTAAATTCAATATCTAAGCGACCTCCATCTTCTAGTTCTATAGTCTTTTTAGTTCCTTTTTCTTGTTCAGATGTTAATAAGTTATAAATGGTTTCAATGTCTGATTCTCTAAATAAGAACGATTTATAATTTGTAATTTGAGTAAATTTTTCATCTATATATGTTAATTCACATATTCCATTGTCTTTAGTTAGACTAATGTTTAATTTACCCATTAATCTAATTTCTCCAATCAGTTCTGGTACTTTTGTGTCTGATACTTTTACTTGTGATAGGCAGTTTGTCACTATAGCTAAAAATAATAATGCAGTAATAATTTTCTTCATAATAATTTAATTTAATTGTTTTTATAGTTTTAATTTTTTTTAATTTATTGTATTTACTTTACACTAAAAATTTTTTATGCATCCCATTTTCAGAATTTTGCGTACAACTTATCTATATGTTCCACAAACAAACATTTACAAATAATTATAACTGTTTGTAAGTACTCGTAAATATATAAAAAAATCCTTAATTGCTTTAACACAATTAAGGATTTCAAATGTTTTATAAAACGAGTTATTGTTTTTCAATCCAAAGTCTTGCATTCACAAACGCTTCAATCCAAGGCGAAACTTCATCCTTTTTATCGGTTGGATAGTAAGCCCAATTCCAAGGAAAAGTAGAACGCTCAATGTGTGGCATCATTACCAAATGTCTTCCTGTTTTGTCGCACATCATCGCCGTATTGAAATCAGAACCATTTGGATTGGCAGGATAACCTTCGTAAGCATATTTGGCTACAATGTTGTATTTTTCTTCAGCGTAAGGCAATTTGAATTTTCCTTCACCATGCGAAATCCAAACGCCAAGTGTAGTTCCAGCCAATGTATTTAACATCACGGAATGATTTTCTTGAATCGTTACTGATGTAAATCCACTTTCATGCTTGTGCGAATCGTTATGATGCATTTTTCCATGAACTTCATGTTCAGGATTGATTAATTCTAATTCCATAAACAACTGACAACCATTGCAAATTCCAACAGAAAGTGTGTCTTCACGTTCAAAGAATTTTTTCAGAGCAATGTTTGCTTTTTCGTTGTATTTGAATGCTCCAGCCCAACCTTTTGCCGAACCCAAAACATCCGAATTCGAGAATCCACCAACAGCTCCAATAAACTGAATGTCTTCCAAAGTTTCTCTTCCCGAAATCAAATCGGTCATGTGAACGTCTTTTACATCAAATCCAGCCAAGTACATGGCATTCGCCATTTCACGCTCAGAATTACTTCCTTTTTCACGAATAATAGCTGCTTTCGGACGAGGTTTTGTTCCATCAATCACAGGTTTCAATCCTGTAAAATGACTTGGGAATTTATACTGTAAAGGTTGATTTGGAATGTTCTCAAAACGCTCTAATGATTTTCCGTTTTTAGTTTGTTTTTGGTCGAGTAGGAAAGAGGTTTCAAACCACAATTCTCTATAAATTCCAATATTGAAATTTGTCACACTGAGCCCAGTCGAAGTGCCAAAATCTAAAGAAGGTATATTTTGTACAGAACCAATCTTAAAAATTTCCATTCCTTCAAATGCTTTTTCAAAAATAGCATCATCATTTGCTTGAAGTACAATTCCGATATTTTCAGCAAATAGGATTTTGACTAAATCTTTTTCTGCGAAAGCATCGAAGGATATATTCGCACCCAAATTTACATCAGCAAAACACATTTCTAATAAAGTTGTGATTAATCCACCACTTCCAATATCGTGTCCTGCAACGATTTGTCTGTCTTTAATTAACTCTTGAATTGTATTAAATGCTTTTTTGAAAAATGCAGCATCTTTAATCGTTGGAGTTTCAGAACCAATTTTATTTAAGGTTTGGGCAAACGAACTTCCACCCAATTTAAAATCATCTTGCGATAAATTGATGTAGTAAATCGAACCTTTGTTTCTTTGCAAAACAGGTTCCACCACTTTAGTAATATTTGAACAATTTCCAGCCGCCGAAATAATCACCGTTCCTGGTGCAATTACTTCATCATTAGGATATTTTTGTTTCATAGAAAGCGAATCTTTTCCAGTCGGAATATTGATTCCCAATTCGATAGCAAATTCTGAGCAAGCTTCAACAGCTTCATATAATCTTGCGTCTTCACCTTCATTTTTACAAGCCCACATCCAGTTGGCAGAAAGTGAAACCGATTTTAAATTATCTTTTAAAGGTGCAAAAACGATGTTAGATAACGCTTCAGCAATCGCATTTCTGCTTCCAGCTTTTGGATCAATCAATGCCGAAATAGGAGCGTGCCCAATTGATGTTGCAATTCCTTCTTTGCCATTATAATCCAAAGCCATTACACCAACGTTATTCAATGGTAATTGCAATGGTCCAGCGCATTGTTGTTTGGCAACTTTTCCTCCAACACAACGGTCGACTTTATTAGTTAACCAATCTTTACAAGCAACAGCTTCTAGTTTTAAAACTTCTTCTAAATAAGCCGGAATATTTTCTTGCGAATAGTCTAAATCACTATAATTTCTAACAATAGTTTTGTCAGTCATAATGGTTTTAGGCGAACTTCCGAAAAAGTCTTCTAACGCATAATCCATTGGTTTTGCACCAGTAGTTTTCGATTCAAATGTAAATCGATGGTCATTAGTAACATCACCAACTTGGTACATTGGAGAACGTTCTCTGTCGGCTATTTTTTGAAGAATTTCAATATCTTTTTTGCCTATAACCAATCCCATACGTTCTTGCGATTCGTTACCAATAATTTCTTTAGCAGAAAGCGTTGGATCACCAACTGGCAATTTATCTAAATCGATTAATCCACCAGTTTCTTCAACTAATTCTGAAAGACAATTCAAATGTCCACCAGCACCATGATCGTGAATAGAAACAATTGGATTATTATCGCTTTCTACTAATCCACGAATGGCATTGGCAGCACGTTTTTGCATTTCAGGATTCGAACGTTGAATGGCATTCAATTCAATTCCAGAACCAAAAGCTCCAGTATCTGCAGAGGAAACCGCAGCGCCACCCATTCCAATTCTATAATTTTCACCACCAAGAATTACAATTTTATCACCTTCTTGCGGTTTCTTTTTAATTGCTTGGTCTAATTTTCCGTAACCAATTCCACCAGCTTGCATGATAACTTTATCGTAACCTAGTTTTCTGTTTTGCTCATTATGTTCAAATGTCAAAACAGAACCAGTAATCAAAGGTTGTCCAAATTTATTTCCAAAATCGGACGCTCCATTGGATGCTTTTATCAAAATATCCATTGGAGTTTGGTACAACCACGGACGCTCAGTCATAGCTTCTTCATATTTTCGATTGTTAGTCAATCTTGAATACGATGTCATGTAAACCGCTGTTCCAGCTAAAGGAAGTGAACCTTGTCCACCAGCTAATCTATCTCTAATTTCTCCACCAGAACCTGTTGCCGCACCATTAAAAGGCTCGACTGTTGTTGGGAAATTGTGGGTTTCTGCTTTTAAAGAAAGTACCGAATCATATTCTTTTTCTTGGTAAAAATCAGGTTTGTCAGCTCTTTTTGGAGCAAACTGTGTTACTTTCGGACCTTTTACAAAAGCCACATTATCTTTATAGGCTGAAACAATATCGTTCGGATTTTCAGAAGATGTTTTCTTGATTAATTTGAAAAGTGAAGTTTCTTTTTCTATGCCATCAATAATAAATGTTCCGTTGAAAATTTTATGACGACAATGTTCAGAATTGGCTTGTGAAAATGCAAAAATTTCTGAATCGGTAAGTTTTCGATTTAGTTTTTTAGATAAGTTCTCTAAATAAATAACTTCCTCATCGTTTAGCGCCAAACCTTCTTGCTTGTTGTAAGCGGCAATATCTTCAATTTCAAGAATAGCTTCTGGTTGAATATTGATGGTAAAAATATCTTGATTTAATTCTGAATATTTTTGCGAAAGCATTGGATCAAAATCAGAGAAATCACTTGAAACTTTTTCAAATTCTTCAATTCTGATGATGCCTTCGATTCCCATGTTTTGGGTAATTTCGACAGCATTGGTGCTCCAAGGAGTAACCATTGCGGCACGTGGACCAACAAAAAAATCCGCAAGTACGGATTTATCTATTTTATGTGCGTTGCCAAAAAGCCAATTTAATTTTGAGGTAGTTTCTGCGGATAATTCGTTGTGTGATTGCACAGCAAATACAGTAGCGGTTTCGTTTCCGAAAAAGTGAATCATTGTGTTGTGTTGTTGTGGTACAGACAAGCCAGTGACTTGTCTGTACAATGTTGTGATGCAAATTTAAGTCAAATAGTACGGAGTGCCAAAAAAGAAGTAAATAGTTTTTAACGAGTTTTTGACAATTTTGTAAAAAAAAGGTTTCAATTTTGACAACTGAAACCTTCTTTATTTTGTATTAAAATTTTTAAGGAACAAATTGATATGCACCCAATGCAACATTAGAACTTCTGGAATTTCCAACAATATCATTGAAAGAGCTGAATACAGCATCATTTGTCATTGCTGTATTCCAAGCTTCGCTTAACCATAATTTATTTTTAGCCACATTCTTAAACTTCGGATTAAATGTAGAAGAATTAGTTGCAATGTAACAAGAAGTATAGTCAGTTGTATTAATTGGTGGATACAAAGGATTGTTTGAAAACTGGTTATTGATGTTATTGAATTTTATCAAACAATGATTGAATTTGTAATTAAATAGGGAAGGCGCTTCTGTTTTTTTATCAAGAAACATTTCTATTTGATTACTTCCATAAATAATGCAATTGTTAAAGTTCGCCGCATTCAAATCACTAATATATAGCGTAGTTGATGTTTCCAAATAATTACTCAAAAGTACAGCAACCTGACTTGAACTGTTCCAATTATTGTTAAAGGTACAATGTGTGAAATTATAAGAACCACCAAGAGTTGCTGCCAAACTTGCTTCACCACAATAGTTGACAACTAAGTTAGAACCAGTAATTTGTGCATCTCTACCTAAGATACCTACGTTAGAGCAATTGTATATTTGAGAATTGGTAATAGTAACTTTAGGTTGGTGTGTATCGTCTTCATCTACAGCTAATCTTTTTTGAGCTAATAATCCAACAGTAGCATTTTTTATTGTAAGATGATTAATGGTGTTAGTATTTAACTCAGATAAAATTATTATTGATCCCCATTGTCCAGGAACATTTGCGAATGAAGGTTCTAATCTATCGCCTTCAAAAATCACTTCATTGGTTATATTCTCTGGATTATTGGCAGGTGGATTTCCTCCATTTACTTGAATGGAAGCCGTTTGATTAACTATCAAACTTGAATTGGCATGAAAATGCACTCTGGATCCAGCATCAACAACTAATGTTTTTCCATTCGGAACTAAAGCATTGCCGTAAACTACATAGGGTTTTGCATTGGTCCAATGGAGTTCATCACCATTTACTGGATCGGTTTCACTTAAATTACTTCCTATAAGTTTAATTTCATTTCCATCAGTATCTAGTCCTAAAGATATATTTTCGTAGGTATATGAATTATCAACATTCTGTGTACGATTTGGATAAATGAAAATCGCATCTTGAATTAAAGTAACCAATTCAACCGTTTGCGGCGCTCCAGTTACATTAGTAAATTGTATTTGGTCAGTGTAAAGAAAATCAGTAGGATTAGCACTTGCTACATCACTTGTAACTTCAATGAAAATGAACAAACTGTCTTTAGCAAGCAATTCTACATTACTAAAGATTTTACCTTGAGCACCAGCATCTCCAGTCATTCCGTCAATCATTAATCGGTATTTAGAGTTGATGCCTTTTCCTAATTGAACTTTAGGAATTGAGATATCTTTGTCACTTTTGTTGTAAACTTTTAATCTGTAAGTACTTGAACCAATGTTAGTAAAAACGGTATCCAAATAAACGGTGTCTTTTGAAAATGATAATCCGCCTGTATTGGGTTCAAATTCAAAGTCTTTCCTACAAGAACTTAGAGCAATAGTTATAAATAATAAAAAAAGTAATTTACGCATGGATCACTGAATTTTGGTAAATGTATGTAATAATTTGAAATTTCAAAAATAGATAACGTCAAAAGTTACTTATTAGTTTACTTCCTAATCAAGTAATTTAAAAATGACTAATTTTGTATAAAATTATTGCTATGTCATTTGATAAAGAGAAGATGTTACAACTATGTAACGAGTGGTCTAAAAATACTTTAATGCAAACATTAGAGATTGAATACATCGACGCGGGAGAGGATTTTCTAGTAGCAACGATGCCTGTAAATCCAAGAGTGCATCAACCCATGGGATTGTTGCATGGCGGTGCTTCTGTTGCTTTAGCAGAAAGCGTTGGAAGTGCAGCATCCATTATGTTTGTTAATCCAGAAAAACAAGAAGTTCGTGGAATTGAGATTTCTGCCAACCATGTTAGAAGTAAACGTGAAGGAATGGTAACAGCCACAGCCAAAATTCTACACAAAGGAGCGAGTATTCATCTTTGGGAAATTAGAATTGTAGATGAAGCCGACAGATTAATATCGTTATGCAAATTAACGAATATGATTTTACCAAGTAAAGGACGATGAGTTTCTTATTTCAAAAAGTAAAAGAGCAGTTCAATAACAAACTTCCATTTGTTTGTTATTGCAAACCTAATTCCGACAAGATAATTGCTTTTCTTCAGAAAAATGATGCGTTATTTGAGCTTGAAAATGATAAAAGTGGCTTCGCATTTGTATCTTTTGATAATCAAAAGCGGTATTTAATTCCTGAAGATAATTCGGATATTTATTTTGAAGAAGTTTCAAATTCTGATTTTATTTTTGAAAATACTTTTAAATCAGAAACCAATTTACAGGATAAAGTTAAGTTTGAGAATTTGGTAAAAAAAGGAATTGACTCTATTCAAAATGGAGCATTTGAAAAAGTAGTTTTATCAAGAAAAGAAATCACACAAGTTAATCATTTTGATATTGAATTGGTTTTTAGAAAACTACTATTTAATTATAAATCGGCTTTTAAATATTGTTTTTATCATCCTAAAATTGGTTTTTGGATGGGTGCAACACCAGAACAGTTTTTAAAAATTGACGAAAATTTGATTAAAACCGTTTCTTTAGCTGGAACACAATTAAACACTGGTTTAGAATTGATTAAATGGCAAGATAAAGAAATTGTTGAACAGCAAATAGTCACTGATTATATTGTAAATAATTTAAAATCATTTTCAGAAAATGTAACTTATTCGAAACCTTATAATCAGCAAGCTGGAAATTTAGTGCATCTTAAAACAGACATTCAAGCTGAAGTTGAGGATAGGAATAGTATTTCAAATATTATCGATTCATTACATCCAACACCAGCTGTTTGCGGATTTCCAAAAGAGGTTGCCAAACAATTTATTCTTGAAAACGAAGGTTATAATAGAGAATTTTATGCAGGATTTTTAGGAGAATGGAACAAGGATTTTCAAACCTTTAAGGAAGAACAAACGGATTTATTTGTGAACTTGCGATGCATGAAAATTGAAAATAATGAAGTAAATTTATATATTGGTTGCGGAATTACAAAAGATAGTAATCCTGAAAAAGAATTTATAGAAACACAGAATAAGTCTTTGACTATTAAAAGTGTATTGTGATATAAGTTGGAGGATGGATGTTGGAAGTAGGAAGTAGGAAGTAGGAAGTAGGAAGTAGGAGGTTAATTATACAACAATACAATATAAGACAATACATTATACAAGATTACAATATACAATATACAACAATACAATATACAACAATACAATATACATTATTTAAAATGAAACTAGATATATTAGCATTTGGCGCTCATCCAGACGATGTCGAATTGGGTTGTAGCGGAACTATTGCAAAAGAAATTTCTCTTGGGAAGAAAGTCGGAATTATCGATTTGACTCGTGGTGAATTAGGAACTCGTGGTTCAGTTGAAATTCGTAATTCGGAATCAGCTAAGGCTTCTCAAATTCTGGGTGTTTCTGTTAGAGAAAATCTTGATATGCGAGATGGTTTCTTTGTAAACGATGAAGCACATCAGTTGAAAATCATCGAAATGATAAGAAAGTACCAACCTGAAATCGTGCTTTGTAACGCTATTGATGATAGACATATCGATCATGGAAAAGGAAGTAAATTAGTTTCTGATGCTTGTTTTTTATCAGGTTTACGAATGATTGAAACAGAATGTAATGGTGAAAAGCAAAGTGCTTGGCGACCAAAAGTTGTATATCATTACATTCAATGGAAAAATTTGGAACCTGATTTTGTAGTAGATATTTCAGGTTTTATGGAAGTTAAAATGGAATCAATTTTAGCATATGGCTCACAATTTTATGATCCAAATTCTAAAGAACCAGAGTCTCCTATAAGTTCGAAAAATTTCTTAGAAAGTGTAAAATATAGAGCCCAAGACTTAGGAAGAATAACAGGTGTTGCTTACGCTGAAGGATATACTGTAGAAAGATATTTGACAGTCAATAGCTTAAGTGATTTGAAATAATTTTTTTAAATTTTTCTTTGTAAAATAAAACTTTTGCAATACATTTGCACTCGTTAAAAATGGTGGTTGTAGCTCAGCTGGTTAGAGTATTGGTTTGTGGTGCCGAGGGTCGCCGGTTCGAACCCGGTCAGCCACCCTTAATTAAAAAGCCTTGAAGAAATTCAAGGCTTTTTTTGTTTATATATAGTTTAATTGATTATTCTGTAGCCATTCGCTTTAAAATTGCCCATTGTTTTAAGGCTGTTCGTGCATCAACTGCTGGATATCCTAAAACAGTTTTTCCTGCTTCAACATCGGCTGCAACTCCAGAACCAGCACCAACTATAGCTCTGTCGCCAATAGTTAAATGGTCTTTTATAGAAGCACTTCCTCCAATCATTACGCCATTTCCTAAAGTTACTGAACCAGCAAGACCGCTATTTCCTGCCATGATACAGAATTTTCCAAGTTTACTATTGTGTCCAATTTGAACTAAATTATCAATCTTACATCCATCACCAAGAATTGTTGAACTGAATTTTCCTCTATCTACAGATGAGTTTGCACCAATTTCTACATTATTCCCAAGTATTACATTACCAATTTGTGGAATTTTAGCCAATCCTCTTTCTGGACATGGTCTAAAGCCAAATCCATCAGCTCCAATGGTACAATTGGGATGCAAAATGCAGTAGGCACCAACATGACATCTTTCACGTACCACAGCTCCAGGCCAAATCACAGTATTGTTTCCAATAGTCGATTCGTCAAGAATGGTTACATTTGGATATAAAGTAACATTTTCGCCTAAAACTACATTTGGACCAACATAACAACCAGCACCAATTCTAGAACCATTTCCAATTTTTGCAGAGGCATCAATGGTAGCTGTTGGATGAATTTCGTGACTAAATTGTGGAGTAGGTGGCGCAAACATCTCAAGAATTTGAGACATCGCCAAATCGGCATTTTTTACTTTTATAAACACTCGATTTTCACCTGGTTCTATTGAAATATCTTGGTTTACTATGGCAGCACAAGCTTTTGAAGCAGCCCAATATTTTTCGTATTTTTTATTTCCAATGAAAGAAATTTCATTTTCAGTAGCTAGTTCTAATTGCTCTGGAGCAGTTATGGTGTTGGTTGTTGTCCCAATAATTTCACCATTTAGAATGGCATTAATTTCCTGAATTGTATAATTTTTCATTTAATTTGGTTTGGTTATAGCTTTCAAATTAAGTAAATAGTTTTCATATTCACTAATTATTAGTTAAATACCTTATTTATTTTTGAAAATATTTTACTTTTGTTTCTATAATTTTAAAAGATGAAATATTTATTAATATTATTTTTAGCTCCAATCTTAACCTTTGGACAGATTGAAAGAGCGATTAAGCTTAAAGTTGCTGTGATGCAAAATTTTGTTGCAAAAGGTGCAGAAGGTGAAACTATGTTCTGGCAAACAAAAGGCAGAATTACTTTCGGAATTGTAAATTATACAGAAGAACAAAATCCAATTTTCAAGGATTTATTCATCAGTCAATATAAAGAATTACTAGTTATTTATAACAAAATGAATGTTTCCGAAGATGAAAGAGATACGGCTCTATACATTAAAACTTTGATTCGTCAAGAGCAAGATTATAGAAATCTACTTACTAAAGAACAACTGAAATTATATCTAGATAAATTAGCTGATTTCGAATTAAATAATCCACAAGCACACGATTCTTATTCGTCTTTATTTTTTTCAGAAAAATTATTAAAGGAATTTATTTCAAAATTCTAATACAAAAAAAGCTCCGACATTAATCGGAGCTTTCTTTTATAATCTATTTACCATCTTTATCAACGACAATTCTATCTTTTCTGTTGGCAATTTCCCAAGCTATTGTAAAAGCTAATTGGGTTCTTTTTGCTAATGCATCAAATTCAATTTTATCAACTTCATCAGTAGGTTTATGATAATCTGCGTGAGTTCCGTTGAATAAAAATACTGATGGAATTCCATTTTTAGCAAAGTTATAATGGTCGGAACGATAGTAAAAACGATTTTTATCGTTTCTGTCATTGTATTTATAATCCAAAGTTAATTTGGTGTATTTATTGTTTACTGCTTCGCAAATATTGTATAAATCGGTTGAAAGATAATCGGAACCAATTACATAAACATAATTGTTAGAATCAGCATGTGCTTCATCACGACGTCCAATCATGTCAATATTTACATCAGCAACAGTATTAGCTAAAGGAAACAAAGGATTTTCAGAATAATATCTTGAGCCATGCAATCCGTGTTCTTCTCCAGTTACGTGAAGTATTAGTATGGAACGTTTTGGTCCGTGACCTTCTTTTTTGGCCTTCTGAAAAGCTTGTGCAATTTCTATTAAACCAACAGTTCCAGAACCATCATCATCGGCACCATTATAAACTTCGCCATTTTTCATTCCAACATGATCGTAATGCGCAGATACAACTATAATTTCTTCTGGTTTTTCAGAACCTTCAATGAAAGCCCAGATGTTTTCTGAATCAGGTAGTTTAGGACTAAATCCTTTTTTCATGTATTCAGAAGGCACTTTTTGGTAATAGCTATCAGCTCCTTTCGGAAAAGGAATTCCCATTTTTTTGTATTGCTCAATAATATAGTTTCCTGCTTTTTTTTGACCTTCACTTCCTGTATTTCTACCTTCCATTTCATCGGATGCAATAACGGTGAGATTAACTTTAAGTTCTTCAGCAGTGATTGAGTTAACATAACTATTAACATCTAAGGGTTTAGTTGTTTTGGTAGATGGACTATTTTGAGTTCCAGAACACGATAATAGTATTAGCGCTAAACCTGTAATTAGTATTTTTTTCATATTAGTGAATGGTTATAAATGAGTAGATGATGAAAAACATTAAAACAAAAAACATCAAAATTGTATTTAAAAATAGCAGCAAACTACTTTTTATGAATGATGTTATTCGAGTACCTTGATAGAAGTTTTTACTTGATCTGTAAAAGTAATATATAAACCAAATAGGAATAATTAAGTTCAATGAAATATCAATGGTTTCTGTAACTCCATTTTCTCCAAATAGATAAATAAATTGAATTAAAAATGTTGAAATTAAAATTATTAAAAGCATAAAAGAAAAGTAATGCAAAGTAAAAATACCATGATCAAAATAATACCATTTCTTTTTGTCATAAAAGAGCCATAATAAAAAGGCAAATAAAGGCATATAAACAAATAATGCTTTTGGAATGTTGTGTTTGAATGATTCTATAAATGCTGGAATTATTTCGTCACTATCCTTCTTTTGAGTAACTTTCATTAACTTTTTTGCAAACCAAAAACTTACAGGATTTAACTTATCTTTTCCAAATTTTTGTAAAGAATCCATTTGCTTTATGGATTTATATTTTTTACCACCAAATGCGAAATCTACTTTTTGTTTATCTTCAGATTTTTGAGTGTAATCTAATAAAGTATCGTATTCCTTTTTAGATAATTTTCCTTCATTTAATAAGGATTTTAATTTTAATTCTTGTGGAGAGATATTGATAGTATCTTCTATTTCGTTAGATTCTGTAAATTTCACTAATCCGCCAGCAGCTTTAGTTTGCTTTTTTTCTGTTCTGGCTTCATCAGCTTTTATCTCTTCAGCAATATTACTTGGTAAAAGTGAAATTAGAAAAAACGTAACAAAACTTATAAAAATATACAACCTAACAGGAGCAAGGTAAGACAATCGTTTTCCCGATAAATATTCTTTAGTTAATGATGCTGGACGTAATAAAAGATTTTTAATCGTTTTCCAAAAAGCATTTTCATAATGTGTTAAATCCTCAAAGAAGTGTATAAACAAATGATGAAAAGTTTTACGAGATTCAGTGTTTTCTTGACCACAATTCGGACAAAAGCGACTTGCAACAACGTGATTGCAATTCAAACAAGTTTTATCTTCTCTTAAAGGACTTTTGTGCGACATAAAGTAAACGATATTTTATGTTGTAAAGCTATTAAAAAAAATTAGTTTTACTTTTGATACTATAAATTAGTTATAAAATTTTATTTTTGTTACAAATACATTTAGAATATGCAATCAAAAGCCACAACTCCTGAACAATATTTAGCAGAACTTCCAGAGGATAGAAGAGAAGCAATGTCAAAACTTCGTGAAATAACGTTACAAAATCTTCCAAAAGGTTTTGAAGAGCAAATTAGTTATGGTATGTTGGGTTATGTTGTACCACATTCTATTTATCCAAATGGTTATCATTGTACACCTGAATTGCCTTTGCCTTTTTTTGCCATCGCTTCTCAAAAGAATTCCATAAACATCTACCATATGATGGTTTATTCTGATAAAAATCTACACGATTGGTTTTCGGCTGAATATCCTAAATATTGTAAATCAAAATTAGATATGGGAAAAAGTTGCATACGATTTAAGAAAATGAACGATATTCCTTATGATTTAATTGGAGAATTACTTTCAAAAGTTACTGTGGAACAATGGATTTCTGACTATGAAAAAAACCTAAAAAAATAATAATGTTAGATATAGTAAAAGAAAATTACAGTGCCATTTTTGAAGAAAAACTTCTTGAAGAAATAGCTCAAGTAGCAAGAATCTACGATTTTAAGGAAGGTGATGTGCTGATAGATTTTGGTGATTATATCAAGAATATGCCTTTATTATTGAAAGGCGCAATCAAAATTTTAAGAGAAGATTTTGATGAAGGTGAACTATTATTATACTTCATAGAAAAAGGAGATACTTGTGCCATGACAATGGCTTGCTGCCTTGGAGATACTAAAAGCGAAATTAAAGCTGTTGCCGAAACCGATGTGAAACTAATCATGATTCCGGTCAGTAAAATGGAAGAATGGTTAGGGAAATACAAATCATGGCGCAATTTTGTTTTCAACAGCTACAACAATCGATTGAAAGAAATGCTAACAGCAATTGATAATTTGGCATTTATGAATATGGACGAACGTCTTTTGAATTATCTTTTTGAGAAAGCAAAAATCAATAAAACAAATCACATTCAAAACACGCATCAAGAGATTGCTTATGATTTGCATACTTCACGTGTAGTAATTTCAAGATTGCTAAAAGCTTTAGAAAACGAAGGAAGAATAAAATTACACAGAGCTTCCATCGAAATTGTTGTATAATTGTAACAATAGTTACCCAATTTAAAAATATAAATACGAACCTTTGTTCCGCAAAATTTAGTAAATGGAAATATCTCATATAATTGGATACATTTTAGCGTTTTTTGTTGGAATCACTCTTGGTTTGATAGGAAGTGGAGGTTCTATTTTATCAGTTCCTATTTTGGTTTATGTTATGGGTGTTGAGCCTATTCTTGCAACAGCATACTCTTTATTTGTAGTTGGAACAACAGCATTATTTGGAGGTGTTCAAAAAGCAAAACAGCAATTAGTCGATTTTAAAAAAGTAGTTTTATTTGGTGTTCCTACAATTCTTGCAGTTTTCTTGACACGAAAATTCATTGTGCCCAATATTCCTGAAGTTATCTTTTCTACAACTTCATTTTCATTACATAAATCGGTTTTGATAATGGTTGTTTTTGCCATTGTAATGATTGCAGCATCTATTAGAATGATAAAGCCTTTAAAAGAAAAAATCATTAACGATGATACCAAACTAAACTATATTGCAATTTTTTCTCAGGGACTTTTTATAGGATTTGTAGCAGGATTCGTAGGTGCTGGTGGCGGATTTTTAATCATTCCAGCCTTATTGTTTTTAGCAAAAACTCCAATGAAAATGGCAGTCGGAACATCACTTTTTATTGTTTCAGTTCAATCATTAATAGGTTTTATTGGTGATATTCGTCCAGAACAAAATTTGGATTGGAATTTAATTATAATCTTCACAGTTTGCTCTATAATTGGTGTTTTTATTGGAAGTTATCTCTCTAAAAAAATCGATGGAGAAAAACTCAAAACAGGTTTCGGATGGTTCGTTCTCGCTATGGGAATTTACATTATCATCAAGGAGACTTTCTTTGGTAACATCTGATATTTATCATATTTTCTAATTTTTTGTTCCTCTATTTTTGATAAAATTTTTATCTTATGAGATTAGAGCAAATTTATACCGGATGTATTGCAGAAGCTGCCTATTACATCACTTCCAATGGAGAAGCTGCAATTGTTGATCCTTTAAGAGAAACCCAACCTTATTTAGATAGATTAGAACGTGATAATGTAAAGTTAAAATATATTTTTGAAACCCATTTTCACGCCGATTTTGTTTCAGGTCATATAGATTTAGCAAACAAAACTGGAGCTACAATTGTTTACGGACCAACAGCAATGAAAACAGGTTTTGAAATGCACGTTGGAACAGATGGCGAAATTTTTAAAGTTGGCGGAATTGATATAAAATTAATTCACACTCCAGGTCACACCATGGAAAGTTCTTGCTTTTTAGTTTCTAATGAAGATGGAAAAGAGCAAGGATTAATTTCTGGGGATACTTTATTTATTGGTGATGTTGGTCGTCCTGATTTGGCACAACACGTAATTGCCGATTTAACGCAAGACAAATTAGCACGTCATTTGTATCATTCGCTTCGCACTAAAATTATACCTTTATCAGATGATTTAATTGTCTATCCAAATCACGGTGCTGGAAGTGCTTGTGGTAAAAATATGAGTAAAGAAACTACTGATACACTTGGTAATCAAAAGAAAACCAATTATGCTTTGCAAGAAATGACCGAAGATGAATTTGTAGAAGCAATTTTAACTGGATTAACAACGCCACCACAATATTTTCCAAAAAATGTATTGATGAATATTCAAGGTTATGATTCTTTAGATTCAATCATGGAGAAAGGTCAAAAAGCATTTTCAGTAAATGAATTTGAAGTGCTTATTAACGAAACGAAAGTTCTAATTCTGGATACACGTAGAGCCGAAATTTTCGCAAAAGGATTTATCCCAAATAGCTTAAATATTGGTTTAGAGAGCAATTTTGCGTCTTGGGTTGGCGAATTGATTTTAGACATCAAACAAGAAATTATAATTGTTGCAGAAAATAATGAAAAAGTAAAAGAAGTTATTATTCGTTTATCGCGTGTAGGTTACGACAATGCTATTGGATATTTAGATGGCGGATTTGAAGCATGGCAAAACGCAGGAAAAGAAATTAATATAGTTCACAGAATTACTGCCGAGCAACTTGAAAAACACTGCAATCAAGAAAAACAAATCATTATTGATGTTAGAAAAGTTAGCGAATTCCAATCAGAACATTTGGTTGATGCAATCAATATTCCATTAAATGTTTTGCACAATCATTTAGCTGAATTTCCTAGGGATAAAGCATTCATATTGCATTGCGCAGGCGGATATCGTTCCATGATTGCAGCTTCCATGTTAAAGCAAAAAGGGTTTGATAATTTTGTTGATGTCATTGGAGGATTTAATGATATTAAGAAAACTTCATTATCAAAAACAGAGTACGTTTGTCCTTCTACAATGTTGTAAAAAAAAGTTTAGACGGATTCTTTGTTAAATTGTAACAAAAGTTACGCTATTATCGTTCAAAACTGATTAATTTTACATTATCAAATTAATGATATAGGTATGATTATAGAACAAATTTATACAGGTTGCTTAGCACAAGGTGCTTATTATATTGAAAGTAACGGTGAAGTAGCTATTATTGATCCACTTCGTGAGGTGCAACCTTATGTTGATAAAGCGACTGCCAATGGAGGCAAAATAAAATACATTTTTGAAACCCATTTCCATGCTGATTTTGTTAGCGGACACGTTACATTAGCTGAAAAAACAGGTGCTCCAATTGTTTTTGGACCCAATGCCAATCCAACTTTTGAGGCGCATATTGCCAAAGATGGTGAAGTTTTTCAATTGGGTGAAATAACAATTACATGTCTTCACACACCTGGACATACAATGGAAAGTTCATGTTACCTATTAAAAGATAAAGACGGAAAAGACTATGCGCTTTTTAGTGGTGATACGTTGTTTTTAGGTGATGTTGGTCGTCCTGATTTGGCTCAAAAAGCAGCTGACATGACGCAAGAACAACTGGCTGGAATTCTTTTTGATAGTTTGCGAACTAAAGTAATGACTTTAGCAGATGATGTAATTGTTTATCCAGCGCATGGTGCAGGAAGTGCTTGCGGAAAAAATTTAAGTAAAGAAACCGTAGGAAGTATTGGTGACCAAAAGGCGACTAATTATGCGCTTCGTGCCGATATGACACGTGAGGAATTTATAGCCGAAGTTACCGACGGTTTATTGCCTCCGCCAGCTTATTTTCCTATGAATGTGAAGTTGAATAAGGAAGGTTATGGTAACGTAGAAGATATTGTAAGAGAAGCAAAAGCTTTTGACGCAAAAACATTTGAATTGGTTGCGAACGAAACAGAAGCTTTAATTTTGGATGTTCGACACCAAGATGATTTTGAAAAAGGACATATTCCGAAATCAATTTTTATTGGTATTGATGGACAATTTGCTCCTTGGGTTGGTGCTTTGATTTTAGACATCAAACAAGAAATTCTTCTTGTAACTCCAGAAGGTAGAGAAGAAGAAACTATCAAAAGATTAGCAAGGGTAGGATATGACAACACTTTAGGTTATTTAAAGGGTGGATTTGAAGAATGGAAAAAAGCTGGTCTAGAATATGATACAATTACTTCTGTTACAGCAAAAGTTCTCGAAGAGAAAATGGAAGAAAAGGTTCCAGTTTTTGACGTAAGAAAGCCAGGAGAATATGCTTCTGAACATATTTTAGACGTTCCTTCAACTCCTTTAGATTTTTTAAACGAACATTTGGCTGAGTTTCCTAAAGAAGAAGATTTTTATTTGCATTGCGCCGGAGGTTATCGTTCTATGATTGCTGCATCGATATTAAAAGCTCGTGGTTATCATAATGTAATCAACGTATTAGGTGGTTTTGCTGCCATAAGAAATACCGGAATTAAAACAACAAATTACGTTTGTCCATCTACATTGAAATAAATAAAAAAATGAAACAATTACTTTTTACCAATTGGCATTTTATGCGATTCCTTAGAGTAGCATTGGCTTTATTTTTATTTTATAATGCTTATCAAACGCACGAATGGTTTTTTATAGTTTTTGGAATCTTCTTTTTGTTTCAAGCCCTTTTTAATATGGGTTGCGGACCAAGTGGATGTAATGTAAATTACGATAAAAATAAATAATTATGAACGATTCATTTAAAGATATTATCAATTCTGATAAACCTGTTTTAATAGACTTTTTTGCCACTTGGTGCGGACCATGTCAAATGCTCGGACCAGTTTTGAAACAAGTAAAAGACAGTTTAGGTGATAGAGTTTCTATCATTAAAGTAGATGTAGATAAAAACCAAGAATTAGCGGCAATGCAACAAGTTCGTGGTGTTCCAACAATGATGTTGTATCAAAGAGGACAACAACTGTGGCGTCAATCAGGAGTTTTATCTAAAGAAGAAATTATTCAAATTATTCTGGAAAAAACAAATTAATAAATAAAAAAATGGAAACAATTTTTGAAGTTGAGAATATAAAATGTGGTGGTTGTATGAACAGTATTAAAACAGCTTTATTAAAAATTGATAACGTAGAAGAAGTTACCATTGATAAAGAAATTGATACCATAGTTGTAAAAGGAACCGCGAATAGAGCAACAATTATTGCTAAACTAAACGAACTTGGTTATCCAGAAAAAGGTGATAATACGTTGCTTCGCCAAGCCAAATCCTATGTGAATTGCGCTATCGGAAGAATGAATGAGACCAAATAAAATGAGTAAGAAAGCAATTATTATAGCAGCAGTTGGAGTTATCGTTGGAGCAATTGCAGGATATGCCTACTATCATTATGTAGGTTGCGCTAGCGGAACTTGTGCCATAACCTCTAAACCATTGAATAGCACATTATATGGTGCCTTGATGGGCGGATTGTTATTCAATTTATTTGTAAAGGAGAACAAGAATAAATAAAAGTTAATTTATTTTTGTTTAAGGAATAAAATAGTATATTTGGAACACTATTTGATATAAATAAGTAAAGAAACATTAATTTTAAAAATATAAAAAATGAAAAAAGTAGCATCAATGTTAGCTGTAGTAGCGTTTTTATTTTCAATGAATGTAAACGCTCAAGAGCCAAAACAAAAAAAGAAAAAAGCTAAAACTGAAAAAACAGCTTCAACAACAGAAGAAAAAAAATCTTGTAGTGAAGGTGAGAAAAAAAGTGGATGTTGTGCATCTAAAAAAGCAGCATAATTAGCTAAGATATTTTAAAAAAGCGTTCAAGAAATTGGACGCTTTTTTTTGTGTAACATTTGTCACATTTTAATTTATTTTTATTGAATAAATTTGTTCTATGAAATATTTTGCAATTTTATTATGCTTTTATTTTAATGCCTTAACCATTCTTCCGTCGGTTAAAGCAATCAAAATGCAATTGGCTCAAAAAGAACAAGTTTCATGCAATAAATCCAATTCTGACTGTGAACCAACTAAAGGTTGTGAAAAAGAAAAATGTCTCTTAAGTTATAGCTTGAATAGTCCAACATTTTTAGTATTTGCTTCAACATATTCTTTTGTAAACAACATAAGTTTTATTCCAAAAAAAGAAAATATTTTATACCACAAAAACTTTAGTTCTAATTATAATGTAACTATTTGGCAACCACCAGAATCGTTTTTATTGTCTTAAAATAAGCGTAATTTAATGAATTACAACAAATCAATTTAAAAATTTAAAACATAAAAAAATGAAAAAAATAGTTTCAATATTAGCAATAGTAGCTTTCTTATTTTCAATGAATGTAAACGCTCAACAAGAGCCTAAACAAAAAAAGAAAAAAGCTAAAACAGAAAAATCATGTTCTTCAGAAGAGAAAAAATCTTGTGGCGAAGGTGAGAAAAAAGGAGGCTGTTGTTCTTCTAAAAAAGCAGAAGAGAAAAAAGCGTAATTTTTTAATGTAATAGTGATGATTAGTGTCAGTTTTTAATTGACACTAATCTTCTATTATACAATTTTAAAAATCTTAAAATGAAAACATTATATAAAATTGTATTCCTCTTAATTTCAAGTTTTGCCATTTCGCAAACTACTTTTGATTATCAGGTGCAATTAAATCCGATAACCATTCCGAATTTTCCCGGAATTCATTCGTATGCCTTTGCACAACATAACGGAAAATGGTTAATAATAGGAGGGAGAATCGACGGAATTCATGCACGCCAACCTTTCAATGCTTTTCCAGCTGCAAGTAATAATACCAATATTTATGTGGTTGATATTGCTACCAATCAGTTTTGGTCAGCTTCAGTAAATTCTTTGGCAACTGCTTTAAAAGAACAACTTCAAGCGACAAATTTCAACTTTTACCAAGATGACACAACTCTTTATTTAGTTGGTGGTTACGCGTTTTCGGCTACAGCCAATGATCATATCACGTTCAATAAAATGACATCAGTTGATGTGCCCAACTTGATAAATGCAGTAATTGCAGGAACTCCAATTGCAAGTTATTTCAAACAAATAACGGATGAAAATTTTGCAGTTACTGGCGGACAATTAGGTAAAATTGGAAACACGTTTTATCTTGTTGGAGGTCATAGATTTGACGGAAGATATAACCCAATGAACAACCCAACTTTTGTGCAAACCTACACTAATGGAATTAAAAAATTTACCATTAACAATTCAGGAACACAATTGAGTATTGCTAATTATGAAGTAATTACCGATGCTGTTCATTTACACAGAAGAGATTATAATTTGTTACCACAAGTTTTTCCAAATGGCGAATTGGGTTATACGATTTCATCAGGTGTTTTTCAAATCAATGTAGATTTACCATTTTTGTATCCGGTTGATATTAAGGCATCTGGACATGTTGCTCAAACTACATTTAATCAGTATTTGAGTAACTATCACAGTGCCAAATCCTGTTTGTATGATGCATCAACCAACAGAATGCACAATTTGTTTTTTGGAGGAATTAGCCAATACTATTATAACGGAACCACTTTGATTCAGGATAATGCGGTTCCTTTTGTAAATACAATTAGTCGCACAACACGCTTTGCAGATGGTTCTTTGCAAGAATATCAATTGCCAGAAACAATGCCGAGTTTAAAAGGTGCTAGTGCCGAATTTATTCAAAACAAAGCATTACCACATTTTTCAAATGAAGTAATAAAGTTAGATGAAATCACTGCAAATGAATTTGTAATTGGTCATATCGTAGGTGGTTTGAGCAGTCCGACGCAAAATCCTTTCAGCGTGAATCAAACTAGTACAACTTCAGCAAATCCAACCATTTATGAAGTAAAATTGATACGTAATCAACCTTTGGGAGTTCAAGAAATCAACGGAAAAAATCCATTTTCTATGTCGGTTTCTCCAAATCCAACTCAAAATGGTGTTGTAAAAATTAACTTTAATATGGCTTATGAAACAACAATTGATTATTTCGTAACTTCATTAGACGGAAAAATTATTACAGATGGTGAAGTTTCTGATGCCAAACAAGGAGAAAATTCAATGAATTTTGAAATCGATGGCGTTGCAAATCAAACTGTTATCATAACTTTTATCTTTAATGATAAATTTTATGTTTCTCAAAAAGTGATAGTTAACTAAATAAATCACACTATTTATTCAAAAAGCGTTCAAGAAATTGGACGCTTTTTTTGTAACATTAGTTACTCTGTAACATTTGTAACTGTAAAGACATTTTTACCGTTCTACTTTTGCTTTATAATTCAGATATAAAATTATGAAGAAAATAAGTTACATCATTTTTACAGGAACAATTTTGAGTTCACTTTTTGGTTTTAGTCAAGATACTTTGTCTATTTCTAAAAGCGAATTGTCTCAGAAACTATCCGAAAAGAATTTACAAATAAAAATTGCTGAAAAAACCTATCAATCAGCAAAGGCAGATTACAATCAATCCAACGCACTCTTTTTGCCCAACATCAATGTGTCGCATACCGGAATTTCTACCACCAATCCATTGATGGCTTTTGGTTCTAAATTGAATCAAGAAATTTTGACTATGGCAGATTTCAATCCAGCGTTGTTAAATGATCCAGCTAAAACGCAAAATTTTGCTACCAAATTTGAAATCCAACAACCTTTAATTAATGTTGATGGTTTGTTTGAAAGAAAAGCTGCAAAATCTAAAATGGAAGCCTATCAATTGCAAACCGAACGTACTAAAGAATATTTAGAATTAGAGGTTTCAAAAGCGTACATGCAATTGCAATTGGCTTACAGAGCAGTAAAAGTTTTAGAAAAAGCCAATTCAACAGGAAAAGCCAATTTGAAATTAGTTGATAATTATTTCAAACAAGGAATGTTGCAAAAAACCGATTTGCTGAATGTTCAAGTTCGAGTAAATGAAATCGCCAACCAACTGCAATATGCCAAGAGTAATGTGCAAAATGCGTCCGATTATTTAGCTTTTTTATTGAATGAAGATAGTAATGGGAAAATCTACAAACCATCGGAAGAATTAGATAATGCAATTGTAATTGAAGAAATAAATACTTCATTATCAGATAATAGAAAGGATATTCAAGCGATGAGTAAATCGTCTGAAGCTTATGCTAAAATGTTGCAATCCTCTAAAATGGCTTTCTTACCAAGATTAAATGCTTTTGGAAGTTATGAATTGTACGACCAAAACTTTTTAGGAACTGCTGCTAAAGGATATTTAGTCGGAGCGCAATTATCATGGAATGTTTTTGACGGATATAAATCGATTGGAAAATTTCAAAAAGCCAAAGCTGAATCGCAAAAAGCCGATGTTGAAAAAGACCAATACAAAAAACAAAGCCAATTGGAATTAAACAAAACCAATCGTCAATTGAAAGATGCTGAAAATAAAGTAAATCTGTCAAAATTAGCCTTGGAACAATCCCAAGAAGCTTATAGAATTCGTCAAAATAGATTTACGCAAGGATTAGAAAAAACAACCGATTTATTGCAATCAGAAACTCAAATGATTCAAAAAGAATTGGAGCATTTGCAATCGGTTTTTGAATATAATTTCACTAAGCAGTATTTGCAATTTTTAACTAAGTAAAAGAGTATTAAGATTAGAGTATTAAGTATTAAGACAATAGAAAATATTATGAAGAAAGTAATAACCATCCTAACCCTATCAACTATCTTATTCGTATCATGCGGAAAAGAAACGAAAGAAGCAACCAATAACGAACCAGCCATTGCAGTTCAAGTAAGCGGAATTTCAGCCGATTCAAATGCGCCATTTGTAACCGCAAGTGGAAAAATTGAAGCCGAAAATAGTGCCAATGTTTCTACTCGAATGATGGGTTATGTGACAAAAGTTCACGTAAAAGTAGGGCAAAAAGTAGGAGCTGGGCAGCTTCTAGTAAGTGTAAACAACACCGACTTACAAGCCAAGAAAGCACAAGTAGATGCTTCTATTTTGCAAGCAACAGCAGGGTATAATAATGTCAAAAAAGATTATGATCGTTTTGTAGCCTTATTTGCACAACAAAGTGCTACTCAAAAAGAATTGGACGATATGACTTCGCGTTACGAAATGGCAAAAGCAGGTTTAGAAGGAGCAAGGCAAATGCGAAACGAAGTAATGGCGCAGTTTTCTTATTCCAATATTACAGCTCCATTTTCTGGAGAAGTTACTAATACGTTTGTTAAAGAAGGTGATATGGCGAATCCAGGAATGCCTTTAGTTAGTGTTGAAGGAGTTTCAAGAATGCAAGTAACTGCAATGGTTTCTGAAAGTGATATTGCTCAAATTACTAACGGAATGGCAGTTAAAGTTTTAGTAAAATCAATCAACAAAGAAGTGTCAGGAAAAGTTTCTGAAGTAAGTGGTTCGGCTAAAAATACAGGTGGACAATATTTAGTAAAAGTAACCTTGAACGCAACTGACAAAGCCATTTTATCAGGAATGTTTGTGAATGTTCAATTTCCAATTGCGAACAAACCTAAAACGGAAACAACAATAAAATCAGATAAAGTTATGGTGCCAGAAAGTGCTTTGGTAAAACAAGGACAACTTACAGGAATTTACACCATAGCCAACGGAAAAACAGCCATTTTAAGATGGATAAGAACCGGAAAATCATTCGGAAACCAAGTAGAAGTTTTATCAGGATTATCGGCTAACGAACAATACATCGTTTCAGCAGAAGGAAAATTGTATAACGGAGCTTTGGTTAGTATTCAGTAATCAGTGTTCAGTGTTCAGTCGCAGTATTCAGTCGCAGTATTCAGTCGCAGTATTCAGTCGCAGTAATCTCAGTAGAAGTGCTTTTTAAATATAAGTTTTTAGTTTTTAAGCATTGCCTTTTAAACTCATAAACTTCTAAACTCATAAACTAAAAAAAATGCAAGAAGGTATATCAGGTAAAATAGCCCATTTTTTCATCAACTCTAAATTAACCATTCTATTGATGGTTGGATTGATGATAATCGGTGTATATAGTTCGTTCTTAATTCCGCGTGAAGAAGAACCACAAATCAATGTTCCAATGGCCGATGTCATGATTGGTTATCCAGGAGCAAGTCCGGCAGAAGTAGAAAGCCGTGTTATAAAACCATTGGAGAAAGTTTTGTCAAACATCAAAGGCGTTGAGCATTTACATAGTATGGCTATGAATGGTCAAGCCATGATTATTGTGCAATTTTATGTAGGTGAAGATTCGGAACGCTCGTATGTAAAATTATACGACGAGTTAATGAAAAACGAAAATATGTTCCCAAAAGGTGTTTACAAACCTATGGTAAAAACGCGTTCGATTGACGATGTTCCCATGATGGGATTGACACTTTGGAGCGAAACATTAAACGATTTTGAAATTCGTCAAATTGCCGAAGAAGTAACTTCTGAAATAGAAAAAGTAAAAGATGTTGCCATTACCAAAGAAATTGGTGGAAGAACTCGTGAGCTGAAAGTAGTTTTAGACAAAGATAAAATGGCTGAAAATGGTGTGGATGCTTTGTCAGTTATGCAAATGATTCAAGCCAATAATGGTAGTTCGCAATCGGGAAGTTTTGTTTCTAATGATAAAGAATACTTGCTTACAACAGGACAATTTCTATCCAATTCAGAAGACGTTGAGAATTTGGTTGTGGGTGTAAATGCAAACATGCCAGTGTATTTAAAACAAGTAGCTGCTGTTCAAGATGGACCTTCAACACCAAGAAGTTATGTGTCTTTTGGTTACGGAAAAGCCAATGAAAAATATACTAAAAACAAATCAGAATATCCAGCGGTTACTATTTCTATAGGAAAAGTAAAAGGCGCTGATGCGATGAAAATTGCAGATAAAATCCTTGAAAAAGTAGAAGGTTTGAAGAAAACTTTAATTACCGACGACGTTCATGTGGAGGTTTCTCGTAATTATGGAGAAACTGCTTCTCACAAAGTAGGAGAATTATTGATGCACTTAGGAATTGCGATTATTGCCGTAACGCTTTTAGTAATGTTAGCTATGGGTTGGCGTGGTGGATTAGTGGTATTCTTTTCTGTGCCATTAACGTTTGCTTTGACTTTGTTTGCTTACTATATGTTGGGTTATACGCTTAACAGAATTACGCTTTTCGCCTTAGTTTTCGTGGTGGGAATTGTGGTAGATGATAGTATTATAATTGCCGAAAACATGCACCGACATTTCAAGATGAAGCGATTACCGTTCAAACAAGCCGCTATTTTTGCGATTAATGAAGTTGGAAATCCTACCATTTTAGCAACGTTTACCGTTATTGCAGCAATTCTTCCAATGGCGTTTGTATCAGGAATGATGGGACCTTATATGAGTCCGATGCCAATTGGAGCTTCTATTGCGATGTTGCTTTCATTGTTTGTGGCTTTAACTGTTACGCCTTATTTGGGGTATCATTTATTACACGAAAAGGACGAACAAGAACACAAAGCCGAACAAGGATTAGAAACGTCTTGGATTTATAGAGTTTACAACAAAATTGAACGTCCATTTCTTGAAAATTCTACCAAACGTAGAGTAATGTTAGGAATTACGGTTGTCTTATTAGCAGGTTCTGTTTTGATGTTTTTCACCAAATCCGTTTTGGTAAAAATGTTGCCTTTCGATAACAAAAACGAATTCCAAGTGGTAGTTGATATGCCTGAAGGAACTACGTTAGAAAGAACGGCAGCCGTTACTCAAGAAATCGCTCAATATCTTACGACTATTCCAGAAGTTGTGGATTATCAAAATTACATCGGAACTTCTGCACCTATTACGTTCAACGGTTTGGTTCGTCATTACGATTTGCGTGGCGGAAGCAATATGGCTGATATTCAAGTGAATTTGTTACACAAAGAAGACCGTGATTTACAAAGTCATGATATTGCCAAATTGGTTCGTCCAGAAGTGCAAAAGATTGCTAAAAAATATGGTGCGAATGTCAAAATTATCGAAGTGCCACCAGGACCACCAGTTTTATCGACATTGGTTGCCGAAATATATGGACCAAATTATAAAGACCAAATTGCCGTAGCCAATCAAGTAAAAGGTATTTTAGAAAAAACATCCGATATTGTTGATGTCGATTGGATGACTGAAGATAATCAAACTGAATATCGATTGGAAGTGGACAAAGAAAAAGCAATGCTTAACGGAATTGCACCACAACAAGTAGTTGGAAATCTTACTTATCTTTTGAAAGAATATCCAGTTTCTAATTTGTATGATGAAAATTCTAATAACAGTGTTGGAATCGTATTGTCTCTTGATGATAAAGACAAAACATCGTTGCAAGACATTCAGAATTTAAAAATTAAAGGAAGTCAGGGTAATGTGGTTCCAGTTTCTGATTTGGTTAAAGTGGTTGCTGATACTTTGCAGAAAACAATTTACAGAAAAGACCAAAAACGAGTAGTTTATGTAACGGCTGATATGGCAGGAACACTAGAAAGTCCGGTGTATGCTATTTTGGGAATGAACGAAGAATTGCAAAAGATGAAATTGCCAAAAGGATACAAAGTCAACGAATTGTATATGGATCAACCATCAGATGAAAGTGATTTCACGGTAAAATGGGATGGAGAATGGCAAATTACATTAGAAGTGTTCCGTGATTTGGGTGTAGCGTTTGCGGTTGTTATTGTTATCATTTATATGCTGATTGTAGGTTGGTTCCAAAATTTCAAAACACCAATGGTTATGATGATGGCAATTCCACTTTCGTTGGTCGGAATTGTATTCGGTCACTGGTTACTAGGAGCTTTTTTCACAGCAACATCTTTTATTGGAATGATTGCATTGGCAGGAGTCATGGTTCGAAACTCCGTCTTGCTCATCGACTTTATTGAAATCCGACTTAATGACGGAATTCCATTAAAACAAGCCATTATCGAAGCAGGAGCAGTGCGAACCACACCAATCTTACTAACAACAGGAGCCGTTGTAATTGGAGCCGTAATCATTCTATTCGATCCAATTTTCCAAGGATTAGCGATTTCATTAGTTTTTGGAGCTATCGTTTCAACAATTCTAACCTTGATTGTAGTGCCATTAATCTACTACATTACAGAAAGAAAAAAATGGGAGAATAATTAGTGGTCAGTGGTCAGTGTTCAGTATTCAGTCAATTGTCACACTGAGCTTGTCGAAATGCATTTTAAATATAAGTTTTAGTTTTTAAGCTATGCCTTTAAACTCTTAAACTTTTAAACTCTTAAACTTTTAAACATGAAACTATTATTAATAACAGCAGTAGCTGAATTTGAAAAAGAAGTCAAACAAATTCTAAAAAAAGCACAAGTCAAAACGTTCTCTTACCGAGAAGTTACAGGCTATAGAGACACTTCAGAAGACGCCATTGAAAGCAATTGGTTTGGAACAGAAATGAACGAAAATGAATCCATAATGTTTTACGCCTTTGTAGAAAAGGAAAATGTTGATATGGTTTGTAGCGCTATAACTGAATTCAATGCAAAACAAGAAACATTATCACATATCCATTCCGCCATTCTGAATATAGAAAAATCTAATTAATTTGATATCTAATATTTAATATCTAAAATCTAATATTAAAATGAAAACAAGAATTATTCATGCCGTTGCAGGAACTTTTATCCTTATCAGCATACTTTTATCTTTATATGTAAATCAGAATTGGTTGTGGTTTACTGCCTTTGTCGGTGCTAATCTTTTACAATCATCCATTACAAAATGGTGTTTGATGGCCGATATATTGACTAAATTAGGAGTGAAAGATTAAATCAATTAATTGCTTTGAATAAAAAATGGTTCTCTTAGTGGGAACCATTTTTATTATTTATTCATCACTTCTTTTATTTGCTTCAAGTAGTATTTTTTTACCACAGCGGTATCACCACTTAAATCAGAAATACTTCTTTTTCTTTCGTTGAACATAAAGATGAAAAAACTTGTAAATAATAAAGCGTTAATACAAATCATTTGGATATAAAACATACTTGAATTCATACTTTGCAAGTATTCCGATTGCTTCATCCAACTCAAATCATTGTATACTTTTGCATCGGCTTTGCTTACTGCAAATAGGGTATTGATTATCGCAATAAGTCCAAGTAGTAAATTGGGTAAGTACCTTCTAAAGGCGTCACTATAGGTTATAGCATCACCATTCATTTTTAATATATGTAATCCTAATGCAAGTTTGCCTGGCGTAGCGCCAAATTTGGTAGGGAAGTAGATGTGGTAGAAAATAGTAATGGCATTACTAACCAAAATACCTGCATAGACATTATTTAAATCCATACTATTAAAAACAAAAAATCCGACAGATATTGGAGCAAGGATGATTCCATCAAGGAGTAAAGCAGCAAATCTATAGCCAAAGTTACCATAAATGCTGTCGTAACTTCCTTCTAAATGAACAGGTAATTGCTTGTCTTCCATGAGTTTGTTGTTGTAAATGAAATAGTTTTTTTAGTACTATTGTGTACCTCAAACCTATTTATTTTTTTTGAATAATACAACATTTGTTTTTTGTATCTTTAGTTTTTAAAAATCAGCAAATGAGTAATTTTATTTCTATCATGAACTTAAGAGCCAATAGAGCCATGCCTTTGAAAAGCGTGCTCCATGATACGAAAAAATTCACGCTATTGCATTTCGAAACTATGGAAGCCAAACCGCATCCAGAATGTATTAAAATTAGCATCACAGAAGAAGAGCATAGCGAAGAGTTTACTACTTATCTGAATTACAATGCCACTTTAAAAGCTTATGATTTCCATCAAGTCAATAGAACGTTCTATCCTAAATATCAATCCATAAAAGTAGAGGTTGTAGTGAATGAGGACGAAATAGGCAAAGACCTTAAATATAGTTTTACGTTAATTATTAAAGAGGATAGTGACGACGACGGTGATGGTTATTTTATAAAAAGACCAAAGTCTTCACCAGGGAAAACAGTAGGTTTTAAGACTATTGAAAAAGTTATTTAGTTATCGCTATTTTATAGTATTGCTATAAAAAAGGTATGGCATAAAAAAAAGGATAACTCGAGTTATCCTTTTTTTAATTTATCTAAACTTATTATTTACACTCGTCAAGCGCTTGTGCAAACGATAAGATACTTTCTAAGTTGTTTTTAAACTCTTTTTTGTCGACTCTAGCTAATAGTTCCGGACAACCTGCAGCTAATTCTTCAAAACGTTTTTTCGGTCCTAACATCCAAGAGGCAGAAGCATTCGATTTTCCTTCCGATTCGTTAGCTGCTTTGACGATAATTTCTCCATTAAAATATTGATAAACCGACATCTTTTTTCCAGCATACATTTCTTTAACGAATTTTTTACTAGCTCCAGAAAGTGTTACACCTCCATTTTCAGTCGAAACTTTGAACGCTACTGTTGCAAACTCTTCACCATTACTTAGGATTAATTTGTTTACTTCATTCGCTTTAAAACTTCTTTCAGAGAATTTTCCTTGGAAATCTTTTACAGTTACCATTACAGCATCACTTAAGTTTAATCCTCTGCTTTTTGGCATATAACCAGTAATTGTATCTTTTTTGATAGTCAAGATATAAGCCAAAGTATAGTTTGGATCGGTTTCAATGCTATAAGGTGCTGATTGCGAATAAGAAGGATTTGAATTGTAAACTTGTTGTTGAGGTACATTTTCTTCAAATATAAAATTCTTAGTATCAACAGGAAAGTGTCTTGTTTTTAATTGATTAACATTAAATAACGCAATATTGTTGTCATTTTCTTTAATCATTGTTTTTCCATCTCCTGGGTCGTAATCGTTGGTAACTAAGATATTAGCCCATTCGTTAGACTTAGCTGGTTGGTCTAAATAGTTGTAGATTTTAGCTAAATTATAGTAAGCACTGTAACGTATTTTTCTATCAGCTTTAGAATCAGTAGTATATTTGTTAGACAATGATTTGAAATAGTTGATTGGTTCTTCCAATTCTTTTTCAAAACCATCTACTGGTTCAGCAAAGTTCATTTTGTCAAAAACCGCTTTGGCTTGTAAGTAAGCATTGTATTCAGCCGCTTGCTCTGGGTGTTTTTTATTTGCCAAAATCCAAAATTGGTCTTTACCTTCTTTTATTGGGTAACCAAATTCGTTGTTTAGTTCGTTATTCAAACGGTTCACTACTTCATTCAAATAGTTGTTTATTATAGTACTTTGTAGTGAATACTGACCATTTTGTGCTTGGTTGTAATTCTCAGTTTCAGTTCCTTTTATGGTATTAGAACCATTGAAACTGATGATTTTGTTGATTTTACCATCACCACTTACCACTTTTGCATTTCCTTGTTGGCTATAAGAAACCACAGGAGTGTAATAGTATCTAGTAGATTGAACTCCGTTTCTATCTTTGTTAGTAACCGTTCTAGTAGTTACTTCTTTTTTGGTAACCACTGGGTTCTGAAGCATTACTTCAACACTCATATAACCATTTTTTTCTCTTTTTTCTAAACCAGAGATGGTTACTTGGTTTTCAATAAAGTACTTCGATTTGTTGTACAACAAAGAGCGGTCAAAAGAAATTAAAAACGAATAGTTTCTATTTTTCTTATCCAAGATAGGTTTCGTAGGAAGTTGTACATAAGAGTAGTTGATTTCAAACGGATCTAAATCGGTAGATTGCGCAAAAAAACTACAAGACGCAAGCAGGAATAATGCTAAAAAAACTTTTTTCATAAGTAAGGTTTAATTTTTACAAATATATAAAAAGTTCGTTAGTTCCAACCAACCAATGTTTTTATTAAAAAACTAATTTTTAGAGGGTTTATGTACTAATTTTGCAACGCGTTACCAAACTTATTTACCTATATGAACCCTACATTTTCTAACAGCAAACAAATTGGAATCGTTACCTCTTTTTCGGAACTGATACAAACCGATTTTGAAGGAACTCGCAATGCGCTGTGCTGGTACCGAAATTTGGAAGGCGATTTTAAAGAGCTAGTAAGCAAACTCCAATTGAAAGAGAACATCACCGAAGTAACTCCCAAAGACCTATTGGCTCTGCAACTTTCACCACAAGGAAATTGCGCTAGAGAAATTATCTTAAAGGATTTGCAAGAACTAACCGACCTTGGAGCAGCTCCAGTGCTCAACTTACTCCAATGTTACGAACGCGATACCGACTTTGATTTCATTACTACCGATGTGTATTCCTTTCATGTAGACCGTTCGCCCATTGCCGCCGACACTTTTTTGTGTACCTATCACGGAGCAGCAAGCGACCTCATTGCCAACGATGAAGCCCAACAAAAAATACTAGTTCCCGAAATTAGAGCACAATTAAAAGACCTCCACGATGGCCCAGAAGCTGAATTTGAAGACTTTTTAAAAGAAAATTATTTCGATTTGCATTACCAAGCGCAACCCAACGCCACTCCAATTAACTTAGGCGTAGGTCATCTATGGCGACTGGCAGTAGACCATCCAACACAACAAGTGTTACCATGCATTCACAGAGCACCCATTGAAAAGGATGGTGAATATCGGTTGTTGTTGATTTGTTAGAAAATTTAATATTTGGTAATGTTTCAGATGCAAATCCAACTTCTTCACTTTGGCAATCAACCAAGTCATAATGATCTTCTTTTCACTCCATACATTCTTTTTCTTTGAAAAACATACTTTTCGCACCAAACAATCCCAAAACAACCAACGAACCAATTCCAATTTTTTGTTTAAATTTACTTTTACCGACTCCAATTATATCATCTTTCTTAATAATCGGTTTATCATCCTTCTTTACAAGTTCGTTTTGTTTACTTGTTGTAACCTTCGTTTTCTTAATTTTTTCTGTTAAATCATCTGGATTTAATTTGTCAAATTTATTAAGTGGATAAGTTGGATACACTCCTCCGCCACCGCCACCTGTAACACCATAATTAAATAGAAATATTTTTCTATTCTAATTAAAATCGATAATTTCAGGGAATGATATTTAAAAAAGTACATTTCCCGATTTTTATTGTAATTGTGTTTTCTATTTTTATTTCATGTAATAAGAAAATAGAAAATCCAAAAAATGAGAACTATAATTTAAATATAGAAAAAGCATTATCATTTTATAACAAACAAGAATATGATAGTGCTTACTATTATTTTTATAAAGCTAATGATGCTTGTTCAGATCAGGAAAAGGAAAGAAGGGTATATGCTTTATATTATCTTGCAGAAATACAACAAAAAAGATGTGATTTTTCAGGAAGTGAAGCAACTGCAACAAGCATAATTTCTATTTTACCTGATTATAAAAGTATAAATACAACTTATAATCTAATTGGAATATCGCACTTGGAACAGTATAATTATGAAAGTGCTCATAAATATTTCAATCTTGCAAAAAGTACTGCCTTAACTGAAGAAGATAAATTGGTTTATATAAATAATATAGCTTATACTTATATAGAATCGAAAGAATATAATAAAGCGGGACAATTACTTCTAAATCTTTCTAAAGATATTTCACTCATTAAAGACAAATCCAATTATGCCAAAGTTCTTGATAATCTTGGATATGCTTATTTTAAATTGAACAATCCTAAAGCAATTGATTATTTAAATCAATCTTTAAAAATCCGTGATAGTATTAATAATAATTCTGAGCTAATTGCTTCTTACATGGATATGGCGGAGTATTATTTAAAATCGAATTTGAAATTATCTAATGATTTTGCTCAAAAAGCCTACAATGCTGCTACAGCAATCAACAGTCCAGATGACAGAATTGAAGCTATTAAGTTTCTAATTGCTTCATCCAACACTAATGAGGTAAAAAGTCTTGCTTTAAAGCAAATGAATATTTCGGATAGCATTAATAAAGTAAGACAAAACTCAAAGACACAATTTGCTAAAATTAAGTACGATGCCAACATAGCTTTAAAAGAAAGCGAAAAGCAAAAAAGTCAAAAACAACTCTACCTTTCATTGTTCATTTTTGTATCCACAATATCTTTATTTGTGTTTTTTACAATTCGTTCAAAAAACAGAAGAAAGCTTCAAAAAGCAACTTACGAAACCGAAACTAGAATTTCCAAAAAGCTTCATGATGAATTAGCTAATGATGTTTTTAACGCTATGACTTATGCAGATACACAAGATTTGAACAATCCAACCAATAAAGAATTTCTTCTTGAAAACTTAGATAAAATCTACACGCAATCAAGAAATATTTCTAAAGAAAACAGCCAAATTGATACTGGTGATAATTTTGAAGCTGTTCTTAAAGCCATGCTTTCAAGTTATAACAGCAACAATATTAATGTTATTGTAAAAAATAATACCGCTCCAGCAGACTGGCAAAAACTCAAGAAAGAATCCAAAATAGTTATCTACAGAACTTTGCAAGAATTGATGGTAAACATGAGAAAACACAGTGGCTGTAGCTTGGTAGTAATTGGATTTGAAACCTATAAAAAAGGTGTCGAAATCAATTATTCAGACAACGGAATAGGATGTTCAGATTTGTTAAATTTAAAAAAAGGTTTGCAAAATGCGGAAAACCGTATTTTATCCATAAACGGAACTATTACTTTTGAAACGGAAACTAATAAAGGATTCAAAGCAAAATTGAAAATACCTAAATAATTACAAAGTCATGTTTAAGAAAGTAATAATAGCGGAAGATTTTGATAGTATTAACTTAGCGGTGATGCAAGTACTAAGTGAACTTGGAGTTACAGAAATTCACCATGCTAAATACTGTGATGATGCACAATTAAAAATCAAGAAAGCCATTCTTGACAACGAACCATTTGATTTATTAATAAGTGATTTGTCTTTTAGAGCTGATCATAGAAAAGTACAATTAATTTCTGGTGATGATTTGATAAAATGGGTAAGAGAAGTACAACCCGATTTAAAAATAATAGTGCACTCGGTTGAAGATAAAACCTTTCATATAAAATCTCTTTTTGAAAATCAAAATATTGATGGTTTTGTAATTAAAGGACGTAGAAGTATTCATGAATTGAAAAAAGCAATCAAAAACCTTTTTCAAACTAATGAAAAGTATATTTCACCCGAAATGGAACATTTACTTCAGGACAAAACAATTAATGAAATTGATAATTTTGATATTGAACTTATAAAACAATTATCATTAGGTGTCCCACAAGATAAAATGGACATCAAATTCAAAGAATTAGGCATAACTCCAAGCAGTAAAAGCACTATTGAAAAAAGAATCGGCAAACTCAAAGATTACTTTAAAGCCAACAATACCGTTCATTTAATCTCTATTGCTAAAGATTTAGGAATAGTATAAAAACTCTCTTTTTTATTTCTTTATTCTCTTTACGGTTTCCCGTAAGGTATACTCTTTTATTGGTTTTAAGTTTGAAATATTATTTTAAAATAATATTTCATTTATGAGAACAATATGTATGATATGCGCTGTTATTGCTTTGATAGCTTGCTTTGATATGCCAATAGGCTACTATACTTTTTTAAGAATGGCAATTACAATCGGAGCCATTTTGGTATTGTTTAAGGAGGTTCAAAAAGATGTAAACCTTTTTGGAATAACCTTTATTTGTTTAGCAATTCTCTTCAATCCTATAATTCCTATTTATCTCTACAAAAAATCAATTTGGATGTCAATAGACATCTCTACAGGATTTATTTTTTTGATATATGGCTTTAAAGAAAATTAAAACATGTATATCATGACTAAATACCCAATAAACTCTATTAATATACTCAATGTGGGATATGATGAAGAGAATCAAATTTTAGGAATAGAGTTCAAACGCAAAGTAATTCACCTCTATTTTGAAGTGCCACTAGACGAATTTGTGGCTTTTATGAAAGCCGATGACATCGAAGAATTTTATTTCGATTTCATACAGTACAAATATCATTTTGATGTTTTTTGAGTTTTTTTACCGTTTTACGGAAAACCCTAAAGAATAGAAATTTTATGGTTTTATGTTTGGTGATTTATTCACTTTTATTAGATTTCAAAACTATGAATTCTAATAAAATTACTATCGGTTTTGTTACTTTTCAAAATTTTACCATTGTATTTAAATCTATTTTCAAGTAGAAGTAGTTCCTTGTGTTTTATAAAATTAAATTCTAAACGCTCTTTGCTAAAATCATCTAACATTACTTCGCAAGAAGCAATCTTTCCAAATTCTAAAGTTTCGATATAAATTCCACTTGAAAGTTCTTTTAAATCTTCTGAAAAGGTAATATTGTAGATAGGGAAGAGGGTAACATTCTTTAAATTAGCAACCCATATTTTCTCTTTTTTCCCATCAAACCAAAGATCAATTTGATTGGATGAATTTTCGGTAACACCTGAGATTACATTTCCTTTTAAATCAATAAATGAAGTAGTGCTTTCCAATCGTAATTTTGGATAAAAGAATGGGTCTAATAAAGCTTGATGCAGCGGTTGATTCATTCCAGAAGCAATGCTACTATAATACTCCATTTCGATGGGTGTTAAAAGTACTTTCTTTAAAGTCCATAACTCTCCAAAAATATTGATTTTGAGTTTCTTGTTGGTTATGGACATTTGGGGTAATTTATAATTTATTCAAAAATATAAAAATTAGAAGAAAATTATTGGTATTGAAGAGTATATGTTTTTATAAAAACTGTGTCTTTAATTTTTTTTAGAGCGTTGGGAAGGAGTGCCCTATGGAACCATCAGCGTCATTTCTACTACTGACTTTTTTTCGTGATAGAATCTATTATTAGAACATTAAAACTAAATCCTTTTAGAATTGAATTAAATTTTATCAATCTTGTATTGATTGAAAACTTGTGTCCATTTTTTTGAAACGTCTAAGCTAATTAATAAGGTTTCTTCATTGGCTACTTTTTGACCTTCATTTTTATTGAATGATAAAAAATTGAAGCTACCATGAATGTAATATTCATTGTCTTTTATCACTAATTTTTTATGTGATCCAACCATATTTTTATTTCCTGTACTTTCAAAATGTGTTGGTAAATGAATCAATTTAAAGTTCTTATAATTTTGAACTAATCGTTCCATTTCTCTTATTGCTTTGAAATCATGCTCATCATTTCCTTCAATACCATAAAGCACCATAATATTTACTTTTCTTTTTAGTGCTGTTTCTAATTCTGGAATGTAATTTAAAGCTGCTCTTTTTATCCAAGGACTTTCTATTAGGAGTTTTTCTTTTGAATTCTGAATAGCTTCAATGAATTTTGCTTTGGTTTCCCAAATTGACAAGGTTTCTATTTGAGCTTTGTTTTCTAGTGTTGGGATTTTCTCAAATACAATTTCATTATTTTTTATGTCTAACTCAATATTTGCCACAATAGCTCTCTCTGAATCGGTAAAATCATAAATGATATTTGGGTATTCTTGTGAAAGAATTTTAGTTAAACGTTTATTCAATGAATATTCCTTGTTTCTATTTCTAATTTCGATTCTTGGTTCTAATTCATTTTCTTTTTCTCTTGTTGGAATGTATTCAATTAAAAAGTAATCGTTAAAAACTTCTTTATCAAACTTGATTTCATTTTCATCGTAATCTACCAAAAATGCTTTTCCTGCTTTGTCCTTTTTATAGATATCACCCAATTGTTCACTCTTCCCTTTTAATAATTCTGGGCTTTTATTTTTAAATTTAATTTTGGGTTGTATTTTATTTTGAACATTATAATCATTGTAAAAAGAAAAATCATTTTGTAAAACTTCATCTGAATAAGCATCAATATAAAATTCAAACTCCTCTTCAGATAAAATTTTAAGAATACTATTGTCTTTACTAAATTCTTCACCTGATTCAGTTATCATCCATTCATTCGATATAAAATCTAAGTATCCTCTCTCTCGAAGAAAGTAAAGTTCTCTTAAAATAAAATCGTCTTTGTCTAATCCTAAAAAATGTGTTAGTTCACTTTCGGTATTTATTCCGGATTTTATTGCTTTAATAAAAATTGCATACACCTGTTGAATTGATTCTTCAGGTGATTTATTGACCATTGCATTAATTACTACTTTTCTGTAGGGATATGCAATCGGAATAATTTCATTGATTCGGTAATTACTTGGACATTGGTCTTCAAGTTTTTTATATATTTCTTTTATATCCATTAGAAAATTTGTTCAATATTAGTAACTATCCATTCTTTTTTAATTTCTTTTAAATACCTTCTTAAAGCAGGTGTTTCTCCTTTTAGATAAGGTGCTTCTGCTGACAATAACCAATTATAATTTCCTATAATTATCAGTAGTTTCTTTTGTCGAGAAAGCGCTACATTAATACGATTTGCATTGGCTAGAAAACCTAAATTTTTTTGATTACTTCTAACCAAATCAAAGATTATAATATCCTTTTCTAAACCTTGAAATTTATCGACAACAGATAATGTTACATTTTCTGATTTTATATTTTTACATTTTCTGTAATCAAAATTTTTATTCATTACATACTTTATTTCTTGAACTTGAGCCGAATATCCTGTGATTAAACCAATAGAATATTTTTTAACTATAGGGTATTGGTCTAAGCGTTTTAAAATTTCTGGAATTAATTTAGCACTTCCTTCATTTTTAGAAGAACTATTACCACTAGTTTTACTATCGCAATTATTTCCTGTATCTAAAAAAATGATAGAACTATTTACTTTTAAATCTAAATTATGTTCTTTTTCAATAGGTCTTTTGGCTGGTAGAATTGGTTCATCTCCATACGGTTCGTAAAAGCATTTGGAAGTCAGTACAACTTGGTCGTGTGAGCTTCTACGGCATACTTCTAATTGGCTTTTGAAATCATCATCTATGTTGGTGATGATTTGTTCGAACAAACTTGGTCTGTTAAAATAATCATCATAGCTGTCAAATTCTTCATCTGGTTTAAAGGTTGATCGCAACCATTTTTCAACTTCTCTTGTTCCTGTTAGCATCGGTCTGAGTTGTCTATGGTCTCCAACTAAAATTGCCTTGTTAGCTAAAACTAATGGAATAAGTGATTCGGCAGTAGTTGCTTTACCGCTTTCATCCATAATTACATAGTCAAACTCGAAATTATATTTAGCATATTTTTTTGAGGCAATATGATTTGTAGTTGCTCCAATTACCCGAATGCTATCAATTAACTTTTGATTTAGATTACTCTTTTCATCTAAAGAGCTTATTGTTGCTAGCCAATCTTTGTAAAGATTTTGCTTGATGAAATATTCTTCAAAATTGACTTTCGTTTTATTTGATAACTCCTTAATCAGTTCGCTTTCAGAATTTAAAAAGTTTTTTAGGAATTGAATTTCAATAGTACCATCAATTTCTTTTTTTAATTCATTTACTTTATATTCCCAACTTTTATTGTATGATATAATTTCAATTATCAGATCTAGATTTGCATTGGATTTTCTAACCTCAGTCAAAAAACGTTCTTTAACTGGTCTCCAATTTTCTTTGGTAGTTTTTCTGATTTTTTCTTTCCAACCTTCAATTTTTCTCTCTAACGTATGCTTTGCTAAACTTGGTTTTGGCTGTCTTACACCACTTAATCTAACAAACGGAATGTCTTTTTCTAAAAGATTATCTAACACATTATCCACCGCATCATTGGTTTGAGAAGTAATTAAAATCTTAGCGTTTGGTTGTTTGTTTAAAATTTGAAATACTATTTCAGTAATTACAGTAGTTTTCCCTGTTCCTGGTGGACCTTGAATGATGGTTAATGGTTCTCTATTTAATGCATTAATAACCGCTTTTTGTTGGTTATCACTATATACAAATGGATTTCCTTTGTCGTCTGTTTGATATATCTCTTCTAATGAATGAATGTCTAAAAACTTACTTTGTAAGTCTTTTGGGTTGAATAAATAATGAATTAAATCTCTGTTTTGAACATCATTAAATTCTACTTTTTTAATAGCTTCTAGTTGACGTTTTTTTTCTTCTTCTTGTTTACTAATATTTTGAAATAAATATCCTTTTGATGGTATTGCATCAAAAGATAATTTTTCACAATCTTTGAATTTTATGATTCTTAACTTAGTATCAAAATCATAAGCTATACCTGAAAACTTCAGTGGTTTTTTTATTTGTTTTTTATCGGCAGTATCGCTTAATATGTATTCAAACTCTTCTGGATGTGGTGGTAAAGATTGATCAATATGGTTAACGATTAATCCCTGATTGCTGTATTTTTCATTATCCTCTACTTTAAACCAAACTTCATCTTCACTTTTCTTTTCAAAACTAGTGTACGTCAAACGAAGTGAGTTTTTTTCTATTACTTCGAGTTCTTTTGAAATTAAATCTTTATAAAACTTTAATTCTTTGTTAGTTTCTTGTTTTCCTTTTCTATAGCTGCCTTCTTTATCTTTTTCTTTTAGTATTTTTTTTAGTATTGGTGTTAAATTAAAAGTTGTGTAACTGTAACAATCAAACTTAACTGGTACTCCAATTTTTTGCGCATATTTCTCAGCCGTTTTTTTACTATCGTCTATGCTTTCCTTTTTGGAATGGTTCCTAATTACTAATTGTTTGTCAGACACTACCCAAAGACAATGTAAGTAATAATTTTTGGTATAAATATCTAGTAAATAGTTTTCCTTAGTACTGTTTTGAGCTTTTGGCAAAACGTTTATTTTTGGCAACCATTTTCCATCATCAACACCGTTTAACTCTTTAATTATTTCTTTGGTAAATTCGCCTTTAACTTCAATACTATTGGCTTTTTCAAACGGACTACTAAATAGTATTGCACCAATAGCTTCTTTTAAGTTGGAATAGTTTATTCGTTGGTCTGGTGCATTTTCGCAGCATCTATCAATCAGTTCATTGATGGTTGAAAACTCTGTCAATTCTCTTTTTTCAAAGTACCATTCAATTATTTTACCAATAGAATAAATATCTGATTGATGCGGAAAACCTTTACTGACTTTTCTATTCCATTTTTCTGGAGCAGCAAAATCTCTTGCAAAAATTTCTAATTCTTTTTCTTGACTTAAAGTTGTGGCAATATCTGCAATACCAAAATCAATTAGAAAGAAATCTTCATTTTCATCAATTAAAATATTGGCAGGATTAATATCGCCATGGGTAATTCTAAAGTTTTGATTAAGTTCTTTTAAGCATGCTACACTATTTTCAATACCCTTTAAAAAAACGGTTGGTTTAAGTGAATACAACTCATTTTCTAGTGTTCTTGCTTGAATGAATTGAAAAATTATACAATATGCCTGTTCGTTTTCATCCCAATCGTACTCAATGATTTTTGCTAAGTTTTTATGGGTAGCTTTTTTTAAGTTTCGTAATTTATCAAACAAAATTTTGCTTGCTTGAGAGTTTTGCTCAATACCTTTAATCCATTTTGCAAAATAATTGTTTTCAAATTCGTCTTGAACAACTGCTGTTATAGAATACCCTCTCTCTTCTTTTTTACGGTTTATTTGGTATTTTCCTAGAATCATATATTGGTTTATATTTTTATATTTCTTTTCTGAAGTCTCTATAACTTAAATAGAAGTCCAAAATATTAAAATTATTTGTAAGTAAAGAAGTTTTTATAAATAATAGAGGAAAGTATTTGTAATTACTATTGGCGGTAGATGAGATTTTCTTTTACTACTTAAAAGTAATTAAAGTTGATTTTATGGCTTCTTTCAATTTAGGTTCTACTTTTGTTTCTTCCGCAAATTTGGTCCAGTTTTTTACTGTCTCACTAGTTTGATGGATGATTTCTGTTGCTTTTTTGATGTTCATCGATTTGGCAACTGTCAATAAATCTTCTTTAGTGATTGCATTTCTTTTACCGTTAATACTTAAAGCATGTTGACTTACCCATTCGCTTCCCGGTCTGTAAGCATGGCAAATATCGTAGGCCGGTGTTAGTTCCCAACCTTGGTTTTTTCTTAGACGAAAAGCAAAATTTTTGGTGTGATCATCACAGTTTCGTGCCATTACATTAAAGACCATTCTTCGGAACATCTGTTCGGCTTGTGGATAGGGAAGTCTTAATAGTCGCATTGTTTGAAATAACTGCTCATAGCTGTAACTATTGACGTTATTGAAGTCAAAGTGCTGCATGGCGCAAAAGGTTTGGATATGGTGTTTGATATCCCCATTCTCTCTGTCAAAACGTTGTGTCATGAAGTGTGCTCTACCATTTTCTTCTAATAATTGGCATTCGGTCATTTCAATTTCGCAGGCTTTTGCCATCAGATAATAGGCCATTTCTACACGACCATATCCTGTTGAAGCTCCGAATTGACTGTCACTTACACCATCTAATTTTATCAACCAATGGTTAAATCCTTTAGGTGCTTTGGCTTGGCCAGATTTGATGATTCCCGTTTTTTCGTTATAAGCAATAATTGCTTTTGGTCTGGCGCCACCTGCTGATGTACCAATTTTTAGAATGTCAAGGAGTGCCTTTTGTTCATCATGATTTAGGTTGGTTTCAAATTCTTGTCGGTTGTTGACTACTTCCTGTGTTATTTTAACCAAGTTGTCCATTTCGATAGTGAAAGCGGTTTGATTGGATTTGAAATTTACAGGTTCAAATTCCAGAGCACCCATTCCACGTGTACCAATAAAGCATAATAACTCGACCGGATTTAAACTGTTTTCCGGACGACCATTTTGTGCTAACCAAGCGTTTATTAATTGATTCCCATATTTATCGGGCATAACATCGGCGAGTAAGCCTGGTAATCCTTTGAAGGTAGTATTTCTAACTAAATCCGGGAAGGAAAAAATTCGGTTGGCTTGATTTAGAGGCATTTTTAAAGGTGCGACTTCCCAGTTGTTTGCTATGAATTTCGGGTCGTATTCGAAACTGGCTGTTTGTGTGTTGGTATCCCATGCCACAGCTCCCACTCGTTCATTCCAAAGGTATATAAAAGCGGTTGTAATCATTACCAGTCGGATTTGTTGTCGTTACTATTGTCTTTGTTTCTGGCTCTTTGTCTTTTATTTTGTTCCAATTTGGCTAATTGTAACGGACTTACTTGTTCTTGTATTTTGAATACCTCCATGATGTAGAGCAGGTTCAACACTCTTAGGACTTGTAGTAGGGATTGTAGTGTGATTTTTTCTCCTTTTTCTATTTGGGTTATGGTAGAGCGATTAATCCCGGCCTCTGTAGCGAGTTGCTGCTGTGTTTTGTTTTGTAGCAAACGATGGTGTTTTACAAAAGCCCCAATAGTTTCTACTAAAGCCCCATCACTCATTGCTAACCAAGTATTGCTTGAAATATCCATCATAAACTGTTTTATTTTCATTTAATGCTGATTATTTCCAACAAAAATAGCAAATAATATTCTAAATAAGGTGTTTTTTTGTTATTTTATTTCTTTATAGTTTACCAAAATTCAATATTACGGCGATAATCGCCGGTGTTATGGGAAAAATTAAACTAGGTACTTCTTAGAAAACATGTGATTATTCGGAGAAGTTTTACCTCAACTTATTCTTTTTATCGCAAATCGCGATATGCAATAGGTGTTCCCTTTTTTTGTTTGTTCGCGGAACGTGTAAATTGATGCAATCTTTATGATTTTTTGTTTGTGCGCTTTGCTTGGGATGGTCAGGATGTATTTTTAAACACAAACGGCACAAAAGTTTTTTTGGTTTCTTTTTTATTTAAAGATAACAGCAGAGGTTAGGAGACTTAGGAGAGTTTGGATAAAAAATACCCTCGTTTGATAAAGTTACCATTGCATAATAAACTTGATTGGTTTATTGTGCAAAAAGAGGTTTATCGTTTTGTTATTCAATTGTTTATTGAGGAATAGCAATGAATTTTTATTCTATGGATAAACAAATCCCGATATGGTCGCTTAGTTTTTTATCGTGATTCCAGGTTTTGATTGTCACTTTTTTATTTTTAATGAAATCTTTACTTATTACAATATGGTCCACATTGTTTTCAATAGCTGCAGTTACGTTTGTGAGTTTCAATTTTTCAAAAGCATTATTTAATTTATTTCGTGCATCATGACTAGGATACACTCTTCCTGAAAAAGTAACGTTTAAATCACCAATAATGCAAAATGGTTTTTTGGAAGTTAGCTTTTCAAAGTCTAAAAGTTGATTTTCTAAATCACTTTTGAAGCGTTCCCCAATTCCTCCAAAAACACCTATGATTGTTGCATAGACATTTAATATGCCATTTGTGGTTTCAATTTGGGCACAAACCGATGTATAGCTATCAAAGGTTTTATGCTGCAAGCCTATTTTATATTTTGTCCAAATTGTAGGGTGTCCATTTGACAACTTATTTATACTTACAAATTGCAATAAGGAACTAACTTAGGCAAAGATCTTGTTTGGCGACTGGCAGTAGACCATCCAACACAAAAAGTATCACCATGCATTCACAGAGCACCAATTGAAAAGGATGGAGAATATAGGTTGTTGTTGATTTGTTAGATAACCTAAATAACACTATTTTTATGCAATCATTTAAGATAATATGACAAACGAGCAAGTAAAAAATACTTACATAAAATATTTAACCAAATTAAACAGAGCGACCAATAATGGAATAAAGGCACCTCATAAGCCAATTCTTTTATTGTCTATTTTGCAGCTAATAAGAAAAGGTGAAATTACTTCCAATCGAATATTTATTACACCAGAATTAGTTCTTGCATTTAAAAGCAATTGGAATACTCTTGTTACTACAAACAATATATGCACATTTGCTTTACCATTCTTCCATTTAAAAAGTGAACCTTTTTGGCATTTGACTTATTTAAGAAGTGGAGCAGGAGCATTAAAAAGTATAAGTACATTAAAAAGCTTAAACGACACTATAGCCTTTGCCGAAATCGACCAACCTCTTTTTCTTTTAATGGCAGATGCTGTTACTAATACTATGTTAGAAAATATACTTTTAGAATTCTATTTTCCATCAAGCACAGCCTCTTATTTAAAGGAAGCATCCGATTTGCAATATACTTTAGAGTTAGAAATAAAAAATCAAATAGTAAACGATACTAAAGAAGAATACCAAACCAAAATGCAATCTCTTGAAGAAGTATTAACTGAAGAAGAAATTCAAGAAGAACGTTTCATCAGGGGTGGAATATTTAAAAAAGAAATCCCACGAATTTACAACCACCAATGTTGCATTTCTGGAATGAAGATTCAAACCACTAGTAATGCACAAATGGTAGATGCCTGTCATATTATTCCTTTTAGTATTTCTAATGATGATACCATCTCGAATGGCATTTGCTTATCGCCTAATTTACATCGTGCTTTTGACAGAGGTTTATTTACTATCAACGAAGAGTACATAGTTAGAATATCACCATCAGTTAATGAATCTAATAGTCCTTATGGAATTACACAATTTGCAGGAAAACGTATTGACTTGCCTAAAGAACTTAAACTTTATCCCTCAATTCAAAATTTAAGTTGGCATCGTAAGGAGTGTTTTGTGTTATAAATTGTTTAATGAGTCTTTAATATTAAAAAGAAATTAAGCTCTCCTCTCACTAAACCGTTCCTTAGCTTGTTCCATTATTTTTGACATATCTTTTCCTTTAAAAGAACAGAACGCTATCATATCATTCTCAATTACACGTTGAATTTCTTCTGCTTTGTCTGAAATAGATTTAATTTTTTGAAATAACTCCTCTTTTATATTTCCTGCATTAAAATTTTCTTCATTTCCAATGATAACACCATGAACCAACCAGTTTCTTTGATTTAAAAAAGAGTTTAATTCCTCTTGTATGACCGTATTAAAGAGTTTCTTTTCTGAAGCAGTACCTATGGCTCTGCCTAAAGTATATCCCTGCTGCTTTTTTAAAAATTCATCAGCTTTCTCCTTTGATTCATCAGGATTCATTTTAATAGTAACCGAATGACTTAATGCTTGTTCTAGCGCTTGAATTTTTATCAAAGCTTCTCCAAGAAAACAATACAAAGTAATTTCATTTGTATTGGCTTGCATTACATTTACTTTTTCTTTCATATTATTTTTTTACTTTCAAACCTACTAATAATCTATGCCCTCCACTCGCTAAACTGTCCTTCGGCTTGTTCCATAATTTCTTGCAGAATAGTATTCAATTCTAAGATATTTACTTTACCACGTAATTCCTTTTTAACGGCTAATCTTATTGCAGCTTTGGCATCTTCTTTATTCATCCAGTCGATTTGTAGATTGCTTTTTACTGCTTTTACTACACCATGAACTACATCTTGTATTGGACCAGTTTCGTTGATGATATCTTTTTTGGAAGCGAGAATATCATAGAATGCCAACTCTTCATCACTTAATCCCAATTCTTTTATTCTGTGGTCTTCTTCTTGAAGTTCTTTGGCTCTTTCAATTAATTCCGCTATTGTTGTGTAAGAATCAATCGCATTGGTGTGATAGCGGTCGATTACTTTTTCTAATTCTTCTTTTAGTGAAGTATATTTTTTGATGTTTTTGTGCAACCTCAGTTTTACTTCATCCATTAAAATGGAACGCATTAACGCAATTTTAATATCAATACTGTCTTTCTCTTGTTTTGCTCCAAGCAAGAAATCTTCGTTTAATATAGAGATATCAGCTCGTTCTAATCCTGCCATTGCAAATACATCAACAATATCTTCCGATTCGATACTGCGACTAATTAATTCCTTTATCTGGTCTTTTTGATTGCCTTTTCCTGTTCTTACGGATTTAGCATTTCTAATGGCTTTCGATAAATGTTGCATGAACAAGACATCGACTGCAAATTCTTGTATTTCTGGTTGCGATTTAACTATAGATAACAAACCAGTTAATTTCTTTTCTTCCAACATAAACTGATTGGATGGCTCGTCGTATTTAATGATTTTATTCAATGCATTACTAACCAATAATACTTTATCTCCATCGCGTAATCCTTTCCAATTGCTGTAATCTATGGCTTCTGGTAACAACGATTTACACACATCAACCTGATTATAAAACATATTCAAGGCTTGTGTCATATCGATGGTTGGTTTACCTTTTCCGCCACCTCCAGTATATTTACTCGTTGCTGTTTTTAGTTGGTCGCCAATACCAATATAATCTACAATTACACCTGATGGTTTGTCTTTAAAAACTCTGTTGGTTCTGGTGATGGCTTGCATTAAATTATGTCCTTTCATAATCTTGTCAACATACATCGTATGCACACAAGGCGCATCAAAACCTGTTAACCACATATCGCGAACAATCACAATTTCAAGTTTATCCTTCGGATTTCTGAAACGTTTCTTTAATGCTTCGGTAGCATCTTGTGTTCTTATGTGCTCGTTCCATTCTATAGGATCGGTTGAGATATTTCCTGTCATTACTACTGCTATTTCAGGACAACCTTCAATGGCTTTTAAGGCATCATACATTTTGACACTATTTCTTCTACTCATGCACACAATCATCGCTTTACCAGGCAAGGTTTCAGTACGATTTTTAAAGTGCTTCATGATGTCGTTGGCAATTTTCTCAACACGTTCTTTTGAACCTGCTGCATCCTCAATAGCTGCCCATTTTAAATTGCTGTCATCTTCTACATCAGCCGTAATTACATCAACTTCGGCATCAATATTTTCATTCCATAAATGCAACTTGGCAAGTCGTGGTTCGTAATAGATTGGCACTGTTGCTTTATCATCAACTGCTTGTTTGATGTCGTAAATGTGTATCGTTTCTCCAAAAACTTCTTGCGTATCGGCATCTTTACTATCTACTGGTGTTCCTGTAAAGCCTATGAAAGATGCATTAGGCAACGCTTTTCGCAAATTAGAAGCAAAACCATCCAACAAACCATATTGGGTTCTGTGGGCTTCGTCTGCCATAACAATAATGTTTTCACGTTCCGATAAAATAGGATGTTCGATTTCACCTAATTGATTATCGTTACTCATTTTTAAACGGAACTTTTCGATAGTAGTAAAAATCACGCCACCGCTTCCTGTAGATAACAATCTTCGTAAATCATCTGTGGAGTCAGCGTGTTGCACATCACCAACTAAGTCTTTGGCTAAAACAAAGTTTTCATACAATTGGAAGTCCAAATCACTTCTATCGACTTGTACGACAATCGTTGGATTTTTCAACTCAGGCAAACTTCTAAGTATGCCGGCATAAATTGCCATTGAGATACTTTTTCCGCTTCCTTGCGTGTGCCATATTACACCAATACGACCGTCACCAAATGGTTTGATAGCTTTTTTAGCAGCTTCTACGGCAAAGTTTACACCAAAGAATTGATGGTATTTGGCACCTTTTTTTATTAAGTTGCCGTTATGGTCTTCAAAGAAGACGAAGTTTTTTATGTAATTCAGTAATCGTTCTTTAGGAAACAAGCCATTGATCAACGTATGCATTTGAAAATCATCGGCAATGGTAGTGATACCATCCATACTTTTCCATGCAGCATACCATTCGGTGGAAGCATTGAACATACCGTGTTGCGCTTCGTTTCCGTCACTTATTATGGAGATGGCATTGTATTCAAACAATAGCGGAATGTCTTTTTTGTAATGTTCAATTTGATTGAAAGCTTCGGCTATGGTGGTGTTTTCATTGAACCAGTTTTTAAGTTCAAACAATACTAACGGAATACCGTTGATGTAAATAATAATATCTGGTCGGCGTTTGTTTTTGCCTACAATGCTAAACTGATTTACTACCCAAAAGGTATTGTTTAATGGGTTTTGAAAATCGATTGGGTAAAGGTGAACCGCTTTTTCATTACCATTAGCATCTTTATATTCATAGTCTAAACCTTTGGTAAGTTTAAGATGAAAAGCACGATTTCTATAAACAACGTCAGCACCTACATTATTGCAAAAATCGGCTACTGCCAAATGTTGTATTTCTTCTGGTAAGTGTGGGTATTGTTGTTGGATAAACGACAGCAGTTGCCCTTTCAAGATAACCGCATTGGCATTTTCTGGCAACTCAGTACCTTTTATGTGGCTATATCCTAAATCGGTGAGCCAGTCTATTGTGGCTTGTTCTATTAGTGCTTCTGTGGTCATTTTTTATGCTTTTAGTTTTCTCTAAACTCCTTTAACCGCACTTCACCACTTATTAACTTAGGCAATAAGGTATCGCGTAATAGGGTTAAGGTTTGATTTTCTTTTGTATTTATCATTATTCTTTCAAAATAATCATTTGTTATTTGATTGAAACTAGTCAATGTTTGTTTATTTGGAATAATAATATCAAAATTTCTTAATGTATTTAGAGTTACATATTGTTGTGTTGAACCTGTCATTTGAGCCTTTATAAATTCTTGGCCAATTTTAGATTTGAAATAAGAATAAAAATATGACTGTAATTCTGGTGTCTTTGAAGTTTTAAATAAACCAATATTTTTTATTACATAATTAGGTTCTTCATTAACAAAATAAAAATTACCTACAGTTCCAATCATTGTCATTAAAATATCACCTTTTTCCACTAAACTCCTTTTGTTAATTTTACTGAAATCTTCAAAACTTACTTTATATGCACTTGAAAAATCAATACTATTCCCTGACATGTGTTTCGATGTTATTAAAAAATGACCATCTTCAACTCTTTTCGGAGAATCGTGAGTTCCGTCTTTAACATCAATTAACGTAGTTATTTTCTTGACTTCCCAACCTTTGGGAATTAACCCCAATTCACTTTCTACAAACTCACCATCTTTGAAAGGTCCAAAATCTACAAACCAGTGTTTGTATAGTGCCATTGCCATTTCTTCAAGGGTTTTGTTTATGGCTAGGTTGTTTTCTATTTTGTCATCTATTGCGGATAGGATGGAAGCTATGGATTGTTGTTCTTCCAATAAAGGAAGATTAAATTCTAAATTTCCAATATCAGTCAAATTAATATTTGGTTGTGCAGATTGTCCTGCACTTGCATTTACGTAACTAATTAATGAAGGATTTCGTAATAAGAAACATATAAATTTTGGTAAAGCTTTATTTTCATTAACTCTTATAATTCCATTAGCTTGATTTGTATTTGCAGGTAAATGATTTTTATAAATGATTCCTGTTTTACCAAGATATGCTCCAGCCATAGAAAAAAGGATATCATTTTCTTTTAATTGTGAGCGCTTTAATTTTTGATGAGCTTCTTCTGAAATTTTCACAAAAGCATTTTCATCAAGTCTTCCATCATAACTTGTGCTTTCAGATTTTATAAAGTTTACACCATCATCAGTAAAACCAAATCCATAAGTTGAAGGTGTAGTTCCCTTTGTGATCACATCAGTTATTTCAGAAAGTTTATATGTTTTCCAGTTGTTTGGCATTTAGTACTATGTAAGTAGATTAAAAAAGCAAATTTTCGGCAGTGTAATCAAAATTAAAAGAATAATCATTTTTACTTCCTTTGGTAAGTACACCTTGCTTTTCAAATTTGTTACATATGTTTCTAACTTTTCTACCAAGAGTTTCATAGGTTTTACCTACAATTTCTTTTCCGTATATTCTTCTGTAAACTTCTGGTGTTATTTCGGCTGCTTTCAATGATTTGTTATTGTATTTGCTAAAAAGATAGGTTAAGTTAAGAACCTGTTTCACTGCATCATCATAATGAATGTATTCTGTACCAAGCATTGTAATTAATTCATCAGTAAAATCAATTTTTAGTAATACTCTGTCTAAAACATATATAGGATTTTCATCAGTACTTGCAACATACTCAACAATTAAATTAGCTTTTTTTAAGGCGTCTATAACTATAAAATGATTATTACTTTCTGTCAATAAAATAGAAAATAGGCGTTGTCTGTTTACTAATTCTGATTTATAGAAATAGGCTAAAACAGCTTTGTGCTCAAAGGTTATTTCTGTTTTTAGTTTCGAAATTAGGTAAGCTTTAAAACCATCCAACCATGTTTCAATACTTTCATCAACTAATTTACCTGTTGTTATTTTTAACGCAATTAGTCCATCTTTAATTTCATAAGTTGGCAAATCTATCTGGTTATCTAATGCAGCATTAACTAAAGAAGCCATTCCTCGACCTTGACTTTCTATTTTATCAAAAACTTTAAGAACAGAAGCTAACTTTGGATTTTTACTTTCAGGAATACCAGGAATTAACCTTCGTACAATTATTTCTGTATCAGTATGAATAAGTTTTATTTTTTCTTTAAACGATCCTGGATTTTTTATTTCAATATATTGATTAGGTTCGATAGTAACTGTAACAAAATTATCAATTGTATAATCTCTGTGCGCAAGTGCGTTATTTATAGTTTCACGAATTAGTTTTTCAGGATATTCAGGTTCGCTTTTTCCTCCTTCACGAATGGTTCTATTTATTTTAATATGACCCCAAATATAACGGAACGTATCTTCCATTAAATTGATAACATCATTTCTAAATATTTTTTTGTCTTTTCCGATGTCAACACTGGTGTCATAATAGCAATTAACCTCAACACGCGATCCAAGGAAATGAAAAGGATCATCGCCACAAACTAACATTCCAAGAGTAGAAACATTTTTATCTTTAATAAAATGTTGTTTGTTTAAAAATGATATAGCTTGTTCATGACTAGCTTTAAGTGTTTCATTTCTTATTTCTTTATTTAATAAATTGATATAGTAATTAATTTTGTCTAAGCTTAAATCTTCAACCTGTGCATCATTAACTTTTGAAAGCTCTTTGGCATATTCAATTTCTCTTTTATATTCCTTTTGTTGTTGTATTTTAGCAGGAGCAATTTTTCTATCTTGAGTTAGTTTGCGTTCGTAATATTCATTATTATATTTTACATATTTTTTATCATCAGATAATGGATATACAGCAATTACTGCCACTTCACCATTATCAAAATCAAAATAATCAAATAAAATATTGTCAGAAACATCAACTAAAACATCATTATCATCTTTAAAATAAATAGTTTGTAAATCGATTAATTTACTTTCGTTGTTTCTATTAAATCCTTTGTAGAAATATTTTTTATCTTTTTCTCTAACTCCACAAACTACAATTCCACCGTCGGTATTTAAAAATGCACAAATGGTCTCATTAAGAGATTTCCAATCACCAGTGGTTGATAAATCTTTTAATTCAACTTTTGATTTTTCTACATCAATGAATAATCCGGAATTAATGGATTGCTCAATTTTAGATAAAGTTTCGGTTATAAATTCTGATTTCATTTTAACTTTTTTAAATCTGGAAATAATTTATAAAATTACTATATTTAATTGATACTACAATTTCTCAAAATTCTCCAATATCTTACTTTGCAACTCATTCCCTTTAGCAAACTGTGCTTGCAATTGGGTTTTTAGGGCTTCCATTTTATCTTCAAACAAAATACCATCGTCTTCTACTTCTTCGGTTCCTACATAAATACCAGGCGTTAGTTTGTAGTCTTGTTTTTGTACTTCGGTTAAAGTGGCGTTGTAACAATAGCCATCAGTATTTTCATAAGTACCACCAATGTTCCTCCAAGCATGATAAGTAGCTGCTACTTTATCAATATCAGCATCGGTAAAAACGCGCAGTTTACGGCTTTCCATAGTTCCCATTTTACTGGTGTCTATAAACAAGATTTCGTCGGTGCGTTTTCGGTGTTGTCCGTCTTTGCCATCACGGTTTTTACTCAATATAAAAATACAAGCTGGTATGCCTGTAGTCAAAAACAATTTATCGGGTAGGCGCACAATACAATCAATCATGTTGTTGTTTACCATAAACTCGCGCACGTTCTTTTCGCCTTTGTTGTTAGAGGTCATCGCGCCGTTTGCCATTACCACACTAGCGGTTCCTTTGTTGCTCAAATGGCTCCAAAAGGTTTGCATCCACATATAGTTGGCGTTGCCATCAGTAGTAAATTCTTCTTTTGGTCCAAACAGTCTTGGGTCGTTTTCTGGCAAGTCTTCAGGATGCCATTGGCTCACATTAAAAGGTGGGTTTACAATAATAAAATCGGCTTTCAAATCAGGGAATTTGTCTTGCAACAACGAGTCGCCCAAGCGCACATCAAAAGACAAATCACGCAAAGCAAGGTTCATTTTGCACAAACGCAACGTACCATCATAACGCTCTTGTCCGTAAATGGCAATGTTGCGTTTGTCACCACCATGAGATTCTAAGAATTTCAAAGATTGTACAAACATTCCACCTGAGCCACAAGCGGCATCAAATATCTTACCTTCATAAGGTTCAATCATTTCTACCATCAAGCGCACAATACTGCCAGGCGTAAAGAATTGCCCAGCACCAGAGCCTTCGGCAAGCGCAAACTTACCAATGTAATATTCATAGACACGTCCTAAAATATCGCTTTCAGGGTTTTCTTTTTGAGAAAGTTTTGGGTTAGAAAGTAAGTTAATCAAACCACCAACTTGTCGAGCCGTCAATTGGCTTTTAACAAAAATACGAGGTAAGATACCTTTTAAATCAGGTCTGAATTTAGCCAAAGTAGCATCAAGCGTATCAAAAGCATCGTCAACAATTACTTTGATATTGTCTTGCTCTGCATTGGCTTTTAGGTATTCCCAAGTAGCTTCTTTGGGTATTATGTAAACATTTTTAGATAAATACTCATCGGCATCTTCTAAAACGTAGTTAATTTCAGCTTCATCAGCAGTGAAATAAGTAGAAGTTTTGTCTTGCACTAAATGCAACAATTCTTCTTTACGCATTTCATAACGTTCTGACATGTGCTTCAAGAATATCATCGGTAAGACATAGTCTTTGTATTGATTTTCAGCTACTGCGCCACGAAGTTCGTTGGCAGCTTTCCAGAGTTCTTGTTCAAAATTGATATCGGCTTTTACAGTATTTTTAGACATGCTTTGTATTGTTGAGGTATTAGTATTCAAACCTACCAAAAATAAATCATTTTAACAAGAATTATATAGGTAGTTTTACGTGATTTTGTAAAGGTAAAAAAGTCGTTTTAATGAACTTTACGGTTTTCCGTATTTAAGTAAAATTTGTTATTAAACAAAATTTTACACTTTCCAAAACTACCAAAACGATAGGATGGAGGAGAAAGAGTACAAAATGGAAAGTGTAAATAAGAATTTTCTTCTGTAAAAAGTACGGTTTGTTAAAAACTTACTGAGTGTTAAGCCAATGATAGCAACGATTTTGGTGAGTTTTCAACAGGTGTTGTACAAGTTGTACAACAATGTATTAAATTTACAACATAATTCGATAGAGTAACTGGAATTACTCGAGGTCTTACAATACTTAATTGCTCAAAAATCGGGGTTCTAGCTGCTTTTTTTGAGCTTTTTTTATGCGGTAAAGTGTAGTTTTCTCCTCCTTTGGAGGAGTGGCTGATAGCCGAGGTGGTTTTTAATGAAACATAAATGCTATTGAAATTGGAACGCGGATGACACAGATGCAACAGATTTTACGGATTTTTTTGTCGCTTAAAATTGTTTGTTTTTTTTCAGTTGGAGTGATTTTGAGGTTTAAAATTGCAAAAATTGAAGCTTAAAATGGTATCGAGAACTGTTTTTTAGTGCTAATTTTCCATACAAAAAGACTCAAAAATGATAGTTTTTTGCACAAAAAAAGCTGAAAAAGAGTTTTTCATTTCCTTTTTTTCCTTTAGATAGTTTTTTTTCAATTTGTACGGACGAGAATTTCAGTTCATCAGTACGAGACAACTGCTTCGTCAGTACGAAACAAATGCTTTGTCGGGACGAAATCACGAAAATTTTCGTGAAAAAATGCACAAAAAAAAGACCCCGAGCACTGGAATACTCGAGGTCTTACAAACTAAATTACTTAGTTTCGGGGTTCTAGCTGACTTTTTTGTAAGATAATGTGCTTAACAAATTGCGCATTTTCTTACCAGGTCTGAAAAGGATTCTGTTCTTTTTGATAACACTAGAAGATACCTCTTCTGCGGTGTCTTTACCTTCAGAACTTAATCCTACTTGGAAGTTACCCAAACGTCCCAATTTTACAATACGACCTTCGTTCAATTCGCCAATGATATTGTGTTCTAACGACATCAATACCGCATAGCAATCGGCTTCGGTCACAGTACATTGATAAGAAATTAACTCCGCGAGTCTTTCTAAATCGGTTTCGCCGTCTGCAATAGCAGCAGCATAGAATTTTTCTGGTGCAAGAATGTCTTGCGGGTTCTTTCTTTGAAGAACCTTAAACTTTACTGACATAATTTGTAAGTATTAAATTAAAATAATAAATTTTGCCTCTGAGCAAACCTCCGGATATTTGCCTGACCAACAGATACAAAGATTGTTAATTTTAAACGAAAAAGAAAGTCAAAGTTATTGACAATCGGTTTTACTTTTTAACAATGTGTAGGAATACTACTAATTTTTTTATTTTTGTAACTATTTGAAAAACAATTATTTAAAAATGCTATAAATCAAAAAAAACCCTAAAAATAAGGGATTTATGAATTTTTACGATAAGTTTTCGTGGTGAATTTTAAGGGTTTACTTTGATACTATTTTGCAACTTTCGTGAGTCTGAAAGTTGCATAAATAGTTTAGGTAAATTAGGTCAAAACCTCTAAAAACTTACTTGTCTCAAAATGGTTTTACTAAATGGAATAAGCGTGATGTTTTCTATTTGTTGGGTTGTTTTATTTTTTGCTTTGATTGTAATTTGACCCTTATTGAAAGAAGCTTGGTTTTCTTCAATAAATTCAAAACGATGGTTGTCTTTTGGTTTATAGGTTAAATCATCAAAATTGGTGAAATAAGATTTACCTTTTTGTTCAAAAGCTTCGATAGGTTTAGCATAAAATAATGCACCATAGCTGAAATAGTTTTCGTTGTTCAAGTCTTTTTTTATTTGAACTTCGGCTTTGAATTCTATAGTTAGCGCCTCTTGTTTTTTAAATTTTCTATTGAAGACAATAAAGTCGTTTTCAATGGTATATTTTTCATTCGTTACAATCTGTTTCACCCATGATGGTTTTCTAATTTTTAAAACAAAGTAAGCTTGCTTTGGATTTGAAATTTTGAAAACGAATTTGTTCTCATAAGGATATTCCGTTACAGTCTCGATGGTGATGGGTTTATTTTGAATCTTAGTGGTAATACTATTGGGCATTAGAAGCACATTTACTAAGGTGTTTTTATTTTCTTTCAACCATGCTTTTTCTATAAAGTAAGGCGTAATTCGTCCAGCATTAGGATTGCAACAAACCGCTACATCTTGGTGCGCAGGAGAATATTTGTAACGTGTTTGTTTTCGGTCGGCTTCGATTTCACCATTTTTTGTGCCTTCCATTTCAAAGGAATTATCGGTTTTAAGATAAGCAATACAAGAATGATCTGGGTTTCGAGAACCTTGAGCTGCATTGTAAAAAATAGTTTCAATGGCTTCAGCAGTTTTCGGATTTCCTTGCTTTTGAAACACAACAGAATAGCTATCTAATAATTCTTGAAGAGAACAATATTCATAACCAGTGTGAGTAGCATCGGCAGTTCGCTCAGCAATCCATTCGTCTCCAATAGCACCACCAGTTAGGGTTGTAGTATTTTCAATTCGTTGAATGTAAATTTGAAGTGCTTTTTGTAGTTCTTTATTATCAGAAGCATAAGCAGCAACTAGTAGTGGTCGCAAATGCTCATAAGTATGCACACCGTGGGATTGCAATTTGTAATTGGGATTTAAAATATTGCTCAATTGCACATCTTTTTCTGATTGATAGGTTTTGCTAAAATCTTGATACAGAAACAGCGCATTATCGGTATATTTTGTATCGCCTGTAATTTGATACATTTTATCCAAAACATCGGTAAAAGTCAATCCGTGAGAAACACCACCATTAAATGCAGTACCAGAAGAAAACGGACTAGATGTTCCAATAGGATAATTGGTCATTACATTGTCAACTGCTTTCACAATAGCGTTCCACAATTTTTTATCTTTTGAGTATTCGTAATAGGCTAGTAAACCTCTATACATTGTTGCTTTAGACCATAATTCGCCATTTTCAGAGTTGAATTGGTAACGTAATTCTTTATCGTAAATACCAATATAGCCGTCTTCATCTTGAGTTTTCAAAACCTCTTGGATGTATTTTTCTACCTTTTTAAGACCCACTTTATCGTTGATTAAAATTACGTTTCTAATGTATCCATCCCACCAATTGGATTGCGTTTCGCTGTTCCACCATTTGTATTGTTCACTGCCTTCGGCATCACCTTCTTTATTGTTTCCTAAATCTTTAATCGTGCTATTTTTGTGCAATCTACCTGTGCTGTAAATAGGGTCATGGATTAAGTCAGGCACCAATTTATCCAAATTACCTACAAAACCATCGACATCTTTTTGCATTTGTTCTTTTATCCAACCTGAGGGTTTTATGCTTCCAAAAGGTAATATCTGATATTTCTCTTCCGTTTTAGTTGCATTTTTTTCTTGTGAATTCATTGTGAATGACGCTAGAATTACTATTGTTAAATATAAATTTCGCATAAGATATTTTATTGGTTTGTCATTTGAAAATTAAGAGTGCCACCAGTCATGATTTCTGAATAGGTTATGAATGGTTTTGATAGTGAAGTACTATTCAGTTTAGGGTTTTCTTGAAAAATATTCTCGTTAGAGAAGTTAGTTGCTTCAATAGTAAAAGTTTTGTTGTTTTTTAAATGCAAAGTTGCTTTCTTAACTTGTGGAGCACCAAGAACAAATTCGCCATTGGCAGGATTTACAGGATAAAAACCTAACGTAGACAAAATATACCAAGCCGACATTTGTCCGCAATCGTCGTTGCCAATCATACCATCAGGCGTGTTGTTGTGAAATTCGTTAATGATTTTACGAATGTATTTTTGTCCAAATTTAGGGGTTTCCGAAGAAGCATATAAATACACTATATGATGGCTAGGTTCGTTACCATGTGCATACTGACCAATCATCGCTTCTTGACCTAAAAATTTATTTGGATTTAAACTTTCAATAGTAAAGAAATCATTCAGTTTTTTAGTGAATTCCTTTTTGCCACCCAATAGATTTTTCATACCATCGATATCGTATTGTGCTGGAGTCCAAAAATACTGCCAGGCATTGGCTTCGGTATAATCGCCTGGATTGTTCATGGGTGAAGTTGCTGTTAATGGATCAAACGGCGTTCTCCAATTGCCATTGGTATCTTTACCTCTAAATAACTTTGTTTCACTATCAAAAAGGTTTTTATAATAATTGGCTCTTTTTTGAAAGGTAACTTGATTTATTTTATTGTTTAAATTTTCAGCCATTTGCGCCACACACCAATCGTCATAACCACTTTCTAAAGTCCTTGAAACCGCTTCATTATCTAATTTATCAAAAGGATAATAACCGTATTGATTATACAATTCCCAATCGGAATTAATATGACTTTTGGTAGAAGTTTCAATCATTGCTTTAAGTGCTTCTTGTTTATCAAAACCATCAAATCCGTTAGTATAAGCCGATAAAATCATAGGAATGGCATGATTACCAATCATACAATAATTGTCTTGTCCCCAAGCCGTCCAAATGGGTAAAAATCCAGCGGCTTTGTGATGCAAAAGCAAGGTATTTACAATACCATCAATTTTTTCTGGTGCTATAATTTGAAGCAACGGAAAGGCACCTCTGTAAATATCCCAAATGGATAGAGTAGAGTAGTAGGCTTTATTTGGTGCTAATGCAATCTTATCATCGGCACCGCGATAGTTACCATCAACATCGGCAATATTGGAAGGTTGTAAAAGTAAATGATACAGCGAGGTATAGAAGATTTCTTTTTGTTTTTGAGGTGCTTCAATTTCAATTCGATTCAGATAGTCGTTCCAAACTTTTTCGGCATTTTGTTTTACTTTTTCAAAGCTCCAATGTGGAATTTCTGATTTTAAATTTTGTTTTGCTCCTGCAACACTTACCGTTGATAAAGCAATTTTTATCTGCAAAATTCTATTTTTTGACAAATTAAAATCCAAAATGTATTTGGGTGCATTTTGCTTTTTCTCTTTCGGAAGTTCTTTAGATGCCACAAATGGCGTTTGAAATTGAATTGTAAAGAAATACTTTTTGGTTACCCAACCTTTCGTTTTGCAATATCCAGAAATAGTGTTATTGTTTTCGATTTTGATGTCGCTTTCCAAAACCAAACTATCGTTTAGAAATTGAAATCCATGTTGGAAATCTACTAACAATTTTGCGTTTTTACTTGGGTAAGTATATTTATGAAATGCAACTCGTTCTGAACAACTTAATTCTACTTTGACACCATCTTTTTTGATTAATGAATAATAGCCAACACTCGCTTTTTCAGAATTTTTATGATAACTGTTTTTAAGTTTCGACTTTTTTTCATGGAATGGAAGCAACAAAATGTTACCCATTTCACCAATTCCTGTTCCGCTGAAACGCGTTTGTGAAAATCCCAAAAGCAAAGTGTCTTTGTATTGATAACCACTCGTATGATTCCAACCAGCGATATTGTTATCAGGTCCGGGTTGTACCATTCCAAAAGGCATTGAAGGTCCTGGAAATGTGTGTCCGGTGCCATCCGTACCAATAAAGGTGTTTACAAATTTGGCATTGTTTTGAGCATTTATACTCCAAAAACAAATGAATAATAATCCGTTAAAGAGTGTTTTTCTTATTTCCATAAGGCATCCATTTGTTCTAGACTTTTATTTTTGGTTTCAGGTACTTTTTTCCAAACGAAAAATAAAGAAAATAAGCAGATTACAGAAAACAAATAAAACGGAAAAGCTCCATTAAAATTATCTTTCAACCATTGGTTTTCAATCAAACTTGGAAAAACTTGTGTTACTACAAAATTGGCTACCCATTGAATAAAAACACTAATCGCCAATGCCAAACTTCTTATCTTATTTGGGAAAATTTCTGATAGCAACACCCAAACAATTGGTCCCCAAGAAATACTAAAAGAAGCCATAAAAAGTATTAAAAAGGGTAGTACATAATTCCCAACAGCTTCATTGTAAATGAAAATACCTACTGCTGCCAATGAAATAGTCATTCCAGCAGAGCCAATGTAAAGCAACGGTTTTCTTCCCATTTTGTCAACCCATTTAATGGCTAATAAAGTAAAAATTAAGTTTACAATACCTAAAATACTGGTTTCCAACAAAGAAGCATCGGTTGAACTACCTAAACTTTTAAAAATTTCTGGAGCATAATATAATATAGCATTGATACCGGTTAGCTGTTGTAAAATAGAAAGACCAATGCCAACAAACAGTGCTTTTTTATAGATTGGATTCATTAGATTTTTAAACTGACCTTTGTCTTCTTGTTCCAATGAATTTTGAATTTCAGATTGCACTTGAGCCACGTCTTCTGGTGCGTTTATTTTTTCTAATACGGCAACAGCTTGTTCCGATTTTCCTTTTTGCAATAACCATCTAGGGCTTTCGGGAATTAGAAATATAAAAACGAGAAATAGGATAGAAGGAATGATTTCAGAACCAAACATCCAACGCCATCCAATGTTCAAATTCCAATGGGCATCACCTTGTAAAGCAATGAAGTAATTCACAAAATAAACCACAACAATACCGATAACAATGGCTAATTGATAGTTGCCTACTAAAGCACCACGTCTTTTTGGTGGAGCAATTTCGGCAATATACATCGGTACAACCATAGAAGCTATACCAACACCAATTCCGCCCACAATACGAAATAGCACAAACATGGTGAATGAATTGGGTAGCGCCGTTCCAACAGAATTTAGAATAAAAAGAATTGCCGTAATTAGCATTGTAGCTCTTCGTCCTAATCGGTTACTCAAATAATCAGAGAAAAAAGCACCAATTAAACAGCCAACCAATGCACTTGAAATAGCCCAGCCAGTTTCAACAGGAGTCAAATGGAAATATTCGGTTAGATTACCAATTGCACCCGAAATCACAGCCGTGTCATAGCCAAATAATAAGCCACCAAGCGCTGCACTTAAGGCAATAAAAAGAATATAGTTTTTGTTGTTTTTATTCATTGGTTAAAGGTTTTGTTGTAAATAGTGTTTCATTTCAAGATTGATTTCCCATTGATTCGAAAGCGGTTTCTTTGTGAAAGGTTCTTGAGGCATGTAAGGAAATGGTCCAAATTCAGGTGTAATGGTTATTTGAGAACCGTTACTTTTCTTTTGAATTTCAATAATTTCTTTCCACCAACTTAAATAGCGTTCTAAATGCGAATTCCATTCTGGTGCGAAAGGATGGTTTACTTGCGGACTTTGCTCAAAGCCAACACGAGCATGGATGTGTTTTATATTGGGATAAATTTTGGATAATAACTCTTTTTGGTCTTCCAAATTACTTTCTGAAACCACACAAAAATGAGAGAAATCGGCAATTAGTTTTAATTTGGGGTAGATGTCAATATATCTTAAAAGCGTTTTTAAATGAAATGAAAATCTGCCTCTATGAATTTCATGCCAAATAGGAATTCCTGAATTTCGAGCAATATGTTCTGTGATTTCAATTATTTTACAATTATCACTGAAATCATAAAAATCTTTTCCTGTATGAGAGTTAATATAATTTGGTTTTAAAGTGGTTAAAAATTCCAATCGTTTTGTAATTCTTTCAATGTACTCATCAACTGTTTCATTTTTATTGGATAATACTTGTTGCGCAATAAAAATAAAATTAGGATTAATAGTGTTTCTAATATTCACTAACTCTTCAAGAAATTCCGCCACAAAATTTGCATCATCAGGGAAATTGATTTCCACACCTTCATAACCATTGTTCACAACATTGGATAGAAATTCTTTTGCCGATTGATGTTCGCAACCCCAATAGGTACAGGTATATTTTACATCCATATTAGTTTGAATATAGAATTGGATTAATAGGAGAGTTGATGATTTCACCAATTTTTGCGCCCGGACACCAAGTATTCCAATCGTGTATCTGGTTTTTATTTTCAGGATTTTTTAGAATCATGTCTTTGTCCATATAAATGATGGTCATGACTTTTCGCATTTCGTCAGTTACATTAGCACCAGCACGATGAAACACCCAACCGGAATGAAAACTAATCTCGCCAACATTAAAAGGTTCAATAACATGTTTGAAATCAGTAACTCGTAGTTTTTTCTGAATTACTTCTTCGCTTTCGTCTCCAATTTCCAATTCGCGACCTTCCACAATTGTATGACTTCCTGCACTGAATTCTAAAGGACCCATTTCTAGTGGTGTTGCTTGCAATGGCATCCAAGCCGTAACCGTTTTATCAGTTTCTAATGGCCAATAATATTGATCGGCGTGCCAAGGAGTAATTCCACCGCCACCTTCTTTAAACAAAGCTTGGTCATGGTATAAACGAACTCCGTTTACTTCCATTAAATCGGATGCGATTTTAGCTATTCGTTTACTAAAAATTAATTCTTTTACAACATTGTTTTCCAACCATAAATTGAATAATTGCAGAAATGCTTTTCCGTACGTTGTTCTATCCTCAAGTGCTGTTTGCTCTTGGTTCATTGCGTTTACTTGTTTTGTAATAGCATCGTTAAAGAATATAACTGTTTCTAGATTTAGAACTTCCTTCAATTTGATATATCTATTTTTTTGATAGAAATCAATTTGTTCTTGCGAAAGCGAATAAGGCGTTTCAAGAAATTCTGATATTGATTTTGGTAGTGTTTGCATATTCTAATTATTAAATTAAAGTAAATTAAAATGGAACATTCTATTTTAGGAATTTCAAAACTATTGATTCGTTTTGGTAAGATTTAACATTAATTTGTTTAATTATGACACTATATTGAATTATTTTTGAATGATTATAAATTTTAAAGTTTATAGTATATTATGAAATCGCCATAAACAAACTCGTTTGCTTGCAAACACCAATGAAAATAAAGCGATAACATATGACCTTTAAAAACAATAAATAGTTACATATGAAAGCTACATTAGAGAACATCCCATCAGAAAAAGGAACTTCGAGTTTTTATGCTTATCGTTTTCAGGTTCCCTTTTTTGAATTCAAATGGCATTATCACCCAGAATTTGAATTAACCTACATTGTTAAGGGCAGTGGCTATAGAATTGTTGGGAACTCTTATGAATATTTTAGCAATGGTGATTTAGTTTTGTTGGGAAGCAATTTGCCGCATACTTGGTCTGGTAAATTAGAGGATGACGTAAAATCGGATGCTGTAGTAATTCAGTTTTCTAAGGAATTTATAGCACCATTCTTAGAACTTAATGAAAGTGTATTGATTAAGAACATGTTGCAACATTCTGAAAGAGGAATAAGTTTTGAGATTGATGAAGCGTTAGTTTCAGAAATTACAGATTTGACCGAAGCGAAAGGAGTGGATAGGGTATTGAAGTTGATTTCGATTTTGGACGTACTCTCTAAAAAGCAAGCAAGGTTGATTGCACCAAATGCTTTTCATAATGTTGTATCTAAAAAAAATGAGCTACGGATTAATAAAGTTTGCTCATTTATACAAAACAACTTTTATAATAAAATTTCTCTAAAACAAGCAGCAGACTTAATTTATTTGACGGAAAGTAACTTCTGTAAATTTTTCAAAAAAGCCACAGGAAAAACCTATTCTGATTATTTAAATGAGTTAAGAATAAACGAAGCTTGCCGAATGTTGGTCCAATCAGAAAAAACAATTAGTCAAATATCTTTTGAATGTGGTTTTGAAACGCTTAGCTATTTTAATAGAGTTTTCTTCAATAAAAAAGGAATGACACCTTCTACATTTAAAAAAGAAAAGCAAATTTGATATTTGGATAATACACTTCAACTATACGGAAGTGCAACGTTGCCTGAGGATCTCGAAGCCAATGTGGGATTAACTACGTTGTTCCCAAAGAGGGAATCCTGGGCAAAAGATAAACTTAATGGTTATTAGCATTTTATTTTGCAGAGAAGGAGGCTACTTAACCATTATTGAATAACAATCTTTTTCAAGGTTTTAAGCTGAATATATTAGTACATTAAATGTAACTTAGATTGATTAATCCACCCAGCTTGGTTGGCATACTTTACGAAGTAGATTTTCAAATCGGCTTGATTGGCATATTTAACGAAAAAGATTTTTTTATCAGCTTGGTTCGCATAGTCTGTAAAAAACCATCTGCCTTCATTTTTGACTGCTTGATTTTGATATTTTACTTTAAAGACTTTTAAATCGGCTTGGTTCTCATAATCAACGACAAACACTTTTACATCGGCTTGGTTAGCATATTCAACAGAATATACTTTTTGGGCTGACATGTTAAGCGATAATAAAAATAATGTGATAACTAATAAGTAAACTCTTTTCATAATTATTTAGGGTATTAATTCATGTTTTATATTTTCTAGCAACTCATTAATAGTTTCAAATCGATGATTGGTGTCATAAAAATTCAACTTGTTAGGAATCTTATTGTCATTTATATAACTAATCATACTATGGATGAATTTTACACTTCAGTATTGACCTTAAATTATCTCAAAACTATCAGTATCATTTTTAGAAATATCTCGGTCATCATTATTATCTCCATAAGATACTCCTTTTTCTAACTGACCTAAATTGGGTGCGTCATAAAGAAATGAATTTTTCCCAGGATTAAACGAATATTTTATAGTATCAGTATGAACGCCTCTTTGAGCCAAATGAAATTTAAGCGACGATTCATTATTTATTATACCATCAGCAGTTGTTAAATTATAATCAATGTTGTGTACCTTATATTTCGCTAAAATTTTGTCATAATAGATTGTTATGATTTGATTGAACCGAAGGCAGTTTTTAAAATAGTCACTGCTTATGGAAATGTTTAGTTTTTTATCAATTTCTATAATTTTGGACTGTGGTGTTTTTTCATTAATAAAGAAATAAATGAAAAGCATCATATCCGCTTTTAACTTTTCATTTTCTGAAAGCCATTTCAGTAAATTCATTTCGTTATCAATTACTAATGTATCAAATAACTCCACTGCATTGGTAGCCTCTTGTTCAAGTAGCATGAAGTCAACTATTTGTTTTGAATTAGAATAACAATGATAAAAAAGTTCTTCATTTTTATATCTTAAATGAAAGATGAATAGGGTACTAAAAAAATCAGCATAGGTGTTGACCCATTTGATAAGTTCTTCTTTAGGTATTGATTTTTCTCGAAATTCTTTAATTTCATTTAATGCTTTTACTGCTTTGGAATTAATAAATTCAAAGTTAGCGTTAGGGATGAAATCGGACTTTTCTTCTTCATAAATTTTATAATATAGCGATTTCCCTTTTTTATTTCCGTCAAGGTCTGATTCGCAATGAAAATCATTACAATAATAAAGCTCTTTAATATTATTATTTTCATCGTTTTCGATAATTAACGGAAAGTTATTTCCTGATTTATTGCCACTAAACAACACCCCACATTTATTTTTATTTGGACATTCGTCAGATTGGCATTTTCCATCATTGATAGTCAAATAATCATCTGTCTTTTTAAGGTCCTTGAACAACTCGTTTAATTTGTTCAGAAACACTTTTTTTGAAACATCTTGATAGGTGTTACTTTCATCTAAAATCACTTCAAGAGCTTTCACGTCCATATTGGAAATTGCTTTAACAATAGTCTCTCTACTTCTTTTGAAATAAGTAACATCGCCCAACTCTGCAAGTTGTTGTAATAATTTTAGTTGTTCTGGAGTCATGTAAAATAGGAGTGAGGCTTTTAATTAATAGCTAATTCAATTGTTGTGTTTTTAACTAAAGGATTTCCTGAAGATATAGATTGACTTTTAACTTTTCCTACTCCATTCCCTTTCAATTTAACTTTTAATCCCATGTTTTCTAATAGAGCAACAGCATCCATTCCTGGCATTCCTTTTACATTTGGAATGACATTTTTATCGTTTTGAGCTTTAGAAAAATACTCATTGAATTTATTTTCTTGTTTATTCACCTTTTTGTTTACATCTTTAATTTCATTTGTTGTGGGTGAATCTGTAAATATCTTCTGAGCAATTCTTTTAAAAACAGGACCAGCAACATCAGCACCATAATAATTTCCGTTTTCGGTACTAGGTTTATGTACTACAACAATACAAGTATACTTAGGCTCCTTAACAGGAAAGAACCCAACAAATGAGGAAATATAGTGTTTATCAGCACCACCATTAATTCCATAATTACCTTGAGCTGTACCTGTTTTACCAGCTATTGAAAAATCTTTAGAGTAAATACTCTTTGCAGTTCCCTTCTTAACCACATTTTCCAATAGGGCTTTTAATTTCTTAACAGTTTCTTTAGAACATATCTTGGGATTGATAATCTCTTTTTCAAATTTTTTGATGGTTTTATTTTTATCTCTTATTTCAGATACAAATTGTGGTTTTATCATTTCCCCATTATTGGCAATAGCATTATAAAGAGTCAAGGTTTGAATAGGAGTTACTTCTACACCATAACCAAACGCCATCCAAGGTAATGATATTCCATTCCACTTTGGGGTATTGGGTTGAGGAACAAAGGGTATTCCTTCTCCTTTTAAACACAATCCTAATGGTTTATTAAGGCCCATATTATTAATACGGTCAACAAATTGTTTTGGGTTGTTCTTATAGTTTTCATAAACAGCTTTAACCAATACTGTGTTAGAGGATATTTCAAAACCTTTGGCTAATGAAATTCTTTGTGGTCCATCTCTGTGTGAATCTACCACATCTTTTCCAAAATAAGTTATCAAGCCTCCTTTGCGGTCATATACTTTACTGGTATCAACTTTCTTGTCTTCCAATAAGGCAATCATATCAATAAGTTTAAAGGTTGAACCAGGTTCTCCTTTTTCTCTAATGGCATAATTTAGTCTTTCTTTATAAATGGTGTCTTTCTCAGTTCTTCCTAGATTAGAAATGGCCTTTATGTGACCTGTTTTGGTCTCCATAACAATAACACACCCATGCTCTGCTTTGTTCTTTTGTAATGATTGCAATAAGGCATGATGTGCAATGTCTTGTATATATACATCAATTGTTGAAATAACATCATAACCATCTATGGGCTCAACTTCATTATCATCTTTTATAGGTTTATATTGACCTTTAGCAATTTTTTGTTTTAAAATTCTTCCATCTTTTCCGTTTAAATACATTCCAAAAACACCTTCTAATCCAACCCCATTTTTATTGCCATTTTTATCTAAGCCTATATAGCCTATTGTTCGTTGAGCAATCTCGCCAATAGGATGTTTTCTAACTTCTCTAATACTATCCATACGACCGCCTTTATAAATTCCTAATTTTAGAATTGGAAATGACTTTAACCTGGCATATTGAGTATAACTCAAATCTTTACCTATGAGCAAAAATCGATTTTTATTTGCACGGGCAGATTTTAATTTGAATTCATAAAAACTTCTTTTTTTACCAAACAATGAAGCCAGTGAATCTGACAAAGCATTCAAATTTTCATTAAATACTTTATCTGATGGTGAAACAGCATCAAACCTAACAATGTAAATAGATACTGATACAGCTAATAAGCTACCATCAGAAGAATAGATACTTCCTTTATTTGCAGGCACAACAAATGTCTTTATAGTGTTTTGTTTTGCTAATTTTCTGTAATGTTCACCATGAACCCATTGAATGTTGGTTAGCTTGAACACTATAGCACCTGCAAATATTAAAATTAGTAGGCCAACAAAATATATTCGATAATTAACAGCTTTCTCCATTTTAAAAAAATGTAATTTTCTAGACTATAAAAATATTCTTTTTTTTAAAAAGGTAGTCCATCATCTTCATAATTTTCTTCAGGAGTAAAATCTGACTTCATAGATTCAGTTACAATCATGTTATCTACAAGGTCAATTTTCCCTGCTTTAACATCGGTATACCATTTACCATTAAATTCACGACTTTCTAATTCAAAATCAATACTAAGTTGATTACCAATTATTAATTGCTTTTCATTGATTTTATCACCCCAAATACTGATGCATATTTTTTTAGGATATTGACCCTCAGTTTCTACAATAATGTCTTGTTTTCTCCACTGCCCATTTTTTCCAAATCCGGTTTGTAAAGGGAGTAGTTGAGTTAATTTTGCTTTTATGTTCATACTTATAGTTTTAATTTTAAGCAAAATAACAACTGATGTATGCAATTTTAGCGCACAGATAGTTATTATTGTAATTTAAGAATCATTTTAAATTCCTCTTTGAATTTTAGTACCAAAGCATCTTCTTTTCCACGTACTTGAGCAATAAAATTAATATACCCTTCTAATCGATTTAAAAAGTAGGAGGTATGGGTGTGAGCATTCTTTTGATTAAATGAAAAATGCTTACTTGCTGCTTTTGCAATACCATTTTTAGAAGCATCGTATAGCATTGCGCGGACCATTTTTAGCGTTTGTCTGTCTACATTTACTTTTTCATTCACCACAAGACCTGTAACGGTTTGTTTTCTGTTTTTAGATTTTAGCCGTGTTTTTTTAGTATTTATTTCAAACTGATTTTGTTTGATAATTTCAAAAATACTACGGATCATTTCTTTAGTAATTTCTTTATTAGAAGAGAAGGTCAAATCATCTGCGTAGCGGCTAAAATTGATTTGATTTTCATTACAAAACGTTATTAAATCCGAATCTAATTGCAAACAAATAAAATTTGAGATAACAGGCGATGTTGGAGCTCCAATAGGTAATTTACCTTTGTAAGTTACTAATAGGGCTAAAGCGTTAGCTATATCCTCATTAAATTTAAAATATTCGGATACAAATAATTCTTTGACTCTATAGGCTTCAATCGATGGAAAGAACTCTTTTAAATCAAGATTTAATAAGTGTTTTTGATTTACGTGGATTTTAGCATTATCAACAATATTACAAATCTTCTCTTTCTTATTGGGATTGATTACAAAACCATGAATTCCTTCAGGTCGTATCAAATGGTAATAGTTTTGTAAGTAGAAATTTAACCTTGATTGGATTCGCATTAAATTAGCATCAGGAGATTGAATCAAGCGATTACCACCTCTTTTCTTTGGTATAGAAAAAGTAATGTAGCTAGGCTTATTCATCAAATTACTAATTTTAGATAGTTGTGCCTTTAGCAGGATTCTCAAATCTGAAATTTTGACTACCGATAATAATTGAGAAACGAAGAACTCTTGTTCAAAGCGAAATATAACATCATATCGAGGCCCATAGAGGTACTTGTTGTAGTCTTCTAATTTGGAATGAATTTTATCTCGAATTAAATTAGGTTTCATGATTTAAAAAGCCGTTGGTTGATTATCTTTGAATATCATCTGTTTACGCAGGAAACAGATCTCTTTAGTACCTAGTAACACTATTGAGTGGATTGCGGAACACAACCTCTAAGTCATTTTTTTATATAGGTTTGACTTCATAATTTTTCTCAACGGCTTTTGTATATTTAAAAAGGAACTTCATTATCATTATTTAATTCCTTGAAAGTTGGTTTTTGTAATTCAGAAAGGCGGTCTTCGTTAAATTCAAAACTATCACCTGGTTTTTTGATAGAATTGAATTCTGTAAAGTTATCATTTCGTTTAAAATAACTTACTCCAATTTTACCATTTTTGTTTTTGGCAACCACAAGCATTAAAATACAATCTGCAGGAGTAAATTCATCATCGTCTAACTCCTCAATCATATAGTATTCAGGGCGATACAACAACCAAACTTTGTCGGCTATTTGCTCTATCGAACCACTATCTCTCAAATCGGATAATTGTGGTTTTTTACTGCTTCCTCTAACTTCAACAGCTCGACTTAATTGACTTAATAATACAATACAAATATTAAGTTCTTTAGCACACATTTTTAACACTCTACAAATATGACCTATTTCTGCCTCTCTACCAGTATTATATTTTCCTATGCCTAAGAGTTGCAAATAATCAATAACTACTATTTTAGTGTGGTATAGTTCCACATGTTCTTTTATTATATCGATTGTTTCGTTAATATTAGCTACTCCAATATCGCTTACCAACAATTTGCTGTTTTCAAGTTGTTTAGCGGCTAATTTTATCAAAGTAACATCAGAATCAATTAATTGGTTGCGAATCAGTTTGTCCACACTAATTCCTGTTCTATTCGATAGTATGCGAGAGGTGAGTGTAGTAGGAGTAAGGTCAAAGGAAAAAAACAAGATAGGTTCTCTATCACAAATATTAGAAACTAGATTAATGACAAATTGACTTTTCCCCATAGCTGGTCTTCCACCAATAACCACTAATTCGCCTAAAGATAAACCGCCAAATTCTTCATCTAAATACTCAAAACCAGTGGGTATTACGTTGTTATTGCCGTCTTTGTTTTCTATATTTTGAACAATTTCTTTTGAAAGGTTGCTTATGGATTGGGAGTGTTGGGTGTTCATAGAATTATTTTTTTGTGGTATAAAAATAGTAAAAAATTAGATGACTATTATACTATGATTTAGTAAAAAAAACTAATATTTTCGATAAACTTTATGCCATGCATTTATTGTTTAATTTATTCCCTAATTCTACAATGTCATTTAGTCTTTTAATAACTTTTATCCAATTCTCTGGTATATTTGAAATACCATAATAAAGACCTGCTAAGCCTCCTGTAATTGCTCCAGTAGTATCTGTATCATGTCCTAAATTGATAACTGAAAGAAGTGCGTTTTTATAATCACTTTCATTCATAAAACACCACAAACTGGCTTCAAGAGATTCTATAACATATCCTCCCGATTTTAAATCTTCTCTTTTGGTTTCTAAAATGTGATTTTGAATAATTCTTTTAAAATGTTGCTGTTCTAATTTGTCAAATTTAATATCATCCCATAATTGCAATACATCAGCTTTCATAGTAGTATAGGCAAGTTCTTTTTCTTCTCCATTTAATAAATATTCAGCTAACTTTAAATAAATAAAACAACTCATTGCTGCTCTAATATGTTTATGAGTTAAAGCAGAGGCTTCCCATATTATTTCAAATTGTTCTTTAATACCTTTCTTTTTGATATAAAATAATAATGGTAAAATTCTCATTAAAGAACCATTTCCATTATCTAATTCACTAGCTTGATTTTTAAGCGCTTTTAATTTTTCGTAGTTTTTATAGTCTACTATTTCTTCAAGTTCAGATATTGCATTATTAGTTGTTATGCCTATGTCAAAAACCTCACCATTTGCAGTCCAATAATTATTGTCTCTCCAATTAATAAACTTTTTAGCCATATCGGCTAAATCATAATTATCTGCTAATGATTCTGCTAAACAAAAAGTAAGTGAACTATCATCAGACCAAGTACCTACAGGTTGGTGATGAGTACCATATTCTGTCATTTCAGTGGCAGGATTTTCAATCATTTCAAAAGTCCTTTTAAATTCAAAAGGAACTCCAAGAGCATCACCTACAGCTACACCAAGAAGACAATCTATAACTTTATTAGATTCAATATTCATTATTACTATTTTTATTGAAAGTTTATCACTTAATAGTGGAATGTTTTTTTATGTAGTCAAATTAAAAATTTTATTTGTTTTTGTTTATTAATGCCATACATTTAGAACAAAACCAAATTTTCTCTTTATCAACTTGTTGAATTGTACCGTTTGCATCATTCATCATACATTCTTTATTGTTTGTACAGTGTTCTAATCCCAAATTGTGACCAATTTCATGTAATGCAACTTTTTTTAGTCGTTCTAACATTATTTGATTAGTGACTTTCTTTTTAAGTCTAAAAGTTGAAATAACACAGGTCTTTCCAGGCCTTAAACCAAGACCAAAAATACCCCATTCAGGAAATTGACTACTTTTTCTATAAGCAATATCTTTTTCTGTGATTATCAGAACATTTTGATTCGAGTTGTATTTGTTTAGTATTTTACTTGCTTCATATCTAGTTCTACTGCTTGCTAAAATATCATTAGTAAAACTAATTTTTGTTTTTATAACACAATCATATCCATAGAACTCTTTAATTGATTTTTTTAGATAAATCAAGTATTGTTGATTTACTTCACCGAGTGGTTGTATGTAAATTGTAGTAGATTTCAAATTTATAAATGATGAAAACAATATACTTAGCAATAATAAAAAAGAAATTTTTTTCATTTTATTGATTAAATTTAAAGAAAAGAGTTTTGTGATTTTCATTTAATTATTTGTTTATTTTCTTCATTTTTTCGTTTTAAAAGTTCAGAAATTACAAAAACAGGATCGTCATCAGTTTTTATCAAATTTGTAAAAGCCCAAAAACAATCTATTGTTATGTCATAATGTACCCTTAGATCTGAATGGATTTCTCCAGGAAACAACATATAAGTTACTAAATCACCATAATGAACAAATTCAACACAGTTATATTTCGTATTTACACTTACTTTCCCAAAGTTTAATAAACTGTTTAAATGAGATGCTAAAACCATTATATCTGTAGTTTTATGCTCATCAAAGCTATCTAAAATAAATGTGTGATATTTGAGGCTATTTTGAGTTACTTCATATCTGAATTTTTGTTCTTTTTCGTCTTTAAGATTAAATGTAGTTACAATGTATTTTTCATTATCAAATTGACCAAAATGCCAATTTTCATTTTTATGCATTTTGATTAATTCTTCCCATACTATTTTTGAACGTTTTTTAACGTTCATCAATCGATAGATTTTCCTTATTGTCTCAATAAATTTGTAGTAAAAACGCATAAATTGTATTTTGAGTTTTTTGAAAAACACAAACCCTATAGTTAATAAAAAGGTAAATATTAGATATTTAATTAAAAACATTTTTTTAAATACACTTATTTAAAATTTTCTAATTGCTCTTACATACATTAAAGTAGATTTAGTACTAGTACTAATTGATGAACCATTACTAAAGTTTATACTCCATGCTGTTGTTGATCCTACTTGAGATGAACTCCAATAGGAAACATTGCTAAAGCCACCTATTGAAGCTCTATTTAAATATAGTTTACTTAATTCATCTCTGCTTGGTAAATACCAATCTGTATATCCGCCTGAAGCTAAATTATTACATAATCTAGCTGCAATATTTGTTGTACCGCATCCATTGACAATTGCAGTAGTATTTGCTACACCTGTTCCTAATGTTGTGCTAGTTCCCGCTATTGATGTGCCAGAACAACCCCATTGCACACCAGTACTTTGATTTGTCGAAGTTGCTATTAAGCCATTAATTTGACCTGCAACATATCCATTATCACCAGGAACAAATATATAGGCAATTATGCCTCCTTGATATGATTGTCCAACTGTTAAGTTGAGATTAGCAGTAGTAAATGATATTACATTACCATATGAAGTGCCCACGCTATTTGTTGCATATGCTCTTACGAAATAAGTTGTGTTTGCCGTTAATCCTGTTAATGAACTTGTAAAAGAGCCAATTCCCGAACCGTTATTAATGGTACTATTAAAAATTGTTGGATTTGAGTTAGTCGAACTCCAACATATACCACGTGATGTAATTGTAGCTCCACCATCATTAGTAATAGAACCTCCACTGAATGCTGTATTTTGAGTAATAGATGAAATTTGGGTAGTTACAATTCCAGAAGGTAAAGTTGGAGATAAAGTTACAAATGTCCTTGTATTGCCATAAGCTGTCCCAACACTATTAGTAGCATATGCTCTAATATAATAGGTTGTTCCTGCTGTTAATCCTGTAATTGAACTGGTAAAAGAACCTATTCCAGTACCATTATTAGTTTTAGTGTCTAAAATTGTTGGATTTGAATTCGTACTACTCCAGCATACACCTCGAGAAGTGATTGAAGAAGCTCCATCTGAAGCAATATTACCACCACATACAGCAGTTGTTTGAGTTATTGATGACAAATTATTCGTTGTTATTCCATTCGCTATTGTTGCGGCTAATGTTGTAAAAGAAATATTTGCACCATAAGCTGTACCAAAACTATTAGTTGCATAAGCTCTTGCATAGTAGGTAGTACTTGGAGCTAAATTAGTTAAAGAACATGTATAATTTCCTAATGTAGCTGTATCAAATACTACTTTTGTACTATTAATTGTTGGATTGTTTGAGGTTCCATAGCAAATCCCTCTAGCGGTTAAGCTAGCACCATTGTCGGTTATTATGTTCCCTGAAACATTGGCTGTTGTTTGAGTGACATTACTGAATTCTATAGTTTTAACGGCATTTACTATTTTACCATAGTCAAATTCTTCTTCACAACTAATTAATAGTATGGTTATTAAAAAAAATAATATTTTTAAAAATTTGATTTTTTTCATCTTTAATGCTTTTTATTAATTAAACTATTCTAATCCCAGATATTAAATGATATACCGAAGGTCATTTCTGGTTTATTATATTCTATATCAAAATTTTCAAAAGAGTATCCTGCATTTATATTAATAACTTTAGAAACACGGAACATAATACCAGCATTAGCAGTAAAATAATCATCTGTACCCATATAAATGTCATTGGAAAGACCATAATCGTAAATACCGTAACCAACTCCTAAATTTAGGTAAAGCCTGTTACTCATTTTAAAATTAGGGCCTAATTCTAATTCACTTCTATTTAAAATTAATTGCCCATTTATTACCGTTTCTTCTTTTAAACTTGTTCTAGCAGAAATATGAAAACCAGTTACTCTACTACCACCGGTTTCATAAAATAGACCATATTTTGCATTTTTTCCACTGTAAAAGCCTAAGCTAGAAAATGATGACAAATTGCTTTTGTAGTTTCTAGATGATACGCTTTTTCGCTTCTGTTGAGTTTGGGATGAATTAATTTCACTGTCATTCTTGTTTTTAAGATTATAAGTAACACCAAACGTAAATTCTGGTTTATAAAAATCCTTTTCAATATCCATAAAGGATGCTCCTCCATTTATATTTATAGCTCTTGATATTCGAAACATTAATCCAGTAGTTGCTACTGAATATCCTGTTTTTTCTAAAAAAACATCACCAGCAAAATCATTATTTAATAGCCTTTCATAATATCCATAACCAAAACCTATGTTTAAATAAAGTCTGTTTAGTATCCTGAAATTTGGCCCTAGTTCAATTTCTGTTTTATTTTTTGTAGCAGTGCCATTTAAAATATCTTGTTCCGATGTGAGGCTTGTACGTGCTGATATTCGAAATCCAACTGTTTTTATACCACCACGTTCATAAATAAAACCATATTTTGCAATTTCACCACTTTGAAAACCTATACTTGAAAATGAACCTAGTTTTTTTCTTGGAGTTTTAACTGATTCTGTATATGAATTTGTAACTGATGCTTCTTGGTTTACATAAACTTTAACTTCTTTATTACCTGCAGTAATTTTAAACCAATCTGATCGAGATTGATTTGTATTATTTTGTAGGCAAGTAACAATAATACTATTAGAAAATTTTTGAAATGTACACCATGATGGTATTAACTCTATTGAAAAATTATTATTATTTGTAGTAACAATAATATTTTCATCCCCACCATTTTTTAAAAAATACAGATTTGCTTTTGATAAACTTAAATTTGTTTCTGTTTTCTGAGTTACACCTCCTTCTTGAGATATATTAACCCTAATAGTTTTATCTCCAGCTTTTACATTAAAATAATCACTTCTTGCAGTACTTTGATAATTAATACTACAATTGATAACAAAATAACTATCATATTTTTGTACAGTGCACCAAGAGGGTAATAAATCGATTGTATATGTTTTTGAATTTGTAGTAACATTTATATATTCATTACCACCTGAAGACCTTTGGTAAATTTGAGTTTTTGAAAGACCTAAAGAATTCTCTGTTGCTTTTTTCAATAAGTTACTAATATTATCTAATTGGCTTTTAGCATTATCATCATTAGGATTTGAATCTAAAATTGCTAAATAAAGTTCTTTTGCTTTAGTGTAGTTTTTACTATTAAATGCTAAATTGGCATTTTTTAAATTTTCAATACACTTTTTAGCACGTTGAGCTTTTGTAATAGCTATTTGTTTTTCTTCACCAATCGTAGATTTAATTAATTCCTTGTATTTTGCTTCAGCGCAAACATAATCTGATAATTTAAAACATTGATTTGCTTCTTCCCAAATACCTACTTGACTGTAAGCTGAAAATGGTAAGATAAATGCAAAAATTATTATTATTATTATTATTTGTTTCATTATAAGTTATTGGATTTTATTTAACAAATCAGAAATATCTTCATCAGTATTCGATTGTTTTCGCTTAATAACATCTAATACAATGTCAAATAAATATGGGTAGTCATTATATTTTATATCATAGTCAAAAATATATGGTAGTAGAACAGAAAATATCAAATTAAGTTTTAATTGTCTAGTTGCTTTGTCCATACCCTCTCCTGTGATATATTTTTTGTTTGACTTTTCATCATATACACTTATATTTATTAATGTTTCTTTTAATTTTAGAGAAAGTGTATTATAATTATCTAATTTTTCATTTAAGCTTCTTGTTAAATCAGACTCTCTTTTAATTTGGTTTAACTTGGTTTTAAAAACATTAAGTTGATTTAAATCGATTTTTTTATTAAGTAATTCTTTCGTAGTGAAATATGTTTCTAGATCAAATAATAATTGAGAAATTTCAGTATTATTACCAATAAGTTGTTTGTCTCCTTGAACAGATTCTATTGTTGAAAAAATAATTAAGTCATCAAACTTTTTATTTTTATAAAAATTAATTAATGAGGTAATAATCTCTTTTTTTCCTATTTCTTTTTCTCTAATTGCAACATCTTTTATTTGAGCATCTTTATCATTAATTAATTTAATATTTTTTTCGTTCATTAAATTTAAAACACTGTTTTTTTCAGAAAGTAATTTTAACTGTTCTTGTAACTTAACATTTTCTATTGTTAGTTTATTTTTATTTAAATCAGCTATTTCTCTATTAAGGTCTAAAATCTTTTTCTTAAATATAACCGAATCTTTCTCCAAAGTATTTAATTTCAGTTTTAAAATTGATATTTCACTTCTGTTTTTTTCAATAGATTCCTTTAATTCAATTTTGAGAGGTTTTATAATTTGACTTTTTAGACTATCATTTTCTAAAGTTAATTTTTTTAACTCTTTAATTAAATCCTGTGATTGTGCGGAAAAAGTACCACACAAAACCATTACAAAAAGTATAATATTTCTCATTTATTTATTTAAATTTTAAATTAATTATTACTGAAGAATGTCATTGCGTTAGAATTTTCTTTATTTAACTTAGCTATCAATTTTTCATATTCATTATCTAAGTTGGATACATGGTATATATCATTGTCTAATCCATTTATTTCATTTTTCATTTTTTTGTAGAATTCATCGGCATATGCACCAGCTGAATTAAAAGTATATTCCCCACTAGGGTCTTTCTTACTATACCAACCTTTATAGCGATCTATTTTACCATTTAAAAATCTAACATGAGCATTAAATAAAAATTTAGTTGTTTCATTTAATTGGTTGTGTAGTACTGTACAATTATTTACAAAACTATTCTCTAATTTATTATTCTTATAGGTTACAGCTCTTGATATTTTTTGCTTTATAGTAGTTATTGGGAAGGCCGAATTTAATTCATTATTGGAATAAGAAAACTCTTTACATGATGATATAAATTTGTTAATTTCATCATACTTACTTAGAACATTTTGAATTTGAATAATTTGTATATCAACCCCATTTCCTTTTTGGAGAAATTTGGAATTTTTTAATGTTTTACTTTCATTTCTAATAAAAGTTATGTCTTGTGGATTCCAATCTGATTTTCTAAAAACAGAATTTGTTAGATTTATAAATTTAACAACATATATTGAATATAAATTTTTTGAAAGTCTCTCTTTTGATTGATTGTTTTGTGATTGATTTTTACCTAAACGATTTTCACCGTAATAATCATCAATATCAAACTTAACATTTTCATATGAGGCTTTTAAATCTTTAAAACTAATAACTTTTAAAGTTTTTAATGCATTTATTTCCTCATCAATAATTTTTGTAAATTGGTTCTCAACTGGTGGAGGTGGAGGTGGCTCAACTAATGTTGTTAATGAGTTTATAACAAAAAAAGTAATTAATCCAATTACTGCTATAGCTAAACTAATTTTAATTGTTTTCATCAATTATTTCTTTTAAAGTTTTAATATTATTCTTTATGATAGGCTCATTTTTATCTATTATTTTTTTAACAAATTGATTTAATTTACTGTTTTTCAAATAGCTATTATTTTCAATTTGCTTCAGATAATTTTTCTTTTTTTTGGAATCAGTACCATCCAATTCCCATAATTTTAATGTAATAATGATGCTTTCTTTTATTTTAGGATCAGATACCGTATTTTTATATTCTTCTAATTTTATTTTTTTTATTTCATCTCCTTTTAGATACTTTTTTATATCTGAAGAAATGTCTGATGATGAATTTACAGAATTTCCGTCAGTATCAGCATCTGCTTTTTTTCCTGATGTTACACTAGTATTTTTACCTGTTTTCTCAGAACCTTTGTCTTCTTTTTTTTCTGCACCTCCAGTTGTAACATTTCCTGAGTTTTGTTGAGGTTCTCTATCTTTGTTAGGTGTTTTTGCACCTGGATTTACATGTGAATCTGTACGACTTTTTTCACTATCCTGTCGATTTATAATTTCTTCTATCTTAGATTCAATTTCAGGTAAACTTAAACTTGAAATATCAATATCCTTAAGCTTTTCTTTAAGTAATTTGCATTTAGTTTCATTTAATTTATGGATAGTTTTTTCAAAGGATTCCTGATTACTAAAATGTACTTCTCTCAACTTTTCAAAGTCCTTTTTATCAATAAGTTCTCTTTTGGTTATTGCACTTACAATACTATCACTTATTTTATTCCAATTGTCTATTTTATTTGAATTTTGCTTTTCCCAATTTACTTTGTAGAGTTTTAAAGTATCAAGGATAAGTTCATCAGACTCTAAATAATTACTTATTTGTTCTAATGAAATTAATTTCTCAATTGGTTTTGGTTTAAAAATAGTTTGTCTCAATCCCCAAACCCCAACAGTTAATATCAAAACACTTACTATTGAAAAAATAATGAATTTTGGTACTTTTGTAGGTTTTCTTTCTTTGTCAACTTTTATACCTTTAGTTTCATCATTGATTTTATTTTTTTCATCAATCACCAATGATTTTTTCTTTTCTTTGAGTTTAAAATATAATGATTTATTTCCATCATTTAAGGGATGATATGTTTGAACTTCTGATCTTTCATAATCATCAGCTTCAACAGTTATATTATAAGATTTATTCAATTCATGTTCTTCAAATTCAATATCATTTTCGTTATAGTTCCCTTTGCCTTGTATCCAAACCCTAAATTTTGGTATTGAATCATCTTGAAGGTGATTCTCTTTAGCTTCTTTAGCAATAATCTTTAATATCCTTCTCTCATTTAAAATTATTAATATGCTATTTTGAAAATCTTTATCGAAATCAATAATGTAGTTTTTAGAAAATAAATTATCTCCTTTTTTTGCTGAAACAGTCCATCTTTCATTTAAATCTTCACCACTAAAAGTAACTTGATTATTTAAAACTTGTTTTTCTGGTTTATAATTATTTTTATATGTTATAATTGCATCCGTAACTCTAGAGCCGGCTTTATTTACAACTTCAAAACTGATTGTTTTTACTTCTGATTCTAACTCAACTTCTTTTAATACATCAATTTTATTATCATTGCTTACGTTCAGAAAATTTCTTATTTCTTCACTATTTAATAAACTTCCAGTTATTCTTTTTTCTTTATAGTTTTTTTTAGAATAGACAACTGTTAGTTCATCTTTTCTAAATATTTTGTCTTTATTGCAAAGTTGTCTTCCTTTTGAATTTTTAATTGTAATTGAGACACCATTTTTTGCATTACCATGAAATTCTCTCAATTTATAAGATGGATTTTCCAAATCAATTTGTCCAGTTAAATCAACTCCAGAATTTCGTAAAGCATTAAGTGGATTTTCAGACTTATCTTTAAATTCTTTATTTATTAAATATACTTGTCGATATGGTATATATCCTTCTTGGTTTGGTTGGTCGAAATATTTGTGAAGTTCATTATTATTGGAAAAATATATCAATCCATCATCTAAATCACCTGATTGAATATTTTCTGATTCTTCGATAGAAACTTTACCTATTTTATTCTTGTATTCATTTGATAAAAGTTCTAAAAAAGTCCAATCTTCATTAACTTCATTTAAATTATTATCTATTATATATTTTTGACAATATTCTTCTGAAACTTTATCTAAAAAATTAATAATGTCCGTACCCGATAGTTTTTCATTATTTGAAAGAAATATTGAAAAAGCTATAAAACCAGTTCTTTTGTCGCCACGTACATCTCTAATTATTTTGTATTTTGAAAAAATAGTACTATTTGAAATAAATCGAATAGCGTAAGCACTTTGTCCAATAGCACTCGTTTTTGGGCTATCTGAAGTTACATCAAATAAACCACTTAGTTTATTTGATGTAAAAATTTTGCGACCTCCTTTTGTTCCGTGTATTACAATTTCCATCTGCTTATCTGTTAAAAAATCTGATTATAGCACTCCACCAATTATTGTTACTTATTGGATTAACTTGACCAAGTAAATCATTAATGATATTTATTGAAGATGCTCGGTTAATTTTACATATTCTTTTAAAGTATACATCACCAATAGAAAATAATTTAACTCCAAATTGAACAGAATTTTTATTACATTGATTTTGTAATACATCCATAAAATTTCCAAAATTATGATCTAAAAACACTTTAGCTTTTTCTATTCTTTGTTTATTATCATCAGCTTGAATTTCATCAGATTTTGTTACTATTACATAAACAGCATCAGTTTTTTTTGTTAAAATATCATTATTATCTCTAAAATAAATTGTTGCAGCCTCTAAATAGTCTGATTGAGTTAAACCTGTTTCTTTGTCAATAGAATTTTTTGTCTCTTGGTTGTAATCAATAAAGAAAAAATGAATTTTTTGATTACTACTATTTAATAATAATTCAAGTGTTTTGAAAGATTGCTCTATACCATCTCTATCTTTATCTTCAATAATTTTAGTATCATTTACTTTTTCATAAAAAGATTTAAAAACTTCACCACTTAATTCAAAAAATGATATTCTACGTTTATTTTTTTCTCCTCGTTTATAAAATAAAAAAGGCATATATTGTGTTCGATCTTCATTAGTTCGATCAGGAAGATAACCAATATCTTTACGAAATATATTGGCCAAACTTGTTATATATGTAGCACCAAATTTAATATTACAATCAGGTGCTTCCATTGAATAATCATTTTTAATAGTACTTAAAATTGCAGACAAAGCACAAGTTTTACCTGAAGAAGGTATTCCCCAAAAAAAGACATCAGTATAGCCAATTGGAACTTCATTTTCTTTTCTTGGTATAGGGTTAAATGTTATTTTTGGTTCTTCAAAATCTTTTATAATTTGAAAGTCAATCTCCAAATCATTACATAATTTATATAAATCACTTTCACTTAGTTTATCAATTATTTCATCAATAGTATATTCATTAATATTGTGTTTTATTTCTCGTAATAATCTCTCTCGTTCTTCCTGTTCCTCTTTAATTCGCTCCGCCTCATCTAATATTTTTTTAATTTTTGCATTTACTTCGGCAATATGATTTCCATCTGGAAATGCTTTTAAATAATTTTGTAATTCATAAATTGAATTTACATCTGAAACTGAATTTGCAGTGGCAAAAGCTTCATCGTCCTTTTGATTTAATAGTGCTCTAACTTCTTTTTGTCTTGAATTGAGGAATTCTCCAGTACCTTGTAAATTTTTAAAAGATACTACCCCATTTAATATTGCGTCAACTATTTGGTCATTAGAATGTTTATCATTTCCTATATTATCTAAATAATCGTTTTCCTCCATTGTAAGTATTATTAATATTTAATATCAAATTCATTAGTTTTTTTAGTTTTTTTAGAAAATATTGTGCGAAAACCAACTGACGATTTCGTACTTCTATTACTAAAAAAATATGACAGCAACATTAGCACATACAACAATATTGCATAAATAAGAGAAAGTGTTGTTGGATTTCCAAGTTTTGTGAAATATGTTTTTACTTCATTAAATTGGAGAATATAATCAAAATCATCTGCTATCTCACCAGTTTCTCTTATTTTAGAAATAGTAATTAAATCAGATTTCCATTTTTTAGAATTATTTTCAATATTATATATAAAATCTACTATACCAATAGGTTTCCATTTATCAATATCACCTTTTGAATTAGCTAACCATTTAGAATTATCACTTTTCATTTCAATAAAGCTAGACGGCAACAAATCAAATCCAATTGTTCTGATTTTTCTTTCAATTTGTCTTGGATAAGGTAAACTGTTTAATCTAAAATCAAGACAATTAAAATCAATATCACTAACTCCATTTACTTTTGATAAAACAGCACTTTCTAATTTAGTTTTGTAATTACTTTTTCTATTATTTACATATTCTTCGTATTTAACATACATATTTTCAGCTTGAGTAATACTTGAATTTAGTTTACTTTTAATTTCGGTTTCTTTCTCAGAAACAGAAAAGTAATGAGAAAAAGGAAAAACTGTAAAATAACATATCAACACTGTAAACAAAACCAATAATATAATTTCCCAAATAAATCGGCTTTTGAAATTACGATGCGTTTGTTTTAACAACTTAGCGCCAAGTGAAGTTCCTATTAATAATAGGGTAATAATTACAGCAAAAGTGATACTGCTCACTTTATCACCTAGTGTTTGAAAGTTTTTTCCTAGAAAGCAAAAATACCCAAATGTAAGAGCTGCTAATAGATTAATGACAACTGCTAATGAAAATTTTATTTGTTTTAAATTCATATTTTTAAATGTTTGTTTTTTTATTTACTACTTCTAATTTCTTTTAATTCTCTATCTATTCTATCTAATTCTTTTTGTAATTTTTCGCGCTGTTGTATTAACGAATTTGTCTGATCGTTGTTTGGAGAAGTTGGAGAAGTTTGATTGCCTAAAGTAAAAGAACAAATATGTAAAGACTTATCTTCTTTCTTTATAATCCCTTTATACACTTGGTTTTTTCCTCCATATTTTACTTTTATAGTGTAAGGAGTACTATTGATATATGGCTCATGATTTTTGTAATTTATTAGGTAAACATTATAGGTTCCATTTGGAGCTTTACCAGAAGGCCAATAAATATTTTCAACTGGAGTAATACTTCCTGGATAATCTACATTCATATCAATATCTAGTTGTCCACCACTTGATACATTTTTATTTTTGAACCAAACCGCCTCTCCATTTGGATCGGTGCAACACAAATCTAAATCATTATAGTTATCCCAATTTAACAATACTTGTACATCTCCTGTTGAAGGAGTTGCAGTGCAATCTAATTTTTCTCCTGACTTCACTTTTTGCAAAGCTTTATCTATCTGAATTAACTTTCCAATATTATCATTAACAGGTAAACCAGTATTTTGTAAAATACAAATAATTTGTTTTGTAGTTAGGTTAGGATTTATACTTTTCATTAGCGCAACAGCTCCTGTAACAATTGGCGCTGCCATACTTGTACCGTCCATTATTTGATAACTATTAGAACCTACTGTACTATAAATACCTACACCAGGTGCTGATATTTTAGAATAAGGACCATAATTACTAAAATTGGCTTTATTAAGACTAGAGTTGTTTCGGTCAATTGCCGAAACTGTAATAAATTGGTCTGGACGTTGCAAAGCATCAATCCCTGCAAGTATGTTGTCATTTCCTGCAGCTACTACAATTGTAGCATTATGTTTTGCTGCAATTCTCATGATTTCAAGCCATAACCGTTCTTCTTCTTTAAAATGATTTTGTATTAAATCAATTTGTTCACGTTCAGGAAATTGGGCAAGACCTTTAAATTGACTACCTAATGAAACATTGATTACATCCGCCCCTTGATACAAGGCATATAGTATTCCATCTAATACAGAAGTAGTGGTCATTATACCCTTTTCGTTAGCCACTTGAATAGGCATAAATTTACAGTTTGGTGCAATACCGCAAAGACCTTGATTATTATCTGCAATTGCTAATGCGGTTCCAGCAACATGAGTACCATGGTCGACTTTTTGAGGGAAAATTTTATCAGAATGTGTCCAAACATTATAAGGCTGTACCACTTTACTTTTTAGTTCAGGATGGCTTAGATTAAAACCATTGTCTACTATTGCAATAGTGATTTTATCTGAACCTCGACTAACATCCCAAGCTTCTGGTGCTTTTATTTTTTGAAGATACCAATTTTTGTTTTTATCTTTAAAAGCAGGGTCATTTGGCGTATAATTTCCTTCTAACAAGGATTCGTCAAACACAAATAACTTATAAGCTGGTGAAAATTTAGTTGGTATTTCTTGTTTAATTTTCTCTCGTTCTTGCGATGGAATTTCAATTTGCATTCGCTTTACAACATTGTCGTAATAGACTACCTTATATTTATCACCAGGATATTTAGCTTTAAAATCTTTAGCTAAATCCATTATGGATTTATCCTCATTTTCCATTAAAATATTTATCCGATTACCTATAATACTAGGATTTCCTGGGATTATTTCTGGTTTACCCTCTATTGGAGGCAAAACCCCTTGTTGAGGTGGTAATACATCTTTATATGCTGGAGGTGTTGGCACAGGAGTATAGGGGTCGTGAGGGTCATAAATACCACCACCATCACCAACACGTGGATCTTTCTTAACCCAAGTAGAATCATTATCGCTTAAAGCTGCACCACCTTTTAAGTTGTGCCCACTACAGTTTCTGAATAACCAAGAAAATAATAAAATTAAAAGCAGAATAGCCATTAACCATAATAGCCATTTTAAACATCCATTTCCAGTAAACAGTTTTTTTAGCCAATTCCAAAAACCCAAGTACCAAGGTATAGTAGGAACGGGTGGCGTTGGAACAGGAGGAATTTGTTGTTTTTGAGTGTACTGTGCTGTAAATTGCTTATCTTCTGTTACTTCGTGTCCATTTGGATTTTCATTCCAACCAGCAAATTCATAACCATCATTAGCTTCTACTTGAGGTATTTCATCGTTTGAAATATATTCGCTTGATTGTTTGTTTATACTAGTATTACCATACAAATTACCATTATCACCAGCATTATAATTAATCGTGAAAAAAGTTGGTGGTGGTGGCGGTGGTGGTGGTATCTCAACAATTAGGCGCTTGCAAATTTGACTTACATCTTCTCTAAAATTATCTTTCAATTTCATTCCCCAAACAGCTAAAACTACTTTGTTGTCATAGCAATAGATAAAACGGTCATCAATATACTTAATTGCATCTGCTAAAAAATCGGCTTCAACTGTTTTACCTGAATTTTTAAGATTGTCTATTACGCCATTATAATGAGAAATTGTTTCATTTTTAATGTTTGTATATCTAGACAAATCTTCTCCCTGTAGCTCTTGAAATATTTGTGGTGTTTCATTATATTTAATACCGTGAAACACAATTGCATCACCATCTACAACCGGATATGCTAAAAAATGCTGGTATTTAGTATCAATATTTTTATTTATAATATTTGACTCAGCCAACTTAAATCTATCAAATAATGTTCTCCCACCAATACCTTGTAATGCTTTAAAATATTTCAAATCAGTACTGAGTAATTGCTTTTTACCTATTACTATCGCCATATTTTAATATTTTACGGTTTCAGATTCTTTGATAATTACACCTAATCTTTCATTAGCCGCTATATCATAATTTGGAATATCACAAACCGATACGAAAGCAATTTTGAGACGATCGTACCATAATAAATAATTTCGATAGCTAGGCAACGATTTCATTTCTTCTGGATTAGATTGTATAATATCATTCCAATGTTCAATTTTTTCAAAGAGTTCTGCAACGGATTCTTCTCTAGGATTTGATTGATGCTCTAATACTAAACCTAAGTTATTATTATCGTTGGCAATTATCAAATCATTGATTTCTGATTCGTCAAAAAAGTCAAATCCAACTGAATTGATGCATTTATTTAAGAGTTCTGAACTTATATCAGCAATAATTTCATAAGGTAAGTCGGTTCTTTGGCGACCATCAATATACCTTCGGATTTTTTCAGCAATTTGATTAGCTAGCCCTAATTTTAGAAATAATTTTTGGAACATTTCTTTAACGTTCTCTACAGCTTCATTTCCTAAAACATTTTGAATAGTTTTGTTGTCATTTAAAGATATATAAGTTAACCAGTATTCAAGTAATACTTCTGCTAATTGGAGTGAATTATTTTTAATTAGTTCAGAATTACCATTGATTAGCTCCTCTAAATTAATATTTAATGATTCTAATTCTGTCCAAAATAGTGCTTTTTGGTCATCAGTGTTTTTTTCATAATGAGCGCATAATCGTTCAAAATAATTTTCAATGCTATCATTTTCAATAATAGGAACCTTCTGTTTGAAAGTGCTAAATTTATCCATATTAATCACATCCCTATGTTCAATATCGTCAATTTTTTTTCTGTATAATTCAATTACAGTACTTTCGTCAATCATCAGTTCTTTCATCAATTGTCCATAAAGTTTAATCCCATCAGCTCTGAACGCTGTTGCTAATTTAAACTGGATATCGCCTGCAGTTGATTTTGCTTTTTGCAATTCCTCATCTTTGTCATTAGTATGAAAATGCTTAATTATTTCAGAATGTATATTTTGAGAAATATTAATTAACTCAGCTCGCATTTTTTCAATACGTGCTTGATTTATATTATTTGCAGCAATCGTTAATTTTTCAATTATTAATTCTGTACCATCTTTATTTATAGATGCAGCTTTGTCCCAAGATTGGGAGGGATTTTCAAAATGGCGTTTTACAAAATCAAATTCAATAAAAGATTGTTTCAAATCTTCTCTGAATGTTGGATAACCAGTTGGAAGAATTTCTTGTTTTTCAATTTTAAATTCATCAAATCCACTATAAATCAAACTTTTTGTTTCAGATGACATTGCAAAGTCTCTCAAAAGAAAAATGTTCTGAAAATTAGGTTGAGATTTAGTCCAATCTATCAACCAAGGATAAGTGTCCACTTTTAAAATTTCTTTTTGTAGAGTTTTTACAAATCGTTGGTCCCATCTCTCATTTAAAGATTGTATGTTTCCCAACTTATCAATATTGGAATCATATTGCAAATCTTTATTAAACCATGTTGATATAATAAATAATGGGGAAATTGTTGATTTGAAGTTTTCACGCTCTATTGAAGTTTTACCAACCATATTACCAATCCAATTATTTAACTTTTCAGGCATAATACTTTGTCCAGACATTGAATGTTTTTGACAAAATAGCAAAGTATTAATACGCTCATTAGTTGAATATTTATTAAATAAATAATCAACTCTTCCTCTTCGTAACAAAGTAGTTAAGGAAATGTCTGTGATATTATCTTCACTTGTGTTTTCTGTTCGACGAAGACCTGGGAAATCTAATAAATCAGTATGAGAAAGAAAAGGTTTGTCAACTTTAATAGAATCTGGTAGAACAAAAATGAGTTCTGCAGTAAGCGCACATAAATAGGATTTTGAAAACTTTACAGTTTTGTCTTTTCCATCATTATTTAGGTAAAAAACATTAGTTTCTGCACAATATTCTATTTCTTGTCCTTGAAATGAATTATAAATTTCATCAAGTCTACTAACATCAAGTATAGTGCCTTTATTTCTTAAAACAGCATCTATAGGAAGATAAATAGTATCAGCAAAGTTTAATTGTTTGTATTGAATTATTAAATCATCAAAAAGTTTGGTTAATTGAGGATTAAAATTCCAGAAAATTGAAAATACATCTTTCCACTCTTCAGGAGCTATTTTTGTTACTAAAGTTGAAATTTTTGTAAAAAAATTAGCGTCATTTATATTGTTATAAACCAATTTTGAAAAATTATCATTAAAATAATCTTCAATATCTAAAATATCATCTTCTATAATTAGGTTTTGACATTCTACTTTGTTCTTATATGTATTTTCAAAAGAATTTATTTTCTCTTTAAGTTCTTCAAAACTTAGCGGTTTATTAACTTTTAAATTATTATAATATGCTTCGCACATTACTATAATTAAATCAGTAGGAGAAAGTAATTTTGCAATTATGGGATAATCTTCATTAATCCACTTATATTTTGTTGAAAATCTTGTTACAACTGATGTAGACTCCATTTCATTACCTCTAGGATTAATTTGATTTTTAAAATCAAATTCATTACCTAAACCATCAAGTACCATAAATGGTTTTCCCGAACCAGATAGTAATGCACTTACAAGGTACGATTTACCAGCTTGGCTCTCACCATACATTGCTGCTGCGGGATTTCCTTCTAAAGCAAACTTTTTCTTGTTTAGCTTTCGACGGCAATCGACAATATTTCGATATGCGTTTTTTTGCTTTTCTCCATCTAAAGAAGTTTTAATCCAAGAGATTGATTTTTCAATTACAGCTAATTGTGATACTATATTCTTATCCATTTTAAGCTTGATTATTATTAATATTCAATGAGAAAATACCTGAGTCAAGCCAAAAATCATCCACTTCGCTCATACTTTGTACTTGTAAATTGAAAAAATTATTATTCAATTGATTTCCCTCTTTATCTATAATCTCTTCAATACGTAATAACTCTATATCCTCATTTATATCTCTACTAATTGTTATTTTTAGAGGCATATTTTTACGGATTTTTTCTTTCTCAGCATTTATTCCATATTGAATAACATTCATGTCATAAGGTTCTTCAAATCGACCTTTAACTTTATCTTCCAATTTAAATTCATTAAAATCTAAGGTGTAAAATGGTCGCGAAGGATAGGAAGGAATATCAATTTGTCTAACACCAATTCTTAAGGGTAAAGAGAAAATTTCTAGGTTAGTTTTATTATTCTCAAGAGAAATAGAAGTTTTAGTATATTCAAATTGATTATTGAGTTTGCCAAAATAATTAGTTTTGGAAACTAGTTTTTCTTTAAGCTCTTTTAAGTTCAAAGTAAAACCATTTAAACCTCCATTATCAGCAATATGTCCTATCATAGCACCTGTAGTAATAATTGATTTTGGATTTGTAAATTTACCATTCCCATCAATAAATTTGTAGCGCTTATCCTGAGGATACCATTTTCCAACTCTATAATCATTCATTGATTTCAACCTATTTGGAGAAATAGCATAATACTTTAAAAAGACATCAGTAAGTGGTTTTAGTGATGCAGGCCGTCCTGAAATTAATACAATATCACAATCGTAATAAGAAAATAAAGAAGAAATTTTCCCGACTAAAGAATCAAATGTTTTTTCAATTATTGATGAAATGACTTTTCTCTCATACTGCCATTGTAAAGATTCAAATTCAAATCCAAAATGTTGTTGAAAATGATTCAGTACATTTTTAGGTGGTAAGTCATTACTGAAAATATCACTGAAAGATAAAATTTTACTTTCTGAATTATTTTGTTTTATTAATTCAAGAAAAAACGAGACAATAGGTACAGAAACCTGTACGTTAAAATCTGCACGTAACTGCTTATTTTTAAAAGACATTCCTGTGTCACCACCAAAAAAATCATTGTTTTTTTCAATAATAACATCTGGAGATAAACCTAATGATTTCATTTTCTTTTCAATAGGTGAGTATTTACCTTCTATAACAAGTTGATGAATTAGCTCTTTAACTAAATCATCGCCTGCTTTATAAAAACTCTCCCAAAAAAGTGGAACTGGTGCTAAAGAACATTGCCCAGCACCATCTTCATATTTATAGGCTGCTATCATTACATCGGTTGTACCAGCACCAAAATCGACAGAACCAATCGTAAGTGATTTTTTGTTATACTCTTCTAAATCATTTCTAACTTTACCGTAGAAATCAAAATAATCTTTTACCTTTTTTAAATACCGTTCTCCAATCTCCGCATAAAGAAATACAAATTGTGCTGCAGTTGCTTCATCATAAATCCATTCTGCTTTTTCTCCCTTATTGGAGAGATTAGTTGAAGAAGGAATTACTTTAACTTCTGAGCGAACTTTTTTCTGATCAATTTCAGAATAATATTCATCATTATAGAATCGTTCCAGCATAATTGCTGCATCTTCTGCACATTTGCGTAATGCAATTTGTTCAACACGTGACATTGCTGTAGGGCAAGTAACAATTATTCGATTTATTCTTCTTGGCATTGATTCATTACCCCAATGACTGCGTTGCTCATAACTATTGATTTGCATTTTAGCTTGGGCTAAAATTTCAAGGAAAGCAAAAGTCATCAATGCTTTACGAGAATAATGATTTATTATCCCTCCATTCCCTTCAGTATTTAATGAACCATCTGAATTTAACTGCTCTGATATACCTTCTATGTAAATTGGTTTTGCTTTTTCTCCTTCAAACTGAACAAATTCCCATTCTTGTTTTTGAGGAATAGTGTCCCATAAAAAACGCTTTGGACTTGAAAAAGTGCTTATTTTTTCAGCTCCAGTATTCATGTTGGTTGCTTTGTGTATAAGCTTATTCGCTTCCTTTCCTAAGCGTATCATACTTGGATAGACAAACTGTTTGCTGTTTACAAGCCCGAATTTACCTCCAAAATCTGCTTCACGGAATGCTAAACGCATATCGAAAGATTCTCGATATTTATTTAGTTTTCCATCCAAAATTGGTTCTGTGAAATCTTGTAACTCAAGTGGACTTGCTTTTTTAAAGTCACCTTCATCAAATAACACAGCACAAGTTCGAGAATTACCAATGTCGACTACCAAATCTACATTTCCATGAGCTACATTTTTATTGGAAAACAAAGTAACTTTAGGCAAAATATTGAGTTGCTGTATATAATTGATAAAACAAATGTATTGAGAGAGATAATTTAATTTAGGTTTTTGACCTTTAAAATCATTAATATCTTCTAAATTGTGGAAGTGTTTTAATAAATATTTATCAACCCAATCACAATTAAATGCTTCTGAAAAATATCCAAGTAATTTATACTCGATATTACAAAGCTCATAATCATTTGATTTTTCGTAATCATTAGAAAAAAAAGGTGCTTGGCTTAATTCATCAAATACATCATTTTCAAAAGTAGTTCTGGTATCAAAAGCTATTAAAAGGTTATATTTTTTTAATTTTTCATTCGAATCCGATGGAATCAATTTAAAGCGGCACCAATTAGTTGGACCAAACTCTGACTTCCCATTTTTCAACAAAAAATAAGGTAATGGCATCCAAGTGTTTTCAAATTTATCCCATTTAATTCTACTAATAGTTTCTTGAAAACAACCAGAGTCTCTAGGGTCTTCTGTTTCTATAGAAATTGTTTTATATCCTTCTTGATAAAAATCATCTTTAATTTGATCCCAATTTTGAGAAACTTTACCACCTTCAACATATCCTGAATGTTGCAAATCCCACTTTTTCACCCAAACGTCATCTTCAGAAAATAAGTGAGCAATTTCTAATTTTAATTGTTTTTCTTCAACATCAAACCATTCATGAAAGTACATTCTGAAATTATCAGAAGTGTTTATTTCTATTGGAATTGTGAAATATTGAATACCTGTATTAGCAATTAAATTCATAATTATGTATTTGTTTAAAAAAAAATATAAGGAGGTAAATATATGTTTTTTTTAAATATTATTCTTTTCATTTTTAATTATTTGTATATACTTTTTTTTAATATTAGAACTGTTGAAAGGCATATCAAAGGCATATCAAAGGTATATCAAAGGTATATCAAAGGTATAGGTAATGCATATCAACTTTTAGACAATAATATAATTAGGTATACATAATTAATTCCCTGTTCAACTTTATACTTTTCTTTTCTCCTCGTTCTCCTCTAATGCAATAGAAATCATATAAAGAATCACCAACAGCATTTTTGATCTTTCTATTGATTCTAGAAAGCACTACATTAATATCATTTTCTAAAGGATTTATCAATACGTCAATGGCTCTGTCAATAAGTTCTCTTTCAGATAGATTACTAAATTGACGGTAAAGTTGCTCTAGGTCGTTCCTGTAATCAGACAAATGCGATATTCTTATTCCTTCTTCGAAGTTTAGAAACAAGAAATATATGGCTTTTTCCTTTGGGTTTAAGGCCAATTCCAATCCACCTAAATCTGTAAAAAATATTTTTTTAGTATGACCTCTAATTTCCACTCTGCTAGGTTGTTGTAACAAAGTTGCTCGTCCTCTAAAAGTCATACTGTTTCGAATTCCATCCAAAATATCGAAAAATTGTCTGGAATATAACGTAGGAATGTCACGTTCAATAAATTTATTCATACAACTTTCACAGACATCAGCGGTTCGCATCTTTAAGATGATTTGAGATTTATCTTTACAAAAATCCATGATGCAACCAATCGATTTTTTATGAACCCCTTTGAGTGTTTCTTCTCTATCAGGAAACATATAATAGCGCATCACCCAAATGATGATTTCATAGGCAATTGGAAAACGGATATCAATGGAGTTTCCAAAAAAATGTTCCCAATTGGATGTTTGGATAAAGTAGTTTTTCATAGATGGAGCAACGCCACCAAACCAATTGAGTTCATTCCCTATATCTGTTAGCAACACCACTATATCCTCATCAGGCAACGCTTTTGATTTTCTATAGTTATCACATTCAGCAAACAATTGCTCCCAAGTTTTCTTTCTCTCGATGTAAGGGAATGATATTTTGGGTAAACTTAACGAATAATTAGTAGAAGAAGATTTGCTTGATTCATTCTCCATTACTGTTGACGTCTCAAAATCTTTTTTGCGTAGCCATGTTATTTCTTCGGCCTCATTGTTAAATTCTGAAAAGTCTTCTTCGCAAGCCATAAAGTGCATAGGACCTTGGAATTGCTGCAATAAATGCAGCACATTCCTATAGGTTTCTATTTTTAATTCGGGTGATCGTAATAAGTGTACATTCATAAAACTAAATTAAACTTTTTTTGGTAATTTCTTTATAATAATTAGTCTATTATTTTTAGTAAACTACTTTAAAATGTATTTGTCTTGGCAACAAACCATCAAAAACAAATTTAGTTACGTTACACAACCAAACAGGAGTAAAGCCTAAATGATAAATACAACCGTTTGGTGGTGTTTTAACAATTCGCTTAAGGGTTTGAAATCCTGGAGCGTTAAATACTTTGTCAATTGATAAGGTTACATTTACAGTTGTACCATTATTTGACAATTGGTCTAACAGGGTATCTGCACCCGCTACCATTTGTAATTCACCTTTTGTTCCGGTCCAATTCGGTAAATCTATGTACCAGTTTCCTTGTTCTTTATTAAACGTGTAATTTTTCATATAAATAGCTTTATGTTATCTTCTGTCTTTGTTTTTAATAAAATCTAAGAAGTCTTTTTTAGTTACACCCTCTGATTTACTTTGAGAATATTGGCGCATACCTTCACTGATGTCGTCCATCATAAAATTCATATCTAATTTGTTAAAGGATACCACATTTTCAGAACGGATGTTTAACATTTTTGAAGTATGAATTGCATCAATATCAGCACCTAAAAACGTAAAATTCCATTTTTCAGTAGCTTCAAGTTCGGCAATAGTTTTGGCAATTTGATGGTAGGTAAATTCACGGCTCGCATTTTCCATTCCATCGGTTAGAATAACCATAACGATACTCATCTCATTATTTAGTATCTTTGTCTCGTTAGATATTCTAATTTGGTTGATGGACATACCAATAGCATCTAATAGGGCAGTGGCTCCTCTTGGAGTATATCTTGCACTACTTAGAGACTCGAAGTTGTTGATAGCAACATGTGATTGCACATGATCGATAACGTCATCAAAAATTGTTAGGGATACTTCAAATTCTTGTTCTGGAAATTCTTCTTGTAATTTCTTGATTGTTTCTACTTGAGCATTGAATCCGCTAATTGTTGTTTCAGTGCAGTTTGACATCGAACCACTTCTGTCTAATACAAAATGGTAAAGTGTTTTTTTGTTTTTCATGATATGGATTGTTTAAAATTATGGGACAAAATTAAATGGACCATATCAAAAACAACCATCTTTGCAACCTTGCAATTGAGAAAAAAGGATTAGATAGTATCTGATATTTTTAAATTTTATCTAATTGAATAGTACAATCCATTGCTGTTGGAATTATAATTGTATCCGAATTAGTATTGGTAATTTTAAAATTATATTGTTCTTTTTTAATAGTTATTTTTTTTTCAATCATACCATCTTTAAATACAATATCTAAAGGTAGTTTAGGATTGTAAAGGATAGTGTTTTCTTGAAATTCGGTAGTGTTTAGTACTAATTTCAAACATTGAATTTTATTGGTTGAGGAGTTAATTATCAGTTCAGAAGTAGCTTGGTTGATAAGGTGCTTGGTACTTATTTCAACAGCATTTCTACTTTCTGCTAATGTTATTAATACATAAACAAGTATTCCTAAGGGTATTCCTAACAAGATTGAAAAGCCGAATATGTTTTCTAAAGTCGCGTAATTATAATCTACGTTATACACAAAAATGTACAATTGAAGGAAACCGATGAGTACTAACCCTAGTAGTATTCCAAACCAATAATAAGTTGCTGTTTTTATGGATAACAGCACATATTTGTTCTTGGTTTTTAAAGGTTTGTTACTTGCAGTTAACAAGAATATAAATAATCCTAAAGGCAGTCCACTTAACAAACCGGTTTTTATTATAGTCGGAAGTTCAGGATAGGCATAAAAGGTATCAAATAGCAGTCCATAAATATGTATGAATCCCACTATTATTAGCGACATAACCACACCATAAAGGTAGAATTTCAGAATTGATTTTAAAATGATCATAGTATTTGTTGTTAAAAGTTGTTGTTATAGTCTAATTTGATGTTTAAATTCCCTTTCAATCGATGTTTAATCGTTGAACTAAATTCAAATTCAATATTGGAAACCAAAAAATTACCAACCTGATTGAATTCAATAGTGTCATTCTCACTACCAAAATAAACGGCAACTCCAATTACTACATCATTAAATAGGTTTTCTTTAATCGTTATTTCTTGGTTGATTAAATCACTTGGTCTAAGGTCAACTATTCGTAAATCTTCTTCCGGAAATTCAGGTATAATTGTGGTGCCCGATATATAATATCGGTTTGTATTGATAGTATAAAGCACCATTTCGTTAGTTGCATCTTCTTCTTGAATTACAATAAAATAAGCTTCTTTTTCGTCTTTATTCCGTCTGTAATTTTTAAATCGAACTACTTGGCCTTGTTTAAATTGTGTTTTCATTCTTAATTCTCGTTTATAATTCTAATAACTGTTGGTGCATTATGTTGCAGTGCTACTCTAAAAAAATTAAAGAATGTTCCCTCTGCCAATTTTTCAATGATATCAATTTGCTTGACATTTTTTGGTAAGGGTGGAAAAAGCAAAGTAAAACGATGTACCTGTCCTTTACTTTTAAAGTAATATTTTGCAGGCGCTATGGGTATGTTGATGGCACTAAACATTTTATACCGCACTTCAGAACCTATAGGTCTAATAAAGCATCCCGAATCCATTTGAATCCACCCACCATTGATGTATTGCTTTGGTGCTATGTACACAAAGTCAATTCTAGTGAAGTCATCCTCTAAACTGATTTTTTCAATACCCAAATGTTCGTTTGGAGTGTATTGTGAAATTGGGTTTTTGAATACATATGATTCAGTTTCTGTGAGCACTTCTTTGAGTGTTTCTTTTTCAAAATTTGATTTCATAAATAGTAATATTTTTAAATTATAGAGCAAAGCTAAAGAGGTCAACCGTATTCTATATACGGAATGATTTTTTTTACTATTTTTATAAAAAAATTAACAATGCCAATTTCAAAATCCGCCTATAGAAGATATAAAGTAATAGATTCTCTTATCAGGAATACCAGCAAGCCTTATCCAACCTTGAATGATATTCAAGAAGCTTGTTTGAATAAATTGGATGTTTTTCCTTCAGAAAATACTATTGAAAAGGATATCAAAAATATGAAACTTCCAGAGCCAGATGGTTTTGATGCACCCATTAAATACAGTAGAAGTAATAATGGTTATTATTATACTAATCCAAATTTTTCAATTAATACTGTTGGATTAACGGATCATGATATTGAAAGTATTAAAGAGGCCATTGAGTTGTTACAAAACATTGGTGGTTCTAGAGTTAGTATCCGTTTTAATCAAGCTTTAGATAAAATTTTAACCACTTATCAAGAAGAATTCCCAGAAGGAGACACCAATCGAAAACTGATTCAAACGGATTATGTGAATGGTTCTAGAGGATTTAAAAATTTTGATGTTTTATTTTCTGCTTGCAAAAATAAAATACCTATTTCATTTATTCATTATTCCTTCCAGAAAAGAGAATACAAATCAGTTATTGTTCATCCAATTCTGTTGAAAGAATTTGATAATCGTTGGTATTTAATTGGGTTTTCTGAATATCATACTACTTTGCGAACTTTTGGTTTTGATAGAATTTATGAGCCAATACCCTTGAAAAGAAAATTCATCCTAATAAATCAAACTGATATTGATTTGTATTGTAACGATATTTATGGTGTTTATCCTTATGAAAATCAATCCAAGCAGAAAGTAGTTTTTAGAACGACACCTTTGATTACTAATTATTTTGAATCCTATCCTATTCATAAGAGTCAGAAAGCAAAAAAGAGTCAATATGGCTATTGTGATTTTTCAATAGAGGTGGTTCCTACAGTTGAATTAGTTAGGGAATTGCGATCGTATGGTAAAGAAATAGTAGTAGTATCTCCTGAATGGTTAATTAATGAAGTTAAAAATAATTGATATGAAGTCGCAAAAAAAGAACTATCTATTTCACCCTAAAGTAATCAAAAATCACCATGGCAATCCAGATCTGCTTAGAATACATTTGACACCTGAGTATACTAAAATTGATTTTGGTTATGTTGCTAAAGATATTTATATCAATGGAGGATGGATTAGAATAGCCCCAGAAACTTTCATTGAAAATAAGATAACAAAAAAGCGTTATACTCTTGTCAATGCTGAAAACATTCCCATAGCACCAATGCATCACTACTTTGAAACAAAAAAAGATTGGAGGTTTTTTTCATTGCTATTTCCTCCAATACCTCAGAATGATTGTGTTTTGAATATTATTGAAATTGAAAATGGAAATTCAAACGATTTTAACTACTACAATATCGAATTAAAAATCTCCGATGGAATAGAGGTGATTTAAAATCAATTAAATCTCAAAACTATGATAACGCGTGATGTTACTATCGGTTTTTAATTCTTTCAATACCTTACCATTATATTTAAAACTATCTTGGAGCAGCAGTGTATTATTGTTTTTAAAAAAGTTAAATTCTAACAGTTCTTTTTTAAAGTCGTCTATTAGTATTTCGCAAGAAGCAATTTTACCAAATTCGTAGGTTTCGATGTAAATGCCATTAGAAAGAGTCGTTTGTTGTTCTGAGAATTTTACATTATAAATAGGGAAGAGGGTACTGTTTTTTAAATTAGCCACCCATATTTTTTCTTTTTTTCCGTTGTACCAAATCTCAATTTGATTGGAAGTGTTTTCAGTAATCCCGGAAATTACTTCACCTTTTAAATCCAAAAAAGAAGTCGTCTTTTCTAATCGCAGTTTTGGATAAAAGAAAGGGTCTAACAAAGCTTCATGAAGCGGTTGATTCGTTTTAGAGGCAATACTTTCATAATACTCAAACTCAATAGGCGTAAGTGCGACTTTCTTTAAAGTCCATAGCTCTCCAAAGACATTGATTTTGAGCTTTTGGAGAGGTATGGACATTTGTAAAGATTTTGGTTAAAATTAAATTATTTTAATTTTGTAAAATTATTTCATATCATTTATTAAATGCTTTAATTTTTCGAAAAAATAAAAATCTATTTCACTATTTTCTTCAATTTCTTTTCGATTCCATAAACCAGATTTTATAACTTTATTATTATCACAATACAACCCTAACCAATTTTCGGAAGGAGGATCAACAGGAGTTTTACAATAATTTGATAATAATTTAATAGAATTACTTTCTATGTATGCTCTAAGATTATCTTTTGATGAATCTCCTTCAACTTTTAATACAATAAAAGGCATATTTAGAATATAATCAGAAACTTCTTTTTCTAATTTTTTTTCTTGAATAAGAATTATTTTATTACTCTTTTCATTTCTAATTCCCCATTCATTATATTCCCCTGAATACTCTTTATTTCTAATACTATATCCAATCAATTCCCTTTGAACTGACATTCTGTGCCTTCCATATCCATGATTTGGTCCAGAATGTTGCTTCAGTCTTTTATAAAGTGTTGCTTTAGAATTTGCTTGAACAGCATGTGTTCCGATGCGAACAACTCTTTTTTGATTTAAATTTGTTCTATTTTCGCCATCTTCAAAGAAAAAATAAACTCCTTTTTCAGGCAAATCACTATTTTTAACATCTTTTAAATATCTAATGGGTAATTTTTCTATCAATTCATAAAATTCGTCAATTTGTTCTTTTCTATTCATTATATAATATTTATTCGATTACTTCACAAAATTCTCTAAACCGACCTAAAAGAAAGGCTAATTCATTAGATCGTTCCAAAATTGTTTTTTTTCTGTTATTATCATTATCAAATTCTGGTGATAGTCTCGTATCAATGGATATAATAATCTCATCAAAAACCTTTTCTCCAAATTCTACTTTATAAAAGTCTCTTATAATTTTTTGGGAATCATGTAAAGGTTGAGCCAAAATATAAGAGGCAGCCCAGTCCCTAAACTTGATTTTTATAGTTTCTGTTTTGTCTTTTTCACTATAACACCAAACACCAATTACATTTTTAAAATACTGTTCAAGATTCAAACTTTTTATATCAATTGAATTGAATTTTTTCAACTCACCTGTTTCTTCATCTTCAATAGCATCTATACTACCTTTAATTTTATCAATTCTAAAATTGACAATTCTATTTTCTTTTTTAATGTTTTGTCCTATTAAATAGTACAGATTTTCGTGCAGTTTTATTTGAAGTGGAATAATTTCACACATAAAACTCGCAGATAACTTGTCATTTAAATTATGAACAGTTGTATACATAAACTCTACACAATTTTTATTTTTAATATGCTCTAATATTTTAATAATATTTTCATGTACTTTTTCAGAATTATGGATTATGGGTTTAGTTACTACTACAGCAGCGGAACTTTTAATTTCTTCTTCAGTTAAATCAAATATTTCATTTAGTTCATTAAGAATTTTTCCAACAGCAGGAAGACTTTCGTATGGCTTTAATATTCCTTTCAAAAAAGGTACTGTTAAGCGTTCATTTTCGTCAAGTAAACTGAATTTTGGAAAAGGTGTATCTTCTTCAAATCTATATTGATCTAATGACACATAGTAAATTACACTAAATGTTTGTTCTTTCTTGTCTTTACCTATGTAATCAAAATCACCCTCTCTTATCTTTCTTATATCCTCACTGTAAATTCTATTACTATATTGTTTTAAATTGTTTTCTCTTAATTTATCATTTACATCATTCTTGATTTTTTTAAGTGATGCACCTTTTTCTAGTATATTACAAATCAATTGTATTCTAAATTGTTCGGGTGTTATGTATTTGTTTTTCATATTGCAAATATATAAAACACCCGTGCAAAAAAATGCAGAGGTGATGACAAAAACTGCCACGCAAAAAACTGCATAGCTCGTAGTTATTTTTGCATCGAAATCAAAACACAATACCAATGGTCAATATTCAATCCAAAGTTCTCATCTATCAATCTGAGTTAAATTTTCTCGCCCAATGTATTTTGGACTATCCTGAAACCGAAACCGGCTGCGACCTTTTTGGCTTCTGGACGCACTCAAATCATGCAGTAGTTCAATATGTAATTGGTCCTGGAGAACGATGCAAACGTACTGAAACCACTTTCCATCAAGATGAAGATTATCTAAAGTCTATTGGGGATGAGCTGCGAACTAAACACGGCTTACAGCATTTGGGTAATTTTCATTCGCACCATACCTTCAAATTGAAAAAGCCCTCTCAACAAGATTCTACTACAGTTGTAAAAGCTATGAATACCTATCAACTGGATCGTTTTCTATTGATGATTGGCAACATAGTGAACGACGATAGTACTACTATTAATGCCTATCAGTACAATAGAGGAAAAGAACATCTTTACGATCATTCTGGATTTGTTGTGTTGCCTGGTGAGTCGCCTATTCGAACTATTTTTGATGCTACTTGTGCCTCGTATTTACATCAGCCGAAAACAGAATATGCTCGTTTAGTTAATTTGTTAGAAACTACGCTTGAAGACCAAGTCTATTCTAAACCGAATTATCCGGAAAACTACTGGCTACGAATCAAAAGTAATCGCGAAGTTTTAAATGGCATCATGCACAAATTGAACCAAGAATTTGGATATGTTAAAGCAAAACAAGAGGATGCGACAGACTTGGTTTATTTGCTGTTTGGTTCTGAAGAATCAGGCCTATGTAAAGTTACTTTTCCTGATGCTTTTCCTACTACCGCTCCTTTAGTATACAAATTTGATTTGGACAATATAAGATTTCGTAAACTGTTGGAATCCTCAGATTGGAATTCTGATGGCTCTTTGGTTTTAAATACGTTTAATTATATAGTTGAAATGGCAACTAAAGTAATTGAACCTAATGAAGAATGTCATGAATGAGTCACGCCTTCTTTTTGAAACTGCCATCTTGAAAAGGTATTTTGTCAATCGATTTCTTTTTTCAGAAGTTGATGGAGAAGAAATGTTGTTGGTAGGTGTGAAATCGCAATCTGGTAAAATTTATCAAATCAAGATCGAACTCTCAGAAATCTATCCATTGGAGATGCCCAATGCTTTTATTGTTTACCCAATAGGTTTGAAAAATTTTAAAGGAAAACGTTTGCCTGAGTTCTCGCATCAAATGCATATCCTTGAAAACAGTTCAAAAGGAGTACAGATATGTCATTTCCATCCTGGTAATTGGAATCCTAACCAAAGCTTATACAAAGTTATTCTCAAGGTAAAGATTTGGATAGAAGCATACGAAGGGCATTTAAAAAACGGCAAACCAATCAATGATTATTTACAATGTTAGGATTCTTAATTATTATTATATACTATCTCTTTATGAACAAAAATGCTATTATTCCTGCTAGCAATACCGAAGTATTGCAATCCTTGGACCAACTAAACAAAGGTAATCGTAAGCCTGCAACTCAATTGGTCTTTGACCCTTCTACTGGAGAATTTGTCGTAGCAAAAACTAGTGATAATTTGCCTCCAGACGCTACAACTATTAATAGTATAGCTCAAGATGGCTTTGCAAATAAAGCTACGTGATGAAAAATAAAGTCTTTTTATATGAAGAACAATTATTGGAAGTTCTAGCTTCCAATGTGGAACAAACTACGGCTGTCGCTTATGAATGGCGAGGTGAAGGCGTTTACCATGTATATACCAAACCACCTAAAGTTGCTCCTGCTGGTTATCCTGCAGTGGCTTATATTCGAGTATTCGAAGATAAAAAAGCTTTTGAGGAAAGTAGAGAAGCCTTTTACAATTACTTGTTTGACCATTTTCCAAAAGATGGAGCTCATTTACTGTTGATATGCTTGTATCAAGGAACTGAAAAATTAGAACATAAAGCACACCTATTTGATATTGACACCGTAGTAGATTGTGACATTCATTTTATTCCTAAGAAGAGCGAGCTATATTCAAGAAGCAAAGGCTTGTTAGAAACAGAGTATATGGAACAATGTAAGGTACTAATTATTGGTCTAGGAAGCTTCGGTAGTACCATTGCTGTTGAATTAGCAAAGTCTGGAGTTGGTGAGTTTATCCTAATAGATATGGATTTTATGGAGTTGCACAACATATCCAGACACCAATGTGGAATAAACGATTTGGGAAGGTATAAGACAAAAGCAGTCAGGGATTTGATTCTTCAAAAAAATCCTTTTGCCAAAATTGATACTCATGAAGTTTCAGTGGTTAAGAAGTATCAATTACTTCATACGCTTATGGCTAAATCCGATTTGGTTATCTGTGCTACCGATAATAACACGAGTCGTTTTGCCATAAATCAAGCAGCCATCAAGTTACAAAAAACAGTGATTTTTGGTAGAGCCATAACTAGGGCAGAAGGTGGCGATGTTTTTATATTGAAACCCGATGCTAGAACTTGTTACTCTTGTTTAATTAACGATGATGGCACCAATAAATACAGCCAAGAAGAGGAGATATCTACCAATAAACAATTAGAAGGATTACTGCCAGCGTATGTTTCACCTGAAGATAAGAATGTCTTAGTACAAGTTGGGCTTTCTTCTGATATTATGCCCATCTGCAATATGATAGTTAAATTATGTTTGATAGAATTGAATCGCTTTACTCCAACTGCTATGCCTTATCTAGCAAAAGAGTTCACCTATAACTATTATTTCTGGGCTAATAGAAGAAGCATGTACTATACTAATTATAGACCCTTTAATGATGGGCAAGGTCTTCCAACTATCTTAAAGTGGTATGGAACTGACATCCCTGCAAACGAAAACTGTACTTGTTGTAATTAAAACTATAAAAGCAAAAATTTTGAATAACTTATATCAAAACCAATTGATTAGCAGCTTATGTGCTGTTTATGAATACAAAGGAAGATACTTACTAGAAGATTTTGAATTGCAACTTGAATTAAAAGAGGACATAGACCGAATCCGATTCTTTTTTGATGTGGACAGTAATACAGCGACTGTTATGGCTGTATTGTTGTGCGAACAAATTGCCGGAAATAAGTTTAATGTCAATCAAACGATGAAGTATCTTGGTTACAAAACCATCAATTATTTAGAGGTAAGCGCTAAATTAAATGAGCTTAAAAAGAAAGGTTGGATGGTTCCTAACAAGAATAACTATGATGTTGAGAGTATTAACGATTATAATTTCTCTCAAGAGGTCATGAATTCCATTTTATTGCAAGATAAATCCTTATTGGACATTATTGTTCCTGATAATGTTATCAAAGCCATGTTCAGTATTATGAAATTTCTTAAGAATACTATGGTCGATACTGATAATGAATATTTGGTAGAGGCGGTCTTGGACTACGTGGCGCATTTTAGATGTTTTCCGGTTATTGATTCCATTTTTAAAAATGAACTAATCACCAATCCTGAAAAAACAGTTTTGTTCTATGTTATGGCATTCACTGCAGCAGGTGTAGATGAGTTTGACTTGAATTATGAATTGGATAAGTTTTGTGCTGACCCTTCATTTCCTTATGTTTTTAAAAACAGAGTGAGTTCAGAAAAAAGCATTCTCTTTAAAGAAGAATTTTTAGTTTTTAACGAACCTTTTTTAGCTGATTTTTCTAGAGTAAGTCTAGGTAATCGATTGAAAGACGAACTTGAAATTATGGAGTCAGATGTAAAGAAACCATTTAGACCTAAATTGTCACAAGTTATTTTGCCAGATGCTATTAGTGAGAAGAAGTTATTTTTCAACGAAGAAAATCAAGAGCAAATTGACGAAGTGTTTCAACTGACATCCGATGCTTATGATGAGGTAATAACTCGATTTGAAGAACATGGTTTGCAGTCGGGATTGACACTATTGTTTCATGGAGCAGCTGGAACGGGTAAAACAGAATTGGTAAAACAATTGGCTAAACAAAATAATAGGGTTGTTTTGATGGTTGATATTAGTCAATTGCATAACATGTTTGTTGGGCAATCAGAAAAGAACATTAAACGGGTTTTCAAAGAATACCGAGAGGCAATGACTTATTATGATAGAACTCCAATACTCTTATTTAATGAAGCAGACGCCATTATTAGCAAAAGAGGTATTGTAGAAAAATCAGTCGATCAAATGTACAACTCTGTACAAAATATGTTGCTGCAAGAACTCGAAGACTTTAAAGGTATCTTCATAGCAACCACTAATATGTTGATAAATATTGACACGGCTTTTGACAGACGAATGTTGTATAAACTTCAATTTGATAAGCCTAATAAAGAAACGAGATTGGCTATCTTAAAACAGAGTTTTAATAAAGATGTTGATGAAGATTTATTAGTTAAAGCTAGTATGGACTATTCATTAACCGGTGGGCAAATTGACAATGTTAAGAAAAGATGTCTAACAGAACAATTGTTGTTTGGAACAGCCATGTCTGCAACAAGTAAATTTATTTCGTATATTGAGCAAGAAATAAATTTCAGAAAAAACAAAAGTGATAAAATTGGATTTGCTTAAAACCGGACATTATGAACACAAATAGGGACTTATTAGACTTACTAAAAACAGATTTGCAAAAGCGTTACCGAATAACAAACCTAACAAAACAGTCGAATATATTTGCTTGTGTAGAACAACTTAAATTTTTTAAAAAAGAGTTGGAATATGATACCATTGTGATTATGAATTCAAGTTCCGAAAATGAAAACTTTTTTCATCATTATTCAAACACTAAAAAGCTACTTGATGAAGAAAGTACTATAGCGCATATTAAGGTTTTGTCTAAACAAACGCAATCTTTAAGAGAATCAAACCATTTTGATTCTCTTAAAGAAGGTGTAATAGAACAGTTTTTATCTACTCACTCCTATTATTCCTTTAATTTGAATGATCCACTTATAGTCAGGTATGAAATTGATTACAGTGGAAAGGAAAAAAGCGTCTATGTTATAAACTATAATGCACCAATTGTCTTTTTATTGTTGCAAGGTATTTTAGGGTAATTAGTTATAATTTATTTTGAAAGAATTTCTTTTTAATCTTAAATACATCTCAATAACTCTTTCCATAAAATTACCATTCCATCCGTATCTCTTTCGCAATAGACTAAGAGGTTGTTTTTTAGATCGGGAGTAAACTCGATAGTGCCTTCAATCAAAGATAAAAAAGTGGTGCTAGCAAGACCACCATCTGAAATTTCTAAATCTTTATAACTGAATTCAGGTGCAATGGCAGGCAAAACCGATTTAATAGAAGCCGATGCTTTCATTTCGGGTTTATAGTACCAGCCATTTTTGAAGACCACTAATAAATCCACAAAACGATTTGCCAAATCATTTAGAAAGTTTGCGTCTTCAGGATAAGCAAGGGCTAATTTTTTTAACACATCAATTTCAAAGGTAGCGTTATAGGCCAAAATACTTCCTGTAGTTCCAATGTCTGATTTTAATTGTTCAATTAGTTTCTTTCTTGGATCTTTTGTTTTGTCATTTGTTTTAAAATAGGAGGGTTCCGCTAGAAATTCTTTGTGTAACAATGGAGCATTTTCATCTTCCAAAATATGCAAAGAATATTGAAAAGGGATTTGTTGAAACGGACTTGAATTATCAACTATGGGTAGGGCAGGAAAGATGGTTTCGAAATCAAAAAAATAGAGCGGATAGTCACATTTAGAGACAAATTCAGTTATTGACGTTTTATCAATATAAGAAGTTCCATTTTTCAATCCTTCCACCTGAAGTTGTTGCCGATGGGATAATTCAATATCATTCGGAATATTTATTAATTCTAGTATTCCTTTGTTATATAACTCCCAATCTTTTCCTCTAGCATTTCCTAATTCAAAAACAGAATTTTTAGGAATATGTTGCCAACAATGCCCTTTATAATCACAATCAAAAGGTGAGAAGCACTGCTTTCCAATAGCAATTATTGGTTCTGTTTCTTTTGATAGTCCTTTAAATCTAGAAAGATTATTTTCAACCATTTCTTGATTTGCAATTACTTGATGGGTAATATCGACTAAAGTAAACAGTTGTTCTACTTCAATGGCACCATTTTTAACATAACTATTATTGATGTGCATCAAATAAAACCGATCTGGCGTAAATCCCGATTGTTTCATTACCCAATATTGCAATGAAGCATCAAGAATATGATAGTCTTTCAGCGAAGTACTACTTTTAACTTCAATAGCCCATCGCTCATTATTTTGATGGTGTAAAATATCGAGAGCAGCCAACACTTCATCATGAAAAAAAGCTGCTTCATAAATGGTAGCCACTCCTTCATTAATCCATGCTCTTGTTTGTTCAATAGATTTTGAGAAGTCATAATAACTTTCAGGACTGGCATCTTTTCCGTTTGGAAAAACTTTTTGCGCCAATTCTCCAACTAGATTACCAGATTCAAAAAGTGCTTTTTGTTGTTCAGATAGTGTGGGTTTTAAATCACCTCTGAACATATCAAAGTATAATTTTTTCTCACATTGCATTCCCGAAACAAAACGAGATTTGGATATTTTGTGTTTGTATGGAGGCATTTGTTATTTGGATAAGTTTTAAGAGGTACTAAATTTATAAATTTAATCTATTGATTGGTTGATATATATACAACATTTATCAACGGTTTTTGATTTTTAAAACATTTTTTTAAATACCCAAAAATAGAATACAATTAAAACAACAAACCCTATTATCAAACCTACAATACCAATGACTTTGATTAATTTTATTCCAAAATTATCTAATTCAATATTCAGCTTTAAATTATTTTCTTCTATTGTATCTTTTCTCTTAATTCTATTTGTTTTTAACGGAAACTTCATTAACTTCTTTACATTAGATCAATTAATAATACTCTTTTATAATGGTTTCACAACATTGTAAAACTTTATTTTATTCATCATTTCAATATGAAATTTTAATTCCATTAGTAAAACTAACATTAGATTTAGAAATACCAATAGGAGGCGATGCATCATACAAAATAGTTAATGTATTTATGAATTTAACATGAGAGGTCAAAGTAAATGTCAGGCTACTTTGATTGTTTAATCTGTAATTGTTAAAGTCATTAATACAAGGTTGATAATAGGTTACTGTAGTGAATTCCCCAATATCTTTAGCTATTTTTATAGAACCCGATAAGTAGGTTGATATTCTATTTAAGTTAGAATAGTAAATTAGATTATTTTCATTAATGGTTTTTTCATTTTCATGCATATACAATAGACCATAATATAGTTTTAAATCCTTTTTGTTAGGGATTTTGAATCTTGGTCCAATTCCAATCAATTCTCTATAATCTATTCCTAAAAGTTTGTTGGTTTGATATTGCAAAAAGGCTTCTAGTCTAATAAATTTGGATAATTTTCTATTATACCTTCCATGTATTAATAAAGAATTACTGAGATCATCATCATTTACTTTAGAATAATTAGCGTTCGCTAATAAAAGAAAAATATCTTTTAATGACTTAGTTTTTAATTGTGATGTAAATGACGCCCCGAAAACTGAAAATTTTTCATTGTTATTTTTCTGACTAGAATAGCTTAAATCACCATTTATAACAAATCGAATTGAATCTGTTTGAATCCGTTGACTTTCTATATTAACCAATTGAGAATAAGTATTGTTAAAAAACAATATGCATAAAATAATGGTCAAGTTATACTTGTTGATTAGGAGCCTCATTTATTTACCAAAAATGGTGTTTATAATTGTTCTACCTATTTTTCTTTCAATTCCTCCTTTTGTGGTAGGAATACCTGTTTTTCTAGCTATACTATTCTTTAAGCCACTGATACCAATTAGTCTATTTAGAGAGAATGAAACTCCATATTTTCCTTTAAATCCAAACATAGTTACTTTAATTGTTTAGTTGATAATTCATTAAAACGTATTTTTAATTCCGATTTTACAGTATCATTAAAATCAGAGATTATGCTAATCAAAACTGTCTTGCCAGAATATTCAAATAAAACAGATTCTTTTTTTAATCTAATAAAAATTATAGTTCTAGATCTTGAACTAGGATATTTACAAGCTATGGTTAAAAAGTTTGGAGTATAATTAAATTGAATTAAATCTTTATATTCTGTCTCAAAATAATCATGAATAGTTTTTAAATCAGGCAAAAATGTAGTAATCGCTTTATTTCCTTTCAACATTTGTTCAAATCCCTGCCAACCTTCAAACCTTATTTTTTCACCTTTTTTAGCTTGTTTTGGAATACTATCTAAACTCACACTTGTTACCGAACTAGCACCTAATATTCTAGCTATTTCATCTCCAAAGTCTAAGTTGTTTGGAACTATTTCGCTTAAATAATTTAATAATAATGAAATCTGAAATGCTCTCGAAGATAGATAAGGATCATTTTGACAAATCCTAAAAAGTACTATTTCCCATTCTTCATCAAATTCGGTAGTATCTTTCAAAGCAATTGACTGAGATTCTGATAACTCAATCAATCTCATTTTTTTAGCAGTTTTATCTGTCCATGATTTATAATCTGGCTCTTCAATAAGTGCCTGGTAAATTTTAGGATAAGCAATTTGGATACATACTAAACCAAAATTGACCACTAATTCATATACTTGTTTTCCATTCTCATTTTTTTGTTCACCAATAATTTTAAGTAATGATATTGTGTTGATTAATCTTTTTAATGATCTAGGGTTAGTCCCAACAGAAAGCATAGCAAAATCGGTTAATCGATCCTTCATAGACTCATTTTCGACAAACTTTTCATCTATGTAGCCAATATCTTCTAACGATTGAATTAGAAAATGATTTACATCATACATAGCGACAGGCATAGAAAATGGTAGTTGAATAATTTTATCAAAAAACGATCTAAATTCTCTTTCATTTTTATCTGTTAAAGGGCCAAACTTAGGAACCAATCCTTTGACTACTACTTCATAATCAATAGCTAATACAAAAATACAATTGTCAACTTCAAAAATATTTTTGATTAATTCTAATATCTCGACCGCTACAGGAGGATCAATTCGATCTAAGTCATCAATAAAAAAAATAAAACCTCTATTGTTATTTCCTTGTTTTTTATCTAATTCTAAACAGGTATTTATGGCTTCTTGTAAAGAGTTTTTAAAATTTAACAAATCAACAGTGTCTTCGCCATTTCCTATAACGGCATCAATTAAGTCACCTTCTAAACCAATTTGAGATACAGCAGCTTTAGCTCCAGCCTTTGCAATTTTTCCAAATAAGCTAGAAACTTTATTTAAAACGGCTTGCGATTGCGTCTCATGTTTTCGCTTTATAATTTTAGAAATTTCATTAGTTAGTCCGCCAATGATTGCCATCAAGGTTTCCTCTCTGGTTTTCATTATAGAATACTGCCATGTATTAATCCATATACCATAATAAGGTAATTTGTCGTCTAACTCCTTATTTAAACCTGTTTCGCAAATTTCATGTTTAATTTGGTTCAGCATCGAAGTTTTTCCGCTACCCCATTCGCCTTGAACGGCAATTGTTGTTGGCATATTACACGTCTCTACAAACTTAATTAAAGCTTTCATATAATCATCTACCCCTAATAAATCGGGAGCACCAGCTTTTCTTGGTTTGTCAATTATGTTAGAATTTTTCATTTTTAAAATTATGATTTAGTTACCAAATATAAAGTGATTAGACTTATAACTATTGCTACTGCAATGCCTAAAAACAAATAATTTGTTTTTTTGAAATTATTAACTTCTTTCAAAAGCTCATTATTTAGAATATATAATTTGTAACTACCTGTTTTTAAAGGTTCAGATGTAGGTTCTGTGTCGTTAACAATTATTCCATATTGTTTAACATGATTAATTAAATTTTGTAAATCATTTTCACCTGTAAGCGTGTCAGAAGACTCCCAGCTTTTGCTGACTAAAACTTCTATACCATCGCTCGTCATAAAGGTTTCTTCTTTTTCAGTAAAATGAGAAGCGTTGATGTCTAATCCGTTTTCAATAGCTTCTTTTTTAATTGCACCTGGTTGCACAACACCATATTTTCTATTAGGGTTGTAGGGTGCAAATAATGATTTGTAATTTTTGGGTGCAGATGGATTTATAGTATCTGGTAACATCTCCTTAAGTTCTTCAAAAGTTAATTTTGGATATACTATTAAGAGTGCCTCTACAATTCCAAGAGCTGTTCTATTCATGTGTTTTCCAATAACCAATATAATTCCTTTTTGAATTTCTTGTTTATTGCGTTTTAAAAAAGAGCTGTATTTCATAGGTGAACGTTTTATATTTACATTTTTTTTTCAATATGGTTATAGATTTAATAATCATTATTACGTTAATTATCGTATTATATTTGATTTTTTACTTATCCTTCCATAAATTTTATTTTCTAATATACTTATCTTTTCTACCTTATAAAGAAAACATGATTGTTTATGTTTTTTACAAACTTAAAACGATTATAGTGTGTGTAACACAACTATAATCGTTTTAGGTTATTCTCTATAAAAGTAGAATTTATGCATAGGATGTAATATCTGTTAATACAATTTTCTCAGCATTCTCACTTTCTAAAGTTCTGTTTGCCTCTGAAATACTCAAAGAATCATATTTTCCTCCGGTTTGTAAATGTTTTCCATTTTTTCGGTAGATTACTTGACATGGTATTCCAAAACACTCCATAAAACGTTTCTCTAATGTACCAACTAGTAAATTACCATTGATAGATAAATCATCAACCTTAATTGGCGAATACTCTCCATTAACTAATGTATTACATTTTGCAATGGTATAGTCATTACTTAATCTTGTTCCTTCTTTATTAACAATTGTAGGAACTAAAAAAGGAAATTTTTTACAAAACTCTGATTGAAAGGTTTTTAATTTCATTTTACCGCTAATTTTAATATCTGCCATACTTTTTTAAATTTAAGTTTATACAAAAATATAAATTAAAATAGTTGAATTTTAGTTCAACTTGGTTCAACTTTATTTTACAGGTCGGTAATGCAATAAACCATTAGCTTCAAAGTAGGGTAGGGATTTTTTGAGTGGTTTTTCAAAAAGGTAATTAGGAATGGCTAAAAACTCTTCTTTAAAAAGGTTTTTTAGTAGTAAATGATATTTAGTGTTTATATTTGAAAGGCAGAATACTTCCGCGATGCAATGAAAAACGATTTTTCTTCCTAGGCTATCAAGTGCATTATAATTGTTTTTGCAATACTCCATTAATTCAATAACATATTCTTCAATAGTATTTTTTGGCTTTCCAATCAATTGATAATACCATATTTTGTAGGCTCTAAATCGAATGTTTGGAAATATAAAAATGCTTTCTAAATCAGTATCAGTGATTGTAGTTTGGGTATATATTTTAGTCCCAATGGAGAATGCTTCTTCACGATTTCCAATTAAAAAATAATGTCTGAATAAAACAGATTGCGAAAACACATAATCTTGAATAGATTCTAATGAATTATTTATAGTACTGTCTTTACAATAGAGTTTATAGGCATAATCATAATTTTTAATTCTAAAAATAGGATCAAAAGCATCTTCTAAAACGTATTGTTTTACGAATTTATTATTGTGAAATTTTGAGAAAAATAATTCTGGTTTTTTGACTTCTAATAAACTATCATAAACATCTAAGGCAACCTTAACTTTGAATTTGTATTCCATATCCTCAATACTTTCAAAAAAAGCATTCAAAGGTTTTGTGGCACCAGATGCTATGCAATGGTAGATTAAGGTATTGGTAACGTCATTTTGCTGGTTGATGGAGTAGTTATAGTTTTTAACTTCTATTTTTTCAACAAAATCAGACCAGCACGAATAGCCAATATAATTGACTAACATATCTAACGTATTTTGATATGGAATTATACCATTATAGTTTATAAATAAACGATATAATGTTGTAACAGAAACACTACCATAACCTTCTTTGAGAAGGATTTCGCTTAACTTAAAACAATCCTGTTTTCCAATAACAGGAAAAGTTAATTTTACAGCTATCTGACTTTTTAATTCAGAAAGCGTAAAGGTGTTTAAAGTGTATCTTGATTTGGTCATAAACTTAAATAGTATTTCAAATATAATAAAATAGGTTTAATTATAATCTTTATTGAATTACTTTTTGCTTTTAGGCATTAAGTTAGGACTCTTTTATTATAAAATTGAACTTATCAGTATCGATTTTTTATTTCATACTGATAACTTTTTAAATTCATCACTATAAATTTTATTATATATGTACGACACTTAAATAAAAGATGTACGATACTTAAATAAAAGATGTACGGTATTCGTATAAAAGTCGTACATCTTTTGCTATATTTGTACTTATCAAACTATTTTATATACCTTAACAAACTATTTTTATGTCAGTACAATTTAAAATGATTCCCAAGCAGAACAATTTGGTATCACCTCCTGAGGTAAAATATTACCCTTGTGCAGTAAGTAAAGGAGAAATGCAATTGGAGGATTTGGCTAAAATTATTTCAGGACGTTCCTCTATGAGCAAAGCGGATTGTTATGGAGTAATTATGGCTCTAAGTGATGTGATAGGAGAAGCTTTGTCTAACGGAAATATAGTTAAAATAGATAGCTTGGGTACTTTTCAACTTATTTTGCAAGGTGTTGCTGCCGAAACAGAACAAGTTTTAGGAAAGTCAAATATAAAAGGTGCAAAAATAAGTTACAAACCTTCTAAGGAGTTGAAGAGTAAAATAAAGCGAATTACATATAAAAGAATGCGATAAGATTTGAAAAACTGGCTACAAAAAAAACAGACCATAATAGGAACTAATTTATTTTATTCCAAAAACGAATCTTGGTGGCTCATTGGCTTTTCTATGTTATTAGCAAGTGGCATCATGATAGAACCGCAATTAATTTGTTCCTCTTTATTAAATGGGCAACTTTCGGATATGTGGTTGTATTGGTGTGCCGCTATAGGTTCGGCTTTTAGTGTATCGTTTTTTGCTCATTTATGGAGAAAAGTTCCGGTAAAAACCGAAAATGAGTTCTTGTTTTTTAGATACTCAGGAACAGGAGCCAAGGTACTTCATAATTTTAGGAGTTTGTATTTAGGCTTGTTGATTGTTCCTTTTATTATCAGTTTTAGTCTGTTGGCTTTTAGTAAGATTTTCTGTTTTATTGTTGGAATAGAAATCAATTTAGCAATACTACTATTGACTTTTCTTGTTATACTTCTAACGTTCTTTAATAGTTTGAAGCAACGTTTAAAATTAGATTTTGTTTTATTTATAGTTTTTATAGTGCTATTTCTAATTATCATAGTTTGCTTATTTCTAAATACTGGAGGTTTATTCCATTTATCAGCTACACTACAATCTTCAAAAATCAATTTCAATATTATTCCGTCTATAGGTTCTAAAACTTTTAATGCTTTTATTGTTTTTGTGTTGGTGCAATGGTGGTCAGCTTCAATATTAGATTATCCTGATATGAATGGACAAAAATTGATGGCAACCAATACTAGTAAAGATTTACTGAAAAGTGTTTTTATTCCTTCCTTATCAATAGTGCTTTTTAGGGTATTACTGTTTACCTTACCTTTTATGGCTGTTTGTTATGGCTATGCCAGTGGTTCGGCAGATAGCGAATTGGCTTTTACTTCCTTATTTGTAAAAGTATTACCATCTTGGATGTTAGTTTTTGTAGTTGTAGTATTTATGATTCCTTTTCTTTCGTTTGTTCAAAACACACAAAATTGGGGTGGTTCCTTATTAATTGAGAACTTTTACAAACATACTATCAATCCAAATCTGAGTGATGCTAAAGCAAAGAAGTTCGGAATAATAGCCATGATCTATATTATTATAGTATCTGGAGGTATAGCCATCTATGCCGATTCGTTAGTAGGAATTACGAAGTATTTGTTTGCAATAACAGCAGGAGTAGGTCCAGTTTTTATGTTGCGATGGTATTGGTGGCGCATCAATGCTTGGTCGCAGTTATCGGCAATGCTAGCTGCTTTAATTTATCCACCAGTTTTAGATTGGTTTTATGATAATAATAAAGTATTTCATCAATTCCTTGTTAGTTTAGAACAGAATTTTAACATGGACTATTATCCAATTAAAATCATCATTTTAACCATTGCCGTTTGCATTACTTGGTTGGTGGTTACTTACTGTACAGCTCCAACAGAAGCTAAAGTTTTACAAACCTTTGCCACAACCATAAAACCTGGTGGTTTTTGGAAACCATTTAACAATAGTGGAAAAACTTTTTCTAAACTAAGACTTTTAGCGTGGATACTTCAAACCGGTAATGGTTTTCTATTGTATTTTATCTTTTGGAATTTCTTAATTGGACGCTATGCCTTATTTACTGGATTACTAGTTTTGTTTATATTGAGCTTCTTTATTTCTTATAAGCTTATTCAGAAAGCGAATGCCAGATATGATTTGGAGTTGAGCAAGTAAACTATTGAAATTTCCGGTTTTATCTCATAATCAAAAAGGTAAGTTGATTATAAAAAGTTCAAAAAATGCTATTTCAATAATTTGATACGTAAAATAGACAGCAACTAATAAGATAACAAAAAGAATTAATGCAAATACTCCAGCACCTTCGCCTCCAGCTCTAAAAAGAGCTGAAAATAATAAAGGATAAACAACAAAAAGTACAATTAGTCCTAATATTGAAATAACTATAATTCCCAAACTCTCTGCCCATTTTAATGTGAAAAAACTAATTTCTTTTCTATCGGTTAATTTGGAGGAGAAGTAAACTTTTTTAATACTACTATTTTCTTCAAAATAAAATCCTTTTCTCCAATTTGAGTTTTCATAATTATCATCTATTAGGAGTTCATCGCCATTTTCTAGTTGACTAATTACATTGAAATTCTTTCCTGGACCAGATCTAAGATTTAATTTTTTAACTAATATGCTTGATAATTTTATGTTATTTGAAATAGATTTGTCATTCAAATCCCAATCAAATGTTACATATTCTTTACCATTCGCTGTTTTTACGAAAATAGTATCTACAATTTTAGTTTCTGCAATTAAATTCCCTTTAGTTTTAAAATAATCTAGTACTTCTTTATTACTATTGTTACAATTAAGTGTTAATTTGTAGCTTTCATCATTTAATTTTTCAATAGTTTCAATATCAAAAGACAACAAATCGTTTTTGCTCAAGAAGCGTTGATCAAAAGTATATAGGTTTTTATGGTCTTCAGGCCAAATATATTTTGATGCCGCTGAAATTTCCCCATCATTTAATCTGTTAAAGGTTTTTTTTATGTTTCTTTCGTTAGAATCACATGAAATAAATACTAATGATAGTAGTGTTAGGTAAATTATTTTTTTCATTTTTTTATATATTTTTAAAATCAAACAATAATATGAAGAGATTTGCAATTTGTAACTTAATATTATTTTATTCACTATTTAAGAATCTTTCTTCTAAAGTTTTTGTCTTGGTCTTTGGTTTTTCTCCTAAAATTTCATTGGGATCAAGTCCTATAATTTTTAGATAATTTCGTCTTTTATCATCCCAAATTTCAGCTAGCTTTTTACATTTAGCATCCGCACCAACAGTGGTAGCAACATATTCCCATTTCATTTGTATGCATATAAGCTTAGCATGTTCGATATTTTTTTCGGAAATGTTTTTAGTTAATTCGTTCTCTAAGATTTGTAATCTTTCGATTTCAGAATCAATATTTTTTTGTTCACAACTTGAAAAGAGGCAAACTAGGATACATCCAAATAATAATTGTTTTATTTTCATATTGTAATAATTATTTTTTTTGTAATCATTAATTGTCTTTAAATATAGTAGCAAAATCTGATATGTATTGATAATAATCCATTTCACTTTCTTTCAAAATTGACACATTTACATGTAGCATTAATACTTCATTTTGGGTTTCTGTACTAATGTAATTTGCGATATGTTCTTTTTCTGGTCTCCCAACAGTTGCGTGTTTTGCAATTAGTTTTTCATATTTATCAGCTATAACTTTAGCATTATTATAATATTCTTCTAATTTTTCTTTATTAGAAAAATAAATCCCATTTTCGAAATTATGATCGCCTTTTTCACCACCTACATTAAACTGCATTAAATATTCATTATTTCCAGCATTTACCATAAATAGACAAATTCCATCTTCTTTCTTCAATGAAGTAATATCCTTTTTAATTTCGTGTAAAGCAGGGTGTGATTTTGAATTTTCAAAGAAATTTTTGTTCTCCACTATATTAAGTTGATTTTTCTCTACAAGAGAAACTTTACTAAAAAATTCATTAGAAATGTAATTGGCTTGAAGAATATCTGCTATTGCCATACTAAAATGACCAAAAAAGGGTTGAATAGAGGGGTATAAATTAACTATAGTTAGTTTTGAATTTCTGTTAATATATTGTCCATAGGATCTGTTTGAATTTATATATTCTAAACCAACAGTATCTAGACCATCTATTTTTACATTCTTTAATCTTAATTTTTTTGAAAACTCGCACACTTGTAATAAAGAACTTTCTGAAATGCCTATTTTGTATTTAATGTCTTCAATACTTAACCATTTTCTGGGTAAATGGGATAAATTAAGAACTTTTTTCTTGTTCATTACAGGAACAAAATACTCTACGGAAAATGCGTATTCTAATTTCGATTCAAGGCTTATTAATTCTTTTTGTAATTTATCTTTTTCGATTTCCTCAATAAAACCTGAAGCAATAATCCCTGCAGGAAGAGCAAACATACCCACACCAAGAATGGCTATTACTCCTGCTAGAAATTTACCAGCTGGTGTTATAGGATTTATATCTTCGCCTCCAGTTGAAGTTAGATATTTATCTACACCCCACCACAAGGAGGAGTAGAGATTTTCAAATGATTTCGGTTGTGCATTGTGTTCTAAATAATACATTAGTGTTGATGCTAATGTAAGCAATACCAAAATCATTCCGAGTGATACCGTAAGTTCTGTCTGTTTGTTTTTAATTGCTTTTAACATTAATTATAACTATTTATTGTCTTGAAGCATCGCCAATGGTAAGATTATTATCTACCAAACTATTAGCCGATTTATCTTTTATTTGAACAGTTATTCCATAAAGAGCATCAAATAATTTTTCTGCATCTCCAACTTTCATACTAGCTTTTAATTTAAGTCCTTCTTTTGAAGTAGTAGCAACTTCTTTTGATGTTTTATTGTTTAACGCGGCCAATGTTAAACTGTCCTCTGCTATCATATTGCCTTTGTAAAAAACCAAACTCAATCCAAAAGCTTCTTTAAACTCTTTTGAAATTGTTTTTAATTTTTTATTTGGTGCAATTGTAAACTCTGCTTTATTGAAGTGATCTTTTATGCTGTTAAATAGTCCCATATTTTTTTATTTTATTAATTCCACATATCTTTTTTACAATCAGCAGCTTCTTTATCTCGGTTTAATTCTGTTAATGTTTTTTCGTCATCAGAACCAGTTGTATAAAAGCGTTCTCCTTTCGAGCTGGTATAACATATTTGTACATATAATCCGAAAATTTCGTTAAACTCATTTTCTATTGTTTTTACTTTTTTTCTTCCTGAAAATGAAATTGATCCACTTCCAGTTTTTTCTCTCACTTCAGTTAATGTTTTTTCTATATCTAAATGAGAAATTGTTTCCACTTTCTTAGCTTTAAGAGCCATTTCTGATGAATGAATATTAATTCTCAAATAAGGAAAATGCTCATTAAACTCTTTTTTAAGTGTTTTTAGTTTTTTTGATCCTGTTGTAGTTACTTCTCTTGCCATTTTGTTTAAGTTTAAAAAGAGGGTAAAATTATAAATTACCCTCCTCTATGTTAATTTATAATTTTCCTGCTTGCGTTAAAGTCAATTCATTACCAGCCAATTTAGTATCATCTGCATTTGATATTTGAACTTTAATACCAAATGTTTCATTAAAATATTTCTCAACATTTTCAACTCTGCTTCTAGCACCAAGTTCTAAATCACCTCCAGGATTATCTGTTTTAGATAAATCACTAATTTTCATTTTGTCATCAGCAAATTTATTTCCATTATAAATTCTAATGTTACAGCTAAATTCCTTAGTAAATTGAGATTTAATACTCTGTACTGAACTTGCTTTTGTTACTTTAATTGTTGCCATTTTATTTAATTTTTAAATTTTCCTACTCTTTGGTTTTTCGGAATACACCATTATTTTCTTTTTTTTGATTCAGCTATTCTTTTTCTTTCTGCAGCTGCACGTTCACGCTCTCTTTTATTTGCTTCGGCTATTTTTTTTCTTTCAGCTACTGCACGTTCACGCTCTCTTTTTTTTGCTTCGGCTATTTTTTTTCTTTCAGCTGCTGCACGTTCACGCTCTCTTTTATTTGCTTCAGCTATTCTTTTTCTTTCAGCTATGGCACGTTCACGTTCTCTCTTTTTTTGTTCTTTATCACTCATAATTAAAAAAAATATAGATTATATTCACTGGGTTTAATCAATTTCGTTAGCAATCTCTGTTACTAAATTTCTATATTTTTCTTTTCCTAAGATTTCATATAGATTAGATTCTAAAATTAAATCATTGTCTTTAGAAATAAAATAAGAGTCTGATGAAATTATATTATATTTAGTACCATAAAGTTCAAAACATTTTTTTACTAGACCAGTGTTGCTTTTAAAATAAATTTTCATTCCAAGAGTCTTTTTTGAAGGATTATCGCAGTAGATAAGTTGGTTTTTCCCTCTGCCACCTTTTGAATCATCATAAAACCCACAACCGCTTTTTGCAAATGATATTCTATAGTTTGAATTAATTTGCTCTTTATCACTTAGCACTTTCCAAAGTGAGCTAAAATTATTTATGGCATCAATTACATATCCTTCCTCTGCTAATTGAGATAATTTTGTTTCAATTCCGTTATAAATTGTTTTATTTCCAACTTTTTGCACGGCTTGTTTCGTTTCCACATCGTCATCAACACTTGTAATTGCAGCAAATTCCATGGCTTTTTCAAGCTCTTGCTCTAAATCTTCGCCATATTTGGTTCTTAACAAATTTAATAATTCTAAAACCGAAAAGGCTCTTGCCTTTAAATACGAATCATTTTGACATGCGCCCCATGCCACTTGTTCCCATTCTTCATCAATTAAATCTGATTCACCAAACTTTTTTATTTTTTCTTGTATATTATCCCATTCCACTCCAAATTTATTTCCAAAACCTTTATTCCAATTTGTAAAATTGGGTTGTTGTGATAATAATCTAAATATTTTTGGATATGAAATTTGAATTCCTAACAGTGCAAATAGCATAAAGTCATCACCGGTAGCCTCATCTTCATTAATTTCAATTTCTTTTAGGTGGTTAATTAAACTGAAAGAATTTAAATAGCGTTTTAAACTTCTTGGATTAAACCCAATACTGTGCTTAACGGCTTTGGTATATAATTCTTTTTCTTCGTCTGTAATTTGAATGCCAATACTATTTAATTTTTCAACTAAGAAGTTTTCAATGTCATAGGTTCCTGTAGGCATTGAAAAGGGTACTTGAATAATTTTATCAAAAAAAGAACGAAATTCCCGCTCATTTTCTTCAGTTTTTGGTCCGAATTTACTTTCTAATCCTTTTACAACTACATCATAATCAATTGCTAAAATGAAAATACAATTTGGAATATCAAATATATTTTTAAGTGCTTCTAAAACTTCTACCGCATCTCCTGGTGGGATTCGATCTAAATCGTCTACAAAGAAAACTACTTTTTGGATTGGATTTTTTGAGTCATTTACCAAGTCATTTATTAATCCTGTGATTAATGATTTAATTTCAGCAATTTCAGCTGTTGAATTTTGAGAAGAAGTTAAGCTTTCGGAAGCTTCTTTAATATTCATTCCTGTTTGGTTGGCGACTACTTGATTCATTAAATTACCTACAAAACCTGTCACCTTTTTGAAAGTTGCCTTACTTTCATCTTTCAAAGTCCATACGCCTCTGCTTTCACAAGATTCCTTTAGTTTTTCTAGCATACCTTTTAACACACCAGGAGTAGTTTCATTTGCTCCACGAAACATACTATATTCCCAAGTGTTTACCCATGAACATGCTATGTTTTTTTCATTAAAATCTTCTAAAAGCAAAGACATTAATGAGGTTTTTCCAGTACCCCATTCGCCTTGAAGACCTATAGTGATTGGTGTATCACTTCTGGTAATAAAATTTGAAAGAGCTTGACTATACTTTTCTACTTTTAATAAGTCTTCACCTTTCTTATTAATTGGCTTATCTGTTATTGAACTCATAAATAATTAATTTAGTTTTTAATTTTTGATTAAAAAAAGTAAATATAAAATAATAATTATTTAATTTAGCTCATATTTAGCTCATGTATGCAAAAAGAATATTCAAATCTTATAATCGATATCCAAAAAAAATCAAAGATTGAGGTTTTAAAAGTTAGAGACTTAAAATATTTACAAGAGGATATTTATAATGTAACAACTAAGAATATTTCTTTCAACACTTTGAGACGTTTTTTTGGTTTTTTAAATGCAACAACTCCATCAGTTGAAACTTTAAACACATTTGCTTTATATTTAGGATATAATAGCTATTCGAATTATTTAAAGAATGGAGAAAATTATGATGATTGGTATTTTCAACTTAAAATGTTGAGGTTGCAGCTTAACGAAAATGAATTAGAAAAAAACGAGGTATTGCAATTTAATTATGCCTTACAAAATGAAAATAATATTATTGCTGTTGCAAATTATGTTTGTTTCTTAATTGAGAAAAACAAAACAGACTCTCTAATTGTTTTTTTTACAGTTTTTGATTATAAAAAACTAAAAGATAATGCGCTTACAAAATTTGCTCTATTAATTACTTTTAGTTTTTATAAATTAGCAACCAAGGTTACTTTATCTATTTATAAAACTCTTATACCATTTGAAAGTTTTAGAAACTCTGCACCATTGCGCTATATTGATTATTCGCACCTCAACGGTTATTACATCGAGGTAATTAAAATGATAAATGAATTTAATGCTAATGAATCTGATTTTCTTTTTACTTGTTTAATGGAATTTTATCAAAAATTTTATTCTAATGAAGACTACAGAGAAATTTTAATTGATTTACCAAAAAAAACGGAGCAAATTTATCCTGTTTTGGTGGGTAGATATTATGGTTATAAAATATTGAGTGAGGAAAAAATAGATAAATTACTTGAAAATTCAATAAAAAATGAACTCAAAGCAACTCAACATCATTTATTCTTGATAGAGATAATACCTGCTCTTGTAATAAAAGATGAATATGATTTTTTAAATTTAATTATTGAGAATTATTATGAAGAACTATTTGAAGTGGACAGATGGTCTTCAAAAAGTACTATCGCTAATTATTTAATAGGTTTAGCAAGTGTTAATATATCAAAAGGGAATTTAAAAGCGGCTAAAAATAATTTGGAGTTAATAGAATTAGAAAAGATTGAATTAGCCTACACTGATTATATTACACTTTTCTATTATTTAACAAAAATCAAATTATATTTTTATGAAAAAGATATCAATAAAGTAAATGAAAATTATTCTAAGTTAAAAGAATTAGCCAATAAAATTGGTTTTTATAAGTTTGTTATTGCGGCTCAAAAATATATTGAAGATTAACTTTGTATCTTGAAAAAATTTTCTCTTGTACCTTATTTTTTGAAATTTCTTAATCGGAAGTTATCTTCTATTTATAGGATTGTTGCTGTTGTTTGTAATGTTTTTTTTGTTTTTATCAACTTATTGATAAATCGAACGCCAATTATGATTTGGAGTTATAAAATTAAATTAACCCAACATCTTCACAACCCAATAAACACCCTTATTTTCGCAAAAACTTTTTAAATTAAGCGTAATAATATTTTTATTTTCTCCCGAAGCAAATAGTGAGGCAACTGCAAATTCAATAGCTGTTTTTTCATTGCTTTCATTTTGAAAAAGGATATTATGGATTCTAAATGGGTTGTAAACCGATTTATTATTGAAGTAAAGCGATTTGCAAATCCAATACAATTGGAGCACATACAAAGCGATGCTATGGAACTCTTTCTTTTGGTGCTTTATTAGGTCATCAATACTTTTGTTTAATTCTTCATGATGGAACAATTCTTCTTTAAATCCAAAAAAGACTAGTGCTTTCAATGACCTAGAAAATAACCATGCTTTTTCATTAAACCCTAAACCTTTTGATAAAACTAGTATTTCTGCTACATGAATTTTCCATGTATCATTAAGGATTCTATTAAAACCATCTATCAGTATTTGACATTCCATCCATCTAGAAAGTTCGTGAAAATGGCCATTTTTTTTATCTAATTGAACTGTTAATTTTTGAAATTCTTGAATTAGAGGAGAAGCATTTTGTGCTTTATGCGCCGTTTGGCTTATGACAAAACAATAGACATATAATTTTCTGTAATCGTTAGTAACATTAGGTAAATAATAATTCACTAAAGCTTCTGAAAAATAATTATTGTCATTGTCTTCATCTACATAACATTCATAAAAAAAGCGATGGCCAACACTATTGTCTGCTAAAAATTGAAGTAATTTTTTTTGCTTTTTACATACTCGAACATAAGTGCCAATTAGGGAAGCTGCAGTAAATAATATGGCTTCGTTTTCATTTTTTTTTGCTTTTTCTAACACAAGGTGCAAGGCTTTAAAATCTTCATTGGCCAATGCTAATTGCAATACCGCTAACGAAAAACCATCAGAAGCCTCGGTAAGAAAATAGTTGGGATCAAAAGGAACATTGGTTTGATTGGTACAAAAATCTTCCCAATCGTCATAACTCAAATAACGTGCAATTACATTCAAAGTATCTTTATAAGGAGTTCTAAAAGGTTTTACGACACCAAACATCCTTGCAATGGTGTGCTGAGAAATATATAATTTTTCTAATGCCAAAACCTCCGAACACTTTTGTGCATTTGCAATGTTTTTTATCTTAAATCCTAATTGGATTTCAAGTTGATTGCAAAGCGCTATTAGATAAGGATTCGGTTGATTCATGTTTATGTTTATGGTTGCACAAATATATGGGTATTCCTTTTTGATTATAAAGTTGCAATAACTTGCAATAAAAATTTAAAAAGAAGAATAGTATTTTTAACAAATTTAAATTTAAATACATACAATTTATGGCTACAGAAATTACAATGACAGGTAACAAAAAAATTAAAACTATTGTTAATGAATTTTCAGAAAAATTTAATTATTTGTCTTTAGTATTCAAAAAGGCAAATAATCATCCAATTGATATTGACAAAAATCTATCTGAGGTAAGAGAAAAAAATGGTGGTGAATTATCTATCGTAGGTAATTTAACAGTAGGAAGTTTAGAGAGAAGATTTATGGAGAATTTTGGAATTAATGTTCAGGTTGTTTGTAAATCAGCTGATGGAAGAATCCACAATACAAAAGGCGAGGCAGACACTAGAACGTTAGCACAACAAAATGAAACTGCCAAAGAAGAAGGTTTTGTTTCGTTTGTATAATATTTAAACAAAAAATTCACAATGCTAAAAACCAAATAACATTTGGTTTTTTTTAATTTAAAACTATACTACTATGTTCGATTTTATTTCAAATATTACCGATAAATTTAAAGCTAAAGATTTTCATTTAGCACCAAATAAAAAAATTAGAAGTCTTAAAGCTGATTTTAAAACTAATTTTGGACTTACACTAAGAGTTTATAAAGGTAAACAATTAGCCGATGAGAGTCTAACATTAGCAGCATTAAATCAACGAACAAGTAAAGATATTAAATCATCAAATGAAGATTTAAAAATTAAAGTATCCATGACCATTGATGAATTTGAAAAATTGATTGATGCTCATTTTGGACTAACTGTTCAAGTAGTTAATGAATATGATACTTATTGTATAAATAATAAATATACATTAGGCCAAGCAGCAAGAAAAGAAGATTTAAAAGATTGGTGCAAAGACCGTGGGTTTAATTCGATTGAAGACTGGCTAAAATCTGAAAAATGTAAAACATTAGAAGAATATTATTCTAAAAAATAAATAACTTAATAAAGTCAATCACCAATAAACAAAATTATATCTGATAAGATTTAAATTTAAGGATATCGAAAAAATCTTCAAACGCTAAAAGACTAGCAATATGAATAAAATTAATGCCATTTCAATTAAAGATAAACCAATTGAGAAAAATGAACAAGATCAATTAGACGTATCTCGTTACATTAAATCGCTCTCAAAATTTATTTTAAATAGTGACACTCCAATAACAATTGGTTTACAAGGAGAATGGGGAACTGGAAAAACATCTATGATGTGTATGATTCGAGAAGAACTTTCTAATGAAAATGTTGCTACATCTTGGGTTAATACATGGGAATACAGTTTGTTTAGAGGTGTAAAGGAGACTACTCCTGCTATATTGAATGGATTATTGTACGACTTAAAAGAAACTTGCGGAAGCGACTGGCCAAAAGAAGGTGATGTTGAAAATAAAATAAAAAAAGTTGGAAGATTTTTTGGAAACATAATAAATCAAGCTGTTGCAAATCAAGTAGGAGTTGATTTAAAATCAGCAATTGAAAATAATACGGAATCGATACTTACAAAATCTGAAATTGCAGAAGTAAAAAAGGACATAAGTGATGTTATCAATCAATTAATAAATGATCCAAAAAATAGATATGAAAGAGTCGTTTTTTTTGTAGATGATTTAGATAGAATTAATCCAACTGACGCAGTAGAAGTATTAGAATCCTTAAAAAATATTTTTGACTTACAAAATTGCATTTTTGTACTTGCTATAGATTATGATGTTGTGGTAAAAGGATTAGAAGGCAAGTTTGGAAAAAAGACAGATGAAAATGAAAGAGAGTTTAGATCTTTTTTTGATAAAATCATTCAGGTTCCCTTTAGCATGCCAATTGGCACTTATGACATTAATAATTTTTTAAAAGAAAAACTTCAAAATTTTGGTTTAAAGTTAAATGACGAAAAGATTAAGACTTATCTTGATGTTGTTCAACTTAGTGTTGGATATAATCCAAGAAGTTTAAAGCGCTTTTTAAACACTTTTAGTTTGCTTAATACCATAAGAACTATAGATGATGAAAAGCAGGAAACTAATTCAGATACTTTTGAACAAGTTGAATTAATGTTATTTGCGCTTTTAGGAATTCAAATTTCTTATCCTAAAATATTTAAATACATTGCGATTAATCCTATTTACTTTGATTGGGACAAATCTTTTGCCGCAAAAAATAATTTAGTATGGGAAGGAATTGAAGAAAAAATATCTAGATATGGTGAGAACGATCTGCTAGATGAAGAATGGGAAAAAGTAATTTGGGGATTTTGTCAATCAGATACTTACTTAAAAAGCAAAGTATTTAATGTATTAGAATTACTAAATAGCCTTAAAGAAACCTTTAAAGGTAATTTTAACGAAATAATAAATGATGCTTTAGAGTTTGCGGCTATTACATCGATTGATGATAGCCAAGAGTCTAAACAGAATATAATACAAATAGGAAAAAGTAAAATACGATATAATGGCTTAGATGCTAAGAAAGAACAATTAATTGCTTCTAATTGTAACAAACAAGCTATCACCTTATGGGAATCCATTTTTGAACCTATCAATAACAATCTTGAAGCCATCGGGCAAAAGATAAATTTTGCTAAAACAGTGACCTCTTTTTATAGATGGGTGGAAGGTAAAGGTGGAAAGTCAATTCAAACTATTTATTGTAATGATCCTTCTAAAACGGGTACGGGATTAAATATAAACTATTATGGATATAATGCTCAATTTGTGGATGATATGATTCAAATAGCTTCAGAATTTGGTTGGAAAGTTACTAGAGAAGAATTGTCTTTATCAAACAATTCGAAAATTGAAATTGTTCCAGGTGTTTGGCTAATTAAAGAAATTTCAGATTGGGATTTGGCTAAATTTGGTTGTTTGGCTTGTACTGCCGAATTTAGTAAAAATCAATCACAAGAAACAGTTGCTCTATTTTTTAATAGGGTAACCCAACAATTTATTGAACGTTTAACAAATTAAAATAATAAATATGGCACAATCAAAACCTAAATCAGTATTCGGATCAAAACATACAACAAGAACTGTTACAAAAGCGGGAAAAGCAGATAAAAGAACAACCTTGGGAGGAGCCAAGAAGAAAAAATAAACTTAGAATTTTGAAAAGCAATATTTTAAACGATTTAGAATCATTGTTCAACAATAACTTCATTGCTGAAGCAAGAAATCTTAATGAGTCTTTAGGTTTTCATTATTTCAACGAAAACATACAGCCTATGTATTTCAATGGAAAGAAAGATGCCAAAACAGTTTTGATTATGTTGAATCCTGGCAATGCAGATAATCCAAATAATCCATATAATTTTTTTGAGGACAAAAACGGTAAATCACATTACAAATCCTTTGAAGAATTCTATAATGACCATATAAATACTCTTGTTAACTATGGTACTATCGATTTTGAAAGACTTGATAACTTTGATTTAAAGCAAGCAGCATTTCTTCATAATTTTAATAATTTAGATTTTGAGATACCTAAAGAGTTTTGGAATAACGATAACTTAAAAAGGATTGCAAAAAGAAATGTTTTAATGGATAAATTGCAACTTGAGTTTATTCCATATGCCTCTAGAGATTTTAAAGGAATATTAGATAATGGTAAATTAGCCAGTAAAAATATTGTTCATTTAAAAAAATACATTTATCGAGTATTAGATGCTATAATTGAACATCCTAGAGACAATGTAATTTTTTGCAGCAAACAGTTCTATAACTTGTTTTCAGTTAGTCAAGAAATTGAAGGTTTTAAAGCAAAAATAGAAATGGGTTCAATTAAAGAATTTAAGGATACTGAAGGAAAACTAAAACTTCGATTTAGCAAAGTAACTATTTATTACAAAGATAACATTATTAATGCCGGTATAGCGCATTCATTTGCAAGTCAAGCTTTGCCAAATGCCTATAAAAAAATGATGCGTTATGGAGAATTTTGTTATAATGAAATGAAAAAATAAATGGCAAAACAAGTACTAAATAATAACGAAGATCTTTCATCATTAATTAAACAAGCTGAAAAAATTGTTTTTAAAGAGGATACTAAATCAATTTGCGACCAGTTGGATGTATTGTTTTCAATAGCTGGCAAATCGCAAATAGAAAACGAAGATAGTGATGTATTTGAAATTAAAATTCGCTCTGGCATCATGAGGTTAAAAAAGCTAGAAGCATATGATGAAGCTGCCTTTTATGAAACAGAAATTATAAGAATTACCAAAACAAATACAAACAAGAAAAAAATCGAGTTATATTACTTTTTGTTTTCAATTGCTGGCTTGGTTTTAATAGCTTGCTTTGGAAATAAACTTCTCTATGAGTCTTTTTCTTTATACAAAAAAGTCATTGATACAATAATAAATTATTTTAAATAAAAAAAACAAGATGAAATTAACAATACTTTTAACCTTTATGGGAGTACTTACATTAATTGGAACAGGAATTATTGCCTTAATAGGATTTATAATTGGATGGAAATTTTCCGATTTTTTTATTCCACCAAGAGATTTCTGGACTAAAAGTGGTGTTGCAATGTGGGGAACAAAACTTAGTATTGCTGTAACAGGTGCTTGTGTTGCGGTATGGGGTGTTGCGGCTTTAATAACAGCTATTTTCAATTAAGATTATTTTTGCGTTACTTTTTTATTATTTTAGCTAAAAACAAACTTCAATGTTCTTAAATAAACAACTACTTTTTCTTTTCTCATTTTTTATTATTACACTTCTTTCCACTGCTCAAGTTTCTGTTTGCAGTTGGAACATAATGAATTTTGGTAAATCAAAGTCGGATAGTGAATTAGAATTTATAGCAACTACTATAAATAAATATGACATTGTGACGATTCAAGAGGTGGTTGCAGGTAATGGAGGAGCAAAAGCAGTAAGTAGATTAATAGCTGTTTTGAATAATAAAGGATTTCAATGGGATTATGCTATTAGTGATGTTACTACTAGCGAGAATCCATCTAGTAAAGAACGTTATGCTTTTTTGTGGAAAGTTTCGCAAGTAAAAAAAATTGGGAAAAGTTGGTTGGAGCAAAATTTTCAGAAAGAAATAGATAGAGAACCCTTTATGAGTACATTTGAATATAAAGGAAAGCAATTTACCTTGGCTTCTTTTCATGCTGTACCTAAAAAGAAAAATCCTGAAAGTGAAATTAAATATTTCAAATTATTACCAGCTTTATACCCAAAATTAAACCTTATTTTTATGGGCGACTTTAATTGCCCCCAATCCAATACCGTTTTTATCCCTCTAAAAAAGAAGGGATATAAAAGTATACTAACCAATCAAAAAACAAGTTTGCGTCAAAAGTGTATTACCAATGATTGTTTAGCCTCTGAGTATGACAATATGTTTTATGATTCAATGAAAACCAATAGTTTAAAATCTGGAATTATACCTTTTTACCAAAAATTCACGACTTTAAAAGAAGCAAGAAAAATTTCTGACCATGTTCCTATTTGGAGTGTTTTTAAAATAAATTGAGAGTATAAAGCGACACTTTTATTGGCCTTTATTTGATTTCGCACTCCATAACTATTTACAATATATTTGAAAACTGAATAGTTCTTTATTTTAAAGTTCAAATGAAGCTCTAAAACATCGGGAAGATGTGTTATTTTGGTCGTAATAAATTAAATAGTCCTTTATTAATTTCAGACTGCATGGTATTTGTAGAATAATATAGTAGTTTTGTAATGTTTAATTATACAGTTTACAACTTGAACTAACTTGAACTATTTTAAACTAATTATATACATTAAATTTACACGTTAAATAAACCAAAATCAGTTAGTGGGTTTTAATTGTAAGCGAAATGCTTACTAAAAAAAGAGGATACTAGTTATCCTCTTTTTTAAACAAAAATCATACTTAAATTTATATGCCAAAATCTCTATGCCAAAAATAAAACAAACAAAAGAAACAATAATTCTCTTTTTAGCAATTGTAGTAATCATCACCTTTTTTATTCTTGTTGCCCTATTCCTTTATTTATTATATAATCCAACATCATCATTTATCTAATCCTAAAACAATGTCCAAAAACCAAAACAAACTATTGAAACAAATTATCATCATAGGTTTGATAATTGCATTTACAATAGTAACTTGCTATTTATTTTATCAATTGATTACTAAGTTTATAATGAAATAGATGTTTTAAAAAGTAATTATATTGTGACCAACTCTTTTTGTAGTTTTTTATAAATGGTATCAGTTACAGGAGAAAAATTTAAATCATAATTAGTACTAGAAATACTTTTAAATAATTCTGTCGCTTTCTCAATTTCATTAGTTTTAAGCAAACTATAAGTATATACTATTTTGTAATGATTCCAATTTTGTTCTCCCCATTGTGTAAAAAGTAAATCGTTTAAAGGAACATGTTTTATAGCTAAATCAATGATGATTTTGTGCTCGTTACATTTATGTAAAAATAGACTTATAATGAATATAGACGTCACTCGGTCACTTACATCTTCATATAAAGACTTAAAATTAATAGCACTTATTTCGTTACATAATTGAGGAACCAATTCTGGTTTATATTGTTTAGCATTAATTAAAGTTATTCCTTTAATCCGCATTAAAAGAATGTTATTATTAATTTTGGAATAATCTATTTTTTTAATTGCCTTATAATGAATTTTAAAAGAGACCCAATCTTTGATTTCAGCATAGTAATTGGCTAAAATTAGATGATAAAAAGCATAGGATTCTAAGTTGTCTTTTTTTACTTCATAATATTGATTTAATAATACTCGGTAAAATTCAAATTGTGGAGTAACTACCCATTCAACAAAAAAATCAGTCTCAAAAGCATAGGTGTTGTCTAAATTAAAATAATAGTTGCAGGCAATTTTTTGCAACCATTCGTTTTTTATACATAGGGTTGTTAAAAGATGCAATATAAAATAAATCGAATATCTATTATTTTCAATATCAACAAAAAGCGTTTCAAATTCAAAAAAGTTTTTAAAGAAATTTTCGTCTTTTTGTAATGCCTTTATTAAAATAATTTGAATAAAAAGATCATAAACTTCTTTGTTTACTTCAAGACTTTCAATTTTTTTAATAAGCAAACTAGTATCAAAATCACCTTCTAAACTTTTTAATAGCAAAATTTTAAATTCGTCAATTGCAACTTGATTATAGTATTCTATGAATTTTCCCCAATCGGAATGTCCGCAAAATTCAGCACAATAATTTAGTGAGTTTATTGAAAGTGTAGTGTTGTTTTTGATGATATTGAATAACCTCCTTAAGGTATCCGAGCTAACGTTATTATCCATTTTATTACTAACCCAATCGCAATCAATGGTGTCTAAAATGCTATTGCCATGTTTTTTACAAATCTCTTTTCTAAGAAATTGCAGATGTTCAGGTTTAGGTTTGGTTGCTATTCTAGCCATAATATTAAATTGCTAAAATACAAAAAACTCTAGTATTTTTTTATTTGCTATTATTTGCAATTTCCCACATTTGACAAGTGGATTTAAATTACTTATTTTTGATTATGAATTTAATTAAACTCCTTTTTATTATGATTTATTCTGAAGAAAATGAAGAAGTTAGGTTGCAGTACAAGAATGCAAATGATTCCGAATTACTAACAAATATTAGAATTTCAAAAACGCTGTATTTTCTTTTCTCTAGGAATTTTTACAGAATATTAGTTTTTGGTTTTTCAATGGGTATTAATTTTTATTATTATTACAAGTCGGGTAATGGAATGCGATTAATAAATAATTCATTTATAGCATTTGTTCTTTCGATGGTTATTACGAACTATTTAAATTCAGATGAAGATGCAGCGACCGAAAAGCAGACTATTAACACCTTAAGAAAAATGCGACAAGAACTAAAAGAAAAACAAACTATATGAGCAAATTAATTATTGATTACAATCAAACTAAACAACCCGATTTTATAGGTGATATTCATGGGCATTTTGATGCTTTGATACAATTGTTTGAAAAAATGGGCTATACTATTAACGATGGAATCTATAGCCATCCAGAACGGTTTCCAGTTTTTATAGGTGATTATATAGACCGTGGACCTAAGATATTTGAAACGGTTGAATTAGTCAAAAATATGCAAGAAACAGGTAATGCGATCGCTTTAATGGGAAATCATGAATTAAACTTTTTAGAATTAAATCATAAAGATAAAGAAGGAAATTCGTTTAGAAGCCAATCTAAACGCCATCAGGTTAAAGAAACAGATGCTGCTTTTTTAGGAAAAGATTTAGATAGTTATTTAGATTGGATAGCTCAATTACCAATAGCAATTGAGTCGGAACATTTCAGAGCAGTACATGCACAATGGGAAGTAGAGGCTATCGAAAATATAAAAAAATCTACTATTGAAAGATTAGATGAGGAAGGACTTAGAAAGGTTTATGCTACACCCAATTTATATAAATCTATAGAGATATTATTAAAAGGAAAAGAACTTAAATTACCTGAAGCCTTACATTATAATGATCATGGTTCAGAACCAAGAACAGAAGCTAGAATAAAATGGTGGCAAGCTAGAAAAAGAACTCTTTTTGGAGAGGATTTCGCTTCACTTCCAGGACACATGATTGATAAAGATATTTCTACTTTTAACCACGATTATGATTTTTTTTATGAGAGGGAACACACTCCTGTTTTCTTTGGTCATTATTGGATGGATGCAAATAAGGTTGAGTTAATGAGTAGCAATGCGTGTTGTGTTGATTATAGTATTGCTAAAAAAGGAATTTTAGTGGCTTATAGGCATACTATAAGAGAAGTATTGTCAAATGATTATTTTATTACACATCTATAAATTGGAAATATAAGAATTAAATTTAAAATAAATTATGAAAGAAAATCAAGATAAACTAAAAAGAAATTTTGAAATATTCAAACCTTATATACAAAGTACAAATTTGAATACTGAAATGTACGATAATTTGGAAACGATATATTATACTCCAGAATCTTCCGAAATAAAAGACGGCTATTTTGTTGCTGAATTTTGGATTCCTTATTGTGATGGTGTTTTTATAAAAGAGAAATCATTTAAAATTTCCCATGTGTTCAGATTAGATATTCAACAAATAGAGGCGGAATTGAATAAAATCTCCGATGCTGAAAAAAGTAGATTTGAAACTTTATTAAATCCAAAAAACATAGCTTTTGTATTAAAAAGTTTTTACATTAAATTTATTCCATACTTGTCAGGTGAAAATGGCAAAGAGGATTATGGAAAAATAGCAGAAATATTATATAATTATTATGGGTTTATTATAGGTAGTAGATATGGTCAGTAACCTAAACTTTAAAACAATCTAAATGTCAGAAAAAGCAAATTATATAGAAGAACTAAAAGAGAACCCCGAATTATTAAAAATACTTCCGAAAGAATATCCGTCTATTTCGCAAAAAATGAAATTGTAATTACATGCAAAAATTAGAGTATAATTTTCCAAGCAAAGTAAAAAAGTTTAATATTGTAAATCCGATTTTAAAATTTTTTGTGGCAAAATATGAGAATAAGATTCCTTGGCAATCTGTTGTGAAAAGCGAAACTGAATTGGATTCTTATATTAAAAATCATTTATACACTGAATTAATACAAAATGCTACCAATAGTAGTTTAGAAGGTAAATCCTTTTTTTATAAATACAGTAAAACACCAGATGTAAAGTTTTTGTTAGAATTTGATAATGAATTTTCTGAAGCTCAAATCAAAGAAATAAACCAACAACTTATAGAAAATGGGAATGAGTTTGCGGCGAAGCTTGTAGAAAAATACATAAATAATAACAAAGTTGCTGCATTCCAGTTATGGATTAATTTGCTTAAAACAAAATATCCAAATAAAGAAGCTTTCCATTATCTCGTACTTTTATCTGTATTCGAGTTGTATGGAAAAAATCAAAGAAGAATTCTTCCTAAACCTGAAATTAATAGTATAGAAATATTATACAAACGTATTTCTAACGAGCTTCTCAACCCAAATAAGAGCATTGCTAAAACTTATTTTAATAGAGTTGCCACTAAGTACCAAGTTAAAATAATAAACACATGGAAATTTGTAACGAAAGGGATTGAAAATTCTAATTTATTAAGTTCTTTAGCTTATAAGTCAGGTTGGTGTATAGCTTCTAGTTCTTTTGCAGAAAGTTATATTAAAAAATGTGATTTCTTAATATTTTATGATAATGATATCCCTGTTGTAGCTATACGTTGTGATTTAGAAAAAAAAATAATCCACGAAATAAGAGGAAGAAATAATGCAGTACCGTACAATTGGTTAAGTGAAATATATTTAGTGCTCAATCATTTAAAGTTCGATTGTGCGGATATTTCATTAGTAAGTAAAGTTGATATTAAAAGTAAAGATGAAAACTGGTGGAACTTACAATTAAAGCGTTTTCCATTGTTAATTAATAATTCACCTTATCCCAATTTTTCTGAAAATATAAATGTGGAAGAAATTGATTTTAATTCCTATCTAAATGTATACTCTATGGATCAAATAATTATAAATTGTAATTTAGATGAAAAACTTGATTTTTCAAATATTATTAAATCTTCACCCAACATTTTTGAAAAATTGAAAATGTCCACTTATTATAAAGGTGAATTGTCTGAAGAGCTTTTAATTGATTCATGGTTGGATTTGGTTTTTGACCATATACTTTCTGAAGATGATTTGAAAGCAGTTCCTACATTTGTTTTAAAATCAGAACGATTTCAAAAATCATTAAAAGTTTATTTTCCGGATGGTTTAAAAAAACTAACTACGAAAAGACCAAAGAACTATTCTGAACGTTCTTTTATAACTGAATTAAATGATTATATTGTTGAAACTATTGATGAACCATTCGATGTAGCAGTTCACCGAAATGTACAATTAATTATAAATCACGATAATCACGATTTTTCAGATATTTTTACGTCAATTTCACGTAAAAGAAGTGATTTTAAAACATTAAGAGCTGCTGTTTGGAAAAAAGCTATTGAAATAGATGTGACTTTTTATTTTGCTTATCCTAGAGATCTTCAGATTTCTGAACCATTAGTGTTAGGAAGTTTAGATTTATCAATACCTGCTAATAAAAAACATTTAGATAGCCTAAAGTTATCGCCATGGTTATTAAATAGAAGAAGCGGAGGTGTGCCCAAAAAACTGCGTTTTACGAAAGAAATGTTAGAAGGCTATATTAATGGTTGGGGGCATTATATTACAAAAGAACCTTATAAGATGTATAAAGCCAATTCCTTTGGTTCAAGAACTTATATGTCATATGCAGCCCTAAATAATTTTAATATAATTAAATATTTTATTCGCGGTTTTGCTCAAAATGATTGTCATCAATATGCTTCTTATAGAATGTTTTCTATGCCTGTTTTTCAATTTGCTGTATTATTAGGATATACAGGTAAAAACGCTTTTCCTGCTGTACGAAGAAAAATTAGAGAAATTAGAGATGATGAAAGGCGAAATTATACAAAGAATTCAATAGATAAAGCAGTTACTGAAATGCTTAAAAACAATGAACTCAAAATTCAAAAGGATTTTTATAAATGTAAAAGTAATGCTAATAAATTTGGCTTTACTATGTTATAAAATAAAAAAAAACATGAACTCTTAAAATTTAACGATCATCAATGAAAATAGATTCTTTTAATTTGATTTTTTTTGTCACAAAACCACATAATAAGTCCTTTACTTTATATAATCAGTGTTTAACTTTTTTAATTTTTGAATATGTATATTGTAAATTTTAATCACCAAACCTATTCCAAAAAGAACTCCTGCTGTTTTCAAAAAGTAGATACCGAATGGGGTGGTTTATCCAATATGAAAGGAATAGTTTATCCGTTATTGGTAAATAAAAGAAGAATTTTAACTTCTGAAGCTTTATACCAAGCGTGTCGTTTTCCTGATTATCCAGAAATTCAAGAAGAAATTATCAAACAAAAAAGTCCAATGGCCGCTAAAATGAAGTCAAAGCCTCATAGACTAAAATGCACAAGAGCTGATTTTGAAGAAGAAAAAGTAGCGATTATGTATTGGTGTTTGAGGGTTAAGTTAGCTTGTAACCCTAATGGTTTTGGTCATTTGTTAAAGAAAACTGGAACAAGACCAATTGTTGAGGTGAGCCATAAAGATTTATTTTGGGGCACAAAAGAAGATAAAAGTAATCCCAATAACGTAATAGGAGTCAATGTTTTAGGTCAATTATTAATGGAGTTAAGAAGTTTTTATTTAGAGAATCAAGTATCAAAAGCATACTTAACCGTTGAACCTTTAGATATTGCTAATTTTAAATTATTTGGAGAACCAATCGAGCCAGTTGTGCATCCAATATTAAAACTTAACTAACCCAATTTTTTACCAACCTTTAATTTCAATAAATTATGAAAAAAAACTTATGTGTAGTACTATTATTGCTCTCTCAAATTACTTTGCTAGCACAAAGTATTAAGCAAAAAGATAAGTATGGAAACTCAATTGCCTATATAGATGGGTTGACTTTAAAGTCTAAAGACAAATATGGAACACCACTTTTTTACAATGATGGTCAAGCCATTAAAATTAAAGATAAATATGGTCAATCACTCTACTTTTTAGATGGAAATACCGTTCGTATCAAAGACAAATATGGAACCGCTTTATATTATTTTGATGGGCTAACCATCAGACAAAAAGATAAATATGGGCAAGCACTCTATTTTGTAGATGGACAATGTATTAGAGTAAAAGATAAATATGGAGCATCTATTTACTACTTTGATGGAATCCCCGAGAAATGGGCAATTATTTGTTTGATAAGATAAAATTTTTACTAAAAAAATAAGAAAAATAAAAAAAAATGGCAAAATTAAACTCTAAGAAAGAACAAGAAAAAGTCAAACCAATTTTTGATAATCCCAGACAAATATTAAAAGTAACATTTAAAAATTGTTATCCAAATTGGACTGATTTAGAAGTTAATCATGTTGTTAATTCATTGTATAAAAAATTCTATACTTGTCTTTATCTTGATTCATCTGCCTTAATTGAAATAGTTAATATTGGTTTTGAAAAATTGCTTTTAAAAAATAAAGCAACTATAATTAATCCTGGTTATTGGATGAATCGTGGATTTAAAGAAGGTTTATTGGAAGAATATAGAAGTAAGATAGTTAAAGACGATAATAATCTAGTAAAAAATGAAAGTTTTATAGATATTATTTACGATGAAGCAAAAGATGAAAATGAAATTTATAAAAATATAATACTCTACGCAGAGGAAATTGAAAAAAGAAGTTCTTTGTCTGAATCTGAATCTGAATTATTTGAATTACTAATTACTTTAGCTTTAGAATGCACGGCAACCGGTAGTTTAAATAAAACTCTAAAAGAATCTGCTTTGGCCTTAGGTTATAAAGATGTTAATTATAGAACTTTATTGAAGTTATTAAGAGCAAAATTAAATAGTCCTCTTAATATTAAATCTAAAGAAAAACATTTAATTTCATTTGTCAACACAGAGCAAGATAATCTAGAAACTACACTTAAAGCTTTTTTAAATTTTATAGAAACCCAATTAATTATGAAAAACCATTTGCAAGCCTACCGATTCTCTGAACAAGAGATGAACAAAATGATTGAATTGAAAGGGATTTTTGAAAAAAATGCTTTTAAAATAGATCGATTTCCTGAGGTTTATTATGATGATTATGATAATTATGAAGAGATTTATGGAAAAATAAAAGACCTTGATGAAAACATTGATTACTTAGGTGTTTACACTGATTTTTGGATTCCATCGGATGAAATAAACAGTAAAGAAGGTATAATTGTATTATTTAAGGATCGAATCGAAAAGTATTGTTATGAAAAACAAATAGAGGTTAATTCTGTTCGTTTTATTGTTTTAATGCACGAATTGGGTCATTGGCTGACTCATTGGGCTACATATAATAATGAAAACTGGTCAAAAGGTTACAAAGCAGGTACAGATAAAAAAACTCATGAATCATTAGCGCAATTAATTGCATATTGGGCAGTTGAAGATAATCCTAACTTAACGAATCTATTGGAAACTCGTTTAACACCTGCTAATAAAAAGAATCCGTATGCTTTATATGAAAATTTAACAACTATTGATAAGACAATTATTCTAAAAAAAATAGTTGAAATAAGAAAACATGCTTTTTTGACTGATGATTTAATGTATGCTTTTTTATCAAGTGATTCAGAATTTATGTATGAAATATTTATTAATAATATAGAGATAAAAGGATGGTATTGTATTAATCTTTTGAATGAAATTAATAAGCCTAATGAATGTTTTGATGATGCAGTATTTGATTTATTAGTTAATATAAACAAAGAAAGAAAGACCACAAGTTGTAGTGATTTTCCAATTTGTCTTTTGGGAGAATATAAATTCAAAGAAAAATTTAAAAATGAATTTTCTCAAATTTTCATAGATTGTAGAGGTGCCATTTCGGGGTGTAAATTTGGCATTTAAAATAAACATCAAAAATCTGTCACAAAAGCACTAAAAAGTGCATTATAATAATATAACCATTAAAACTAAATAAGATGCTAAAAATTCAAGGCCCTGTACATTTTGATAATGTAGACAAAATTGGAATTTTAAAGAATAATCCAAAAGGATGTTCAAACCCAAATACAAGTGGAGTTTATGTTTGGGGATTTATGTATAAATATGATAAGGGAGAATTCATAGAACCTATCGATTTTTCAGATAAAGAAGTTTTAGATTCCTATTATTCTAATAAATGTGAACTGCCAAAAAACTGGAAGTTTTTGCCATACTACGTCGGAAAAAAAGAAGATAGTATTTTCAGTAGAATAAAGACGCATCAAAAAGTTAGACAAGGTGATGCACGAAAATACATCCGTTTATCATTTGATTACTTACGTGAGTTTATTAAAGACCCTCTTTATCCTGTAAAGTATAATAGAAAACCTAATCTTCCGGCAGTTTTAGTAAAACATCAACAAGATCCAAATAGTATCGAGTACTTTAATAGTGATAAGTTTCTGAACTTAAAATATCCAAATTGTATATTGACTCCATCAGGAAGAAATTCAACAGATTATCCAATTACCGATCAAAAGGATTGCTATGGAAATCCATTGCCAGATACGTTAGATAAAATTGTAAATCTAAAAAATAATTTTTGGTTTTGTTATTTGCCTATCGATGAAGATAAATCTTTAACAAAATATGAAACTTTTGTGTTCTATTCGTTAAAAGGAAATACAACTAGCCAAACCCAAAATTTTTCTAGTTTAATTAAAAACATAAAAATTAAAAATGATACAGACACCGATATTTTTAATGTTGATGATAATAATAATTTAGTTGCAACTGACACTTTTAGTGGCTATTAGAAATTAAATTTAAAAATATTTAAAAAAAGAGCCTCAATTTCGTCACAAAACACCTTTTAAACACATTATACTATTAGACAAACTATTGTTTAATATTAAAAACGTGAAAAACATGGTGTTAAAAATGATCTCCGGAGGACAAACAGGTGCGGATTTAGGCGGACTTAAAGCGGCTAAAAAATTAGGAATCCCAACAGGTGGTGAAGCTCCTAAGGGATTTAAAACGGAACTTGGGTGTAATTTAGAATTACAATCAATTTACGGATTGAAAGAAAGTCCTTCTGAGGACTACGGCATTAGAACGGTTGTGAATATTCGGTCGAGTGATGCGACTTTGATATTTTCATCCAATGCAAAATCACCTGGTACGAAACTTACCATTAAACACTGTGAGAAATTATATAAGCCTTATATAATTATCGACCCAAAACTAGAAAGTGCAACTGACTTAACAAAAGCCTTTCTTGAAAAACAATACGTTCGGTTCCGTAAAAGAATCATCTTAAACGTGGCTGGAAATCGCGAAAGTAAATCGCCTGGTACCGAAGCAAAAGTGGGTCAAATTTTGCTAAAAGTGCTTGAACAGAAATAGCATAATTAACTTAGATAGAATCGGGAACAACTCCTGATTCTATCTTTACTTCACGAATTTGCATTTATTTACACTTGCAAAAAAAGGTACTTAAATTTTATTTCAAATATATTTGTTATTATAAACCTTAAAAATCAAACAAAATGGAAACAAGAAAAATCGTTTACTGTCTGTTAGCGCTTTCAGGATCTTTATTAAGTATTGGCTTTTTATGTTATTTCGATCATTATAAATATCATCGAAACTTTTTAACAGCAGGGTTTATGTGCTCCGCAATGTTTTTTGTCTTTTTAGCGATGCACTTATATGATAAAAAAAACAAATGACAACATTTTATGTAAAAGACAATGCTCAATTGCAAAAAGGTAAATCAAGATTTGATAAATTAATTTGCGAATTAAACGCTGGAAAAGTAAAAAAGCCATCGGCAACTACAATAGATTTAGGTCTTTTGACTGAAACCTATAGTATTCAATATAGAGATGAATTTTCACATCAAGAAAGATTAAGTTTTTTGCCGAAAACAGATAAGTATTCTGTTATTATTCAAGGCAATCTATTTGATTTACTTTCAAAAGACCATCGCCTACTTTGGTATCTAAACCCAAAAGGAGATATAAGATTATTCCAAAACACCATGGAAAAGTTAGCACATCAAGCAGCTCCATTTTTGGAAATTTCTTTTGATGATTGTTGTGTTCTAGTTAAAGAGTTGGTAGCTGTTTTTGCAAAAAGTCAACAATTTATTGAAAATTACTTAGAGCAAAATGAATTTAATAAAAAACGTTCCATAAATTATTTTGATTCAAAAGTAGCTCCAATACAACAATTGCTATTCTGGATAGTACTAATACAAATCGATAAGGATAACGAATTAAAAGAACTATTTCTTTTGCTCTTATCAAAGATTTTGCCTGAATTAGATGTATTACTATTCGAAGTCTTTGAGGATAAACTGGTGTTTGATTGTTTAATTGAATGCTTAGAATCTGAAAAGACTTCAAATGAAATGTTTGAATACCTACTGCAAAAACAAAGTTTCACCTAAAGCCAACAAATATGAATAATTCACTTCTTTTTATAGTTATTGTAATATTAAATCATGCTTGTTTTACATTTTTGAAACAAATGAATGATGACCAAGAAAACAAAGATAAATTAGCATCTTTCTATTTGAATATAGCTATAATTCCTCCTTTCGGTTTAGTAATAGAAGTTTTTTTAGTTTCACTTGGTATCATATTAATATTGCATGAAGCCCTAACGGAATATTTATCAAATAAATAATATGAAAATTTACAATCACAATAGCGAATCGTTTGAATTATTAATCAATGGGTATAAGATACCCGAATCAGAAGGGATTTTATATAACAGTGATTGGTTAATGGCTACAATTTTGATTAGTTCAAATAATGAGTTTTTAAATAAAGAACTTGACTTTTTATTAGTAGAGGATTTCGATAGAATTTTGATTTGGTTGAACAAAAAAGACCAACCCAAAAGACTTGAATTTGTAGATGCTTCATTTTCTTTTTTGAGATTCAAAAGAAGTAACATTCCTTTTCTTAAAATTATAAATCAAGAATTTGAAAGTAAAGAAGCTATTACTTGGGATTTACATTTGTCCGATGAAAATATCAAAATGTTTACCAATGAGATTAAAATTTTACAAGAAAAATTTCCTTGTAGGTGTGGACTTTTTCATGATTATGAACAATAATAATTTATTGTTTAAATTCAAATTTGTACTTAGTATTTATCAATTAAACATAGTTTAAATTAAATTAAAAATAGAAATATGAGATATAAAAAATTTGATTATACAAAATTAATGCTGCCATGTTTGGCTTTGGTTAGAAATTTGAAGTTTGAAGACGATGAAAATGGAATGGGGGAAATTGAATTTGGGGATATTATTAAAATTTCTAAAATTAGAAAAGATTTAATTGCTTTAATACCTGAGCCAAAACAGATCAAAACGAGAAAACAACTAAAAAGACTTATTTTTAGAGAAGAATTATTAGACATGATGCTAGACGATTTTGATACGCTAGAGGAGGTTGACGCTTGTCAGTTAAAGGAGATTTTTATGGATATCGACTTCTCTAAATCAATTGACCACATTGTTTCTGAAATGTTTGACAGAGATCCATATTACTTTAACGTTTACATGAACCAATACTTTGAACAATACAAAATAAAAGACCGAGATATTTTTAACGAATCCTACGTAATCGGTTTTTTTGTATCTTCAAACTATGAGGCCAATTTTGATTATCTTAAAGCTGTGGCGCTATCCATGATGAAAAGTGGTTATTCATCATCCAAAGCTATCAATCATTTACATTATTTTTATTTAGAACAAATGTTAGAGGGTGAGTGGAATGATGAGATGAGTGTCCAAGATATGTTTGAAAGGTTAAACGAAGATTTGCCAAAATTCATAAACGGAATTAAAAAGTTACCAGATGATTATGATTATTTGTGGGATAAATAGTCTTATTATTTAGAAAAATATATCTATTTTAGTGCACTATTAATAGCTCTATAAAATGTCAAATTACCCAAATATTGTTCGCTTAACGACAATAAAATATTTCTTATCTCGAACCTATAAAACCAAAAATGATATTTTAGAGTTTCTTGAAGAAAAAGGAGAGTATATTTCAGCACGAACTTTAGAAAGAGATTTAAAACAATTAAAAGAAGACCTTGGCTTTGAATTGATTTATAAAAAGAATAAAGGTTATTTTATTGATATTTCTAAGAGTTCAGATATTGAATTATTAGAGCGATATGATGAAGTAGTTAAACTTCTAAATTTAACAAGTGAAAATTCAGAAGCAGTGAAGTACATCTTAAATACTTCACCAGTAATGTCAGGAATTGATCAGTTGCCCATTTTGTTTGAAGCTTTTAAAGAAAAGAGAATACTTTCTTTTAAGTACCATAAATTTAATGAGTCTATTGAATCTGATAAAATAAGAACCGTAATACCACTTTGGATAAAAGAACATAACGGACGTTGGTATTTAATGGCGTTACCCATTGATGGAAATGAAATTAGAGTTTTTGGTATTGATAGAATCTATGATATTAACAAATTAGAATTATATGATGAATTGCTAATTACTGAGAATATTCAAAAACAAATAGATAATTACAAATTTATGATTGGTATTAACAAACCAATTTTTAAAGATTTAACACCTCATAAAATAGAATTAGCTATATCTGACAAATACTTAGATTATTGTAAAACAAAACCACTTCATCATACACAAAAAATCACCAATACAAGAATTGATGATTATACTTTGGTGGAGTATATATTGATTCCAAATATTGATTTGTTTAAGTTAATTATTTCTGAGTTAGGTGATATTAAATTGATTGGTTCTGAGAAAGTTAAAAAGCACATGAAAAAGGAATATAACCACCTGATGAAACAAATAGTAAAGTAATGCATTTAAAATTTTAACATCGCCATTATTTGGCAATTTACCCTATTACTTTTGCGCAAAATTACTTTAATATGATTCCACCACAATTAAATAATGCCTTAGCTGTTTTTAAAGAAGACATTGCTCCGTTATATCGTAAGCATGAAGAAACTTTTGATTTAGAAAGTCATCATGGTAGATTTCACATAATAAGGTGTTTGCTTTTAGCAGATAGTTTATATCGTTATTATGAATCTAATTCAATTTCCCTCTATATTGAAAAATCCTTTTATGCTATTATGTACCATGACGCAATGCGTGAGGATAACGGAATTGATGAATGGGAATTAGATAGTACTTATTGTTGTTATAAATATTTAAGAAGCAAAGGATATGAGCATCATTTTTCTTCTACTACATCTAACATTATACTAAAAGCAAATGAAGCTAACCTTGAAGAGCAGATTTTATATGATGTAGATGTGTTAGATTATAATAGGTTCTTTTTCATTCCAGAAGAAAAGCATTTATTTAAAGATTATAAATTAAAATTTGCAGGTCCAAATGATGTTTCTGGTTGTACTGATATTGACGCTAGAAATAAAATTATTCAACTAGCTCAAGACCTTGTGCAATATAGTGAAACATTGTTAATAGAAACAGATACCGAACAGTTGATAAAACAAATGGTAGAACATTATTTAAAAATTAAACCTTTTTAGGTTATAAAAATAAAAATATGGGTATAAAAATTTTACATACAGCCGATTGGCATATTGGGAAACAATTGTTAAAAGTTGATTTTTCTGAAGATATGGATCTTTTTTTTGAATGGTTAATTAATTGTATTAAAGACAATAATATAAATGTTTTGTTAATGTCAGGCGATTTGTTTGACCAAGCCAATCCCTCTCAAGCTGCAATGAAACAGTATTATTCTTTTTTAAAGCAACTTTTACCATTAAAATGCAAGGTTATACTAACAGGAGGAAATCATGATTCTCCATATGTTATTAATGCACCAAAAGAACTCCTAGAAATTTTAGAAATCAAAGTTGTAGGTGGAGTTCCTAATGATATTTCTGAATTATTTGTAGAAATTGAAATTGACAATAAAAAAATTGTTGTAGCTGCAGTTCCTTATCTAAGAGACAAAGATATTAGAAATGCGCTTCCAGGCGAATCGTATGCTGATAAAATTGAATTAATTCGTAGTGGTATTGCTAATTATTTTGCGAATATAAATGAATATTATACAACTAATTATGATGGAATTCCTTTTATAGTTATGGCTCACTTATTTGCACAAGGTGCTTCCATATCGGAAAGTGAAAGAGAAATACAAATTGGAAATCAAGCAGGAGTAGAGGCTAAAATTTTTGGAGATACTCCAAATTATGTGGCTTTAGGACACATACATAAACCTCAAATTGTTGGTCAGTCTAACATTCGTTATAGTGGTTCCCCAATCCAATTAAGTTTTAGTGAAAAAGAAGACCAAAAAGAAGTAGTTATTTTAGAATTAGAAGGAAGTGAATTTAATATTTCATCTCTTCCAATACCACAATTCAGAAAATTAGTTTCTATTAAAGGTTCAATAGTTGAAGTAAATAAAATATTATCCGACTACAAATCAGAATCCCCATTAACCGATTTGATAGAACTTTTAATTGAAGAGGAGAATGAAAATATTGAGCATATACGAATGTTAGAAGAACTTTTAACTTCTGAAGCACATACTTACTATCAAATTTTAAAAGGACGTATTAATTTCAAAAATAAGTTAGTTGGAACTTCTGTTTTGCTTAATGCAGGTGAAGATATTGGTGATTTCAGACCTATTCAATTGTTCGAAAAACGATTGGAACAAGATGATTCATTAGAGGATACGCAAGAATTAATCCTTGCATTTAAAGAAATTCTTCAAAAAATAAGTGATACAGCTTTAACCAATTAAAAACCATCATCAGTTCATTATTATGAAAATTTGTAAAGTAAAATTTAAAAATATACATTCTCTAAAAGGAGAACACGAAATTGATTTTGAAAATGGAGTACTTGGCGAAGCTGGACTTTTTGTAATTACAGGAGCAACTGGTACTGGAAAATCATCTATACTAGATGTTATTACCCTGGCATTGTTCAATAGAATACCTAGAATTGACTCTCCAATTACTGAATCAATAATAGAAAAAGAAGGAGTTATACTAACTAAAAATGTTCCTGATTGTTTTGCTGAGATTGAATATGAAGTGAAAGGAATAAAATACCGTTCGAATTGGTCTATTAGAAGAACAAGAACAGGTTCCTTAGATAGCAGAAAACAAGATTTAACTGACGTTGAAACAAATCAAATTATTGTTTCTGGAATAAAAGATGTTGTTAAGAAAAATGAAGAACTAATTGGATTAAATTTCGATCAGTTTGTCCAGTCTATGATTTTAGCTCAAGGGCAATTCTCAAAATTATTATTAGCAAAGAAAGACGAACGTAATTTAATTTTAGAGAAAATCACAGGTTCTTCAGTCTATCGTAAAATTGGTATGTTGGTTTTTGAACGTCACAAGGAAGTTACTAATTTGGTTGCTACTCAAAGAACTAAAATGGGAGAAACTGTTCTGTTGGAGCAAGAAGCTATTGATTCAATTAATGCAGATATTATTGAGAAAAAGCCATTGTTGGAAGCAGAAAACATAAAACATAAATCTTTTAATGATAAAAAAGTACTTAAAGAAAGTATTCAAAAAAATATTTTAATAAAAGAAAAAAATCAAGTTGATTGGAATGCATTTTTAGAAATAAAAAAAACATTTGCACCCAAAGAAAATCAGTTAGCTATACATAATGATTTAGTTATTTTTCGTGATGAAATGAATCAAATAGAATCACACAAGAATACTGCATCAAAACTTTCTGAAACAATATTGACTTTAGATGAGCATTGTAAGGCTTTTGTGACTCAAAAGGCCACCAATATTATTTTGGTATCCAAATTAGTTGGTAAAACAATTCCAGAAGCTGATTTAGAAGTAGAATTGGATTTATTTTTAAAGCAAGTTGTTGTTTTGCAAAATGAGGAGCACACAAAATTTTCAAATAAAGAACAGGAATTCCAACGATTAAAAGACAGATTAGAAGTCCTTGTTGCTTATGGAATTTCATTAAATATAAATGATGAACTAACAGAAAAAATTCAAGAAGAACTAAATTCAATTTCAACAATTATTAAGCAAAGTGGTTTAAATATGGTAGAGGAGGTTTTATCTAAAAAAACAGAATTTGCAAATTTAATTTTGCCAGCCACTCAATTAATTGGAAGTCGACAATTGTATGATTCGAAAAAAGATGCCATTGAAACCTTAATGAAGAGTATTTCTTCTCATAAAGAGAATTTATCTGATGCTATTGAATCTGAAAAAGTATTAAAATTAAAAATAGATGATTTAGTTTTAAAAGTTAGGACTGCTAGTACGGAATTAGAAGATTGGAAAAGCCGTAAAAGTTTAGACCAACATCGAAATGAACTAGAAGATGGAAAACCTTGCCCTTTATGTGGTTCTGAAAACCATCCTTATTCTGAAAATATTGAAGAAGCCTTAATTAATGCCTTGCAAGAAAAATGGGAAGCTTTATCTTCTGAATTGAATCAATCAGAAAAAGAATATAGTATTTTAAATACCAAAATTAAAGCGTTTCAAGATAATATTATTTCGGATAATAGTAAATTAGAAACATTGAATACAGATTTTACTATTACAGAAACTAGTGTTAAAAATCTATGTAATAAATTAAAATGGGACTTAAATGTCGCAATTATTGAATGGGAAGATGAACTTCAAAAATATCAATATAAACAAAATGAGCTTGATATATTAGAGAAAAAGTTCCATGCTTTAAAAAGCTTGCAAGATTTAAAAAAATGTTATGATGACTATTTACTTTTAAATGAAGAATATATAAAAGCTAAAGATGTTCGTATTTCTATTTACAATGGTGATGATATCAATGAAGAAGTAAATGCATTAAAAACAAATTTTGTACAAATCACTACCGCTCTAAAAGGATTAATTTTACAAATAGAAGACCATCAAGAAAATCTAAAAATTGCTATAGACTCTCAAAAAAGTTTATCCGAAATCCTTTTTCCTAAATTAGAAGAAAGAGGAATAAACTCATTAGAAGAATTAAAATCTAAATTATTAGACGAAGCTAATGCAGCACAAATTCGTAATGAATCACTGAAAATAAAGACTCGCGAAGCAGAATTAAAAACTATAATAGCTGCAACGAATAAAACTTTAGAAGAAGAAAACAAATTAGACGATACTTCTATTACTTTAGATGAATTAATTGAAATGCTTCCAAAATTATCAGAGGCAATATCCGAACTCCAAAAACACATCTGGGACCAGGAACAAAAAATCAAAGTAAATGAAGAAAATAAACAAAGACTCCAAAAAAGTCAAGAGACACTAGATGCTTTGCTCAAAGATTTAAGTTTATGGAGTAAAATGAATGCACTTATTGGAGATGCAAAAGGAAAAACATTCTCCAATTTTGTTCAAGATTTAACATTGCGCCAACTTATTGAATATGGTAACAAAAGATTAGTTGGCTTTTCGGACCGTTATTTATTGGAAGTTGCAAATGATTCGGATGCATTACAGGTCATTGATACCTATATGGGTAATTCAAAACGTAGTGTATCTTCTTTATCAGGTGGGGAAACATTTAAGTTGAGTTTGGCATTAGCATTCGGTTTATCCGATTTGGCTGCGCGTAATGTAAATATTGAATCCTTATTTATTGATGAAGGATTTGGTTCTTTAGACCCTGAATCATTAGACCAAGCTATTACTATTCTCGAGAATATGCAAAATGAAAGCAATAAATCGATTGGTATAATTTCGCATGTAGGCGAATTAAAAGATCGAATAGGCACCAAAATAAAACTATTAAAAACAGGTGCTGGATATAGTACAATAGAAATTGAATAGAATCTTTATGAAAAACCTATTTATAATCCCACAAAAGATACAAAGCATCATTGCGACTACAGAAAACGAAGGCCTATACAAGTACATTCAAGAAATTGAAGATTGGAAAAATAAAATTACTTTTTCTAACCCTATTGTTGACTTTTGCATCATAAATGATTAATGCATTTATTTTAAACAGAAATGCCCTTTATTGTTATGATTTAACAACATATCCAAGTATGAATATAACAAAACTTGAAACGAAATTAAAAGATATGGTAGAACTTATAAAAACAAGCGACAACAGAATTGTTGTAGTGAGCGCTGATAGTTATGAGTTAATGCCTTTAATTCAATAAAAAGTATGATAAACAAATCCAACTTTAATCTTCATAATGCTTTTGCTGATTATTTTAATGATACTGAATTAAAACCCTACTTGTTTGCCCTATCTAAGAAAATGGGAGAGGGACATATATGTTTAGATTTGAAATCCATTCCAACTGAGGAAGAGTTTTGGAGTGGTTATGATGGAGATAAATCATTAGCGGAATCATCTAGTTTAGAGTTTTCTCAATTTGTAAGTTTAAACGGAATTGATAAAGCCAAACCATTTGTTATTAATAACAATAAACTTTATTTAAACAGATACTTCGAATATGAAACAGCCATTATTGATAATCTAAAAGAATTAATAAAAGTAGCACCAGAGAATAAACAAAAGCGAATTGATTTCTTAAATGCAAATAAAGAGTTCATTTCTAAATTGGCCTTAAATTTAGATACCTCAAATTACCAAGAAGATGAAATTCCTGATTGGCAATTGATAGGTGCTTTACAAGCTTATATAAACAATTTCACGATTATAACAGGTGGACCTGGAACTGGAAAAACTACTACTGTTGCAAAAATAATAGCCATATTATTGCAAGACAATCACCAATTAAATATAGCATTAGCAGCTCCAACAGGAAAAGCAGCAGTGAGAATGAAAGAGTCCTTGTTAAATAATAAAGATGCAGAAATTTGGGGTATAAAAGGATTGATTGATTCCTTAAAGCCTTCAACAATCCATCGCCTTTTAGGTTCCATAAAGGATGCTCCTTATTTTAAAAGAAACAAACAAAATTCATTAGATTTTGATGTTATTATTATAGACGAATCTTCAATGATTGGAACTCCTTTGTTTTCAAAGTTATTAGAAGCAGTGAATCCTGAAAAAACAAAACTTATCCTTTTAGGTGATGCAAATCAATTAGCTTCAGTAGATGCAGGAAGTTTATTTGGAGATATTTGTTTAACCCAAAAGCAGGGTTTAAATAATTTTACAGAGGAGAGTAAAGTCTTTTTCAATTCTTTTTTGAATTCAAAACACCAAATACCTATGCACTCTTTTAGTTTAAAGTTAAAGGAGAATTTACTGAATGAACATGTAATTGAGTTAAAAAAAACATTCCGTTATGATACCACATCAACTATGGGTGTTTTTACTAAAGCAATGATTCAAGGAAATGTATATAAAGTAAAAGAAACAATTAAAATTAAAGATGATAGTTTAGTTTTTGATTCCGAATATTCCGCCTCACTTTTTAATGAAATTGTGGCTAAATATTCCAATTTCATCAATGAAAAAGATACATATATAGCACTACAAGCAATTAATGATGTAAAAGTAATCTGCGCAATAAAACAGTCAAAAGAAGGGGTGTATTATACCAATGAACGTATTGAAAAAGCACTCAAACTTAAATTTGATAATGAAGCTAATATCGATGGTGTTAAAAATACAAAGTTTAACCCTTCTTCTGATTTCTATCATAATCAACCCATTATAGTGACTAAAAATTATCCCGATTTAGGATTGTTTAATGGAGATGTAGGCATTATTAGAAGAACAAATGAAGAAAATTTATTAAAGGCTTTTTTTCTAGATGGAGATAACCAAGGAAGATTAAAAGAAATTTCACCAGGATTTATTGCAGAGTGTGAAACGGTTTTTGCAATGACTATCCATAAGAGTCAAGGGTCAGAATTCAAACAAGTACTTGTTATATTACCTAAGAAAAGTGATATTCAATTAGTAACTAGAGAACTTATTTACACTGCCGTTACTCGAGCAAAAGAAAAAGCAACAATTCAAGGTCCAGAAGAAGTCTTATCTGCAGCTACTGAAAGAAAAGTACAAAGAGCATCCGGAATTACAGAACGAATTTTAATAAAAGAATAGTTATGTCTATAAAAATTTACACTTCCTCTTCGGTGGAAACTCTCGCTAAAGAGTTTGGGAATTTATACATAAATCAGGAAAATATTTTTAATCCAATGTTAGTTATAGTTGGGGCCAATGCTACAAAAGATTGGCTAAAAGAAACAATAGCAAAAGACAAAGGGATTGTGGCTAATATTTCTTTTTCAAATCCAAATGATTGCATAGTTGTACTCTCTAAAATACTAGGAATAACTAAATCAACTAATGATTTATTACAACCAGTACAAATTAATTGGCTTCTGTTTTCTGAGCTTGGTTCAAAAAAATTCAAAGCTAATTTTCCTGAAATCGCAAAATATTACCATGATAATGAGTTAAAAAGATTTGCATTAGCCGAGAAAGTAACCTCATTGTTTAATAAATATCAAAATTTAAAGCCAAGTCTAATTTCCAATTGGAACAATCTAGATTTTGAACCTAGCAATCCAGATGAAATTTGGCAATGTTTTTTATGGAGAGCTATCATAAAAAAAACAGAAAGTGGATTTTCTGAGCGTTCTAAATCAATTGAGAATATACTTCAAATCCTCAGAAATAAGGATCAGAAGATTAATGATTTAATTTCAAAGCTACCAAGCATTACTTTTTTTGGACAAATAGAATATTCAGAGGAATTAATCTTATTGTTAGAGGCACTTTCTAATCATATAAAAGTTACTATTTTTAGAATTGAATATGAATTTGATGAAAATGAAAGTAATCAGAACAGGTTGGTTAATAATTTTGGGATATTCATGAAAAATCAAAAGGAATTGTTTGTTAACACAAAAAATGAAACAATACTATTGGAGAATCATAATACAACAAAATCCAGTTTATTGGGTACATTAAAAAACCATATGCTCCATAATAATGGTATTGATAAGCAATCTATTGATGATTCAATAACTGTAAATAGTTGCTTTTCAATTAATAGAGAAGTAGAGGTATTGTATAATTATCTGTTAAAACAATTTGAAGAAGATGCGTCATTAGGTGCAAGGGATATATGCGTAATGATTCCAAATCTTTCGGATTATTCTTCTGCAATTCATGCTTTTTTCAATTCTTCTAAATATGAGGTTAAATATACACTTTATGAGTCAAATACAAATCTAGAAGAGTCACCTTATGCGGCACTTTTAGCATTGTTAGATTTGGATTTAGATAATTTAACATCTGAGGAAGTCCTAAAATTATTAGAGTATACATACCTGCGAACAAAATTTGAGTTTTCAGAAGATTTAAGTACTGTAAGAAGAGCGGTTGGTTTAGCTAATATAAAGCATGGTATCGATGGTAATCCAAATCTAGAGACCAATCTAGTATCATGGCGCTATGGATTAAAACGATTAATGTATGGCATTTGTATTAAAGAAGAAGCTACATTAATTCAAGATGGAAGTACCGATTTTTATACCGTAAATCAATTTGAAGGTGCTGGTGCTAATGAGATAATTCGATTATATTATTTTGTAGAGCAAGTAATCAAATTTATTGAGAACCGAAGTATCTCAAAAACGATAAGAGAATGGGTAGAATTCATAACCCAAACTACCGAGGATTTTTTGAATACTGCTGAGTTTGATTTAACCTTCTTTTTTATGAATTTAGGAAAAATAGATGAATTGAGTTCCTATCTAGAAGATGAAGTTATTCCTTTTTCGGTAGTGCAACATTTTCTTAAATCCATTTTAAATGAAATGGAAAATGGTTCTAAAACAGGAACATCAGGAGTTCGATTTACCTCTCTGCAACCTATGATGACTGCTCCTGCAAAAATTATAGCCTTTTTAGGCATGAACAACGCAGATTTTCCACGAAAACAAACCAATTTGAGTTTTGACTTAGCTTCGGAGGTTCGTTCACAAGCCGATTTAGAAAAACAATTGTTTTTAAATAGTTTATTAGCAGCTCAAGAAAAAATATACATAAGTTATATCGGTCAGAGTGTGAAAGACAATTCGAGTATTCCTCCATCTACAGTGGTAGATGAATTAAAGGCAGCAGTTAAACCTTTACTGAATGAAAATTGTAAAATAGATGATTTAGTTACAAAGCACCCATTGCATGGTTTTAGTACATTATACAATAATAAACCAAATATGACTCGTTATTTTTCACAAGATAATCCGATTAATATAAGCAAAGATGATACCAACAACAACCTAGAACCATTTTCAAATAAAATGGATGTAAATGATTTATACAGGTTTTTTACAGACCCTATAAAATGGTACTATAATAAAACTTTAGGGATTTATTACAATGAAGAGGATGCTACTTTAGCTGAAACAGAATTGTTTTCACTAAATACTTTAGAAAGCTGGTTAATTAAAGACGAAGTGTTTAATATACCAAGTTTTGATGAAAGTAATCTAGAAACCTATCGCTCTGAAAAAGTTAAAAAAGGGAATCTTCCTTTAATGCAAACTGGTGCATTAGTGTTGCAAAAATCATTCAGTGAAATAGAACAACTAAAACAACTATTTGAAGAAATTAAAGTAGGGAACCATAATCCTACCAAATTAATTGACCTTACTTTGGGGAAATATAATCTTAATGGACAAATTACCCATATTTATGGCAATAGATTAGTATTTGGAACAGTCTCTAAAGACAAATACAAATACCGCTTACAAGCAATTCTTCAATATTTGTTCACAGTTGCTTCTGGTAATGATGCATTAGAGTTATACTATTTGCATATAGAATCTAGTAGTGCTACAGTCGTTTCAGGTATTTCAAAAGAAAAAGCTAAAAACATTTTAGAAAAATGGTGTGGCTATTTTGAAATGGGTCAAAAGAACATACTCCCATTTTCATTGGATTTTTGCAGATTAGATAAAAAGACACATTCGTTTTTTTTAGACTTAATAGAAAAAGAAAATGCTAATGAAAGTACCATTATTCAATTTAATAAAAAATTAAAGGAATTAAGAAATCCTTCATATGGGGAGTGTTATTTGTCAGACTATCAAAAGAAAGAAATAGACAATAACTTCTTTGATAATGAGGCGAATGTTTCGTTATTTTTAAAAATTTACGAAGACATAATCGCAGAAATGAATACGCTATTTAACGAATAAACTATAAATTAGTATGGAACCATTTAATAGTCAAACAATAGAACTACAAGGAAGTAATATTATTGAGGCAAGTGCAGGTACAGGAAAAACTTATTCTATTGCCATATTAGTTTTACGCCTTTTATTAGAGAAAAATAGAGCTATTCAGGAAATTTTGTTAGTTACATTTACTGAAGCAGCAGCTGCTGAATTAAAAGAAAGAACAGCACGGTTTATTCGTATAGCTTTGACTGAAGCAGATGTTGTTTCCGAAGACAATGCAAATGATAAAATAATATGGAACATTGTTCATGATTCCATTAAATCTAATTCAGTTGATAAAGTAAAATCAACTTTAAATACGGCATTATTAAACATTGATTTGGCATCTATACAAACCATTCATGGTTTTTGCCAATCGACGCTAACCGAGTTTGCTTTTGAAACCAATCAGATTTTTGGTAGTGAATTAGTCAAAAATACGGATGAAATTATTACTCGTTTCTTTAATGAATATTGGAGAACAAACATTGCTATTCTAGAGTCTAAAATACAAGATTTTTTTCCTGATGATTTTAGAGAGAGAGTAAAGAAAGGAGCCGAATTAATTTTATCTAAGAACGTGTTTACTGATGTAATAGGTGAATTATCAGATTATGAAAATATCATTGAGCTTGATCAGCAAATTGAAGATTTTTATAATAATAAAAGAGAGGAATTAATATCAAGAGTTCAAAATACTCAGCTTAAAGGGTTGGGAGATTCTACTCGAGAGAAAGCCTATAGTATAATTTATGATACAACTAATTATCATCAACTTTTCCAAATTGAATCAAGATTTAAAATTGCCGAAATTTTTATAGAAGAAGTTACATTCAGTAGATCTATTGAATTGCAAAAGTCAAATCTTAAAGCGGGTATTATAAATAGACTTATTTCAAATGCTTCCCAAGAAATAGCTCTTAAAGTAAAAGAACACTTAATAAATAATAACCTACTCACATTCGATGCTTTAATAGAAAATTTACATGCTGTAAAAGACGAAGAAAACTTAAGAAAGGTATTGAGAAACAAATACAAAGCAATTTTTATAGATGAGTTTCAGGATACCGACAAGCTACAGTATGAAATATTTGAATCAGTATTCCAGACAAACCCAGATTCAGTTATGTTTTATATTGGTGACCCAAAACAATCTATTTATGCCTTTAGAAAAGCAGATTTGAATACCTATTTTAGAGCAAAAGCAAGAGCGGACCATAAATGGACTATGAAAATGAATTTCCGTTCTACAGATAAATATATCGATGCGATGAACGCCTTTTTTAAAGCGTCAGACAACTTCAAAACTTTTTATTATGATGAAGATGAAATTGTATATCAAGAAGTAGAAGCTTCGCCTAATAATACAAATAAAAATGGAATAACCTCAAACGGAAAATATATATATACTCCATTAGAAATAAGAACTGATTATTCTAACAAAGATTCAATTCATGAAGATCTAACCAATCTTGTGGTTAAATTATTAGATGGTAATCATACCATTGACAATAGACCTATAGTGCCTTCGGATTTCGGGATTTTAGTTCGGTCAAATGCTGATGGTAGAACCATCAAAAAGAGATTAGAGAAAAAAGGTGTTCCTGCTGTGGTGGTGGATGACAGTAGTATTTTTAAATGCAATGAAGCCAATGATCTTAACTTGGTATTAAACGGAATAGCATTACCTAATAAAAGTAATATAGACAAAGCTTTATTGACTCAGTTAGTAGGATATAAAAGTGAAGAATTGAACAACATCGATCATGACAAGGTACTTTCATTATTCCGTAAATACCATCAGGTATGGGGAAAAAGTGGAATTTATGCCATGTTGCGTCTATTTCTAACGGACTTTGGAGTAGAATCCAAATGGACAACCGATGACGAAATAGGGCATCGTGTATTGTCAAATGTATTTCAGTTAACGGAATTGTTGCAAAATATAAGTATTTCAAGAAATTTTACACCTTCTAAGCTAAAAGCTTTTTTGAATAACGCCATACAAACTTCTGATAATTCAGATGATGCCTTTGCACAACGCATTGAAAGGGATGAAGATGCTGTTAAAATTGCAACGATTCATAAAAGTAAAGGGTTGGAATATAATATTGTATTGCTCCCAAACCTTGATTTTACAGTAAAAGAACGTGGATTTTTTTCAAATTTTAAACATGAAAATGAGGAAAACATTGAATATTTGTTTACATCCAATCCTATAAGAAATTCATCGCATTCTCAATTATTTCTACAACAAGAAGAACAAGAAAACCGACGATTAATATATGTTGCAATTACACGCGCTCGTTTCAATTGTTTTGTTTTTAGTAATAACTATTATTCATCTTCTTCGATTAAAAGTTTTACTGAAAAATTAGCAGTTCAATCAGAGGTTACCACTAACATTAAGTTGGTCAACGGTGATACTAATAAAATACAAGAAGTTGCTTATATGGCTAATGGGATTTTACATCAACCAATGCCTTTAGATTTTCCAACACAAAAGCCTAATGATCATAATTGGAAAAAAATGAGCTACTCCTTTTTAGCAGCTCCACATAAAAGTCACACCACAGAAAATAGTAAGGTGTATGAAGAAGGCTATGACCGATTTGTTTTTAAAGAGTTAGAAAAGGGAATTCATGTAGGGAATATGCTGCACAACATATTTGAATACCTAGACTTCACAGACAGCACAGATTGGAATAAGGTAATAGACATTTCATTACAAAAATTTACAGCATCCAAAAAAGAAGTTTATACACCTTGGATGGAGTCATTTGTAGAAAACATTCTAAATGCTAAAATTAAAGTAGGTGAGGAGGATAGTTTTGAATTGAAAAGTGTCCACAATGATGTTAAAGTAAACGAATTAGAATTTGATTTTCCAATTGACGAGACCTTTGATATCAAGGCGCTTCAAGATTTATTTCCATCCTCAGATACTGAATTCATTTATACTGGTTTTGGTGAAGTCAAAGGCATGATGAACGGTTTAGTAGATTTATTCTTCAAACACAACGATAAGTACTACATACTAGACTGGAAATCTAATTTCTTAGGAGATGCTTTGGAGCATTATGATGAAGATAAATTGACAGAAGCCATGAACGATAGTAATTACCATTTGCAATACTGTATCTACACTGTAGCAATGAAACGATTTTTAGAAAGTAAATTAGGCGATAGTTTTGACTACAACAAACATTTTGGTGGCGTAATTTACCTATTTCTAAGAGGGGTTAGAAAAGGAGCGTCTACTGGAATTTATACCAACAAATTACCACTTGATAAAGTAGAAAAACTAGAGAATATTTTAAAATTAACTGCTTTAAGTAAATAATTACACGTTTTTCAAATGATTACAAACCGATTGTTAACCAGTTTTTTAGAACTCTATACTTTAAGCGATAATACATCAAAATGGTCAAAGGATAATTTCGCCAATAATCCACCACGTTTGTATCGATTACAAGCAATAGATGCTTTGATGAAGGCATTACAAATAAACTGTTCCTATCAAGAATTTCAGTATGGAGAATTCCTATTGGGACAAAACCAATTAGTGCAATCCGAATTGATAACCAAAATAAAAGAGAACTACACCATACTTTTTCAAACAATCAATACAGATGAAAAGGACCAAAGTGATTCTCAATTTATGTTTGAGATGTTGTTCAGTTATAGAATGAAATTACAAAAACTAACAAGCTTGAGGGATAGCGTATTGGAGTATTCAGAATACAATAGATATCCAGTACTAATTATTGACACAATTAATAACAAACTTCAAGCAGACATTGAAGCAATAGATAATATACTCGCATATCTAATCAATCCAAAAGAAATACATTTTTCTAATCAGGAATTAATAGAAAAATATAATTACCCAGTTGGAGACCTTGATGAAATAGATTCAGACTGGATATAATAAATAATAAAACTATGGAAAAGCAATTATTAGACACCTTTTTAGATTTATACAACTACGATACCAAAATACAAGAATGGTCCTTTGAAAAATACGAAAACAATCCTTCTCGATATTACCGATTGCAAATGATAACGGCTCTTATGAAAGCTTTAGATATCAATTGTAGTTATTATGAATTTACAGAAGGGCGTTTTATATCAAAAGTACAGTTTAGCAAATGGAAAGAATTTAAAGAATCTATTATCGACCAATTAGATGCCAAAGCATATGCGCGTTCCCTCAAAGATAACTCACATCCTTTTGATATACAAAGCATTTTTAGAATATTTATGCAATACCGATTACACGCACAAAAACTAATAGGCGTTTTTGACGGTATATATGCTGCTAACGAGGAATTTAGGGCTTTTGTTAAATTGATAGAAATTCCTAATAATCATTTAAAGCAAGAGTTAAAAAACATAGAGCATGTATTATATTTTTGCATCAATCCTACAGGAATTAAACATACACAAGAAGAATTAATCAAACAATTTGGCTTTCCTGAAGTTGATTTAGGAGCGATAGATATTGAAAATTTTTGATTATATTATTAAAATAAAAACATTCAAAAAATAGTAATAAAATGGATTATAACAAATTAAAAACTAAAACCCCAAATGAAATTGCTAATTGGATTGAGGGTCATAAAACAATTAATAAAAGAGTAAGAGCAATTTGGAAAAGATTTATTTTATTTTATTTAAAAAATGATTCTTACAACTTACATGAGATTTTTGATCTCATAAACAATAATAATTTAGGAGAAACTTTAACAAGTGAAATGTTAAATGATATGGAATTTTTCTTTTCAAAATAAGAAAACTTTCCAATCAAATAAATATAAATATCAACTTTTGAATTCTCTTTTGAGTAAAAAAACATTTAAATAATATTTGTGTTGATAGATGTTTTAAGTTTATTTTAAAACTTTTTTAATTATATTAAAATATTGATAAATAAATATCGTTAAGAATAAATAAAAAACACTAAATTATGAGAAAAGCTATTGTATTTATTTTTTTACTTTTAAATTTTGTTGGGTTTTCTCAATCAAATTTTTTGAGGTTGCATACAATTAAAGTTGTAAATAATCAGCAAGACCCAATGTCTAATGTTCCTGTAACATTAATTGAAAAATCTACTAAACAAAGAATTTCTAAGAATACTAATACTAATGGAGAAGTTGTTTTTGAAATTAAATCTGGAAAAGAATGGGCGGTAAATATTCTTGAAATGAAAAACTGTAGTTTTATTTATGATTTTGATAAAGGATACTCTACAGGAAGGAATTTAATAACTTATGATATCGAGCATTACAGAAGGAAAAATAGATTAAAATTAGATAGAAAATCTTTAAAAATTAGTACTATTGATCAAACCAAATTAGTAGTAATTCCACATGACTCAAAAACAGCTTCTGTAAAACTTAAGATTGTAAAGGATGATGATAGTCCTCTTAAAAATTTTGCAGTCAATCTTACGAGTTATAAATTAGAGCAAACTTTTTTAGGTAAGACAAATGAAGACGGGATAGCTAATTTTATTGTACCAATAAATACAGAATTTGATATAGATATTGATGGTATTGATAGTTTTGATTATATCGATACAAAAAAAGCTGGAACTTATAATTTACAATTTACTTACGAACCTACTAATATTAAAGAAACGGTAGTTAATGATACTATAGTTCAGTTAATTTCTAGGGATATAAAAGGAACATCAACTCGAATTGCTGTAAAACTTAAAGTTAACAAGTTAGGAGGAAATGATGTAAGCAGAGAATTAATTTACCTTCAAATGTTAGGCACTAATAAAATTTATAAAGGTAAAATGGACAAAGAAGGTAAGGTCTCATTTTTATTACCTAATAGGAGCAAATATTTAATTCATTTTAAATATCAAAAAGATGTAGATGTTTTGAATTTTTCTCACATGAGAGGAATATCAAATTCAGAGTCAACTATTATTTATAAGCCTGACCCTAAATTAGAGTTTCCTGAAAAATTTATTCCAACACCAGATCAATTATTTTTAAAAGAATTCAAAGATTTTATTACCAAACAATATCCCGAACCTACAGATCCAGTACAACTTCATATAAAATGGGCAAACGACTCTATAAATGCTCTTTCTAAAGAAGCCGTTTTAGAGTTGGGATTTAAAATACGAACTTCAAATTATAATCTAAATGGCCCACCGATAAATCTTTCATTAGTAGTTGACAGAAGTGGCTCTATGTATGGGGATGATAGAATTGTAGCCTTAAAAAAAGCATTGCTTAATTTTACAAATAAATTAAGAAAGACTGATATTGTTTCTTTAGTGTCTTACGATGATAAAGCAATTTTGTTAGTTCCTTCGCAGCCAGTTGGTGATGGAAAATATCTTAAAGACATGATAGAGGATATTGAAATAGGAGGCGGGACTAATATTTACAATGGAATGGTTATGGGATATGAGCAAGTAGAAAAGAAAAAAATAGCTAAAGGCACTAATAGAGTAATATTATTGACAGACGGTTATGGAGCTGATGATCCTCTCATAACAATAAAAAAATCTAAGGAATATAATGACAAAGGAATAGAATTGTCAGCTATTGGCGTTGGAGAGAGTTATAATCAAGCATTATTATCTCAATTAGCTTCAACTGGTGGTGGATTATTAAATTTTATTGGTTCGTCAAAAAACATTGAATCTGTTTTTCAAAAGGAATTAACAAGTCTATTGAGTCCTTGCGTAAGCGATGTTAAGATTGAAGTTGAATATAATGACAAAATTGTTTTTAAGCAATTATATGGATTTCCTTTTAAACAAAAGGATGGAAATTCTGTGCAATTGAAATTAGATGCTATATATGCTGGATTGCAAGGCATTGGATTATTAAAATTTGATTTAAATCATCCAGATAAATCTATTGAAAAGTCTCCTGTCATCATCAAAATGACCTATTTCGATCCAAATAAATTAAAGTATGATGAAAAGATTGAAAAAGTATATTTAAAATGGTTGCCAAAAGAAGGAAAAATAGAGTTAATTCTAGAAGCTGAGCAAAAAAAGTTATATGCTATTGCAGTTTTAAATCAAGGGCTAAAGGTAATGTCTGAAAATTTTGCACAAGGAAACTACAAAGAAGCTATAGATCATATTGCTAACGTTCAAAAAAACATCAAGGAAATATTTCCCAATTCTCAAGACAAAGATGTTGAGCAACTAATGAATGAAATGACGGAATATTCTTCTCATTTATCAAGGTTTATGTTTAATAAAGAATCGAAAAATTAAAATTCAATAATTTCCTTGTCTACAATTTATGAAATCAAATAAAATATACCACATCCGGTTAGAAAAAGAAATTGTAAAAACCAATTATGCAGAAAATGATTTTTCACATCCTATATATACTGAACTTGCTACTATAATTGAGCTAGAGGAGGCAAAATACATATGGATTTCAGATGATGACGAGCTTTTTATTAGATTGGATGAAAATAAATACAAAAGAATTAAGGCAGCATTTGAAAAATACTATGAACTCATAGCTGAAGATGTTACAGACAAATTGTTAAGAGGAGAAATTGAAAAATTAAATCCAAAAATTAAGTTCTCTAACGAAGCTTTTTTTACTAGTTTCAGAAAAGAATATACTTCTATAGATGATTTGTTAGATAAAATTAATTCTAAAGGTATTGATGCTCTCGACACTATAGATAAATCAATCCTATACAACAAAAAAGAAAACAAATAATTACCACATTTATTTTTATGAAAAAACCAGAACAATTGATTATTCTTGAAAAATCATGCTATAACTGACTTTTTGTTTTAATTAATAAAAATATTTTATCTAATTCATTTAATGAAACGAGATGAATTATTTTTATTTTTAAACTTGAACTAACTTGAACTAAAATTCAAGCTGTATATTTTTTAATTTTATAAAATTTATTTTTAATAAACCAATAGTTCCTTTTTTTAAAATAATAAGTTTTTGAGTGAATCAAAAAAAATATTAAAGAAATAATAAAATAAATATATTAAATAAGAATTAAATATATAATTGACCTTGTAATTTATGACAAAACCAAAACAATTGATTATTCTTGAAAAATCAGGATATAAAATAATAGCCGAAGGTCCTTTATTATATAAATATCTTCCAGAACGCTATGAGCATACTTACACTTTATTTAATATGCGTGTTGAAGATACTAATGGAAATATAGTTACACCAATAATTAAAGACATTGAAGTGGGTTATATTTTAGAAATTTCTGCTGCCGTGTGCATGTTTCAAGGTTATACAATAGTTGATAATTCTATATATTTTGAGACCCATTCACGAGATAAAGACTCCCATAAATTTTATAAAATCACTTCAGGAATAAATGTTCAGTGCAGTAGTGATGAGCTTAAACTACATATAGAAGAATGTAAATTAAGTTCCATAGTTGATAATCAATCGTTCTCAAATTATATTTATGATTTAAAAAGTGCAGTTAACAATAAAGACAATTTAAATAAAAATGAATTTTTTTCTTGGGTTGGAGAAAATTTAATAATTGATTTAAATAAATAAAATAAAAAACATTTGATATCGATAAATATTTTAATAGGATGCCATAGATGGATAAATTATAATCTATTGCCGAAAAAATTAAAATTTAAAAATAACTTCGGGAATATTTGTTTTTTTAATAGTCTAGGAAATAGTATATTTTTTTTAAATAACTCAACGCAATCAGGTTGCAGTGAGTTGTCATAAATTTATATTTTTTATAAATTATTTTAAAAAAAAGTAAAAAAAACAAATTGAAGGTCTTAAGTATTTAAAAAAAAAATATTATGTTTGTGTATGAAATTCATTATTAAATAAAAACTAATTATTGATATTTTTTTTTAATACATAAATTCAAATAGCCAAAAAATAATTTCAAAATGTCAAATATTAAAGTTTATAAAGGAACATCTAACTATAGTAGTGATGTTATTTGCAATTTAGCAGATGCTAAAATATTTAAAAAATTATCGACTTATAGCTCCGATATTATTTGTCATGTAAAAGCCAATAAAATATACAAAGGTACTTCTACTTATAGTAATGACGTGCTTTTTACAGTAACCGATGGAAAGGTATTTAAAGCTAATTCATCGTATTCTTCTGATATTGTTTTAACGATAAAAGATGGGAAAATTTATAAAGGAACTTCAACTTATAGCAGCGATGTTATTGCTACAATAAAAGATAGTAAAGTGTTTACTGGAAACTCTTCTTATAGTAGTGATATACAATTTCACATTGACGGAAATGTTACCATAGAAGAATTTGTAGCTATTTGGTACGCAGTTAAATATTGTTATTAAAATTGAATAAATATGCAACAAATGCTAGATTTTAATATCAAACTATTTCTTGAAAATAGCGCCTTTTACCCTGCATCAGGTGTTGATGTAAGTCATTTAAAATCATTAAGCCAGCAAGGTATTGAAAACTTCATTCACGTAGATTATTCTATGTCAAAAGAAGAAGTGCAACTAGCGTTGTCAACTAATTGTATGGCTTTAGGATACCAACTAATAAAAATCAGTGAAGTAACTAAATCACAGATAACGCCAAATGGTTTCAGACCAATTGCCAGTATTCCTTTTAATGAACACGAAAGAGATCGTTTAAGTAGTGAGGCTTTTATAAGAGACCGCTTTAATGGAGTGAATTTTACCCCTTTTGCATTATTAGCTGAATATGAATTAGAAGGGGATGATAACTCTAGTAAATTTTCAATACTTCATATTGGTGGTGAAGCTTGTGCTACTTTTGAAGCTACCTATCTTACAAATGGCATCAACCCAAAAGCAGTTGTTATTATTAGACCATCAGAAGGATATGGTGATAACTGGACGCTTTTTACAAATTCTGATTTTCGTTTACAACAAATGCTAAAGTTAAATGTACATAATAATAATCAAGCTATGCCTAAATATCTGATATTAGCAGGGAATAGTGATGAAGAAAAACCTAATGCCTGCTGGCAAGACTATAAGTTTAAAGAAAAATACATTAACACTGATGATGATTGTGTAGATTTATTTATAAACCAATAATTTTTAATACAAAACGAAATAATTATGACTTCACATCAGCGTTGCATAAACTGCAATCAAAGAAAAACAGGAAGTGAATACACTGTCAACTGTCCTGCAAGACCAGCTTACGGACATGATTGGAAAACTTATGCAGGTAATGGCGTGGGTTGGAGCGAATCGTTACTTGGTAAATTGGTAAATTGGCTTTGGGCAACTAAAATTGGTAAAGTAATTGTAATTATTGGTGCCCTTATTTTGTTAAAAATTTTGCTAAAATAAAAGGTTAATTATTTGATAAACCAATTTGAACTCGGAGTAAAACATTTAAATAAATAACAATTTAATTTTTCCTGAAACGAAAAATCTCAATTAGAATAAAATAAAATTAATAACTTAAATACTTATAATTATGACTTTTTCAACACGTTTAAAACTATGGCTAATGAGGTTCTTTGTCAAATATTTAGTCGTTTTTGCAATTGCTTACTTTTTTGTTCATCCTGATGCAGTAAAACACTATGAAGGTTTTTTAAACGGCTTTATTCTTGGTGGTGTACATGGTGGTTGTGCCATACCAAATAAAATAATATCATTTTTTGATGGACGATTGATAATGGCTCAATCCTACTCAACATTATATCTTGTAGCATTTTGGCTTTCATTACTTTATACTGTAATTGATGATATTTATAGCTTTTGGAAATCTTTTTTTGGATCAGTACTTGATAATTTAGAATAAAATTAAAGTGATGGAGTATGAAATTGAAGTACTCAAACAAGAAAGTCAAACCTTAAAAGATCTAGCCCTTATCTCTTCGATATTTTTTTAATATTGTATTAATCTTGATGTAAATTCATGAAAAGATTTAGCTAATTTAATAGTACATAAACATATGTTTTATTCAGAACTTATAAATAATTTGATAGTAGATTGTCACACATATGTATTAGGCAATAATGCTTTTGGTGATTTAATACAGCTTTTAAATACCATTAAATATCGGAATATAGGCAATTGGAGACTTCCCAACAATAATGAGCTTGCTGACATTCTGAAAGTTAAAAATTTGAAATCAGATTTTTGGACCACAGATCCTTACACATCCGCAAAAAGTGCGTATTATCATTCTTCGCAAACTTTTTCAAAGACTGCTACAAAAGAAGATTTAAATTATGAATGCTCTTTATTAATTGTGGCAGAATGCGATACGCCTTCTGTAGACACAGGTTTTGTTGGTGTTGGTAAAACTGTAAACGAAGATTTTAGTTTTCTATATGGTAATTTAGGAATATGTGGTTTTACAAACTTAACAGAGGTTGTTGCTCTATTTAATGAGCATTCAATGTTTAATGAAAATACATGGCGACTTCCTACAATTGATGAACTTGAAAAAATGTATAACGATACCCCAGATAGTTTTGTTGATTTGAAACTACCTGCTTGGTCAAGCAGCGAAAACGGAAAGTACAATGCTTTTCAACTTAATTTTTTAACAGGCGAAAAATATGCTTGTAAAAAAGCAAGCGATTATAATGCTCTTCCAGGTGCAATTATTTTGGTGAAAGATATTTAATAGTATAAAATGTTTAAATTTAAATTTAGTTTATGGAAATAACTAAGATTGAAACCTCTATAGGTAGGTTTAAAATTACTGGTTTTTTAAAGAAAGGATTATTTAAAAATTCAGAAATGAATTGGGATTCTGCATTAAATGAAGCAGGAAAAATAGAAGGTGGTGGTTGGCGATTGCCCACTCTCGAAGAATGTATAACAATTCATAATGAAACAGAAGCTTTTGATGATTTAAAAGGGAAATGGGTCTTATGGTGTCAAGATCAATACAGTGAAAATACAGATTGTGCTTACATATTTGATCCAGGAAATACACTAACAGGTTTTTGGAATAAGAACGATAAATGGAATGCAATTGCAATTAAACAATTATAAAACAAAAAAATAAAAATAAAATTATGGCAGATAATCACATTATTATAGGATTGGGAGGAACAGGAGGGAGAATTATTCGCAGCTACAGAGAGCAGCTTGTAGATAAATTTGGAAGCCTTGAGACTGTTGACTTTTTAAAAAATATTCGCTTTCTATTTATAGATAGTAACGAAGATGATTTGAAAGACGAATGGATGTATCAGGGAAAACCTTTAAAGTTAAGAGGTGATGACACTATTCTTTTGAAAGCTGGTGACCTTAATTCAAGACTAAAAAATCATGCTACAAGAAATGAATGGTTGGGAGAAGATTCTGATTGGAAAGGGATTAAAGATGAAAACACTTCTGGCATGGCAGGAAATCAGCTGAGAAGATTGGGGAGGGTTAATTTGATTCCAAATATGCGAGAAATAGTTCAAAATGTTAATTCAAAGCACGACCAACTTCGAGTAAACAAAACTGAATTTGGAACCACTATTCATATTTGCGTTGGACTTGCAGGTGGAACAGGTAGTGGTAGTATAATTGACGTAACTGCTCAGCTTTGTAAAACTTTTGAAAAGGAATCTGAAAATACATTTATAGTTCTTTATCTTGTCTTACCTGAAGTTAAATCATTTAATGATAAAAAAGGACAATTTAATAATGTAAGTTTCTTAAAAATAAATGGGTATGCAGCATTGAAAGAACTTAACTCTTTAGCGAGCGGAGTATTTAGTCCTTACGATGTAAACTCTAAAAATGATAGATTAAATACAAATAATAGATATAAATCAGCATATATTATTTCAGAGAGAAATTTAAATCGAATGACTTTTAAAGATACTGCCTCGTCAGTAGCTTCATTATTGTTTTTAAAAACAATTTCAGCCAATTATGCAGAAAAGGGCGAGAAAAGTGACAATACATTACCTAATTTGCTCAACAAAGTAGATACTCAAGAAAATAACTTAAACTCTGCCTGGCAATATTGGGATTTGTCGGCAAATTTTAGAGTACCTGGTATTTCAAAAATTGCTGTTCCAAGAGAACAGATTAAGGAGGCTTTTGCTCATCAACTTGTTTTAAATGCATTTAATAAAACACTATTTAAAAATAAAGAAAAGCAGGATAATGGGAATGGTTATTTGGGAAATCCGAGCTCTGATGAAATTGCAAAAGCAAAAAGTGAAGCAGCTCAAATCATAAGTAACCTTCGTTCTACCTTGATGGAAGAATGGTATTTAACCTACGAGTACTTTCTTTTAGATTCACCAATGATTGACTCTGAGAAAGTAGGGTTATTGAGGAAAAATGGTGATGAAAAATCTTTTGATGCTAGTTGGAAAATTGAGGAAACGAAAATATTCACTGTACTCACAGCAACTAAAAAGTATCAAGGCACTACCTTTGAAGATCGTGATTTACTGAAATATTATCAAATATCAATTGCCGATTACACTACAGGTAAGTACAAAGGTTGTGGATACGATAAATTCTACAATGATAAATTTAACTTAGCAACTGAATATGCTAAATTTATTTGCGAACGAATAAGAGGAATTATGTTCGGAATTGATGGATACGGCAGAAAAACTCACTATCCTTTGCCAAGTTATATTGATATTTTACTTGAAATAGAGCAAGGATATCTTGATGGAATTGACAGATTTATAAAAAACCAAAAATCTGTTTTGGAGAGAGATTTGAAAAAAATTACTATTGAAATAGAAAATATTAAAAAGGAGTATGTTGGAACATATTCATTTTTAGGTAGTAAAAATAAACGTACTAATGCTGTTGAGGATTTTCGTAAAAAGTTAATGGAGTATTGGAATAAGACTGTTGAATTAAAAGCAATTCCATTTGCAATAGAACTTTCGCAAAAAGAATTAAAAACAGAACTATCTAAACTTCGCGAGAGAGTTAAATCAGAAGTGCGTGCTATTGAAGAAAGGAGAAATAAGATTCACGATGAATGGATTGATGAGTCCAAAAAAATTGAAGGTACTACGGACGGATTCAAATCGATACCTAATATTCAAGGTTTTGAGAAATTTAAAAAGGCTTTCTTCAAAAGTGATGAGTGCGAATCTTTTATAAGTCAATTAGAAAATTTAATTTATGACAATTTTGATTTTACACTAAAGTCATCTTTAGATGGTGTTTTTTCAAATAGAAAACACCCAATTATGGAAGCGGCTTATAAAATGGTGGATGATATCCTTACAGACGACAATATAGGAAAACTAACAGGTGACATTGATGATTTTTACAGAGCAAATATTATACAAGTTCTTCACAAAAAATATAAGACAGCAAATAATCCTGATTTAATCGAATTATTTGCGGAACTCCAAAAGATGTCAGCACCACTTGCAACAATTAATAGTTTTTCTAAAGGGGATGGGGATTATAAAACACATCACGATAAGGTAATTATTTTACCAGAACTAAAGGGCGAAAATGAAAGTAAAATTGAAGAACTTAAATCATTTTCGGAGGATCTCCAAAGAACAATAAGGGAGACGATAAAAGAAGTTAAAATTTATAAGGTTGGCGGTGATAAGTTGTCTAACGAATTGACATTTGTTCAATTCGCGTGGCCAATTAGAATGGATGCTATTGACAATATTTCTGACTTATATGAAGATTACCACAAATATAAAGGTTATCCACAAACACTATTTTTATCACATATAGAAGATTGTGACTATCTAGTGGATTTAATTCCACCTCAAACTATTGATGAAATGAAAAAAGTGTTGCTGCCTTACATGATTATTTTATCTGAATCAAAATGTTTCGAAAATTATGGCGACAAGAATTTTTGGGGGCTAAGAAGCTATAATGGGGATGACTCCGATTTAACAGACATCCACGCAATTGATAGTAATAAAATGGTTAATCTAAAATTTGAATGCGGTTCACTAATTGATTTTATGAATCTAGACTTAAAAACTTTAGATAAAGCCAATTTACTAGCGGGTGGAGGTATAAATACTTTTATTCATCCTTTAGTACTGGGATGCGTGAGAAAGGAAGCTGAAAAAAAATTGAATAGTGATTTTGATTTAGTTCTCTCAAAATTTGCTTTATTTCTCGATGATTATCTCGCAACTATTAAGAACGACCGAACTGATGGTAAATATCAAATGCTTAGTGAGGCTTACAGAAAACTTATAAAACTTAATAAATAAATCTATGGAAACTAAATTTTTTAAATGCATAAATCCTCATTGTAAATATAATATTGAAAATGATGGTAATGAATTTGTTCTAACTTCAGATGAATTCCCTGAAAAAAATAACACAGGAAAATTCATTTGTTTAACAAATATAGATAATGTAGACTGTGGTCTTATAGAAGTTGATCCCTCAACTTTAAAGAATGAAGGTAGTAAGAAACCTTTAAACTTCAAACTAATCGGATCTATAGCAGCTGGTGTGTTACTCATTGGTGGCTTGGTATTTTTCTTTAGTGGTAAATCTTCTGAAGTGAAAACTGATGAAACAGCTGCTCCACCTGTCATAGAAACACCAGTTGTTGAAGCACCAGTTGCAACACCTCCACCTGCAGAACCTGTTACTGAAACAGTAGCACCAGAAGCACCTGCACCTAAAGCTGTAGAGGAAGCTAAACCGGCAACTACTAAAAAAGCAGTAACCAATGTTGCTACTCCAAAAGGAACTCAAACTAAAAAATTTCCTGGTGGTAGTAAATATGTAGGTGAAATGAAAAATGGCCAAATGCAAGGTTTAGGTACTTTTTATTACGGACAACATGAATTAATTTCACCTCGTGATATGAAAAAGAGATATGCCGAAGCAGGTGATTATTTAATTGGTGAATTTTATGAAGGTAAAGTAGTGTCAGGTAAATTATACGATGCTAGTAATACCTTGAAAGAAGTTATAATGATTGGTAGATAGATGATTAATAGAATAACAATAGTTTGTTGTTTCCTTTGCGCCATATGCTTTCAAAGCGTTGTGGCGCAAAGTGTTTTTGCAAATAATAGACTAAATGAATTATTTTCTATTTTACCAATAGAATGTAAAAATTCGATTAATCAAGCGAACAATACGAAGTGTTTATGCAAAATTGCGGGTGATTCTATTCCTATTAAAACATCTTTTAATAATGAAGGCCAAATTAATCATGTTGGATTAGATTTATTTTCTTTAGACAACAATCTTATTTTTTCACCTTCTGTTATCGGCTTTATTGAAAGAAGTCTTTTAGAAGACCTACTTTGGAACAATACTGCTTATATTAATAAAAAAAATAAAGAAGATAGAATACAACTTTTTAAAAACAATAAAGCATTGGGCGAAATTGGTTTTAGCAAAATAAATGGGATAATTCCAATTATAAAAAATGAATTTGCTTTTAGTCTTAAACAAGAAGGTCTCGAATATACCGCAGTATTAGAAAATATGAATGGGAAAATTACAATAATCTTCCCAGCAACAAATGCTGTAATCAGTGGAATGGACAAAAAAGAATATGGGGAACAGGTGATGGCATCACTTAAAACTATTAAAAACTATGCTAATTTTATCCCTAAGACACCACTTAAAGACCAATTAAAAACATATAAAGATGATATAAAGGTAAGTGTTGGTAACAGTTATTTTAAATCTATTACTTCTACAAAGTATTACAAAGTAACGGATGTTGTTATCGAGCCATTGTTTTCAAGGGAGTATCCTTTGGAATCTTTTTGTAATATTTTTTTAATGCCAATGGAAGCCAATAAAAAAATACAACTAAATATTACCCACAAAATATATGGTGACGAAAAATTCGATTACAAGGTAAATTTGAATGATTTTATATCTTTTTTTGGTACTGATTTTGAATTTTATTTTGGCATAGAAGAAAAGACGGATGAAAGTATGTCTGGTACACTTATTATTTTTAATAGAAAACTAAACTTCGTAAATTTACTGTATGTAAATACCAATAAAAATACTCTTTTAGGCAATAATCCCATTATTAATGCGAAGTTGTATACCAATATTCCATCCGATAACATAAAAAATCTTTTTGCAGATTATGATTCCTCAAATACTACTAAAAAATGAAAAAAAAACTATCTCTAAATAATAAGACATTTTTAATGTTTTCCTTTTTACTACTCCAAAATGTTTTCCTTTTTGGACAGTCACCTGATTTAGATAAAGAAAAAGAAGTTAAAATTTCAGGAAATTATTTTTGGAGCCAAGCTACAGCTCCATCTGATTTGGAAGCTAAAAAACAAGCTTCGGAGTCATTATGGTCAACCGATGAAGTAAAAACGGCTCCTAATTTAAATCAGAAGAATATTTCTTATATAGTAAAACAAAGAGGAAACAAAGTGGCAGCTATTGCTTATATAGCTAAAAATGGAGTAGAGATAAATAGCACAGATTCTTCTCTCAATGCGAATGTAATACCACATCCTCAAATTATACTAGATCCGATGTATGAGAAAGACACAAAACCACTTGAAAGCTTAAATGTCAACAAAGAAGTTGCATCCAATATTTCCGAAAGTAAAACAAAACAGCTTTCCAATAGTAGTTTAATTAATAGTTTGTTGGATACCGATGACATTAATAGCGTCTTAAAGGAATTAAATACCTTTAAAATGAAAGGAAAAATCATGTATAGTTCTCGAATTGAGGCGTTTGATAATAGTAATCAATGCTATATTATTATTTATGAAGAAACCACAAATAAAATTCTTTACCTTCTAGATAAAGGGGATGAAACTAGAGTCAACTTGCTTGACTCTAAAAAGATAAATATAAAAGAAAATCAACTTATTAATCAACTATCAAAAATATATGTTTATGAATTTTAAATTAACCCTATTAGTAGTATTAGGAATTGTATTTTCAAATACTACAATTGTTTATTCACAAAATACAACAAAAGTTGTGATAACAGACGTCAACAATGATGTGCTTAAAGCAAAGATGGAAAATAATGCCTCTGAATTTCTAACAACATTAAATACATCTTTTTTAAACAAATCAACCCCAGCAATTAATTCTAAAATTATTATATCTGATGTAAGCGCATCATTACTTTCAATGTGGGAGATGAGTCCTTTTAGATGTTACGAAGCGGATGTAATTGAAAAAGCCATTAAAAGACCACAAGGAGGCTATGAGGTAAGAAATATCCCAGTATTTATGCAAGAAGCGGCAGAAGATGATCAATACCAAGAAATTGTATTATTATTTACCGATTCAGGTTTAATTGATAATATCTATATTTCAATGGAAACCAATAGATATAACCAACTTATATCGCAAGGAACTGATGTTACAGAATTTAGAAGAAGACAAATTATATTAGATTTTGTTGAGAATTTTAAAACAGCATATAATAGAAAAGACATTAGTTATTTACAATCTGTTTTTAGTGAAGATGCTTTAATCATTACAGGAAAAGTAGTTCAGGTAAAAAGTCCTGATGCATCTAGTAATTTAATGAATAGTGCCATGGTAACCTATCAAAAACAAACCAAAGCAGAATATTTAAATAAATTAAAATCAATATTTAAGAACAATTCTTATATCAATGTAAAATTTGATGATATTGAAATAAAAAGACACAAAAAATACCCAGACATGTATGGCGTAAATATGATGCAAGGATGGAACACAACAAATTACAGTGATGTTGGATATTTATTATTAGTAATTGACTTTGCAGATGATGACAAACCTCTAATTCATGTTAGAACTTGGCAACCAGAAAAAGTAGGTTCGCGTACTTTGTCTGAAGATGAAAAGTTTAAATTAGAAAATTTTAATTTAAACAAATAAAATATGAACTCTCATTTTTTTATCAAAGTATTTGTTAAAAAAATAATTATTTTTTTTATTTTTTTTAATCTTGGTTTAGCCTATTCCCAATCTTCTCTAGAATTTATTCTTAGTGATGATAAAGCAGTAAACATTACAAAAAGCATTCCTGATGGACAATCACTATTAGTTTTTGAAACAGATTTAAATTTAAAATTTGATTCTAGTATAGAAAATTTACAAATTGAAGATAAGATTGATGGGAAATATTATGTTTTTGTAAGTTCAGGTCCACAGGTAATAACTATAAAGTATTTTGGGGATTATAGTTTAAATTTTGGTCAGATAGGAATGAATAATGGTTTTCCTAGTTTAAATAATAATGAGGTTAAATATTTTACTATATCTAAATTAATTGCCTTGCAATATGAAGATATAACAAAAAAGGAAAAAGACAAAGGCAATAACATTGTTCCTATTGGTCCAAATGTTTCAGATGCATTGGTTGTAATTAATGTTTTTCCACCCGATTTAGAACTTGAGATAACTGAGAAAAATAATGGAATTACCAAAGTAACTAAACAGACCGATGGTGTTTATAAAATATTTTTGAAAGCACCAGCTCAGCATATTCTTCAAATTAAAAACAAAGAATTTAAGGATCCTACAAATCTTCCTGTTGATGGTTTAGCATCCAAAGAAGTTCGTTTTTATTTGGTGAAAAAGCCAACGAATCTAGAAGATGTTTCTGTGGATGCACAAGAAGCTGCAAATGCAAATTGTGAATTAAGAAATTATCAAAAGAAATTAAGTGGAAAACACACAGATTCGGAAAATGAAATAATGCTCAAGGAATATACTAGATTATTTGATTTGTCGCAATCTATTCTAAAACAAAAACAACAAAAGTATAAAGGCACTGAGTCAGGCGGTATTTTTATGTCCGAATATACTGCTAGAATACTAGATTGTAATAAATAAATTTCCTTTTATTTTTAAATTGTAACGTAAATGAATATAAGAATAGGCAGAATACAATTTTTAATTTTTTTTCTTTTTTCAACCTTTATTTATTCTCAATCTACTTTGGTTTGGACTGAAAATAAGGAAGAAGCATCAAAAGTTTCGTCAGCTATTAAAGACGGTAAATCCTTATTAATTTTTAACACCAAGTTAGAATTAACTTTTGAATCGAGCATAGAAAAATTAGAAGAAATCACTAAAAAAGATGATTTGTATTATTTAGAAGTAACTTCTGGGGCCCAAGTAATTACTTTTAAAAATAATGGAAATGAGTATAGTATAAATTTTGGACAATTGATGGATGATAATACTTTACCATCATTAAAGGAAAAAGAAATTAAATATTTTACTATTACCCAAAAGAAACAACTAGAGTATTACAACATTACTGAAAACGAAAGATCAAAAGGAAATATTGGAGTGCCAATTGGACCAAATGTATCTGATGCACTTATTATTGTAAAGCTTTCACCAATAGATTTAAATTTAGAAATAAAAGATGTAAATAATATTATTTCTAAAATTGAGAAAGAGAAAGGCTCGTATAAAATATTTATAAGAACAGAAACTCCACAAAAAAACAATGTGGTTTTAAATCTTGTTGACACCGAATATGGAAATACGGAATTACCAATTCTTGATTTGATTTCGAAAGAAATGAGATTTTATTTAGTTAAAAAAGAGAAAACTGCTGAAGGAATCAATAATAAAAAATTTAATGAAGATAATGAGGCTTTAGCCGATTATATTAAACAACTGTATTTAAAAAATCCATTTAGTGATGTAACATTAATTGAAAACAATGGGAATAAATTTTTAGTTTCCGTTATAGAATTAAAAAGTTCAAATAAAGCAATAAATACCGTTGCTAAAACAAAAGCAATGTTGCAAATCAACAGTTATATTGACGCGGTGAACACAAATAGGTCTTATCAAATAAACTCAGATCAGATTATTGAAAGTAATACAAGACTTATTACTCATAATATCCCTTTGTTTCTTACTTCTTTTCAAGATAAAACTGGACAAAAAACAATTTCAGTATATTATTCTAAAATAACAGATAAAAAAACTAACTAAATATTTATACAATGAAAACAATTTTAAGCATTTTTTTTCTTTTGATTTTTTCTTTTTCTTTTTCAAATACAATAGATGACACTAGTATTACTATTACAACAATCGGAAACGGAGCTACATTTGAAAAAGCAAGAGAATCGGCTCTCTTCTCTGCAATTACCCAGGTATGTGGTGTTTATTTATCACAGGATCTTAAAATTAATAATGATGAAGTAGTTAAAGAGGAAATAACATCAATAACTAAAGGAAATATTGAAAAATACAGTATACTTTCTGAAGTTAAAATAGAAAATGGTGATTGTGTATCTACATTAAAAGTTATAGTTTCTGTTTTTAAATTAAAAACATACATGGAATCTAAAGGATATAAGGTTGAATTCAATGGAGCTGCATTTGCGATGAACGTTAAACTAGAAAAATTGAATGAAGAGGCTGAACAAAAAGTAGTGTTAAAAATGTCAGAATATTTAGATAATATAATTCAGAAATCATTTGATTATGAAATAAAAGCTAACAATCCAGAAAAACAATACGATAACTTATATAAAATTCCAATATTTGTTACTGTTAAGCCAAATTTAAATTTTGCAAATATTCCTGAGTTTTTAACTAAAACATTAGAAGGTATTAGCTTACAATCAGGATCGGGATATCCAATCACTATAAGGTATAATGGTGATTACAATAAATATTTATTAAGAAATTCTAATAGTATTAAAATAATATACAATATTATTTTAAGCTTTAAATCAGGTTTAACTAACTTTGTTATTTCTGACGGAATAAAAAACAAAACAATTTCTAATTTTTCCAACAATAATAACTCGCAAATTAATGATATTATTGTAGAAGATAATTTGCGAATAGCTGCATTTCAACGATATAAAAAATATGTTATTGTACCTTCATTATTTGATGAATCTGGAGTATTTTATTTAAATGATGCGTACATTGAAAATGGATTTGGTGGCAGTGTAATGATTGATAAAAAGGGACATAATTACTTTCCAAATATTAATAGATTTACAGGTGTTTATCTTCAATTTGACAATATAACTAACGATGATGTTGCGATAATATTTAAGTTTGAAGATCTAAAATCATTAGCAGAAATTAGCAATATCAAAGAGTATTCTATTAGACATAAATAAATTTGAAATCCTCTTTATTTTTGATAGATTAAATACTGCTTTTAAAACAGTAAATTTTTAATGTACATTTTCACTAGTCATGTTAGCAAAATTAAACCTAAATAAATATAAATAGCTATTCGAAATTATTAAATATTAATAGAAATTGCTTCAACTAATAAATATTTTATATTATTATGGAGGACTATCAAAATATTTTCAAATTACCATGTGTGGCTGTTCTACCATAAATAAAGTACAACACTTGTATATTACTATTGTTGATCCAAATATTTTAAATGGATGCAAATAATTTTTTATAATTTATGATAAAAAAAATAATTTTTATACTTCTCAGTCTTTATTGTTTTGCAATACAAGCTCAAAAAAAAGAAGCTAATATTTTTATTGCTGATACAAATAATGTGCATAGAACAGACATTGCCGATTTAAAATACTCAGAAGGGAATTTAATTATTACTCCAAAAAAAAACTGTACCACTAAAACCGAAATTATTGTTTATAAAAATCAGAAAGTAACTTTGGCTACTTTGTTTGAAGAAGATTATTTAGAAAAACAAGATAAATTTGTTAAAAAATATTATCGCATAGCAAGAGAACAAAATAACAATACGGAGAAAGATTTTTATTATGATACTAAACCTTATGAAGAAAACAAAGAAAGGCAAATTGAACTTTATTATCGTCCATTAATCAAAGCTATAAATGTTCCTAAACAAGATGATAAAGAAATAGTTGAAAAAATTGCTGAAGAAAATTTCTATGTATTTATTTATCTTGACGATTTACTTATTGAAGCAAAAAAAGTTAGCACAAAGAATAATAAATTAACAGAGGTAGAACCTGAGTATGCAGGTTATTTTTTTAAAAATTATTTAGATTCTTTTAAAAGAATGGAAACATGGAGTTTTGTTATTAAAGATAATTCGCTCAAAATGGTTAAAGTTCCAGATTCCTTGTACAATAGTAGTAATTCAATTAAAATCCCTGAATTGTATAATTATAGCAGTATTTCTTTTGACAAAAAATATTTTTTAGGGTCTGAAAAGTTGGAAGATTTCAATTTAAATAAAAAGAACATAATAGAAAAATATAAATTATTGGGGATGCATTATTTTGAGATGGATGCTGATCTTATTTTTGATTTTATAATTTATGAAGTCCCGCAATATTTTGAAGAAGATGAGGAAAACAGAACGGATGTACTGTTTTATATTAAAATTCATCAATCATTTAATTATTTTAGTCAAGTTGATATTCCGGTTGAAAAAGATAAAAATAATATTTACGAAATAACTATTAATGGTATTCTAAATAAAGAAACTAAATACCATAAATATTTTCAACTAGCAACCAAGAATGATTTAATTATGATTGAAGAATTAGCCCCAATGAAAATTAGCTATTAATGTTTTTTAATCAAAAACCTATGAAATTTAAAACGATTACTTTACTACTAATTTTTTTAATTACCTCTTGTAATGTAATTAAAAAAAGTAATAAAATAGATAGAATAGAAATATCAAAAGATACTTCTACAGCTATAAAAGTTGATACCATTGCTGTTAATAAAGGAACCAAAGACGAGTATAAAATTATTTTTGATTTTTCAGGACTTACTAATGAATTATTTGACGATGAAGACGTTGAATATGATAGAAATGTTTATTTATCCTACTCTGATTATTACGAAAGTATAATTAAAATGGATTCTATTAACACCGATGGTAAATGGGTTAAAAGAAGAAAATTAAGAACAACTAGAGAAATAATACCCGATAATTTTTTTGAAACAAAAAGAGGAAAAGAAATGAATGCTCTTTTTTATAAAATGAATAAAAAATATATTGAGATTCCCGATATTAATTTTGAAAAGCAACTAATAAAATTAAAGTTAGATACTATTTTAGATCATTCCGTATTAATTTCTAATGTAGAAAATATAGATTCATTAAATATTTCATCACCTAAGAATGATAAAATTAAAAGTATAAAAGGCATTGAAGCTTTTAAAAAACTAAGAATTCTAGATTGTGTTGGCAATGATATAAAAGAACTAGATTTTTCAAGTAACCTTCTTCTTGAACATTTAAGTTGTTCTCATAATGAAAATTTAAAAAAATTAGTTACATCAAACAATATTAATCTTAAATATCTTTCTATTGGATCGGGAATTGTTAGTCATAATGATATTCCTAATGTTTTGTATTTAGATTTTGACATTTCAAAAAATATAAAGTTAAAAAGTTTTTTTGCTATGATGACTTTTATACCAAAGATTGATTTTTCATTCAATCCAAATCTTGATGAAATTTCAATTATGAATTGTCAAGCCGAGGAAATTAATATTTCAAACAATAATAATTTAGAGTTTATAAGAGTAGAGTCTAATCATTCATTAAAATATTTGGATTTTAAAAACAAACCTGATTTAGAATTTGTTTTATGTAATTTTAATGCCATTGAAAAAATTGATTTGAGTTATAATGAAAAATTAACTTGGTTAACATGTGATAAAAACAAAGTTAACGAGATTATTTTTCCGGCTAATTCAAAATTAGAAACGGTGTCGTGCAATACAAACTTAATTAAAAATATTGATTTAGCTTCATCAAAAAATTTGAAATATTTGGATATACAAAATAATTTAGAGCTAAAAAAAATAATTTTATATAAAAAATTACCCGAAAGAATGCCATACCCCACAGATTATTATTTTGGGGAAAATGAAACCAAATCAATTGAGAAACAAGTACCTTCTGATTGTCTTATTAAATATATGCAAAATGAATAAAGAGAAATTTGAAATAACAGTATTAAAAATATTTATTGCTTGTTTTCCAGATGAGCTATTACAAAGGTACAGACCAATTGCAGACTTTTTATCCGAGTATAAGTCGGTAACAATGGATGATATTGGAGCTGTACTTGATGAATATCTTCCTGATGAAAGAAAATATTTTGATACAATTTGTGAGCTAGTAAATTCAATGACTTCAGAAGAAAAAGAAACATTTTATGAACCAATTCAAATTCTTGTGGCTATCAATAGTAGATATTATGAAACGCCTGGCGAACGTAATTTAGTCAAATATAAACTTTCAAAAATTTTCGGCAAAGAAATATAATTTATTATGAACAATTCCATTATCCCTTATGAAAGATCCTATTGGGTTTTGACTAATAAATTACTTGCAGGTGAAATTCCAAGTTCAAAAACAGAAAGCAGAAAAATTGATAAAATAAATAATTTATTGGACTGCAATATTGATGTTATCATTAATTTAATGGAAGTTGTTGAAAAGAACTTTAGCGATGAGGTATTAGAAGATTATTCAATAACATTATACAAAGAGGCTGCCAAAAAGAATAAAAAAATTGAAATGTTGCGATTTGCCATAAAAGATTTAAATATTCCTTCAGAAACCTTTATGGTTGAAATTCTTAATAAAATAGACGAACAAATCGCTCTAGGTAAAAGAGTTTATGTGCACTGTTGGGGTGGCGTAGGAAGAACAGGAACTGTAATAGGTTGTTATCTTATTAGAAATGGATTTGCTGAACCTGAAAAAGTGATAGATACTATAAATTATCTCAAGAGAACTACCAATATTGCTCACAGAAGTTCTCCTGAAACAGTAGAACAATGTCAGTTTGTTTTAAATTGGTCAAGGAATAAGTAAGTTGAAAACAAATTTACAAATGAAAGAAGCACTAAAGTTAATTACCATAATCCCTAACATTATACAATATAAATTATTTTTCAATACTATTTTGAAAAGTAATGCAGAAATCGCAATTCGTTTAGAAGAAAAATTAAATAATTTAAATAAAAAAATTGAAGAATTATCATTAGAGGATATAACAATAATTGTCGAAAATTTATTTTGGAAAAATCTAAAAATTTACAATTTGGTGAATACGAAAGATGAGTTTTGTCTACCTTTTATGTACACAAATTTATTTTACGGTTTAAAAGAATCTCTCGAACTATTCCCTTTATCTAAGTACGATAATCAATTTTTAGATATTATAAATAAGTATGGAAAAGTTCTTTATGAGGATGCTTATTTCGTGCATTTATTAAACAATAATTTGATTATCATTCAAGATTATGATCTGAATAATAATCTATATAAATACGATTCAAAATCAGAAGAACTTGTTTTTATTGCTGAAGAAGTTGATGATAGTTTTTTTGAATCTCCAATACGTTTTTCTGAAAACAAATTGTTTTTTAGCAACGGTTATGTAAATGAGAATTTTGAGCCACAAACTCCATTTTGTTTCGATGCAGGAAAAGAATTCAATGAAGGCCTTGCAGCAGTATGTTTAAATGGGAAATGGGGATATATTAACCATAAAAGTGAAATCGTAATTGATTTTCAATTTGGTGATGCCAATTCATTTGAAAATGGTTTTGCCAAAGTATTTGAGTTAAAGCCTGAATTTAAATCTGAAAAAGGAAATTGGATAGAAGTAAATAGTTCCAATCAACATAGTCAATTTAATTATTCTGAAGATGTATTTGATATTAATTTCCCCCAATTTCCAATACAAATTAAGAAACCATTATCTGTAATTAGAAAATTACAGAAAAAGCGAGAGGAATTTATTGAACAATATCATTTTTACGCATTAGGTTTTGGTAATAATAGTTACAATCTTCCGATTGATACAGACAAATATGGAAAATGGATTACCATAGACAAATTGGGTAACCAAGTAAATATAGAAATTGCAATCGAGGCTGATTTAGAAATGAAAAACAGAAAAGCTAGATTAGATGTTTTGGAAAAAGAAGAACGATTCAATTCTTGGTTAAAAAAAATAATTAATCACAGTGATTTAACCTTTTCTGTCCCAGATGATTTATTTTTGAGTAGGGAATTTGTTATAAAATCTATTCAAGAAAATCCAAAGTGTTTTATACATTTTAGTACTTATTATGCGGATGATGATGAAATTTGTGAAATTGCTTTTAATTTAAATCCAGATTTATATTATTATTTTTCCGAAAGATTAAAGAGTGTCTTTTTAGACAAATTTAATGAGTTACAAGAAGAATTACCATTTTAAGATAAAAATTAGATAGTACAAAGAAATAAAAGTCAGAATAAAAATAGAAAAAGTAATTTCGTCCTCAACACTATATAAATTCCATGAATAAATAAATTTCCTAAAATTAATTTATTAATAGGAAAAAGAAATGGTAGACAAGTCAATTAAAGTTCTTGGTTCTCTCATAAGTTAATATAATGATAATCGTGGAGAACACACCATAATTAAATTTAAACTTGTGTTTTTTTTAATTAAGAAATATTATCACAGTTAATTTTCTTATACCTTTTTAAAAATATTATTGGGTTTCAACTTATAAATTATTACCAGTTAAATTCTTTTTTTTTAACGAAAAGTAGAAAAAGGAAAAATTCAATTATTAAATAGATTGCAAAATTGATCTTAACTTTTTTTCGTAAATTTAGTGCCTTCCTAATTATTGATATTATTTATTAATACATTACTAATTAATTTTTAACCGTAAATTTTTATTTCCAAAATAAAAAATCTATTTTTGAAATAATAAATAAAAAATTAATTAAAAAAGAACGAATAGTATGAGTAATTTAGTAAAAGTTGGTACCACAATGGCTGGTACATATGAACAAATTTGTAACTCTGGATTTTTGGCTCAGTTTCCTGATTCTGAGTTTAGAAATGAATCTAGGCTAACAGGATTTGGTGATGTATATATTAAAAGCGAATTGGTTGATCAATTTAACCAATTAAAAGAACAGATGTTAGAACAAAACGGTAGCTTCCCAATACTTTAATTTTGTTTTAATACAAAAGAAAGTAAAACTTATAAACAATAAAAAAAATGGCTCTATTGTTATTTTTAAATTTTGTTCTACCTGAAACAAAAAAGAAAACCATTTAATTATAAAATAAAATTGTTTTTCTACCACAAAAAATAACAAAACTAAAAAACACCTTTTATGGAAACTAATAAAGCAATAGAAAAAGTAAATGTAATTCTAAATCAGATTATTGATGAGCATGTAGCAAAATTCAAAAAATCTAAAGAATTCAAAGTAACTCCCAACTATGGGTATAAAAAATTCTATTTAGATAAAATTGATGGTAGTTACGATAATTCTATTTATAGCCTAATACACTACATAATGTATCAAGAAGGTATATATAGTAATTTCCTAAATGCTGACCAATTAAAAGAATTGGAAATGGTAATTAAAGAATATCCAACGTCTATTTATGGACCGAATGAGGAAGAAGATGAAAATTATGAAGAAATTCAATATGATTTTTTAGACAAAGTGTATTCAGAAGGGATTACTTGTGTAGCCAAACGATTATTGAACGAAGGATTTGATGTAAAAGATTGTTATGAAGATTATCTTTATGATAATGAGGAGGAGTAAATAAAAATTAATTATTTTATTTTTTTAGATTATCTAATAATTAATTTTTAGAACGGTGAACACTAGCAAAACGTTACTATATATTGCCTCAGGAGGATATAAGCCAGAATATGAAAACTTACCTTTTGACCATCTTTATTTTGTAGATGGAAATAGTAATTTTAAAAAATCATATCCTGAAGATCATCCAAAAATTACATTTTTAGGAATGGATGCTTTGTTTGCTATAGATTATTTAAAATCAAAACAAGTTAAAATTGATTGTTTAGTCCTTATAAATGAGGGCTTATGGCAAGGCGGAGGATCTTATCCTTTATTTTCTGATTTTCTTATAGGGTATTTAAGTCCAATTTTACTAGAGGAATACCTATTAATTTGTGATTTAAGTTATTACGATTCAAATTTAAATGCGGTTACAAAAATGGATTGGGGGCATAAAATCATAAAAAAGCTCACTTCTGAGGACATTGGTTATATCAATCCAAAACTCTTTACTTCTTATCGAGAATTTTCGCAAGATGAAGTATTTGGAAATGTATTGCTTATGAAAAAAGAACGTAAAGTAACCTCTTTAAATTCTGATAGTATAGGTATGAAAATCGAAATAGTTCATGGAAGTATATGGGAAGATGAAGATAATTTAGATTTTATAGGTTTAAACTTAAGATCAAAACACCAGTTGGTTGGTAGAGCAAACGGTAGTCAAAATGTAGTAGATTTTTTTGAAAGCAAACCAAAAGTACAAAATATCAAGGAAAAGCATTTTTCAGAAATTATGGAAACCTATATTAAAAGTGATGTAAAACGAGTAGGTTTGGTTGCTTGGAATAATGGAAATTACGAAGAAATAGTAAACTTAATTAATGCTTTGCCATCAAACAACTTGGAATCGATAAGATTTTATCATCTAAACAAAGGAGATTTTGAAGATATTTATGCACTATATGCCAGCAGTATCATCGAGAATTATCCATTTTTTTTTCAGCATATCAGCAATGATAATATTAGTTTACTTCAGTTTAAAGAAGTAGTAGTGCTAGGCTATGGTCAAGCTATAGAAAAATTATGTGAAGTGATAACTTTACATACTACAAATAATCCCAACCATTTCTATTTTACACAAATAAAGTTAAAACTAGGTAAATTAAGAATTTACACAAATACCAAGGATCAATATATTCAAGGACTTATTCGAATGACAGAAGAAATGTCCTAATCTATTGGCGAATCTAAATTCCAAAAATCAGGTAAGGTTTCGTTTGTCAAAATAATTTTATTCCCTTCAAATCTTAAGTTTAAGCCAAGTAATCTCATTTGTTCAAGATCTTGGTCAAACAAACTTTCATTTACATTTAGACTTCGTGTTTTTAGAAAGAAAAAAAGCTCTTGTAGAGTAAGTCCATCTGGATTTTTAAGCAGATATTGTGCTAAACATATAATTCTAATATTTGGTTTCATATTTTTAATAATGTATTCTGTAATATATTTTCAAAAAGGATTTGGTCATTTTTATCAACAAAAAACAAAGTAATTTCTATGCTGTTTTTTTCTGCAAATTCCATGATTTTTTTCAGTTCTTCTATATAGTTTATACTATACCAGGGAATTATACCAATTTTTTTAACCTCCTTCATATTTAAATTTTCCAATTTGTCATAGGGAAAGACTCCTTTTTCAAACCATTCAATCTTTTTTAACTGCTTAAGAAATGGACTATATTTTTTATTCAAAGTTAAAAATAAAACATCCAAATCAGGTTCATGCGCCCATATATTACCATAAATGATTTTAAAATTTGCATTAGGATCATCAAAAACAACAATATCCCTTCTTCGTTGAAGTAAATAACTTTTTAATGGAAAATTTTCGCAATTATTTAATTTTGAAGCAATAACACCAGTTGCTTCAATACTTACAGGACCTAAAATGTTAAACGAACTATTGTTGAAATTCTTTTTATTACACAATGGAGTAATGTCAGTTTTGCCATAATATCTCGGAGCATAGATGTGATAATAAGTATCATTAAGAACAGGCGCTAAATAAGACAAAAAATAACTACCATTTAAGGGGTAATCCCCGTACCCATCTCTTAACCCTTCATTTATAGATATGTAACAATCTAATTTGATGTTTTTCTGTTTTAAAATAGCAAGGGCATCTAAGGCAGCACAAGCCATTTTAATGATTATTTTATTTTCAATTACTTCTTCAAAATTTTTATTAAGAATTTTTAAATGATAATCAATAAGTATAATTCGATCATATTGAAAATCAGAAAAATCCATAGTTTCGATGCCACAACCAAAATAAGCTAGTGTTTTCATAAAAAACTAAATTTAATTGAAATATACAAGGTAACATTAAATTAAAAAAATTAAATTTGAAAAAGTTTAGAATTTAAAATTAATGGTGAAACGTTTCGTAATATTATTGTGCTTTTTTAGTTTTGTGATACCTATCAAAGCGGCAAAGAATCATGCTGAACTACAAATAAATGAAAATTTATTAAAGAGTACTAAAAAAAAATCTTTCAAGAAGCACAATAAAACCATTGTTTTTTTATGGCGTGAAGAAAAATATAATAAAAAATATAAAACTACGTTTTCAGAAATTTGTATTAATCAATCTTATTGTAAAACGATAACAGACCCAGAAAGAGCAGTTATTGGTTATATAGCAACTTTTATTGGAAGTGATTGTAATTGGGATGATGAATGTAATGCAGATAGAAGTAATTTAAAGTGTAAAGTTCTAACAGCATTAAATTTAGGCTATCAGTGTTCAGACAGCCATTTAGGCTTTCTCAAAAAATGGTTTAAAGGGGATTACAAGGCTTTAAAAAGACTAGAAGATTGTTCAACTACACCCTATACTGCTACTATTCAAAATACATTTGATAAAATTCAAATAATTCATAAAAATAATGATTTCTTTGTGATAGTAAATGCCTCTTCAATAAATTCAAGAGAAGAAATAAGCAGGAATTGGAAAGAGATCAATCATTTTGTTTTATTAAATAAAAATCAAGTAAAATTCCTGAGTAAAAAAACAATCTATTCCAAAAAAAGTAAGCTTTAAAAGCAGTCTTTTGAGTTAATATAAAATATAATTAAAAAATAAATAAAATAATTTAATGGAAGATATATCTAAATTAAATTTTGTTTGTGTAGTTAATGAAAATTGTCCAGCAAATTTTGATAAAACAGGAGTAGTATTTGATTATTATGATACGTTTGCTGTTCCCGACAAGAAAAATGAAACCTGTTGTCGTTATTGTAATTCAGTTTTATTTGAGGAACAAACATACTTAAATATCATGCTCGCAAAGAAGAGAAAACTTCAACAAAAAATAGTACTATTAATAATTTCTATTTTAGTAATAGTAACTTTTTTTTGTTTTATTTTTTTAAAATAATTTGAATAGATTTTCTTTAAAAGCATCAAAATTATAAATACATGGAAATTAAAATAATTGATAACTCAGGGGTTAGGATGAATTTTGAATTTGATTATAGGCACGTTACACCTAAATTAGATTTTAACCAAATTTTAATTGAAATTAGAAAATCATTTAAACTCCAATTTGAAAAAGTAAATAGCTTATTTTCATCAGATGATATCTTTTTTCATGTAAATCTCGAGCTAGAATCTGACTATGGCGAAAATATTCTAGGCCTTTTTGATGCACATCAAAGCAGTAATACTATTTTTTATTTCAGAATTTACCAAAATACGATAAGGCAGATTATTGAAAAAAAAATCTATGCTAGTGATGATTTTTATGAATATGATGATACAATATTGCATGAAATTATCCATGCTGCTGATTATGTTATGATCAGTAAAACGGATACTATAGAGGCAACTAATAAAAAAGTAAACAACTTTGCAGACGCTGCACTTAGTTTAAATGAAAATTTAAAGAAACCCCATTTCAATTGGACAGCAGTAAACATAATTGAACGTTTCAGAAACGAGGGCATTGCCGTATTAGGTGAAAAATTACTTGGGAATAATCCCGATCCGCTATTTGATAATGATGTAGAGCGCATTACAAATCAATTCAAGCATGTTTTAGAATTTTGTATCAAAACATCAGAATCAATTGATTTGATCTATTCGCTTTCTGAAAAAAATGAATTGTATGATGTTTTAGATAAAAGAAGCAGCGAAGCCTATATTTATGGACATATTATCTTGTTATTAATCATAGCTTTACAGCATGAAGATAAAAAAGAAATTTGTATGGATGCTGTCCACTATTTCCTTGGCAATCTAGAGAAAAAACCAACAAAAGAAAAAGCATTAGAAATACTGAAAATAGCCATAAATACAGATCTTTCAGATTATATAAACGGATTGTTAATTGAACCATTTCACCATTACACTTCAAGTGTTATAGATAAACAAGTCATTTTCAATTTTTGCGCCCATATACAAGGGGAGTCCAATATTGACGCAATCAAGATTTTAACAGAGAATACGTTCACTACCGTTTATGATAAGTTTATTAACCTGATGCAAATGACTGTAGGGTATCCAATGACCCAAGAGGAAATAGTTGACTATTCCAAATCCTTTGTGATTACTAAAGATTCCGACGAAATTAAAAAATGTATAAAAGATCAGATGAATTACTTATTGCCATTAGCAATTGAAGAACAAAATGAAATTGCTATTTGGTCACTAACGTATCTTTTTGACGAAGAAGAATTAATTTATGATTCCATTCCTTTCTTTGGTTATCAAGATGATTGGCTTGTCTTGAATGCTGCAATTCGATTAATTAAAACTTCTAAAAATAATAATAATGGGATTTTACAAGATTAACTATGGTAATGTTGATGAGGAATATGGCATCGTTTTATACAAACAGGATGCTAACAATCTAAATTTTTTCATTTCACAAGTAAATAATGCTATTCAAGAGAACTTAAAATCATTGATAACTAATGAAAATTTGAATACTATTACTACTTTTAATTGGGTGGAGTCTTGTGAAGATGAACTTGGTAATGTTGGATATGAATCAGTTAATCTAGTGTCTCATTATTTCGATTTTTCAATTGATGAAGAAAATAATATTGAAATTTTTACAGATTCTGCAAAAATAACCAATAATAATTTAAACAATAACGGCATTACTTTGTACGAAATAGGTCTATTTTCTGAATTTCATACAGATAGTACTTTCAGTAGTTATTTTCTATCTAATAATAGGACTAATAATGAATTTGACATCGTTTTAAAAGATTTTTTAGAACAAAATGTTGATAAAAAAAACAATAAAATAGAAGCATACAGTGAATTATTAGCATCATATATGGTTGAAAAAGGTTTTGAAAATATCACACCAGAAGTATATTCTATTTATTGCGACCATAGAGACAAATTGCCACATCAATGGATTGATGTTTTAGGAAAGGAATTATATGATGAAATTTGCAACAGAAACGAACCGTCTCATAATGTGGAAAGAAATTTAAACAATAACTTAGAACTTCCATTTTAGGGAAATTAAATTGATATGAAAAAAGTTAAAATAATTAAGCTTGAACCTACTTTAGAACTTTCTAAAGTGTTTTATAAAAATACTATTGATGCTCAAGTAGGAATGTGTTATGAATTACAAGACATTTTAGCAAGCTTAAATAAAGAAATTAATAATTTAACAGATAAAGAGATAGTATTTATTAATAAAAAGCTCTTTCCAGATCATTTAGAATTCTATAATTTAGAAAATAATCAAGGACAATTATTGCTGCCCATAATTTATACTTACATGCAGCCTCTTCAAAATGATAATTTAGTTTGTTTTTCTAAATTTGGCGATGACCAACAATATGATTTAATGGATAGTAGTGGTAAAATTATCTACAGCGACGCAAGAGATATTTCAGCATTTGATAATAATGTTATTTTCATCCAAGACCATGATTTAAATCAAAGGTTATACCATTATGATGCTAACAATAACCAACTAAAGCTAATTGCTGAACTTGAAAAAAATAAAATGTATGGTGAATTTAAATTTTCAGAAAATAGATTATTTGTAGATAGTGGTTATTATGATGAAAATTTAGAACTGGCTACTCCCTTTTGTTTTGATAATGGCAAACAGTATAGCGAAGGTCTTGCCGCTGTCGCTTTAAATGGTAAATGGGGTTATATTAACGCAAAAGGGGAGGTTATTATCGATTTTCAATTTGGTTATGCCTCTTCATTTAAGAAAGGTATGGCTAAAGTTTTGATAATTAGCCCAACATTTAAAAATCCTAGAGGGGAATGGATAGAGAAAGAATGTTTCAAAAATATTCCTAATAAAAATAGAGAGTGGTTTACAACGAGTTTTCAACAATTTCCGAAAAAACACATAATCCCACTTTCTATAATAAGAAAAATAGAGTGCTCAAAATATCAATCAATAAAGCTTTACCATAATTTTAGTTTAGAAATTGAGGAAGACGAAATGTTAAATGGTTACGGTACTTTTGCTACTATTGATTTAAATGGAAATATACTCAAACAAGAAGAACACATTAATTTAGAAGAGTCGATCAATCAAGAAAATACAATTGATGTTAATACGAATCAAAATATTTGGTTAGAAAAAATTAAAAAAAATAGCTTTGTAATTAATTCAATTCCAGATGATTTATTTGTAAACAAGCAATTTGTAAAACAAGCAATACAAGCAAATCCTACAACTTTTGAATACCTGAGTTTGTTATATGCAGATAACGAGGAAATAGGTAGTTTTGCTTTACAAATTGACTCAGTATTTTGTTACGACTTGCTTTCAGATAGACTAAAAGCTTTATATAAAAACCAATACGAGGCTTATCAGGAAGAGGAAATTGATTTAGATACAAGCAATATTTCATTGACCGAACAAGAGGACGATTCTGATTTACCATTCTAAAAATAAGATTTATAAAAAACTACTATGAAAAATAAATTACAAGCATTAGATGAAGTAATAAATAATTTTTCCGAAGAAGAAAAACTATTAATGGATACCAATCAATTTGCCTATATTTTTTCTAAAGCATGGATGTATCTAAAGATGGGTCCAGAGATATATAGAAAGCATGATGCCTTTAATCAACCTCCTTCAGATTTTGATGACGAAGAATTGCAAATCTTGACAGACGGCTGCAATCAAATCCTAAGAGGGGTTGGTATGACAGAAAACAATCCATTTACAAACTTAGATGTATTCGGATTTTATAATTTATTTAGACTTTTTCATTTTGACAACATTGATAGAAAAACAAACCACTATTTTACACTTAATGGTAAACCAGGGATTTTAGATTGTATTACATTCCAACATTATGTCGATGATAGTCAAGTTATCTATTATAATTTTTGTGAGTTTCCTAAAAAATAAGATTATAAAAATAATCTTTTAATTTAATTTGTAGTTCTATAATAATAAAGATTGAAAATGGTAAATACCATTGAAAAACATAGAATGTTACGTTTAGATTTACTCGAACAGGTAACAATAAATAACGACTCTAGTAAAGGGTATTATTTTTATTCCTATCCTCAGGATTGGCCTAATGGTTTTATGTTCTCTGAATTCAAAGCACAGTTTATTTTTGTGAAAGATTACAATCAAAAAACAATTTACTTTTACAACGATTTCTATCAAAAAGTAAAATTAATGTATAGCTGTTTAGAATTAAATGCAGAGGATTGTTATATAATGAATGATTTAGAGTCTTTTTTTAAAACAAATAAATCGATTAAATTGATCTCAACCGACACACCATTCAATCCGTATCTTTTTGCTCAGAAATATCAATTTCAAGTGATTGAAAAACCTTTTGCGATAAGTGTAATTGAAGCTAGTATTCTCAATATGTATAGGGTTGAAAAAGGAAAAAATAATGACAATTAACAATCACTAATTGATTAATTTAGCTTGTTTTTTTAGAAAATATAAATACGATATTCATGCAAAAACCAAAAATACTTTTCCTCACAGGAGCCGGAATATCAGCAGAAAGTGGCCTGCAAACCTTCAGAGATTCTCAAGATGGACTTTGGGATAATTACAAAATTGAAGACGTCTGCACAACAGAGGCATGGAATAATAATCCAGCGCTAGTATTAGACTTCTACAACCAAAGACGAAAACAATGCCACGATGCCAAACCTAATCTAGCGCACGAACTCATAGCTAAATTAGAAGAACATTATGAAGTAGTAGTTGTAACCCAAAATGTTGACAATCTTCACGAAAGAGCTGGTTCAACCAAAGTAATCCACTTGCATGGAGAACTAATGAAATCTCGCTCTACAGCCAATCCCAAATTACTATACAATAGGGATGGAGATGTACTAATAGGTGACCTTTGCGAACAAAATAGCCAACTCCGACCACATATTGTGTTTTTTGGTGAAGGATTAGACCAGTCTATTCATGACGCAGCTATAAAAGAAGCAGTTACCTGCGCTGTATTTGTAGTAGTAGGAACATCTCTAAAAGTAAGTCCAGCCAATGCTTTGCCTTACTATGTTCCTTTCGCTAGCCAAATGGTAGTAATCGACCCACTAGCACACGAAATGGATATTGACGACGAACGCTCCATTTACTACCTTTCTGAAAAAGCTACCGATGGGATGCAGCAATTGTATGAAGTGTTGAGTAAGTTATAATAAATATAAATCGTCTAAATAGTCTTTTATCTATGCGGTGATAAAATCAAAAAGTAAGTTCAGCAAATGCATAACCTTTCCGAAAAAGCTACCGATGGGATGAAACAATTGTAAGAAACATTAAGTAAACTAAAAATGACAAAAATGGTACTCAGACAAAAATACATAGACTTTATACTCGAAAACCTAATTCATACTCAAGTTAAAATTCAACTACCAATACCTGGTGATAATGGTGAAAACTATTGTGTACAAGAAGGAACAATTCTATACATGGATATAACTATTCAAGTAATAGAAAGATACACCCGTGCTGTAAAACTCAAACTCAATTTTGATGCTTACGAAAAAGAACAAATTTTTTTCATTCCAATTACCGAAGCTCCAGAACTAATAGAACGAAAACTCCACTACACCCTTAAAAAAGTAGTAATGGAAACTTTCGAAAATAATGGACGAAGACAAGAAATTAAACAGTGGTACGACGATGCAAGAAAAAATAGATTTATATAAATAAAGAAAATAATAATCCCTTTCTTTATTTAGTACTAAAAACTACTTTCCTCATTCGTTACTTTTGGATTTAAAAAATTTAAATGTAATAAGTCAATCATTTCATCTTCATTATTAAATTTAATACCCCATCGTTTTTCAAAAAACTTTAAAAGTTTTATTCCTCTTATTTTAATTTCTTCAGCAGTCCAATTTGGCAAAACTGCAACTTCTTGTTCTGAATACGATCCATTTGAATAGCCGTTACGAATGGTATTCCCTTGAGCATCTGTTTTTACACTTTTTTTATCAGTGAATAGGACATTTTGTAAACTTGAATTTATACTTGAAGAGAGTGGTAATAAATTACCAAGAGAACCTGTCAAATAGATTGTCTCTTCTTTTGAATAGTCCGAAAAATAATCTTGCCAACCTTGTTTTGAAGGAGTCTGTGGTAGAATGTGTTCTATTGAAACTTGATCTTTTTCACTTTTAACAAAATTCTTCCACGAAATTTTAGGCTGATTTCTACTTTTCTTAAGTTCTTCTTCATACTCATATAAAAAATATCTTATTCCATTCCAACCATAAAAACCGCTACCCTCTGAGGTGAATTTTCTATCAATATAATCCTTGAAATAAGAAAATTTAAAGGAGCCGTCTTTGTTAAAAAGGCCTTTTGAATCTTCGTTTAGAGAATCTATAATATTTGAAATACTTGTTTGACCATAATATAAATCCCTTGCAGCATTAAAGTAAACACTATTTCTATAGGTCGACATTGCTCTAGATACCCTAAATTCTAAAAATATAAATCTTTCAATAGCCTTTAATAAAGTAATTCTTTCATCCGATTTTATTTCTTTATTAACGAACGATGCTAAAACTAATGGTCTAAAATAAGCAATTCCAATTCTATTTAATTGGTCTAAAAGGATACTTTCCTCTGTAGTTAAATCATTATTATATTCCGGATTAAAAGTGTTATACCAATGTTTGGCGGCAGATTTCAAACTTAATACATAATTATTAATTTCTTTAATCGATAATTTTGCAAATTTTGAAGTTTCAAACAGTTCATCAGATTCATTATAATCATCATCGTCATTTTCTGAATCTTTTAATTCTTCAACTTTTTGAAGTATATTGGTCTTTACTTCCACTTTTTCTAATACTTTTTTTGGAGAAAACTCATCGTCCAATAAAAAACGAATGTAATCATCACCTTTTTTTCTGGAGTACTTAAAATACATAATCCAATGCGCTCTTAAAAAATCATCATCATTTAGCGGTTGATGTTTATTTCTTCCAAGTTGATAATAAATCTCTCTCCAAGAATCATTAATGTTATCTCTTATAGCAATTTTGTCATTCTCTTTTACCTCATTTTCACCATATAGAGTTGTTAAGTAAATAAGTCGATTCTTTAATAATTCTAGGTCAGACAATGATTTACCTCTGTTATTCATTGTTTCAAATGCAACAAAAACATCAAAGTCGTCACTAATAGTATATAAATTAAATAATAATTTTTGAGTTAGTTTTTCATATAAATTTTGAAGAATTTCTTCCCCTTTATTACTTACTAGTTCTTGAATATTAGTCTTGAAAAATTGCTTAGCATTTTCTAGATTCAAGGTATAAAACGTTTCATTTACAGTACCTGCAGCTGCTTCATTATAAATTTTGTAACGTAAAAATTGAAACGATGGGTTATCGGCTTCATAACCAAATTTGTAGGTGTTAATTATGTTTTGTGGCGGTTGTGATAAAACAATATAATTCTCTTTTATTTCTTTTAAATTATAAGAGCCTAGATAAATTGAGTCGTCTTTCAGTTCTTGATTTTTTGATAAACCTCTAATTTGTTCTACAAGGCATTGCAAAAAAATAGAAGTTGTTGTAAGTCTTTGTTGACCATCAACTACATAAAATGGTGTAAATTTTCTATTTTCTATCAACCACTTTTCATCATTCCAATGCTTCCAAATAGATTCTGGAACTTCTTTAATAGATAGAACACCAGTATAATGAAATCTACTTCCATCCAATGAAATTAAATCATCCCAAAAATCGGTCAGTTGCTTTATTCCCCATGCATATCCTCTTTGATAATCTGGAATTCGAAATAGCTTTTTGTTATAAACATCATCTAATGATTGTAATTCTTTCATTTTTTATTTAAAAAATTATTTATTATTGAATCTAATTTACCCAAACGACTGCAAGTTGCTATTGAGTTTATTCTGAATTTACTATTTCATTAATTAGTTCTTCAACAGTAATGAAATGTAGTTTTATCAGTACATACAAAAATAGAACTTTCAAATTATAAAAAACCACATTTAGAATATATATCTTTATAAAATTAAAATAACAATAGCTATGGAACTACCTGATTTAAATATTTTACTTGATTTATTTCACAACACACAATCCAATAAAAGCACAATTGAGGGCTATGCTTGTTTTACAAGCGATTCCTATAGTGGTGTGGGTGCCTTTTGTTTTTGTGATAATCTAGAAGAATGGAAAAAATTGTATCCTGCGATTGTTTTTATTGATGCACTTCTCGATCAAGAGTATGGAATTTATGATCAAGACGATTTAAAAAAATTATATGTAATTTATCAAAAATACCAATCTTCCCAATGGAACGATTCAGATTTTGAGAAATTTAAGGAAGAATTAAAAGGAAATCATCTATCGTATGATGTAAATTTTTTAGGCAAAACCACATTACTTTTTAAAAATGATTTACAAGACGACTTACTTGAGCTTTTGCATATACAATTCGGGAAAAACGCTAATGAATACAAAAAAGAGTTTTTGATTTTTTTAGATGATTTTACAACCTAAAAATAGAGTTTAGATTAAGCGATATTTTTCAATTGTATACAAAACATTAATTTTGCATTACAATAGTACCTATTAAATTTTATTGATGATTTAGATAAGCGAGAAATTCAGCTAAAGATTCTTTCGGTTTTTTTGGATTTTTATAATTTTTATTAATATATCCTGAAATGATTTTATAGCAACCTTCTTTAAGATTTATATTTTCAAGTTCTTCTTTGGTACTGTAATGCTCTTTACATTTTTCAAAGTCTTCATCTGTAATCGCAATTAAATCAATCACTTTTCCAAATTCAACTAGTTCAAAAGAAGAATCACTAAAAGATTTTATAAAATTCTCACATTCCTCAATGGTCCATATCGTATTTTTTAACTTCAATAAATACCGATACAATTCACTTCTGTCGGTGTCATCATCAAAATCATACTCTTCATCCAACTCTCTATTTACATATTGAATCATAACATGAGAGTAGGCATAATCATAAAACTCCTGCAAGTCATTAAAAAACCATACTTTCTTCTCCCAAAAATTGTACATTTGATGCAATTCATACAAATAATACGAATTTTCATTTGCATCTATATTTTCTGCATTATTCAAAGCAATTTCTGGCTCACCTAATTCTTCAATTATATCTTCAATAGTCATAAAATAAGATTTAATGTTTATTCCTGATGTAAACAAGAAGATAAATGAATTTCTTCTTTTATTTTTTTAAATATTTACGCTAATTTTAATGTCATTATGATTAATTTTCAAAATTAAGTATTTTACAAACACCCATTAATTGGCTTTATTGGTTAAATAAATCTTCATAATTAAATTTACTGTATCCTATACTTTTTTATTAAAAATTGTGTAATTTATTTTTTTGCTATTCGTAAAACTTCACCCCAAATCAAATTATTTGACCAATCCTTTTTTTGTTTATTCAACGTTTTTTCAATTTCATCAGATAAGAATTTACCCGCATTAAGAAACATTACATTACGTTTTTCAATGTCTCGTTCTCTTGAAGCAAAGTCAGTAATAGCATTCCATACTGCAAATTGATTTCGTCCAAGCATTTCAATATTTCTTCTAAAAAAATTCTGAGGATTATTTATATTATCCGAATTTCTATCAATATCAGAATTTTTAGATTTAATTTTAAGGACTTGCTCCATTTTACGTATTGCATTCCTTTCGAATAATTCAAAATCTTCTTCATCAAATAAACCGCCTTGTCGATTATCCTGTAAAATTTCAAAATAATTGGTTAATTTTCTTTGATAAGATTCAAATGTACATTTTGACCAATCACAACCAATATCAAAAATTTTATTTGTTGCTATAACTTCTTTGAAATTTTTTGACATTATTGCAACTTGACCATTTAAACAAGTTTGTCTGTAAATTATCGGGTAATAGGTTACAAAATCCATTTTAGAGTAACTGTATTCAACCATAATTGAAGCATAATATTCTTCCTTCCCTATTTTAAAAAACTCTTTATTTACAAGTTCAAAAGACAAATCAAGTTGATTTAAATTAGGCTTTTTGTATAGAATAACTTCCAAATTTAGCTGTTCAGGAGCAAATAGTTTTTCCATTCTCTTGACCGCACCTGTAATAACTTTATTATAACTTGTGTGCTCGAATGGTTTAACTGATTTTTTAATCACCTTTTCTATTCCTTCTATAGAAATAGATAGCTGATATACCTTTTTTCTTCCTTCTATTATCCTGTGGTAAATAGCAGGAATAAAGTACTGTTTTAATATTTCAAATGGTTGGGTGTCTTGTATAAATTTCATGTTTTTTTAGTTTTAAAATTAACTTTTGACTTTTTATAATTTGATATTTAGTTACATTTAAATTTTAAATTAAGTGCCTAACCAATATTTTTTTATAGCGTTTTCCCATTCCTAAAACGATAGCTTCGTTATTTTTTATAATTAATTCTCCTTTTTGAAGTCCTGCAATGGCTTGTTTTATTTCTACTAAATCGTTTCCTGCTACACCATACATATCTTTTAGTACTGCATCGTTTATGGATTGTTGTTTCATGATTAATGGATATTGTGCATTAGCATAAAAATCAAAATATTTACTCTTATAGGCATCCATATTTTGAGTTGCTAAAATTATACTCATGCCTTTGTTCCTTCCAACAGCAATTAAATCTTTAAGAGGTTTGTTTTCAAAATCCAACATATAATGAGCTTCATCTATGATTGTAAAATGGCGTAATTGAACTTTTGAACCATCGTTAGCTTGAGCAGGAATATTTTCGTAAATGTTGTTAAGTTTAGAAACAATGAAATAAACTATAGCTTTACTTATTGGACCGTCTTTAGGACATTTATCCATTTTAATAATAAAGCTATTATTAATTAAATCGATTTTATCTTCGTTTAAAAATAAATTGGAACGAACAAGTTGATTCAGAACAGATTTAACACTATCTACTTTTTCTTTTTCATTACTAGGTTGTAAATCGGTATAACAATCTAACATAAGTTGAAAAGAAATAGGCTTTCCTTTAGTTTGTTTATAAGCATCAATAATTGCTTCAGAAAGGCGATTACTCATATTAGCACTAATTGTTGCTCTGTCTATAGCGCAAAGCGCATTTGCCATTTCTGTTGAATAAATGTTTATTTCGTTTTGAGTAGCATTTACAAAATTTTTGAAAGGAGTGAATGGAAGTGGCTCAGCCATTGGATCTAGAATAGAACTTCTATCAATAGCAAAATGATTTAACCAATGGTTGTTAGCTATATCCGAAAATTCACCTTTGTAATCAAAAAATAAAAAGTTTACAGGATAACTTGTTTCTATTGATATTGAACGAATTTCATTCATCAAAACTGCTAATAAATTAGATTTTCCAGAACCAGTTGTTCCTGCAATTAAAATTTGAGTATTAGTAATTGCATTACTATTCATATCTAAAAAAGCAGGGATATCGTCGGCATATTCCCCTATATTTAAATTTAAATGTGGTATTCCGCCTGAATTACCAGTTTTTGATCCTGTAAAAGAAATCCATTTTGATAAGTTTTCATCTTTTAACAAATAGTCAGCTCCTTTCAGTATTTCAAAACAGATAATTTTACTTCTGGTAATATTGTCATCCCAATTAATATTCAGATGAGCATATCTATGATGAATTAAAGTATTTAATGTATTTGCTAAATTATGAACGGTAAACAATGTTGCATGTATACTATTGCTAGTCATTATTAAATCCTTGAATTCCTCAGTTCTGTTATCGTTTAGGGATAATGCAGCTAATAAAGAAATACGCATGAATTTTGCATTTCCTTTTACTGAAACTGGTTTATTGTCAAATTCGTATTTTTCTAAATTTAAAATAGTTTCAAATTCTAAACGTAATTGATCCATTTTAGGACCTACAGCTTCAGCTACACGAAGATTTGTTTCTAATGTTTTCATTTTTACTTTTAATTATTAAAATATCCTTCTGTAACTTCTGTTGTTTGACTCACTTTATCTCTTATTAGAGTGTATTTTTTTGAAATGAATTCTTCTATTTTGGGTAAATCAATGTCTTTTCTAATTTCAGTGTCGGTACTAAATAAAATCGTTTGATGTGATAATTTAGGGAAATAGTTTTCTAATAAAGAGGCGCGACTATCTTCTGATAAATATCCCATTACAGTATCAATCATAACGGGAGGATTATAATCACCAAATTGATGAAGAGCTTTTAGTAAAACTTGAACAATAATCTGCTTAGAGGCAGCATTAAGTTCTTCCAAATAAATTTCATTTCCTGCTTTATGGTATATTTTGAAGGATAAATTATTTAATTTCTCAGATAATTCAACTCGTTCAATTTGACCTGCGTAAGCAACTAGTGTAGTATTTAAATCTTCAAGCATTGTTTCTTCAATGCGTTGTTTTTTTGACACTAATAACTTATCAGATATAATTTCAAATAGTGGCTCAAGTTTTTTTAAGAGTTCTAATTTAGGATTTGGAATTTCATCTTCAGATATATCATATCTCGAAAGATCATTACAAGTTTTAACATTTGCTAACTCTAAGTTGGTTATTGCTGCTTTTAAATCTTTAAGTTCTTCTTCATTCTTTTCATATTCATCAATAATCGAATTATCCTCTTTTGTTAAATGACTTTTTGCTTGGTTCAAATCTTTTAATAAAGTCGGTAATTGTGTTATTTCATTTTCATAGCTCTTTTTTGTTTGATTTAAAAGATTGAAATTATTTATGGATGAATTATTTAAAAGAGTTTTAATCGTTGATAATTCATCGTCTGATAAATAATCAAAAGTATCATTATTCCCTTTTTTTGTTTGGTTGTTTGTAATGTATTTTTTGATTTCACTTTCCAGTAATTCATTTTCTTGATTAATATGATTATTTTCTTTCAAATAAAGAATTACTTGTTGGGTTATAAAATCTAATTGTGCACCCGTAAACTTTTCTCCATTGTCACTAGTATTTGTTTTTGAAACAATTAGTTCTAATTCTTCATGAATACTATCAATTAATTTTGGTAAAAAAGCTTGTATTTCTATATCGTTTATAAATTTTTCAGTGCTACTTATAAATTCAATTTCTTTGTCTTTTAAAACAGTAAGTTTCGAATCCAAGTACTGAATTTGTTCTTTGTATTCTTGCTCTAAATTTTTCCCATCTTTAGCTTTCAGATATAGTTCTTTATTGTCTATTGAAAAGCCTAATAATTTTTTCTTTTTTTCTTCATTTTCATTAATTAGAGCTTCAGTTTCCGCCTTCTTGAGAAGTAATTTTGTATATTCTTCTCTTTCTTCATGAATTGCTATAGAATCAGTAATGTATTTCTCTTTTAGTTTAACTGTAGCATCGCCTAGTTGGATATATTTATTGAATCCCATTACATTTTCAATATTTTCTTTAATAACCCTACTTAGATAATCTTCTTTTAAAAGATCACCTGATTTCATAGCGTCAAATAGGAAATATTTACTTAATTCTTTCGGTAAATTTGATTTTATAATCTTGTTTACTTCCGCTTCACTTTTAGTCCTTTCAGCAAACGGAGTTGCTGTTCCATAGGTAAAAGTATCACCATTAAAATTGAGTGTTACTGATTCAACAGGTTGTTTTTGAGTATTGAGCGCATAAACTCTTTTTATTTTGTAGAAATAATCACTAGAAAGCACTTTGCCTTTAAAATCAATAGTTAATTCAATTTTGGTATCATCTTTTATAGGTACTGATGCATTAACTAAACGTTTAAAATGTTCAGCATCTTTTATTACTATGCCATATAAAGCATAATAAATTGCATCAAATAAGGTTGTTTTTCCACCATTATTAATACCTCCAATTAAAACAATTGGTTTTTCATCGATTACGGATAAGTCTAACTCTAATTCTTTATAAGTCTTAAAGTTTTTTGCAGCTATTTTTGTGATTAACATAATTACTTATTTTTTGTTAATGCATTCTCTAAAAGACGATGTAATGTTTTTACATCCATTTCTTCATTTTTCATCTTGAGGTTATGATATTCTTTTAAGATGTTTTCTTTAAACCAATCAAAATCAATTTCATTTTTCTCACAAATATCTTGAATTATTCTCATGTCTTCATTGCGAATACCATAGTGCATAAATGTTCCATCTAAACCTTTATTCATCTTGTGCTATTTAAAAGTTGCTTAAATTTAAGTTTGTAAAACCTGTAGTGTTTTCTATAAATTTATTTTCAGGTAAATCAAATTCTGAAAAATAAAAATTCCAAGTACCAGCAGTTTCAACAGGTATTAAAATCCCACCAAAAAAATCAACACCATTATCCGACATCCACTTTCTTAAAGCGTTATGTTTATTAGAGGCATCCACTTCTGAATTTAAACTTTTTGTGTCAAAAAGACCTATTTTACCCGATTTCATTTTTACAATAAAATCAACATAAAACAATCTTTTTCTCCCATTAACATCTACGTAGTCAACGGCAAAATGTTCTCTTCCAGAATCTCCATTCTTATACCAATAGTTTATTTTGGTTTCGTTGGCTATTAAAAAATCTTTAAATAGTTTTTCTGGTTTAGAAGCAGATGTTTGTTCATAAAAAGGCTCCAATGCATGCGATTCGACTTCAAATCTATTGTGTTTATCACTATAGTAACGTTCTTTAGGTATTTCCCAATCAGCATACTCAATACGTCTGTTTTCATTTCCTTTAGCACGTTGCCAAACATCAAATCGCTCCAATGCGATCTTAATATCATCTAAGATTAATACTTTGTTTTGTGAAAATAAAAATATTTTTCTAGCATCAAACTCAAAGGATTCTAAATAATATTCTGCAAAGTTGATAAGCGTGGTGCGCATTTGTCTCCAACTTTTTTCTTTAATTAATCGAGTAATACTATCAAAACAAAAACGATCAAAAAGCTGTCTGAACTGTTCACTTGTTATCGCAAACGCTTTAGTATTGGTTTTATTTAAATTAATAATTGCATCCACTTGGTATTCGTCAATTTGTATGTCTGTAGGAATAACTATTTGATGCGTATCAATATCAAATTCCCATCCTCTTGCTCTCATGAAATCGGTATTTATTTTTTTCTGAGCTGCATTTTCTTCAGCAGTTCTTGACGTAAAGAAATCAATATCAACCAATTGTTTTATCCCATATTTTTCTTCCATAACGGTAAAGAAAATAGTTTGAAAAGCAGAAGTAAGCGTAGCACTAGTTTCACGGTCATTTATAACTTGGGCAGTTTTCAAAGTATCATATACCCATTTCTTGTCTTCTTTTCGCTCTGCTTTCAATCTTTCTATGTAATCAGAATCGGCAGGCACCAATCGTATTCGACTAGTTTCTATATCTGTATAAACATAACCGTGATTTAAATCGTCATGATTATAGTGTCTTCGATGTGGCATTCGTAATATTCTTCCAACGGTTTGAATACCAAAGTCTTCATTTCCAATAGATCTATAGTTTAGTAAAATTGCTGCTCTTGGACAATCCCAACCTTGTGCAATAGCTTGTTTAAAAATCAATACATCTTGAAAACCATTTAAGTCCTCCAAACCATCGGTATTCTTTTCACCAGATAACCAAATTGCTAATTTTCCATTATTGGTTGAAATATTATATTCTATATTTAGTAGTCCTTCTATAATATCACGTATTTTTTCATCTTCTTCAGTAATTTTTGTAGAATCTGATGGCAATTGAATTAAAATTAAAGGATTGACAACTCCTTCACCAACTTCTAAATCATACAATCGCTGAAGTTCATTCTTTTTCTCAAATGCTTTTCTAAGTAAATGAATATGAACATTATCACTATTTTGTTGTTCTGGGTCTAAGCCAATGTTTAATCGTACTGATTTTTTGATAAGTTGTTGTTTAATAACTTCATTCCTTTGCACAACTACGTTTAAATCAGGCATATGATGTGGCGTAGCAGTTATTAATATTTCAACATCAGCTCCAATTAAATTTCTAACTTTTGTTGCTTGAGTACCCGTAAAAGCACCTAAGTGAGCTTCATCTATAATTAAAATAATTTTAGTGCTATTGGCTTTTGTATTTTCTACCAGTGTTTCTAAATTGGTGTTAGATTCATTTTCTTTACGCCAAATATTTTTTTCACTACTTAAACTAGCCCAGTTAACAAATAGTAAATCACCTGGATTTAATACCGGATTTGAGGACAACGAATTTAAATCTAAGCAATTTAATCTTCTCGTATCTTCATAAAATTTACTTAAGGACACATAGCTCTGAATATGCAAGGTGTTTGGTGCGAACCAAATAAAAGCCATGTTGCTATCTAAGCCTGGATGTAAATGAGCTTGGTCAACCACACGCTCTATTAAAGCCGCAGCCATAACTGTTTTACCAGCTCCAGTTGGTGCTTTTAACAATATTGGCGTTTGTTGTCTTCCGTTTTCTATGGCAGTTATTACATGCTGTTGTAATTGATTTACTGCTCTTTCTTGAAATTCTAATAAAGTATACATATTATTCTTGTTCAGTAGTTTGAGACGCGACAGTAGCGGTCTGTTTTTTATCTAATTTTAAAGTTCTAAAAGTGGCACGATAAGCATTGTATATACTATCGGGTAGGGGAACTGCCTCAATTTTATCAGCAACGCTAAAGAAATCTTCTTCTATCGTTTCTTTCTCAGGGCTAAAGGCGTACAACTTTATTTTCTCTTTGGTTGCTATGGTTGGAATAATAGCTGTCAATTTTTCTATCACTTCCATTTGGTTACGAGAATGATAAAGTACTAACATATATTTACCTAATCCATTCGTAAATAGTTTGGCTTCTTTTTCATTTAGGGTAAAGTCTTTAGAAACATTATTATAACAATCTTCTTTAATACAAAGTAAATCAGTGCTTTCTTGTGTTAACCTACGGCGATTTACTTCGTTACGTTCACTCGGTACAAATTCGGCTTTATAATACCTTAAGTTGTTGTTGTTTAAACCTTCAATTGCTTCTCCTTTAGCATTAGTGTAACCTTCAATTACACGTTTGTTACGTTCATAAGTAACTTCTTCACAAATATTATTCTCGTTATTGGTTACTAAAATACATTGTCTATTTCCACCATCTTCTGAATTAAGAGCCATTGTAGCATGAAGGGTTGTGCCAGAACCTGCGAAGAAGTCGAGGATAGTTGAATTTTCTTTATATTTTAAATTGATTAAAAGTTTTACTAATGACAAAGGTTTTGGATAATCAAAATAATTAATGGATAGCTCATCAATTTCTTTTTTTGCATCTTCATTAGTTCCAACATTTAACTCTTTATCTAAACGATTTGTAGGGGTTTTTGTCTTTAAATTATCGTCTCTTCTCTGAAAACGTATAGAAAATAATTCAGTTTTAATAATAAAATGAGTTCCCAACAAAACTTCTTTATCTAGCATCAATTGTTTCCATTTAAAATTCCCCTCTAATACGACCTCATTAGCATTTAAAGAATTTTCGACAATTAAACTTTCATTAATAATATTTACTTTTCTTTCAAGGTTGTCTGTATATATTCCATCAGGAATATTAAATTTTATTGAACCTACTGGAAATTTTAATTTTCCTCTAGCATTCCCCGAATTAAGAAGAGGAACATCTCCTCCATCAACTTTACCAATTGAGTATGAAGAATTGTCTCTGCATTTTTCATAACATAAAACATATTCCATTTTTTTTCTAACCTTTTTTGATAGTGATGGAGGAGTAGATGTCTTTTCCCAAAGAAATTGAGTTATGAAATTATTTTCACCGAACACATCGTTACATAGTAACTTGAGTTGTGCAACTTCATTATCGTCAATACTTATGAAAAGAATACCATTTTGATTTAATAAACTTTTTGCAATTTGTAATCTTTTAGACATAAAAGATAACCACTTGCTGTGCCTAAAACTATCTTCATAATCAATAAAAGTATCATTATAAACAAAATCTTTATTTCCTGTATTATAAGGTGGATCAATATAAATTACATCAATTTTACCTTCATGCGTAAATGTCATTGCAGTTAATGCGTGCAGGTTATCTCCTTCAATCAAAATATGGTTGGGGTGTTCTGCTCCATTTACAATGGCTTTTTCTTTTACTTCATTCAATACAGGTAACATGGAACGCAATTGTTCTTCAACATCTTCAGGTTTGTCTTCCCAAACGAGTCCATATTTTTTCTTGGTGTTTACCAATTCAATGAGGTGTGCACGCTCAGTATCAGTTAGATCTGTTAGTGTTTTTATTTTAGATATAAGTTCTTTTTTGTTCATTATTGTTTGTGTGTTTTATCTAATTTTAAAGTTCTAAAAGTAGCACGATAGGCATTGTAAATGCTATCTGGTAATGGAACTGCCTCAATTTTATTAGCAACACTAAAGAAATCTTCTTCAATGGTTTCTTTCTCAGGACTAAAGGCATACAACTTGATTTTCTCTTTGGTTGCTATGGTTGGAATAATAGCTGTCAATTTTTCTATAACCTCCATTTGGTTACGAGAATGATACAATACTAACATGTATTTACCCAAACCATTCGTAAATAGTTTGGCTTCTTTTTCGTTTATCATAAACTCTTTAGAAACATTACCATAACAATTTTCTTTTATGCAAAGCAAGTCAGTACTTTCTTGGGTTAACTTACGGCGATTAACTTCGTTACGTTCACTAGGCACAAAGCCAGCTTTAAAATACCGTAAATTATTATTTTTTAAACCTTCAATAGCTATACCCTTAGCATTAGAATATCCTTCAATAACTCGCTTATTGCGTTCATAGGTTACTTCTTCACAAATGTTATTTTCGTTGTTGGTTACTAATATACATTGTCTATTACCACCATCTTCTTCGTTGAGAGCCATTGTCGCGTGAAGTGTGGTGCCAGAACCGGCAAAGAAGTCTAAGATTATTGCGTTCTCACTTGAAACTAATTTTAAAATATCACGAATAAGAAATAATGATTTTGGAAAATTAAACTTTCCTGCGCCAATAATGTCTGTTAATACTCTTGTTCCATAGGTAACTGCATGATATTTGGAATCAATCCAATGTGTTTTAATAACTTGATTAGCGTATTTTTTTACATAAATCTTGATAGTGCTATCTTTTTCTTTTTTTGCTACAAGTACTTTATTTTGTATTTTTTGTTGCACATTTTCTTCACTTGCATCCCAAGTTCTTTCTTGATTATTATTACCAATTGGTAATATTTCAATATATTGTTCATTGTCTTTATTTAAAGATATTTCAAGTGTGTCACGATTTACAAACAATGGATACCACGAATTGGGTCTGTTTATTCTTAATCCTGTATCAATACCTTGTTCTCCTCTATTTTTACGAATAAAAGTTTCTAATTTAAATTGACCTATTTCGTCAGTAAGATCATATTGGTTTTGAATTTGTTCGTCTAGAACTACTTTTTGAAAATTACAAATGCTCTTATTTTTTGAATAGAATAAAGCAAATTCATTACTTGTTCCAAAAAATTTCTCTTGATTTCGACCCTCGGGTTTATGTATAACGGAAACAATACCAATTCTATTTTCTTCTCTGAATATTTCATCCATTAAACACCCAAGTGTAAATAGCTCATAATGGTCAATAGCACAAATTATGATTCCTTTTTCTGATAAAAGATTTTTTGCTAATGATAATCGTGATTTCATCATTGACAACCATTTGCTATGACGAAAATTATCTTCACTATCTACATAGTCGTTATTGTATTTCCAATCTTTATTTCCAGTATTGTATGGTGGATCAATATAAATTACATCAATTTTGCCCTCGTGAGTAAAAGTTAATGCTGTAAGTGCATGTAAATTATCACCTTCAATCAAAATATGGTTTGGGTGTTCAGCACTATTTACTATGGCTTTATCTTTTATTTCATTTAATACAGGCAGCATGGAACGCAATTGCTCTTCAACATCTTCAGTTTTATTTTCCCAAACGATGCCATATTTTTTCTTGGTATTTACCAAATCAATAAGGTAAGCGCGCTCCTCAGTAGAAATATCAGTAAGTGTTTTTATTTTTGAAATTAGGTCTTTCTTGTTCATTATTTTTTTTGTAATTTATATAATGGTGAATTCGTTTCATAAGGCACTTTGCCAGAAGGCACTACTATAGAAGCCGATTCTAAATGCGTGTCTTGGTCATCAAAAAAGATATGGGCTCCAAAAGCTTCCAAAACCTTGTCTTTTGCCAAACCTCTTCTTCCTTTTTCGACTTCATTATTTACTATTTTTCTTCCATAGAATTAAAATTCCAAATATCAGGAAAATTTAGCCATATAATCCATGTTATAATTAATTTATTTTGAATTGTTATGTGGCTTATTTTTTGTTTTTTTGTTCTAAAGCCTTAATTTGTTTATCAAAATCTGAATTTATTTTTTGTGTTTTGTTGAACAGGTCGTATTCTTTAGCTGCTTTATTAATTGCATGTTGATGCGATACTTTTCCGAGACCTTCTAGTATTTTGTATTCATTGAACGAAAGGAACTTATTTACACTTTCTGCTAATGCTTCCATTGTAAAGGTGTTTTGGCGTTCAATAAGGTTTTCGATATAATCAAAGTAACCTGATACGGTTCGCTCCAATTGTTTAATTTCTTTTTCTTCTAAATAGTTTTTTGCAATTTCAATATCTGATTTAAGTACTCTTCCATCAGGAGCATTTTTGAATGTCGTTAAGCCCATTTGAGGTTTTGAACTATCAGCTTTTAAATAAATGATTTCAGCTGCGGTTTTACCTGTAATCGCAAAATGGAATTTGTTTTGGACTATTGCATAGAAGTTTTTAGTAATTTCGGCTTTCGGATTATAATCTATGCTACATTCAGCAAAAATATCAGTGATTTGTTGGTAAATTCTTCTTTCACTCGCACGAATAGAACGAACTCTTTCTAGTAATTCTTTAAAATAATCTTTACCAAAAGCTGTAGTGCCTTGTTTTAATCGGTCATCATCCATTGCAAAGCCTTTTACAATGAATTCTTTTAATACGTTAGTCGCCCAAATTCTGAACTGTGTTGCTTTGGTAGAATTTACACGGTAACCTACAGAAATAATAGCATCTAAATTATAATATTCTAAATTTCGAGACACTTCACGTTCGCCTTCAATTTGAACTGTTCGGAATTTCCGAACAGTTGCCTCTTTTTCTAATTCTCCACTTTCGTATATATTACCAAGATGTTCACTAATAGTTGATTTAGCTACACCAAAAACGTCTGCCATCCTTTGTTGTGTAAGCCAAATAGTTTCATCTTGCATATAAGCTTCAATTTTTACATTACCACTTGGAGCAGAATATAATATGAAGTTGTTGTTACTCGGTAGTATAGCACTCATAGTGTTTGGATTTTGGGAGTAGGTATTTTTCGTCAACTTTTTTTACAATCTTATAGATGGTTTCAAATTATGATTTAGTTATTCTTATTTTTCTGCAATTGATCCAATGGTGAATTCGTTTCATAAGGTACTTTGCCAGAGGGTACTACTAAAGAGGTAGATTGTAAATGCGTATCTTGGTCATCAAAGAAAATATGGGCGCCAAAAGCTTCCAATACACTGTCTTTAGCCAAACCTCCTAAAAAATACACTTCATCTACATAAACACCCCATTTTCTTAGGGTTTTAATCACTCTTTTGTGAGAGGGAGCACTGCGTGCGGTAACAATAGCCAACCGTAAGGGTGAGTGTTCTATTTCCATTGGAAAGTGTTCTTGTATTTTAGAAAGTTTGATTAATAATTTAGCAAAAGGTCCTTCGCTCAAGGCATCATTTTCATGTGCTTTTTCATAGTCTTGAAAAGAATCCAAACCTTCGGTTTTATAGCGATATTCCGATTCCTCAGAAAATAAAACTGCATCGGCATCAAAAGCTATTTTTACTCTAGTGTCAGTAGGATTAAAATCTGTGGGAGGAGCATACAAATAAGCAGCAGCACATTTTTTAGAGTCAATCACGCGTTGCACTTCGGCACTATCTTTAGATAAAAACAAATCAATGTCATACGCCTCAATATAAGGAGACAAAGGTTCGCCTCCTGTAAAAGCCACTCTGGTAATATCCAGTTGGTGTTGTTCTATAGAGTTTAAAACCCTAAAGCCTGTTTCGGCACTATTACGAGACATAACAACCACTTCAACTATTTTCTTGTTGGCAATTTTATTCAATTCCAACAAACTTTTAACCAAATAAAAAGCAGTGCCAGGCGCTAATAGTTCTTCTTCTTTTTCTAATTGATAAGATCTAAAAGCAGCAATACCTTGACTTTGAAAAAGATCATTTTCAACTTCAAGGTTAAACAACGCTCTTGTAGAAACGCCAATCACTAATAGGTCAGAAAGGTCAACAGCCATCAAATAGATTAAAAATCAAATATACCAAAATACAACTATAAAAAAAATTATACACAAATTAATTCCAAACTTAAAACCAAATATCAAAAATAAATTTTAGTGTAGACAAATAGTGTCGATAATAAAAAAAAACAGCTGGCAATAGCCAGCTGTCTCTTCAACGCCTTCAAAAAACTAAGAAGCAGCAATCATATTCAAAACATTAAACTGCTTGTTTTTCAGCGGATAGTCAACCCCATTAATCTCTTGATAAAATTCAATCAAGAAAAAGAAACACAACAACCCACCACCACTAGGGATAGAAGGCAAGGTCAACGTAAACGTAGTAGGAATATACAATTCAACGTTCATTAACTCTTGAGGGCTTTCCACAAATTCATAGCTCTGCCCAGAAAAGTCAATACTAGAAGCACCAAGTCGAAAACCAATTTTAGAAACTCCAGGAGGCAATTGCAGATGCTTTCCATTAATAAAATCAGTCAAAGTCAACTTCCCATCAGCAGCAGAAAATACGTATGATTTTTTCAAAACACTACTTAAAGTAGAATGCTTATTAAAATCAAACCCAGTTAATTCTTGTATGCCCACAGGATTATTTAATCCCTCTTGAACTGTTCGCTCGCCACGAACATTTACCGTATCCATATTCTTGATACGAGACATGATCTGGTTCAGGCGGCTACTCGTTCTGCTATCCTTAGCATGATCAACCAAAGTCGAAACCGAATGCCGCAACAATTGCGACATCTTAGCCGAGTGCGAAAACTCAGCGCCATTTTCTCTTGTTCTTGCAAAAGCAGGATCATTCATGATGCGCTTTTTGCTAATCCCACCTTTAGTGCGAATTCGGATGCCTTCTGCAGTTTTGTAAAAAGTCATCCCTTTCAATGTACCTTCAATATCGAAGATTCCTTCAAATTTAGCCATTACATTTAGTATTAAAAATTAAACATTCATTTTTTGTTCTTTCAAGAACCTGCTGCGTAGTCTCGCAGACTTTTTCAATTAAAGTACGCATGGTTACTCCTTTTTTAGTTAAACATAAATTTCAAAATAATGTTCTGATGCATCCTGTACAATTATTTGATTCAAAAGTAAATTCAACCTATTGATTACTAAGAACATAGGTTCAATATCCGCAACATAATGCAGTAAATCGCAGGACATTACAGTAGAATGCAGTAAGAAAAAGTGATGAAAAAGTGAAGAAAAAACAAAGGAGTTATTATCAACCAATTGTTAAAAACTAAAATTTCAAATTCGATTGATTTACAGTAATTTGGTAACTTCTAAATTAGTAAATTATGAATACTAAAAACAACACACAAGAAAATGCTTTAGACCGTTTTGATGGAACTTCTCTAACGGAAAGTATGAAGAAATTAAGTGAGTTAATTTCAAATTCGTTTGAATTAGAAGCGATGAGTGCCTTACAAAAACAAATTGCAGAAGCAGGTAAAACACTTTTATCGTTTCAAGAAGAACTACAAAAAGGGAAATTGCACAAACAAATCAAACGTATGGCGCGTGCCTTAAAGAAATGTACTGAAAACACGCCAACCACTACAAAACAATTTACAGACACAGTTTCAGCAAGGTTAGAAAACTTCTTATTTGTAGTGCAAGAAGTAGAAGAGTATCCAATCGAAAAGATTTCGGTTTCGTTAGAACAAATGCTTCAAAATCAAAATATAGAAGCTTATTCAGTAAAATCATTCCTGAAAAAATTCAAAAAAGCATTGATTAATATAATGATAAAACACTACATGAGTCATGAACAGGTAGCTTTTGATTTAATAATAGAACAAGAACTAAAAATATTAAAAGTAGACTATGTAATCAATAACAAAGCCTTACAATTTTTGGACCCTCAAAAATACAAACAGTATATAAGTTCATTAAATAAAGGCTTTAATGCGCTTTATCACGACATGAAAGCCTTCACAGACTTTTCAAATCCATTTTTTACAGCCGCTGATAAATTATTCCAAAACATAATTGCAAAACTAAACCTAGCAGCAGGAATAGATAATCCAGAAATAGTAGCGCCAGCAACCACTATTACAGCAACGGAATCCAAAAACTATCCAACCCATATTTTTAGAAGCGCTCAAAATTATCAATTATTCCATGCCATGATGCAACACCATCCTAAAGCAGATGAAATAGGATTTATTTTCCGAATAATGAGTGAAACAGAAAACCCACCTGCCATAGTAGTAAAAGAAACCCCATTCAGAAATTGGTTCAACCAAGAATCAGGATATGCAATAGAACTCAACAACCCAATAAAAACCCTATCCAGAATAAAAGATCATGCAGGAAAAGAACTAAAATATAAATTATATAAACAGTTATTGAAAGTAGATTAAAATAAATAATCTGAAACAACAAAGTGTAGAAATTTGATTAACTTATTATGGAAGGTCTAATCTATATTTGAAACTTTCCTCACCACAAAAATTAAATGATTGTGGTAGTTGAACAAATCCTTGTTTTAACATAAAATGTTGCGCAATTGTATTTCTTGTAGAAGTAGAACCAAATATGGGATACTTAATTAAAGTTGAATGACGAACTAAAGTAAAGGCATCAGTAGCAATTCCTTTATTTGCAAAATTTGAATTAATACTAAAGCCAATAGAACTAGGATCAGGGATATTAAAAATCAGAATAAAACCAATTGTCTTTTCATTGTATTGAACAGCCCATAATAATTCAGGGACATTAATTAAGAAGTTTGCAAAATTCTCTTTTTTTGGAGCAGGTACTCTACCGCCAACAGGAACAAATTCTTCAGAAAAAGCACTTTGTTCAGCAGTACCAAAAACAGCTTCCGCTATTTCATTGATTAAAGCCCTTTTCGTATTTCGATCAGTTCTTGGTATGAAAAGTACACTTGTCATAATTAATTGGTTTAATTTTTTGATTAGAATTATTAATAACGTCGGGTAGTATATTTTTATTGTACCTAAAACCTTCTTAATTTTTTAAATAAAACCACTAGAATTGGCGAATTTGCGGTGTATTATTTTGTTTATTCTTACTTATCTTTTTTTGTTGCAAGTGAATTATAAATATTTAAAATTTCTTCATCGTTTTGTACAATATAGGTTGAACTCTTTAAAACTCTTGATGCAAACCAAACCCCATGGTGTTTAATTATTTTTTCATTAGAAATTATTTTTTTTATAAATTCTTTATTATGAAGGAGTTTATAAGAGATGTCCCATATTGATGTAGTACTTTTTATTAAGCAGAGAGTAGCTAAATCTTCATCTGATTTCAATTGCTCAGAAACATATTTTAATTGAGGATGATGATTCTTTGTAAATAATTCAATTATAAATTTTTTGTCACCACGAATAGAGTCAGAGGCAAATTTTAATATATGATAATTAACTTTATACGCATCAGAAATAAAAAGTCTATTATCCATTAATCTCTTTGAAACATTTTTTAATACACTATCACCTCCAAAACCATCAATAGCTAATAAAGCAATATCACTATCATTTTTTAAATTATCATCAGCAAATTGAAATGCTAGTCTATTTTGTTTAACTGCAGCTTCAACAATGTGTTTGTCTTTTTTCAGATTACTACTTGCAAATTTTAAAGATTTTCCTTTTGAAGAAACAGCAAGTAATACTAATTCTTCATCATCTCTTAATTTATCACTAGCAAATTCCAATGCTAATCCATTTTTTTTAACAGCTACTAATACTACATCTCTATTTTTTTTAAATTCTTTTGTAGTATGTTCAAGTGCAATGCCATCTTTTCCGACAGCAAGTAGAATTACTTCTTTATTATTTTTTAAATCGTCTGAGGCAAAATACAATGCACTTCCTTTTTTAATAACAGCAGCTTTAACTATATCGATATCATTTTTTAATTCAGTGCTTGCAAATTTTAAAGCAACTCCATTTTGACAAACTGCTGTTAAAACTATATTTTTTATGTTTTTTTGAGCTTCAGAAGCATTTTCAAGTAGCATTCCATTCTTTTTTACTTCTATTAATAATTCTTGATCTGACATAGAGGAGTTTTTTTAAGTTTTTTTAATTAAAATTTTGTCACTAAACATATAAAAAAGGATAATAAACAATTATATTCTAATTGTTAGTTTAAAGTATTTATTATCAGGATTTGCTAATATTTAGAAACTATTGAGACTATCAATATTTTCATCTGTCACAACAGTGATATTTATACCATTTTCTCTGCAAAAATCTAAAAAGAATTGAGGAATGGGTATTGGTCCTCCTCCAGGAAGAAAAATATTTTTAATACCATTTTTTTTAATGATACTAATTAGAGACGTAAAAAATTTATCTATCTCGTCTTGTAATATTTTAAAAGGATCAATTCTAATAGGTTTGACTACCGCAATTCTAATTCCGAAGCGATCTAATACTCTTGGATTCTCTCGTATAGCATACCCGCCATTTTGGATCCATCCTGTCGATTTTAAACGTTTTAAAAGTATTTCAATTAAGTCAATTTGTATCATATTGGTTTGTTATTTAATTAAATATAAAGTAGTAGTGTATTTTAAATGAAATATTTATTTACCAAATATATTTATTTTTCTAATATGAAATTATTTATTTAGACATGTTGAGTGCAATTAGTTTATTTGAAGCAATTTTTCCATTTTATAGTTTTTTTTTAAATTTCGTTAGTTGAAATTAGTTGTAAGCTTTTAGCATCCATACTTCCATTAAAATACTGTTCAATTACTTTTTTAAAGACAGCATCAGTTCCTTCATCAACAAGCGAGAATAATGTCATACAAGATTTAAGCTTTAAATGATCGGGATTTCCAAAAATGATGTAGGCATCTTTTTCATTTAGCAACAAAAGTGCATTGGTAATGGCAACTAGTCTTGAACCCAAAAGCGGATGCGCAAGATATGCTTTGGCTTCTTCCAAATCTTGAATACCATACAACATAGCAGTACTACTATAACCAAGACCTCTTAGTTGAGGAAAAACATACCACATCCAATGACTTTGTTTTTTACCAAGTTTAATCTCAGCAAGAGCTGTTTCATAATTATGTTCTTGTGCCGTTAAAAACCGATTCAAATCATTTTCCATATCTAGAATTTTAACAAATTTACTTTTTTTCTAATATAAAATTATTTACCACCACCGCTAATAAATTCCTAATTCCTAATTCACAATTCGTAATTCGTAATTCACAATTCGTAATTCACAATTATATCAAAGGTATATCAAAGGCATACAAAAGGCATATCAAAGGCATACCAAATGTAGAACAACAAGTATCTTTAAAAAGTAGTAAATTCAAAAGCCTTCAATTCAAATAAATCCCAGAAGCACTACCAAAAAGTATCGTAAATACTACTTATAAATAGAACAAAAGCTACAATCCAGTCTCCTAAAAAGCACTCCTGACTCAATAATTTTACCCTATCAAAAAAACAACAAAAAGCATGAGACAAGTAATCAATGTAAACGACATTATGGTATTCTTTAACAAAAAAGAACGTCAATCCTATAAAATGATAGCAGAAATGAAAAAGAGCTACAATAAAGAAGCACACCAGCCCATCACCATCAAGGAATTTGCGGATTATTACAACATTCCTCAAGAAACAATTACAACAGTAATGCAAGCAAACGATCTAATTAAAACCCAACAAAAGGAAGATAAAAAACTAAAATTAGATCTTGCTAAAGAAGCTAATAGTAGAGTAGAAGAGGCTAAAAAACTACAACTATTAGAAAAACTTGCCGTAAAAGAAAAAGAAACACCTCGTTTCACTTTCAATAAATCCTAAAATCGAATCCTAAAACAAAGCAAAATGCCTATCCAAAAATATTCTTTTCAAGCAATAAATACCTGTCTAAAAGATTTTTATCAAATGAAAATTCTACATATTCTTTTAATTCATCCATACATTTCAAATAATTTTCAACATCATCAATAGATTTATAGAAAAGTAAATTGCGTATCATTACATATTCATCATTATAATGTTCTATTCCCATCTGAATTTCTTCTTCTGAAAATTGCGCTAATAGTTCTTCATCAGATGCCTTCTCTATTTTTAAACTCTTTTTCAACTCTTCCGACGTAATTCCTATTGCATCATAATAGTCATTTAAAAAAGCAGTTGTCTCTTGCTTAAAAGGTTCTTCCATAATAGTAAATTTTAATATTTAGAGTAACTACTTAAAAAAATTAAGAAATCATCAAGATGTGTTTTAGTATTGTTATCAAATTCCTCAAGTAATTCAGTTGAAAACTCAGAGTTTGCTTCAAGTAAATCAGTTACTTTTCCGAAAAACACGATCTTATAATCCGATAACACAGCGTTTAAATCGATAGTAAAATCTTCTAGTAGTTGTTCGTAAATGCCAGCATTAAAATAGTCCAAATACACTTTTTGCAATGAATCAAACACCTCAATTGGGATACTTGTATATTCTTGATTTATATGGTCCAACAGAACTAGAGCAGGGAGCAAGTTTATCCATTCCTCTTCATTGTTAATAAAGTAGAACCCACCGCAACCCATAGTATCTTCCATAAACAACGCATATCCGTTTAATGATGGTTTATGTTTAGTAGCATTGAATAAAACACTTTCATAATTTTCAAAACCTGAAAAGCAAAAAGTAAACGTTTCAAAATCAATTTCAGCTTTCTCAGAAGTATTGATAAATCCCATATCAATACCAATAAAAACGCTATTCGATATTGGCCCACAAGCAGTTCCTGAATCACAAAGTTCAAACAAAACGGTATTAGTATGGTTCTTTAACTTTACATGCACCAAAACATCAAAAGCTTTAGTTGCTTCTGAAGCATCAAATTTAAAGTTGTAGTTATTATATTTTCCTTGAAGTAGCTCTTCTAATGCCTCATTATAGAGAAGTCTAATTTCTGGTTTTTCATCAATGAGATTTCCTCCATCAATATCTATAAAATGAAACAAAGTAGCAACAGAAGAATGATAATTATCCTCATATAAAAGTTGTTCGCCAGTAACAGGACAATAAAAAGGAGTTGCTTTCCTAGATAAACGAAGGTATTGCATAGAGTAGTTAAATTAGTATAAAGATATCAATATTTTTAATTTAATACAAATATAAATCGCAACATCGCCATATTGTGTCTGTGTAAAATATTTGGATAAATTAAAAAGTGGAAATAATTGCACTAGTCACACTTTCTTGTTAATAACCAAATACAAACTATTAATAATATCAGCCAAAGTACCATATTGTTCATTTTGTAAATTTTAAATTAATCTTTAGTATGATAAAAAATATAACCAATTATTAAACCGATAAAGATAAAAAACCCCAATCCTTCTAAATAGGTTGTCAATAAAAACAATACAACTAAAGCTAATATTATAACGATGTAATATTTCATAATTTATGATTTTAATTATTTATGAATCACTTTCGAGCACTTAGAACAAAACCATATTTTTTCTCGGTCCACTTGTTGTATGGTGCCTTTGGCATCATTCATCAAACAATCTTTGTGATGGGTGCAATGTATAAGTCCTAAATTATGGCCAATTTCGTGCAGCGCTACTTTTTTAAGACGAACTAACATTTTTTGTGTAGTTACACCCTTTTTAAGTCTAAAAGTGGAGATAACACAGGTTTTTCCTGGTCGTAGTCCAAGTCCAAAAATGCCCCATTCGGTAAACGAAGTACTTTTTCGGTAGGCGATATCTTTTTCTGTAATTAGTAAAAGATTTTCATTTGATTTGAATTTATTTAAAATTTTACTGGCTTCATAACGGGTTTTACTAGCGGCTAAAATATCCTTTGTAAGATTTACTTTTGGTTGAATTACACAAGTATAGCCATAGAAATCAGTAACTGAATTTTTAACGTAGGTAAGGTATTTTTGATTTACATCTCCAAGCGGTTGGATGTAAATAGTTTTTGGTGTATGGGTAGTAAATGAGCAAAAAATCCCAACCAACAATAGCAATACTATTTTTTTCATAATTCTATTTTTTATAAATTGTTATGGTTTAATTTCAATCGTACAACCTACGCTAACAGCAGCATACAATTCATCTATTTCGGCATTTGTAACGGCAATACAGCCTAAAGTCCAATCTTGCCAACGGTGGAATTTACCAATGTAACCCTTTCCATTTTTTAAACCGTGAATTTTAATATCACCACCTGCAGGTTTGCCCAATCTTTTAGCTTTCGCCATATCATTTTGATTGGGATAAGAAATGCCCAAGTTTTTATGCCAACCACTATTCGGATTTTTATCATGGATAGAGTACATTCCTTCAGGAGTTTTTTGATCGCCTTCATATTCTTTAGCACCAACTGGATTTCTGCCTAATGATATCGTATATGTTTTTATTAATTTCCCTTTGCTGAATGCTAATAATTGATGTTTTGATTTGTATACTATCATAGCATCTATTTTAGAATCTTTAGGTAATGGTTGTTCAGGATAAAAGTAATATACGAGCCATCCTAAAAGAAATAAAAAAGAGAAAACAAAAATTTTTTTCATGGGAACAAAAATAATTATTTAGTTAGTCTATAGTCAAATCCAATATCTTTTGGCATTATATTGGGATTATAATTATATAGCCAGTAATTGAGTTCTTTTAAATGATGTATAAGCACGCTGTATTTAATTTGATTTTTTTTAAGGGTAAAGTAATCAACATCTTCTTCAAAGTTCAGTTTCATATAATTGTCCAACGATAATTGACTAACTTTATTTTGAATTTCTCTGATACTTACTCCTTTTGTAGTTATTCCTAATAAATTAATTTCAGAAATAATGAGTGAATAGGAGGAGAATACGCCTACTTTTTCACCCTTATCATTATGATAATAAATGGAATGAATAGCTGTTTTCTTTTTTTTATAATGGGTGTTATACAACATAGGTTACGATGCTATAGGTACTAAAGTAATTAATCTAGCAGGTTGATTGATTGTGCCATATACAATTGCGTTTTGTTGGTATTTATTCCCCAATGCAATCGCTTGCTCTTCTGAAATATTGGCTACAAAAAAACTAGGTTCTGGTGGCCAATTTCCAATAGTGTCTTTTCCTTCTGCTTCAAGTATTTTATAATCTTTCAAATCCAATTTTAATGATTCGTTTAATGCGCTATTTTCTTCGATTGGTAAAACATTAGAAAACGGATTCCAAGCGGTTATAAAGCACCAGTTTGTAATTTCATTTTCTTTTAAAAAGGTTTGTAAAGCTTCGTTTTCTTGTCCAATAAAAATTGCAATTTTGGATTGAATTATTTCATAACAAGTAGCTTTGTAAGCTTCTAATAGAGTAGTTGGTATCATAAGAGTGTATTTTAGGTTTGAATGGAAGTACAGAAATAAATAAAATTATTTTCTTATACAAATTAATACTTGTTTTTTAGCATTTTTAAAAAGTCTTGAACTACTTGCTGTATTGCTGTAAATTGTTCTGATTTTTCATTTCCTGGCTCCAGTAAATACAATCCTCTATTAATTTCTAGCATAATAGAATATACGTTTGGATTTTTTTGATAAAAAGCCATAGGAACTATCGTACCACTATATGGCCAGTCTACTCCTAAACTATATCCTTTTTCTTCAAAAAAAGCAACGGAAGCGTCGATGAGGAATTGTGGCGTATGAAAAGGGTCAATCCCAATATTAAAATCAGGACGTTTAGGAGATTGATTTAAATCGCGAGTTATGGGTGTCGAAGGATAAGAGTGGCAATCAACGATTAAACAAGTTCCGTTTTTTTCCAATTCGTTAGAAACCGCAAAAGTAAATTCATTATGATGCTTCCAATAGTACTCTTGCATGATGCTATTTCTTAAACTTGGTATAACTTCTCTCATTAATTCACCTGAATCAAAATGCGTGTATACCGCACCCATTCCGTATTTTGACATGACTTCATCAGCATCATTTTCAAATCGTTCTACGTCGCAAAAAATCCTTGAAAATGGAGCTTTAATCAGAGTATCTGATGACGAGAAAAACAATTCGTCGGTGTACCAATCGGTTAATTTTAATTGCTCCTTTTCAATTTTTAATTGGTCGTTGATATAACCATCATAGAAAGGTATAACAACAGAAGCATGTGGTATATGTAAGAGTAATTTTTTCATTTTGATTTAGTTAAATTGATTTTGTGATTGATAGTAACTGATTTACTGATATTTTTTTTAATTTTCATTTATTCCAATCTGATAAAGAATAGCCGAATAATTATCAATAGAAAATTGTGCACATTGTTGGTTGATGGTCGTTATGATTTCAGTGCATGAATCATTAGATTTAAACAGTGCCATTAAATCATCTTCAATGAAAGCTTCTAATACGCCATCTGAAATCAGTAAAAAATAATCATTTTCTTGAAGGTCTGTTACTATATGACAATCAAGTGGAGTAGGAGGTTGGTTCCCATTTATGATTCGTGTAACTTGATTTTTATTGGGATGAAAATACTGTTCTAGTGTTGTGATTTCACCTTTATCAATAGCTTCGTTAACCCATGTATGCCCTTTTGTTTTATAGTTGCAATGTCCATTTCTGATATGGTAAACTAAGCTATCGCCAATCCAAGCAATTTGTATTGACTTGGTTGTCAATCTAGTCAAAGCTATGGTGCTTGCCATTAGCTTCATGGATGGATTTTTCTTCTTAAATTGTATAATTGCATCCGCTATTGTAACTTCTAAATTCGATAATTCGAAATTAGGATTGTTTTTATAAAAGTTATTTACAGTTGTTGCCACTAATTTTGAAGCAACTTGACCATTCCCATTTCCTCCCACGCCATCACAAATCAGGTAAAGTGCTTCTTTTTCAAATACTATAGTATCTTCATTTACATCACACTGTCCTTTTTCGGTTAAATAAGCTTCTGATTTGATGTATATCATTATTATTAATGTTTTTTAGTTAGAAATGAGAATGATGGTTGCTTTTTTGTTCTTTGACTTTATTGTTTTTGAAATATTGTTTAACCTTAAATTCTTTGATTTTACATAAGCATTTGTTTTAAGTTACTAATTATAAATAATGTTGCACATTCATACCAATGACTTTGTTATCTTGGGTAAGTAATGTACCACCACCAGGAATATTGGTACTAAATTGGATACCCTCTTCATCAAAATAATAAGATGTTTCAGGACCTTCCACCAAGCACATTTTGATGGGTTTAGCTTTCTCTGCTTCGATTTTGTTTTTCATCCATAAACAATGTTCAATAATTTTTTCATGAAGCGGTGCGGAATACTCTTGTTCGAAATCTTTTATCTCTTGTTCAGAAATACCATTGATATGGGTGCCTGGATAGTTACTAAAATCATTGTTTTTATTAAAATGGATTGGAATTTGCATAAATAAAGCATAGCCCACTTTTAGTATTACATAAGGGAACTTGCCATAACCATCTTTAAACATTTTATGTTCGTGCCAATTTTCGTTTTCTTTATTTTTTGAATTAGTATCCATAACTAAACAATTAAATTAATATGTGTTACCTCATTTACCTTAAAACTAATCGGAAGAGGTAATAAAAGAATCTTTTTGTACTGAGTCGTAATGGAAAACTGCATTTCAGATTCGTTACAATTAAATGCGGCTCCTTTAAATAGAATCCCATCATCTTCTTGATTAAAATACAACAAAACATAGGGATACATTTTGGTAAGTTCAAGTAAAGTATTTACCTGTTGGTGTTCTAATTCAATAAATAAAGGCAAATTACCTTCTTTAAGTTCGTGCACTTTTAAAAAAGTGTCCTCCGTTTTTTTGACCACACCCTCAATTTGAAGGGAAGTGTGGTCATTAAAAAAAACGTGCAATACATTTTTCATACAAATAATGATTAAGTTAAACTATCGTTACTTGTATTTCGAAAATAAGGTTTGTCTGGGTAAACTTACGTTTATTTTGACCGGACGGGCCCGTATTGTTTTACCACCGTGGTGTCTACACTCGGTTGGTACCCTAAATGGGTTCGAAATACTTTGCAGAGATATTAATAAACTTTCAATCTACAAAATTTTTAACAACATTTCTATATAAATAATTTTTAAGTTATTGATAATTAATATTTTAAATAATTTTTATTTTATTAAAATATTTTTATTGTATGTTTCATTTTTTTTATTTAATTATGCACCCAGCATCTGGAAGGAATTTATTTCCTGCCAACCGATCAGCTCACGACACGGTGGTTTAGTATGCGGAACAGTCGTTCAAATGTGTTGAGAAATATTATTTTTTACCGTTTTGATACGACATGACAATAAGTGTATAATTTTAATTGCTATGTTATGAATCAGTTTGCCGAACAAAGAGAGCAGTGGATTAATCAATTCAAGAGTTATTCTGATGAATCGTTAGTCAAGATTTTTAATGGGAATGTAGGCCTAAAAACTTTCGGAGTTTTACTCAGTATATACCTCAATACTTTGGAGCAAGAAATAATAAGTAGAGGTTGGGATTATTCTGAAATTATTTCAATTTGTCCGAAAACGAATACCTTACTTTCAGTCTCTTATGCATTTCCTGTTGAATTAATAGGTAATAAATTAGTGCCTATTAAAAATTACTTTTGGTTTAATAAACAAAAAGTATATATTAATTAAGCATCAAGATAATCCATTGGGTTAGCCAACCGATCAACTCACGACATGGTGGCTTAGTATGCAGAACAGTCGTTCAAATGTGTTGATAAATGCAATTTTTAGTTACATTTTTTTGGCATAACAGTAGTTTCATTTTTAATTTGTTATGTTTATGAAAACATCAGCTATCTCATTAATTGAGAAAAATAATAAAGCGATAACGATATTTATGACCATTTAAATAGTTTGTAAATTCAAAAAAAAACTCAGAGGAAACATATTTTAGTAATTTTTATATTCAAATATAAAGCATATAATAATGAAAATTAAAAAATTAAAATCCATTGGATTCAATATAACGGTCTTTTTACTACCATTCTTATTCATGGTAATTGTGAATGAAACAATTGCCCTTAAAAAGAAGGAAAAAGGTTATCGAGTTAACACGATTGAAGCAATAAATAGTAATAAAGCAGATGCCAAACAATGTACGTGGATATGTCATAATAACACGTTGTATTGTAAAAAACATCATACGAAATGGCTAAAAACCAGTTTTCCATATACCGACCCAATTTATTTTGGAACCATTCGATTACTAATGGCAACAGGTAATTATGGAGCAGCAAATATATTGCTATATGTAGTTTTCTTTCCTTTGACGATTGGAGTACTTATTATTTGGAATCGTCATTTAACTATAAAAATCGCAACTCTAAAAAAGCATAAAAATGGAAATAATTGAAAACTTAGGTGGGCAACTGTATGTGTATTGCACCGATTTTATTATTAACATGTCAAATCTAGTAGGAATATCTTATTATGAATTTAATTTCATTGTTTTTTGCATAGTGTATCCATTTCTTTTGCTGTTTTTCGGAATTAGGTTTCTTTATTTGAACTATAGCTTATATAAGTTTAAAAAATCGACACTGTAATGCAACAAACAAACCATATCGTTTTTTTTTAACAGGAGCCGTATCAGTCAAGAAAGCTGCATTAGTACCTTTCGTGATGCCAATGGCTTATGGAACAAGCACAAAATAGAAGAGGTAGCTTCACCTGAAGGTTTTGACAAGAATCCGCAATTGGTTTTAGATATTTACAATGCAAGAAGAAGACAATTAGATGAGGTAGAAACCAACGAAGCTCACCGTTTGATTGCCCAATTAGAAACCAAATACAAAGTAACCGTAATCACACAAAATATCAAGAATGGAATTTACAAGCTAAAAACAGCTTAAAAGGCTTGTATTCTTTGGTAAATAGATTTTAAATTGATTGTGGGCTAAATGTGGACTAGGGCTAGAAATAAAAAACCCTAACCAATTGATAATCAATTGTTAGGGTTTTAATTATGCGGAGAAAGAGGGATTCGAACCCCCGGACCTGTTACAGTCAACAGTTTTCAAGACTGCCGCATTCGACCGCTCTGCCATTTCTCCAGTAAGACGCACATACTTCCGTATTGCGGATGCAAATATAGTAACCTTTTTTTGTTTTCCAAATAGATTTTAAACAAAAAAACGATTAATTTTTATTATAAAAACTAATCGTTTCATTTTCTATACTTTAGAAACTTAAATTCTGCTTTTTTTTTGCATTAATAACCCACGTAATCCGTGATTTTTAATCCATATCCAATCATTCCAACACGTTTTGTATGTTGCGTATTGGTGATTAATCGTATTTTAGAAATGTCTATGTCGTGCAATATTTGGGCTCCAATACCAAAATCTTTCGCATCCATTCTAATTTGTGGTGCATTGATGATTCCTTGTTCTTGTAATACTTTAAGTTCTTTTAAACGATTCAATAAATCTAACGATTGTACTTCTTGATTAATGAAGATAACGGCACCTTTGCCTTCTTCGTTAATCAATCGGAACATATCATCCAATTTTTTGTCGGCATTGTTGGTCAAGGTTCCTAAAATATCGTTGTTGATTTGCGTTGAATTGATACGTGTTAAGATAGATTCACCTTTACTCCAACTTCCTTTAGTTAAAGCTACGTGAACCTGTTTATTTGTGGTTTGTAGATAAGCTCTCAAACGAAATTGTCCGAAACGTGTTTCTATTTCAAAATCTTCTTTCTTTACAATTAAGCTATCGTGTTGCATTCTGTAAGCCACCAAAGCTTCAATGGAAACTAATTTTAAATCAAACTTCTTTGCCACTTCAACCAATTGTGGTAAACGAGCCATTGTTCCATCTTCATTCATGATTTCAACAATAACTCCAGCCGATTTGAATCCAGCTAAACGTGCAAAATCAATTGCTGCTTCTGTATGACCAGTTCTTCTCAAAACGCCACCTTGCTTTGCAACCAACGGAAAGATATGTCCAGGACGCGCTAAATCATAGGGTTTTGTGTTTTCATCCACTAAAGAAAGAATCGTTTTGGCTCTATCAGCTGCTGAAATACCAGTAGTAACGCCATTTCCTTTTAAATCTACAGAAACCGTAAATGCAGTTTCCATGTGGTCTGTATTGTTTCTAACCATCGCGTGTAAATCCAATTCTTTACAACGACTTTCAGTTAATGGTGCACAAATTAATCCACGACCATGTGTAGCCATAAAATTAATCATCTCGGGAGTTACTTTTTCGGCAGCAGCCAAGAAATCGCCTTCATTTTCTCTATCTTCATCATCAACAACAATAATAACTTTACCTTGACGAATGTCTTCGATAGCTTCTTCTATAGTGTTGAGTTGTATGTTATTTGACATGATCTTAATTAGTAGTTAATGTGTTCAAAACTTTTTTTGTGTAAAGGTAAAGCAAACCATAAAAAGGAAAACCAGTTAATAGTGAAATACCCATACCAGGTTCGATTGCTATACAATGTGCCTTGCTTATTTTTGAAACTATTTGTTGTGATTGATATATAAAATATAGTAATACTATAATACTTAATCCAAACAAAATTGTGATGATAATTGAACTATTTATAAACCATAGTATGCAGGTTATGAATGTTATAGCATAAGCGATTAACCCAAAATTGGCATATTTTTGATACTTTTCGATGTGTGATTTAGTATCAAATAAGGCATCAATAGTTTTTGGAGTTGCATTCTCATTCTCTTGTGCTTTTTTTGTAAAAAACTTTTGAAGAGGAAGTAAAACACCATCAAAACTTACCATACCTCCAATGTCATTAATAGCTCTATAGGTAAGTAATACTGCTAGAGGAGTTAATACAATCGACGACATCCAAACGCCCATAAAGGGTGTCATTCCGTCTTCTTGAGCTACTCTTTTTCCAAAAGTATTGATAAAATGGAATACAATAAAAATCGCTACTGCAAATACAATTGGTAATCCCAAACCACCTTTTCGGATGATAGAACCTAGTGGTGCTCCAATAAAAAACATCAATAAGCATGAAAAGGCAATCATGTATTTGTCATGTAATGCAATCCAATGTTTGTTGATACTTTTCTGTTTGGCTTGCATTTCAAAAATAGAACTGTCAATAGAAAAAACAGTATTTTCTATATTACTAAAAGCAATTTTTACTATCTCACTTTTTTGACTATCAGTAAGATTAGCCAATAAATTATTGGAAGAAACTTTGGTTCTTACTTGCGTACTATCGGGTTGATAGTAAGTATTGTTTATACCAGTTCGCAAATAAATGTTCTCTGTGTAGGAGCGAAGGTCTTTTTTGTAATTGGTATTAAGTGAATCAATAGTAAATCGTAACTCACTTATATTAAGCATGGTATTAGTATTTGAAATATCCACTTCATCCATACTCGATTGATTCAGTTTTGATAAATCAATATTAATTACATCACGTTTGAAGGTTCCTTTAGCAAATGGAATTCTAGGACGTTCTTCATATTTCTTAGGAATAATGTCTTCGTAGTAATTTCCGTCTGTTAAAACTAATTTTAGAGTATTAGATGATTCACTACTTATTAGTTCACCTTTTTTAGCTTTAATTACGGTTGTATTTCCTTCACCATTTGGAAGTTTCCTATGAATGGTTACTCCAATAAGAAAGTTTCCTTTCTCACCTGATTTTTTATCTACTTTGATGGTATAATTTCCAACTTCACTAAATTGACCTTCTGCGATTGCCATTGCTGGCTTAACTTGAGCGATATTTCGTCTAAAGTTGATGAACTTATATTCTGCGTAAGGAATTACATTGTTGGCAAAGAAAAAGGATAAAATGCTTAGTAAAATTATAAATACGGTGATGCTTCTCATGGTTCTCTGAAAAGAAATTCCAGAAGATTTCATTGCTGCAAATTCGTAGTTTTCTGCCAAGCTTCCAAAAGTCATAATAGAAGCTAATAATACAGATAAAGGCAATACTAGCGGAACTATTCTTGGCATAGAGAATAGTAAAAATTTCACGACTAAAAGGAAGTCTAAATCTTTACCAGCCAACTCTGAAATGAATAACCAGACGGTTTGAAGTATGAATATAAAAAACAAGATTACAAATACCGTAGTAAATGTAATCAGGAATGATTTTAATAAATACTTGTCTAATATTTTCACAAAAGCTAATCTAATTTATTGATGTAGTAGTTAGGATATTTACTCGCTACAAATGTAAATTGATTTTTTGACAATGGCTGATTGGTTTTGAAAGAATTAACAGTCAATGTAGTTTTTGTACCATTTTTACCAACTTCTATAAGGTTGTAAATGGTTTTAGTTTGAACATCAATTCCTAACAAAACCTCTTTACGTTGGTCTTTAGCGCTATTCGGAATTAATTTGATGTATTGAATTTTACGTCCTTTAATGTTTTGAGAAATATCCATAGAATATTTATAACCACTATTGAAAAACGTTAGCATTTTGGCAGGCGTAATAGCTTTATCATCTTTGTCATTTACACTTGAAATAGTAACTTCTTCATCTTCTGGATTTATAGTGTAGGATTTCTTTCCGTCGTAAATTTTAGTTACGCCCATAAAATTAAGAACATACTTATTTCCTTCCAAAGTTACATTTCCTTTGCTTTCTTGGTTGATGTTTTCTTTGGCGTTATTCAAAGTGTATTTAAAATCAATAACGATGTTCTTATAACTTTTAATTTTTTCAGTTACATCGTCTAAAAGCTCTTTAGCTTTTTTATCTTGTGCATTAGCGGTTAAACTAACAAAAAGTAGTAACGCAATTGACAGAAATTTATTCATTTTAATTATTGTTTTGTTCATTGTTTAAAAATTGATCTAAAGCTACCAAGTCTGGAATGTTTACACTTCTGGCTTTGCTACCTTCAAAAGGTCCAACAATTCCGGCTGCTTCTAGTTGATCTATTAGTCTTCCGGCACGATTGTAACCTAGTTTCAATTTTCTTTGCAATAATGATGCCGAACCTTGTTGCGCGGTCACAATTATTTCTGCAGCTTCTCTAAACATAGAATCTCTTTCAGAAATATCGATGTCTAATTTCATGCTGCTTTCTTCTCCAACATACTCAGGAAGCATGAACGCACTTGCATAAGCTTTTTGAGAACCAATATAATCTACAATTTTTTCAACTTCAGGTGTGTCTACAAAGGCACATTGTACACGAACTAAATCATTTCCATTAGAAAACAATAAATCTCCACGTCCAATCAATTGATCGGCACCACCAGAATCTAATATAGTTCTTGAGTCAATTTTTGAGGTTACTCTAAAAGCAATTCTCGCAGGAAAGTTAGCTTTAATCATACCCGTAATTACATTAACCGAAGGTCTTTGTGTAGCAATGATTAAGTGAATTCCTATAGCACGAGCTAATTGTGCCAAACGAGCAATTGGTGTTTCCACTTCTTTTCCGGCGGTCATAATTAAATCGGCAAACTCATCGACCACTAATACAATGTAAGGTAAAAATTGGTGTCCGTGTTCTGGATTTAATTTTCGTTGTTTGAATTTCTCATTGTATTCTTTAATGTTTCTAACCATCGCATCTTTCAATAAAGAATAACGGTTGTCCATTTCTATACAAAGCGAATTCAAAGTATTGATTACTTTGCTATTATCGGTGATAATGGCATCTTCAGAATCTGGTAATTTTGCTAAATAATGTCTTTCAATTTTGTTGAAAAGCGTTAACTCCACTTTCTTTGGATCGACCAAAACAAACTTCACTTCTGCAGGATGTTTTTTGTATAATAACGAAGTTAAAACAGCATTCAAACCAACCGATTTTCCTTGACCAGTTGCTCCAGCCATTAAAAGGTGAGGCATTTTGGCTAAGTCAAATACAAAAGTTTCGTTAGAAATAGTTTTTCCTAATGCAATTGGTAATTCCATTTCGGCTTCTTGAAATTTTGCAGATGCAATAACCGTTTTCATTGGAACCATAGTAGGATTCTTGTTCGGAACCTCAATACCAATTGTACCTTTTCCTGGAATAGGAGCGATGATACGAATACCCAATGCTGAAAGCGAAAGTGCAATATCGTCTTCCAAACTTTTAATTTTAGAAATACGAATTCCAGCTTCTGGAACAATTTCATAAAGTGTTACCGATGGACCAACAGTGGCTTTAATTTGAGCAATATCAATTTTGTAGTTACGCAAAGTTTCTACAATATTGTTTTTGTTGTCTTCAAGTTCCTCTTGATTGATGGTAATTCCAACGCTTGAGTATTCTTTCAGTAAATCAATAGTTGGAAATTTATAATTAGATAACTCTAATTTAGGGTCAAATAAACCAAAATCGGCTACTAATTTGGCTGCCAAATTTTCTTCAACCGTATCTTCGTCTTGCGATTTTTCAATTACAAAAGCTTCGTCATTGGTTTTGATTATTTCTTTAGCAGGTTCTACTTTTGGGGTTATGGGTTGTTCAACTTCTAGTGAAAGCGAAGGAGCAACTTTTGGTTCATTTTTTAAAGTAGGTTCCAATTCAATTTCAGAATAGCTTGAAATTGTTGGTTTCAATGTTTCTTTATTGATTTCAAACTGAGATGTTGCTGGTTTGATGTAAGGCTCTTCAAATGCTTCATCTAAATCATCTTTTGATTCCTCAACAGCATATTCTTCAAGGTTGTAAGCTCCACTTGCATCTTCAGAAGGTTTTGATTTCATAGCATCAATATCTTCTTTGAATTCTTTTTGCTTTTTCTCAAAAAACATTTTGATGCTGTCTGGAGAGATTTTGATTTTGAATAACAAATAAATTACTAAACCAAAAAGTAAGACTAAGAAAGTTCCAATTTTTCCGATGTAATCTTGAAAGAATTGATTCATTTCAAAACCAATAGTTCCGCCAAGTTCTGGAATAGAATTAGCAAAGAATCCGAAAAGTATTGATAAAATGATGATGGCAAATAAATCCCAAAACCAAGTTGATTTTAACTTCTTTAATGGCAAATCTAAAACCATAAAAGCTCCTGTTATGAAAAACAATTTCACAAAAAGAAACGATGCGGCTCCAAATCCTTTGTAAATAAAGAAGTCAGCTAAAAAAGCACCTACTTTTCCCAACCAATTTTCTGCAGGTTTGTTTCTGTCAGAAAGAGCAGTAACTATACTTTGATCTTCTTGACCATGCATGAAAAACGAAATGAAAGCCACCAAAAGTCCTATGGATAAAAGCACTAAAAGACAACCAAAAACTACTTTGTATTGTCTTTTCATTTTCCAAGGAAGTTTTTCTCCTAGTTCGTCAGGTTTTGTATTTTCTTTTTTTACTTGTTTTGCCATTCGAAATTAAATAGTTGGTATAAAAATAGAAATTTTATGTTGTAATCAATTAAAATTTTGGAATATAAATAATGCATCCAATAGCAATAGCAGTCATCGCAGCAAAAAATACGGCTCCAGCTGCAATGTCTTTGATAAAACCAATGCGTTCATGGTATTCAGGATGAATAAAATCGGCCACTTTTTCTACTGCAGTGTTTAGACCTTCAATTCCAAGGACTAAACCAATGGCTAAGGTTTGAATCAACCATTCTTCGTGAGAAATTTCAAAGTAAAAACCAGCAATAATCATTACAACAGCCAAACAACTTTGTACCATTACACTGTGTTCGGTTGTAATTAATTTGATGGCGCCTTTAAAGGCAAATCCCATACTTTTAAATCGTCCAGTTAAGAAGGTTTTATCTCTTTCGAATTCCATTATAGTGATGCTAAAGCGGCTTCGTAATTAGGTTCGTCTGCAATTTCACCAACTTGTTCAGCGTGTTTTACAACTCCGTTTTCGTCTAAAACGATTACTACTCTAGAATGTAATCCTGCTAATGGACCATCAACGATTTCTAAACCATAATTTTTTCCGAAACTTCCTTCTTTGAAATCAGATAAATTTTCAACATTTTCTAATCCTTCAGCGCCACAAAAACGTTTTTGAGCAAAAGGTAAATCTCTTGAAATACATAATACTTTTGTGTTTTCCAAAGCACTTGCTTTTGCGTTGAAAGTTCTAACCGAAGTAGCACAAGTTCCAGTATCGATACTTGGAAAAATGTTTAAAACCAATTTGCTTCCTGCATAATCAGCTAAAGTTGCTACAGATAAATCGCTTTTTACTAATTGAAAATCGGTTGCTTTTGAACCTACTTGAGGTAATGAACCATTTGTGTTTATTGGGTTTCCACCTAATGTTATTGCTGCCATAGTTATAGATTTTTTAAGATTTCAAAAGTATGAAATTATTTCGGAATTGAGAAGTTTGATTTGTAGTATAAATTTAACATAATAATTCGCTTTATATAATTGTTTTATCGTAATATTGCAATATAATAATTTTTTATAAAAATGGGAGCATCCAAATCAGAATCATTTTCAGAAGAGCACAACGAAATGGCAACTTTATTCAAAGCACTTTCACATCCAGCAAGAATTGCAATTGTCGATTATTTATTGTCGGTAGATTCCTGTATTTGTGGTGATATTGTAAACGAATTACCATTGGCACAACCTACAATTTCGCAACATTTAAAGGAATTAAAAAACGCCAATATCATCAAAGGAACTATAGAAGGCACAGCCATTTGCTATTGCATCAATCCGGATACTATTGATAAAATAGAAAATCATTTTGGAATGATTAGACATAAATTAAAGAACAAATGTTGTTAGCTAATCACTTTTTACTAATCACTAATCACTAAAAAAAATGAAACTATCAGAAATAAAAAATCAGTTAAAAAATCTTTCACAAATAGCTTTTCAATTGCCTAATGGCGAATTGGTTCCAAGTCATTTTCACGTTACTGAAGTTGGGAAAATTACTAAACATTTCATCGATTGTGGTGGCGTAGTTCGAACTGAAGAAGTTGTGAATTTCCAACTTTGGGAAGCCAACGATTATGATCACAGATTGCATCCAGAAAAATTGGTTCACATCATTGAATTATCGGAAGCTAAATTGCAAATTCCAGATTTAGAAATTGAAGTAGAATACCAAATGAAAGAAACTATAGGAAAATTCGGTTTAGATTTTGACGGAACTAACTTCCAATTAAAATCAAAACTAACCGATTGTTTGGCAAAAGACAATTGTGGAATTCCGCCAGAAAAATTGAAAGTAAAAATAGGAGAGTGGAAACCTAAAAATGCATCGTCTTGTACTCCAGATTCTGGTTGTTGTTAAAAATTAATTGAAAAATATGAGTCCAAAAAAGGAACATTGGGAAAAAGTTTTTGCAACCAAGCAAGAAACGGAAGTAAGTTGGTATCAACAAATGCCAGAAACATCAATTAATTTTTTCATTGAAAATAGTATTCCAAAAGAAGCCAAAATCATTGATATTGGCGGAGGGGATAGTTATCTGATTGACAATTTATTAGAAATGGGTTACCAAAATTTATTTCTTTTAGATATTTCTGCGAATGCTATTGAACGCATCAAAAATAGGTTAGGAGCAAAGGCAGAAAATGTAACTTTTATAGTTTCTGATATTGTTGATTTTCAGCCAGAAACTACTTTTGATGTTTGGCATGATAGAGCTAGTTTTCATTTTTTAACTAATGAAAATGAGATTACTATTTATAAAGAATTAGTTTCGAATGCAATTGCATCTAAAGGATTTTTATTTCTTGGAACTTTCTCAGAAAACGGACCTTTAAAATGTAGTGGATTAGAAATCACACAATATTCTGAAGCCAAATTTGATGCCATTTTTGGAAGTGATTTTGAGAAGATAAAATGTTTTGAAGAAAATCATCAAACGCCATTTGATACTAACCAGAATTTTATTTTTTGTTCCTTTAAAAAGAAATAATATGTTTCTAGATTTAAAAAATACCATAGCAGCTATTTCAAAAATTTCAGTTTCAAACGAGCGAACAGAAGTTTTGAAACCTTTGATTGATTATATTCAAAATAAAGTAAACTCCAACGAAGAAATTCGTCTAAACTTCATTTGCACACACAATTCACGCAGAAGTCATTTGTCACAAATTTGGGCACAAACAATGGCTTTTAAATTCGGAATTCAAAAGGTTTTTTTCTATTCTGGTGGAACGGAAGCTACAGCCATGTTTCCAAAAGTTAGTGAAACGTTGACCAATCAAGGATTTGAAATTCAGAAGTTGAGTGAGGAACAAAATCCAGTTTATGCTGTGAAATTTGATGCAAATCAACACCCGATTATTTGTTTTTCAAAAGCGTATTTCGATGATTTTAATCCGAAAAGTAAGTTTGGAGCCATAATGACTTGTAATAATGCAGATGAAGGTTGTCCAATGGTTTTTGGTGCAGAAGCCAGATTTCCAATAAAATACGACGATCCAAAAGCTTTTGACGGAACGGATTTAATGAACGAAAAATACGCAGAAAGAAGTTTGCAAATTGCAAGTGAAATGCATTATGTGTTTAGTCAGATTAAATGAGATTCCTACGGAATGACAACTGTGAACATAAAAAATCTTAATGAATCTTAATACCTTAATGGTTTAACATGAAAAAAAGACTTAATTTTTTAGATCGATACTTAACACTTTGGATATTTCTAGCGATGCTAATTGGAGTTGGCATTGGTTATTTTATTCCGAATTCAGCCGATTTTATTAACTCGTTTTCATCTGGAACTACAAATATTCCTTTGGCAATTGGACTAATTTTAATGATGTATCCGCCATTAACAAAAATCGATTTTTCGCAAGTTCCTAAAATGTTTGAACAACCCAAATTATTGACGGCTTCGTTTTTCATAACCTGGATTGTTGGACCTTTTTTGATGTTCTTATTAGCAACTTTTTTCCTAAAAGACTATCCAGAATACATGACCGGTTTAATCATTATCGGAATTGCTCCGTGCATTGCGATGGTAATCGTTTGGAACGAACTAGCCGAAGGTAATAGAGAGCTAACAGCTGGATTAATCGGAATTAACAGTTTGCTACAAGTGTTTTTCTTTAGTTTGTATGCTTATTTTTATTTGGCAGTGATGTTGCCATTATTCGGAATTAAAGGTTTGGAACTCGATATTACTATTTCAGAAATTGCTAAAACCGTTGGGATTTATCTTGGAATTCCGTTTGCATTAGCAGTGATTAGCCGATTTTTGATTAAAAAATATTTAGGAGATAAATTCTTCAATCAGAAATTTATACCATTTGTTTCGCCAATTACTTTGATAGCGCTTCTTTTTACGATTGTGGTAATGTTCAGTTTGAAAGGTGAAATGATTGTCGATTTACCAATGGACGTAATTCGAATTGCCATTCCACTAGTGATTTACTTTGCCATTATGTTTTTCTTGATGTTTTTTGTTTCCAAGAAAATTGGTGCCAATTATAGAGATGCTGTTGCATTATCGTTCACTGCTTCAGGAAATAATTTTGAGTTAGCGATAGCCGTTTCCATAGGCGTTTTCGGAATCAATAGCGGACAAGCATTTGCTGGAGTTATTGGACCTTTAGTTGAAGTTCCAGCATTGATTATTTTGGTTAATGTGGCTTTTTGGTTGAGGAAAAAGTATTTTTGATTTTTATTTCATTGTTATAAATAACACAATAAAGGATACAAGTAGAACAAAGAAAATAATAAAAATGAATAGTGTTATAAAGGCATTTATTACATTCAAATACCTTTTATTTTGATAATATTCTTTAAAAACTTGATAGTAAATAATGATAATTGTTATTGCAGTTATTAAATTTATGATAGGATTGGTATTTTCATCCAACTTCATTAATTTAAGAATATCAGATAATAAATTGAACAACAAAAAATAAATTAGGCATATACTCGCAATAATACTATGTTCAGCGATATTGAACTTTACTTTGTGATATACCATTCTTGAAGAAATTGCAAATAAAGGGATAAACGAAAGCAAAATGAACTTGATATTCTCACGTGCAAAATTCAAACTTTTTACATAAGAAGGATTGTTGTTTCTAAAACTTGGTTTGTCCATAAAGGATTGCAACAAGAGCGTAAAACCAATAATTACTAACGTCAAATAAAAGAAGTTATAATATCGTACTCTTTTTCCTTGAATGTAGTTCTGAGCAACAGCAGCAGGTCTTAGTATGATTTCTTTTAGTGTAAAAGGCAAACCTTTATCTAAATGAAATGCGCCATGAATTATGTCGTGTTGGATAAAATGTTTAATGTCAAGACGTTGTGTATTTGATTTTTGGCTGCAATTGTGACAAAATTTACCAATTATTTCGGTATCGCAATTTATACAACGACTATTTTTATACTCACTCATTTCGCAATTCTATATTTAATAATTTACAACAACTTATTTCAACTAGTAATTGGTCAAATGTAAAAAAAACTCTCAAGAAATTGAATGTTTAATTTTATTATTTAGATAAGAATCATGGTCTAAAATTAAAATTGATTAAAACAAATTGAGCTAATTAATGTTTAAATAAATCTATTGTTTTAAATGAATAAAAGATATTGAATTATTACCAAAAACAATAGAAAATATGAATCTTATTTTTGAAATATCATAGTAATCAATTGTGGCAAACACTTGTTATGTGATGTTTTTATTTTTCGTTTAGCTTTCGTTCTACATATCTTATGAATTTTACATTTGGCAAACTTTCATCTTCTTTTTTTATCAATAATTGCATCCCATAACTATAAAATTCTTTACCTTGATAAAGTTGAATAATAAGATTTGTAAAATGACTTACAAAAGATTGTGGGAATTTAAGTTCTATTCCTTTTACATTCTGATTGTAATATTCTAAAATATCTTTCCAATCATATTTTTCAATTTTTGTTTGAGTTGGATTGTGTTCTTTATTGTTTTCAAATGCTGTTTTAAATCCTTGACCGTTTTCATACCAATAGACATATTCAACTTCATTTGGCGAAGAGCCATTGTCTGATATTCGCTTGATGAGCATAACCTTATCAATTCCAGTTTCTCGTAAGTTGCAAGCAAAATTTTCAGCAAGTTTATCTATTTTTGCAATTCCAGCTCGATTATAAACTTCATTTAATCCATTTTTTTTGAAATTGCAATTTCCTTCGCCGTATCGTTCAATTTCTTTCCATCTCTCTATTGATTTTTCTTCGGAACTCAGATTATTAGCTTGAGTTAAATAGCTGCATTTTATTGGTACATAAAGCGAATCAATTTTTAGAATGTAAATGAGTTCATCATATTTATTCTTTCCAATTTGAACTACTTCTCCTATGTCTCCAGTTTTAGGTTCAAAATTTCCCCAATGTGATTTCCCTGCTTTTAATTTTACTTCCTCATTTATCCATTGTATAAATTTTGATTCAATTCCATTTGCAGTTAAATAAATTCCTCCATTGTGATATATTTTAAGTTTTTGACCAACTAAGTTGTAATTTGTTTTACATAAATCTATTGAATCAACTCCTTTTTCTATGTAGGTATATTGATTTTGACAAAACGAACATGTCCAATAAATCAGAAAGAAAAATATATATAAAGTAGTTTTTGTCATGTCCTAAAATACGTTGACCATTTTTAGGTTATTAATTAATTCAAAAATACGGATTTGTAATCGGAAGATTGATAACTTTTTTTAAAAAATTCCCTTCGGGTTTTAAAAAAGTTACCAACA
>NZ_BAABCT010000004.1:5395-302948 GCF_039539185.1 Flavobacterium cheonanense | reverse complement strand
CCATTCCGAACAGAGAAGTTAAGCCCGATTGCGCAGATGGTACTGCATAACTGTGGGAGAGTATGTCGCCGCCTTCTTTTTGAAAACCTCTATCATTTATTTGATAGAGGTTTTTTGTTTTATATCAAGTTTATAAAAAATACACTCTATTATTTATCAAAATAGATTGTTTCTATAATATCTGAATATTGTTTTGTTTTCTCATTGAATTTTCTAACATGAATAGAATCACAAATAAATTCAAAATTAATTTCTTAGTATTAAATTGTTCTTGAACTTTTTTTATTTTTTCAAATCTAACCCTCTAGCTACAGTCATGTGAGCATGAGTATTTTTAATATCAAAACCTATTGATTTATGCATATCAATAATAATATTGTTAAGATATAGTTGCGATTTTTCATCTGGTGAAATAAAAAAGGTATGGTGACTAAAAGAATCTAAAGAATCAAATCTAACTTTTTGAGGAATGATAGTTTTACAAAAATCTCTTATTTGGTTTATGTAAAGCCCTAATGTCAATTGGTTTTCAAGATTTATTATGTAATATGCGCATCAGAATTTGCACATCCAAACCAACCAATAATATCTTTTAAGGATTTTTAAATGATTTTATTAAATTTTGTTGTCCTATAGTTGGAATAATAACTAAAGAATATAGTGGAATTGCTTTCATATTTATTTTTTTAAATTGTTTTTAATGAATATTGACAATTATTTTGAATAGCACATTCTGAACATTTAGGATTAGTCGGACGACAAGTTTCTCTTCCTAAAAATGAAATTGCCATTCCAATTTCGCCCCAAATTTCCTTTGGTAGTAATTGCATTAACTGTTTTTCAACTTTGTTACCATCTTTAGCTTCCTCACAAAGACCAATTCTTGGTACAACTCTTATAACATGTAAATCTACAATTATGCCTTCAGATGTAACTTTCATTTCTCGCATAATCACATTTGCGGATTTTCTTCCAATTCCTTTTAAGGCAGTTAAATCGTTAAGATTAGTTGGAATATTTTTATCGCTCTTTAATGTTTGAGCAATTTCAATTAACCAACTTGATTTGGTATTGAAGTTTCTAACTTTGCTTACATAAGGTAATAAATCTTCAATTGTTGCAGTTGATAATGCTTCCAAATTTGGAAATTCTGAAAAAAAAGCAGGTGCGATTTTATTAATATTTGCATCTGAATCTTGAGCAGATAAAATAACGGCTACCATTAATTGATATAGATTTTCATAATCTAAAGGATGCTTTTTACCTTTATATTTATCAATTAGCGGTTGCAATTTCTCAGCCCAATCATTTGTGCTATCAAATAATTCCATAATTATTCTTTTATAAATTCAACAATTCGTTTTATTACTTCTGTATTTCCTAAAATTTTTCGATGACCTAAGTTTTTGGTAATCATCAATTCTGAAATATTCAAGTTTTCTTTAATGTTATAAGCTACTTTAACATTTACATCAACATCATTCTCATCATGAATTATTAAAACAGGAATTAAAACTTCTTTTGCTGCATTTGAAGCTGAATAATAATTCATTTCAACTCCATATTTTTTTTCAAAATGCTCTCTTAATTTAATTCCAATTTCAGGATTTAATTCCAACTTCTTAATAAAATCATCAATTATGTCTTGAATAATATCTCCACTCCCAATAATAACTACTTTTCTTATTTTCAGTTTTTCTCTAATGGCATTTAAAATGGACATTCCTCCAAGTGAATGACCAATCGCAAATTCAAATGGTCCAAATTGTTTTTCCAATTCTAAAATAGAAGCAATAAATTCAATCATTATTGATGAATTCCCTTTGGATTTTCCATGTGCTGGTGCATCAAAACTAATTGTCGAATATCCCAAATTCAATAACTCATCTGCAATCTTAACTAATTGAGTTCCTCTGCCAGACCAACCGTGAACTAATAAAATTTTCTTTTCACTTTTTCCATAATGATAAACCACAATTTCCTTATTTATAGAAGGAACGAAAACTATTTCTTGAACACTTTCTTTATCCATATGAAATTCGCGTTTCGGAATTTTATGTTTTATTGGTGTGGTAAATAATTTTGCAGTAAACTTTGTTGCTAATTTTGGTGAAATTGCCACAAATAATTTAGCGGTTATCAATATTACCTTCGGAATTTTCAATGTTTGGTCTTGTATTTCTTTATTTTTTGACATTTCAATAAATTTTAATGCAAGTTACTTTATTTTATCTTTTTTTCTTAAATTTAGACATCAATAAATTAATCTGAAAAATGTTAAATCAAAAACGCGTAATAATTGAAAATGTATTGCCTCAATTAGACAATGGGGCATTTTTTATAAAAAGAATTGTTGGACAAAAAGTAAACGTGACTGCTGATATTATTTCAGATGGACATGATGTAATGGAAGCGGTTGTTCAATATAAATATGAAAAGGACAAAAAATGGTCAGAAGTTAGAATGAATGCTTTGCCAAATGATGCTTTTGAAGCTACTTTTTCAGTTGAAAAACAAGGTTACTATTCTTATTTTGTTGAAGGTTGGATTGATTATGCCTTGAATTGGCAATATGGTATTGGTAAAAAAATCAACGACAACCAGCATGTTAAATCAGAATTATTAGAAGGAATAGAGTATATCAAACCTTTAGTATCAAAAGTTTCAGCTTCAGATAAAAAATATTTAAATGAAGTTGTTGATTTATTCTCAAATGAAGCTAATTATGACAAAGCTATAATTGAAGCAGTTTCTGATAAATTAAAAACTATCTTCAAAGAAAATCCAGCCAAGTTTTTAGCAAATCAAACTCAAGAATTAAGAGTTTATGTTGATCGACAAAAGGCACTATTCAGTACTTGGTATGAATTTTTTCCACGTTCTGCTTCAAAAGAAGAAGGTAAACACGGAACTTTTAAAGATTGTGAGCAGATTTTACCTAAAGTTGCTAAAATGGGATTTGATACTTTGTATTTTCCTCCTGTTCATCCAATTGGTGAAGTAAATCGTAAAGGGAAAAATAATGCAACAGACGCTCAATCTGGAGATGTTGGTTCGCCTTGGGGAATTGGTTCTAAATATGGTGGTCACAAATCGATTCATCCAGAATTAGGGACTATTGATGATTTCAAATCATTAGTCAAAAAAGCAAAATCATTAGATATTGAAATCGCAATGGACTTTGCGCTTCAAGCTGCACCAGATCATCCTTATGTTAAAGAATTTCCACAATGGTTCAAATGGCGTCCAGATGGAACTGTGCAATATGCCGAAAATCCACCAAAAAAATACCAAGATATCCTTCCAATTTACTTTGAAAGTGACGACTGGAAAAACCTTTGGAAAGAGTTATTAGATTGTGCTTTATTTTGGGTTGAAGAATGTGGAATTAGAGTTTTCAGAGTTGATAATCCACACACTAAACCATTTTATTTTTGGGGTTGGCTTATTGCAGAAGTTAAGAAGAAATATCCAAACGTATTGTTTTTAGCAGAAGCTTTCACACGTCCTAAAATTATGCACGAGTTAGCTAAACAAGGTTTCACTCAATCTTATTCTTATTACACTTGGCGAAATACTAAAGCAGAATTGCAAGAGTATTTAACCGAACTTACTCAAACCAATCAAAAGGAATTCTTCCGTCCAAATTTTTGGCCAAATACTCCAGATATCAATCCGTTTCCATTACAAGGTGCGAATGAAAGTACGCACTTACAAAAATATTTTTTAGCAGCCACATTGTCTTCATCTGTGGGGATTTACGGACCAATATTTGAATATATGGTTTCAGATGCAATTCCGGGAAAAGAAGAATATATGGATAGTGAAAAATACCAAATTCGTCTTTGGGATTGGCAAAAAGAAAATAAAATCACTATGCTAATTTCTAAAATTAACCAAATTAGAAAAGAGCAATCTTCACTACAACAAACCAATAATATTGAATTCTGTGATACTGATAACGAACAAGTTATTACCTATTACAAATTTGACGATGATAAAGAAAATGAAACCTTAATGATTGCAAGTTTAGATGCTTATTATGCTAAACAAGCTTGGATTAAATTGCCATTAAAATCTTTAGGAATTCATGAAGGACAATCTATTACAGTTATAGATTTGATTACAGGAAACAGCTATAATTGGGATAAAGAATGGAATTTTGTTGAGTTGCATCCGGTTTTACCTTTTCACTTATTTAAAATTCAGAAGTAATTATTAATGATAAATTTACTGTCATGAAAAACGACAATCAAGATACTTTTACAACCACATTCAAATTTAAAAACGAATGGAAAGATGCTTTCAAAGATGATGAATTCATTAAAATATTTTCGTCTGATATTTTAGAAAACTATATCATCAACAAAAGGTGGTATGGAGGAAAAGCGAGTACTTTAAAGTACATTGAAGTCGTAGATCATTTCAAAATTACTTCTAAAAAGAATACCTATTATGGTGTTTTGCTTGAAGTGAATTTTAAAGAAGCGTTTTTCCAACATTATTTTATGCCAGTAGCTTTTATGACTACTGATGAGCTAGATACTAATACCATTATCGCTCCTGCAAAATTTGGAAATATTGATGGTTATTTGGTTGATGCTTTACACCAAGATGATTTCAGAAAGTTGTTGTTTGATAATATTGCACAATCTACCGAAAGTAAAGGATTAAAATTGATTTTTCATAAAGGCTCAAATTTGGTTGATAAGGAATATAAGTCTTCCAAATTCATGGGTGTTGAACAAAGTAATACTTCGATTATTTACAACGATGCTTTTGTGTTGAAAATTTTCCGTAGAATTTATGTTAGCACCAATCCTGATTATGAAATTAGCCGTTTCTTGACAGAAAGAATGCACTATGAAAATACGCCAGCTTACACAGGAAGTATAAATTTGGCTTTGCCGGAAGGAAATATCACTTTAGGTTTGATGCAAGAATTAGTTCCAAATCAAGGCGATGCTTGGAAATTTATGTTAGAACAAATGGATGGTGTTTTTGATAATCTTTCCAGAAAGAAAATTAAAATTGACAAACTTCCAAATGTAGAATTGTTCAAACGATTGAAAATCAATGAAATTCCACCAGAAATTATTGATTGGGTTGGTTTGAGTTTGTTTTTAAGAGTTCAGACTTTAGCATTGCGAACAGCCGAAATGCACATTGCACTTGGTAGCGACATTCACGAAACTGCTTTTACTCCAACCACTTACAACGGTGATTATACCGTTTGGTTAAAAAATCGTTTGCTTTACCAATTCCAAAATCGATTGAATATAATCGAAAATAGTTTGCATAAACTCGACGGAATGGCACTAGATTTAGCTCATCAATTCCTTGAAAATAAAAAGCTAATTCGTAAACATTTTGTAGATTTTGATTGGACTAAAATGAAATCGGAGCGCATCAGAATTCACGGAGATTTTCATCTTGGTCAAGTTTTAGTAAATGGTGATGATTTCTATCTACTTGATTTTGAAGGTGAACCAGAGAGCACCATTCGTGATAGAAAAGTAAAACAACCGCCATTAAAAGACGTTGCCGGAATGTTCCGTTCGTTTCATTACGCCATTTACGCAACCATTTTCAACAATGCCGATAAATACCCATTTGAACAAGAAGAATTGTTCAAAGCAGGTGAATTATTATTCAAATACCTAGTTGGAGCTTTCCTAGAAACCTACATCGAAAAAGCTCAATCAGGAAACTTAAACATCGGTTACAGTCACGAAATCAACTTTTTACTAAAATATTGCATCCTTGAAAAAGCAGTTTATGAGTTGGGTTATGAGTTAAATTCTCGACCACGATGGGCAGTTATTCCGTTGAGAGGTATACAAACTATTATGGGGTATTAGAAAATTTACATATGAAAAGAGTGATTTTTTTTTTAATTTATATGACTAGTTTTTACTCTTCAGCACAATGCTGGTCAAAAGTATCAGGAGGTTATAATCATACAATTGCTTTAAGAACTGATGGCACAATATGGGGCTGTGGTAATAATTCATATGGTCAATTGACAAATTTAATACCAACTTATCAAACGTCTACATTCACACTTTTAAGTAACGATACGAATTGGCAGTCTATTGCTTCTGGTAATTCTTCAGTTCATGCTATTAAAACAAATGGTACGCTTTGGGCATGGGGACAAAATGATTATGGACAATTAGGCGATGGTACAAATAGTGATAAATATATACCAACTCAAATAGGAAATAATAGTAATTGGATAGTAATTGAATCTGGTGCAGATCACTCACTTGCTCTAAAATCTGATGGTACATTATGGGCATGGGGCATGAACACCAATGGTCAACTTGGAGACGGTACAACGATAAGTCGTAATGCGCCTGTTCAAATTGGAATAGCAACAAATTGGGTTTCAGTTTCTGCTGGTCATTATCATTCAATGGCTATTAAATCTGATGGAACTTTGTGGTCATGGGGTTCTAATTCTTTTGGACAATTAGGTATCGGATCTAATATCGCTCAATTAACACCAATTCAAGTTGGTAATGCTTCCAACTGGCAATCCATTTCATGTGGAGATTATCATTCCTTAGCAATTAAAACAAATGGAACATTATGGGCTGTGGGTTATAATTATTATGGACAATTGGGAAATAATACTACTTCGAACTCTAATTTACCAATTCAAATTGGAACAGAAACAAGTTGGCAAAAGACAGAAGCTGGTTCTGAATTTTCTCTTGGTAAGAAAACTGATGGAAGCATTTGGGCTTGGGGTTCAAACTGTTGTGGCCAATTAAACAGCACCAACTATCAGTTAAATAGTCCAACAAGAATTGGCTTTGAAAATACTTGGGTATATATTAACGTTGGTTTTAATAACTCTATAGGTATAAAAAATGATAACTCATTATATACTTGGGGGAGTAATTATTTTGGACAATTAGGTATTCAGTCTTCTGGAAATAATTCAAGTAATTTAAATCTAGTTAATTGTATTGCTCTTGATAATGAAAACTTTGGAAAAAATGAGTTTGTTATTTTTCCAAATCCTGCTAAAAATGTTTTGAACATACGTTATACCTCAAATTGTGCAATTGAAAAAATTAGTATCACAGATTTAACAGGTAAAAAAATAGTGGAACAATTTGGAAACAACAATCAAATCGATATTCAATTTTTACAACAAGGAATTTATTTGTTGGAATTAAATTATGATGGAGGAAAACAGATTTATAAATTTATAAAAGAATAAAATAAACATAAAAATGAACCAAGTACAACCACATTCCTTATTCACCGATTTCGACATCGATTTATTCAAAGCAGGAAAACATTTTCAACTATACGAAAAATTAGGCGCACATCTTATTGAAGTAGATGGAGTAAAAGGTGTTTATTTTGCCGTTTGGGCACCATCAGCTCGCTCGGTTTCTGTTGTGGGCGATTTCAATTTTTGGGTACAAGGTGAACACCAACTAAACGTTCGTTGGGACGAATCTGGAATTTGGGAAGGTTTCATTCCTGGAATTGATAAGGGAACAACTTATAAATACAAAATTCAGTCTAACAATGGCGGCTTAATCACTGAAAAAGCAGATCCATTTGCTTTATACTGTGAACATCCACCGCACACTGCATCTGTAATTTGGGATTTGGATTACAAATGGAAAGATTCTAAATGGATGGAAATCCGAAAAGATAAAAACGGATTAGACAAACCATTTTCGGTTTATGAAGTTCATTTAGGTTCATGGAAACGCAATGCTGAAGGTAAGTTTTTGACCTATGTTGAATTGGCAGACCAATTGGTTTCGTATGTAAAAGAAACAGGTTTTACTCATGTCGAGTTTATGCCAATTATGGAATATCCATACGATCCATCTTGGGGTTATCAATTGGTAGGTTATTTTGCACCAACATCACGTTTTGGGAAACCACAAGATTTTATGCTTTTGGTAGATAAATTGCACCAAGCAGGAATTGGAGTAATCTTGGATTGGGTGCCATCACATTTTCCAGATGATGCTCATGGATTAGGATTTTTCGATGGTTCCAACTTATACGAACATCCAGACAGAAGAAAAGGCTATCATCCAGATTGGAAAAGTTTAGTTTTCAATTATGGACGTAACGAAGTGCGTTCCTTCTTGATAAGTAATGCTATTTTTTGGCTAAAACAGTATCATGTTGATGGTCTTCGAGTAGATGCTGTTGCGTCAATGTTATATTTAGATTATTCTAGAAAAGAAGGCGAGTGGGAACCCAACATTTTTGGAGGAAGAGAAAACTTAGATACTATTAGCTTCTTGATTGATTTTAATGAAGCTGTTTATGCTAATTTTCCAGATGTTCAAACTATCGCAGAAGAAAGCACTAGTTTTCCAATGGTTTCTCGACCAACATTCCTAGGTGGTTTAGGTTTCGGAATGAAATGGATGATGGGTTGGATGCACGATACTTTGCAATATTTTGCTAAAGAATCTGTTTATCGAAAATACCATCAAAACGACATAACTTTTTCTATGACATATGCATTTACAGAGAATTTTATGTTACCACTTTCTCATGATGAAGTGGTTTATGGAAAACATTCCATTCAAGGTAGAATGCCAGGCGATGAATGGCAACGATTTGCAAATCTTCGATTACTTTACGGATATATGTTCACGCATCCAGGAGCAAAATTATTGTTTATGGGAAGTGAATTTGGGCAAACATCAGAATGGAATTTTGAAGGAAGTTTAGACTGGCATTTATTGCAATATGGTTTCCACGATGGCATCAAAAAATGTATTACCGACTTGAATGCATTGTATAAAAGTTATCCTGCATTATATGAAAAACAATTTTCAGCAGAAGGTTTTGAATGGATTAATTATTCAGATAATGAAAATTCAGTTTTAGCTTATATTCGTAAAGGAAATAAAGAAAAAGAAAACTTAATTGTTGTATGTAACATGACTCCTGTTGTTCATGATAATTATCGCATTGGTCTTCCAAGAAAAGGAAAATTAACTGAGATTTTCAATTCTGACAATGAAGAATATAATGGAAGTGGAGTTAGTAACTCAAAACCAATAAAAATAGAGGCAACACCTTGGAATGGTAGAGAATTTTCAGCTGAAATTATTCTCGCTCCTTTAGGAATTTCAGTTTTTAAATTTTCATAATTTAACATAAGGACGCAAAGAAAATCAAAATTCCTTGCGTCCTTTTTACATCTATTTTAGATTTATCAGTAACCGCAAACGTTATCGTTAAAAACTACTTTAATTACTTTTGAAAATTCGATACTACATTCGTATTTTCGCAACTTGTCTTAAAATTAATCCTATGATTATTAATACCGAGCTTGAGTACAAAGGCGATTTATTTCCGTCACAAATTATATCTTACAAACACGAAGTAGATTCTATAGATTTTCATACTGATAATAATGTGATTCTTCGAGTTACTGTTTTACGCGACAGTATGATTCGTTTTCGTTTTACTGCCAAGGGATATTTCAGCAATGATTTTTCTTATGCTATTGATAAAACGCAATCACATGGTTATAATGTTCTTGAAGTAACTGAAGAAAGTGACCATTACAGAATTAAAACTTCTAAAGTTTATGTAGTAGTTCAAAAACACGATTGCAGAGTTGGAATTTATGAATTAGATGGAACAACAATTCTAGAAGATGAAATTGGTTTTCATTGGGAAGAATGTTATGAATATGGTGGAAACATTGTAAAAATGAGTAAAACATCTCACGATGGTGAAAGTTTTTATGGATTAGGTGATAAACCAACCAATTTCAATTTAAAAGGAAAACGTGTCGAAAATTGGGCAACCGATCAGTACGCTTTCGCAAAAGATCAAGAGCCATTATACAAAGTAGTTCCTTTTTATATAGGTCTGCATCATAACAAAGCTTACGGAATTTTCTTTGATAATACGTTCCGTTCGTTTTTTGATTTTAGTCATGAAAGAAAAGGAGTAACCAGTTTTTGGGCTGATGGTGGTGAAATGAATTACTATTTTATTTATGGCCCAAAAATGAGTGATGTAGTTACAACTTATACTCATTTAACTGGAAAACCAGAATTGCCACCACTTTGGACTTTAGGTTACCAACAATGTAAATGGAGTTATTTTCCAGAAGCCAAAGTAAAGGAAATTACAGGAAGATTTAGAGAACTTCAAATTCCATGTGATGCTATTTATTTAGATATCGATTATATGGATGGTTTCCGTTGTTTTACTTGGAATAAAGACTATTTTCCAGATCCAAAACAAATGGTAGCAGACTTAGCAAAAGATGGATTCAAAACCGTTGTTATCATTGATCCTGGAATAAAAATTGACAAAGATTATTCGGTTTATCAAGAAGCTCTAGAAAAAGATTATTTCTGCAAAAGAGCTGATGGTCCTTATATGAAAGGAAAAGTTTGGCCTGGAGAATGTAATTTTCCAGATTATACCAATCCAGAAGTTAGAGAATGGTGGGCAGGATTATTCAAAGAATTAATTGCAGAAATAGGTGTGAAAGGAGTTTGGAATGATATGAACGAACCTGCAGTAATGGAAGTTCCAACAAAAACATTCCCATTAGATGTGCGTCATAATTACGATGGGAATAATTGCAGTCACAGAAAAGCACACAATGTATACGGAACTCAAATGGCGCGTGCCACTTACGAAGGTGTAAAACGATTTGCATATCCAAAACGTCCTTTTGTAATTACTCGTTCAGCTTATTCAGGAGCACAAAGATACACTTCATCTTGGACAGGCGATAACGTAGCAACTTGGGAACATTTATGGATTGCAAACGTTCAAATGCAACGTATGTCAATTTCTGGAATGGGTTTCACAGGTTCTGATATTGGTGGATTTGCCGAACAACCATCAGCTGAGTTATATGCACGTTGGATTCAATTGGGAGTATTTCATCCATTTTGTAGAACGCATTCATCGGGTCATCACGGTGAACAAGAACCATGGAGTTTTGGTGATGAAGTAATTGATATTACTAGAAAATTCGTTGAATTACGTTATCAATTATTACCTTATTTATATACAATGTTCTGGCAATATGTAAACGATGGAGTTCCAATGTTGAAACCATTAGTATACTTTGACCAAGACGATGCTCAAACACATTACAGAACTGACGAATTTATCTTTGGAAATCAAATATTGGTTTGCCCAATTTTAGAACCAAATGCATTAGGAAGAAGAATGTATTTACCAGATGGAAATTGGTATAATTACTGGACAAATGAATTAGTAAAAGGTAAAAAAGAACTTTGGGTTGCTACTGATTTTGATCAGATTCCGATATTTATTAAAGAAGGTGCTATTATTCCTAAATATCCTGTGCAACAATATGTTGGTCAAATTGAATCTCCAGAATTGTCTCTTGAAGCTTATTTCAAACTAGGAAAAGAAAAATCTTATGTATACGAAGATGCACAAGATGGATATGACTATAATAAAGGTAGATTTAGTTATAAAACGTTTACTCTTAATGGTAAAGAAAACGAACTTTTCATAACTCAACATAAAGAAGGAACTTTTGAAACCCAATATCAAACTATTAAGATCAATTTGAAAGGATTACCATTCAAAATTAAAGGAATTGAAATAGATAATGAGAAAATCATATTCGATAAGGAATCATTGATTTTAGAAAATGGCTTGATTGTTGATAAAGATTTCACAGAATTACACTTTATTGGTGTTTAAATTTTGTAAATTTGAGTTTAATTAAAAATAATTATGAGTTATAAAAAATACACAATCGGTTTTTTGGCAGTAGCCTTAATAATTTCTTGTGCTAAGAATCCTTTTACAGGTAAAAGTACAATGGCTTTGGTGCCAAATAGTCAAATATTTCCAATGGCTTTTCAGCAGTACAATCAGTTTTTGACTGAAAATAAAGTTATTAAAAATACCGCTGAAGCAAAAAAGATTGAAACTGTTGGAACAAAAATAAAGGTTGCCGCAGAAAGATGGTTAGCTGCCAATAATCACTCAGATTATTTAAATGGTTACAATTGGGAATATAATCTTGTTGAAGACAAGTCAGTTAATGCTTGGTGTATGCCAGGTGGAAAAATTGTTTTTTATACAGGAATATTACCAATTTGTAAAGATGATGCAGGAATTGCAGCAGTTATGGGTCATGAAGTTGCTCATGCATTAGCTAATCATGGTCAACAAAGAATGAGTGCGGGTATGCTTCAACAACTTGGACAAGTTGGTGCTGCTGTAGCAGTAGGAAACCAAGATCCTCAAACGCAGCAAATGGTAATGCAAGCTTACGGAATAGGTTCACAAGTTGGAGTAATGTTGCCATTTAGCAGAAAACATGAAAGTGAAGCCGATATGATTGGTCTAACATTAATGGCAATTGCTGGTTACAATCCTGAAAATGCTGTTGCTGTTTGGGAACGAATGTCTGCACAATCTGGAGGACAAGCACCACCAGAAATTTTAAGCACACATCCAAGTAATCAAACAAGAATTGATCATTTAAAATCATTGTTACCACAAGCAAAAGCTGAAGCTGCTAAATTCGGAGTAACATTTAAATAATATTCGAGTAATAAAAAAAGAGTATATTTGAAGCTGTCAATTTTTGGCAGCTTTTTTTATTTAAAATTACATTATGGCAAATCTTCCTAAAGGACATCCTAAATTATTAAATGCTTGGGCTTTTTACGATTGGGCAAATTCCGTTTATAGCTTAGTAATTGCGTCTGCAGTTTTTCCAATTTTTTATGAATTGATTTTCAGTGATGCTAAAAAAGAGAGTGTAAACTTATTCGGTCAAGATATTAAAGCTACAGCAATGATTAGTTTTGTTACAGCTTTTGCTTTTTTGATTGTAGCAATTTGTTCACCTATACTCTCAGGAATTTCTGATTATCTTGGAAATAAAAAAGCTTTTTTACGTTTCTTTTGTTACTTAGGTGGGTCAGCTTGTATATGCCTTTATTGGTTTGATGTTGATAATTTATTTTGGAGTTATACATCTTATTTTTTTGGATTAATTGGCTTTTGGTCAAGTTTGGTTTTTTATAATTCCTATTTGCCAGATATTGCTTTCCCTGAACAACAAGATAGAGTTAGTGCCAAAGGTTTTTCTATGGGATACTTTGGTAGTACTCTACTATTGTTGATTAATTTAGGTATGGTAATGTTTCCAGATTTTTTTGCAATTGAATCATCTAAAGAAGCAATGAAAATTTCTTTTGTAATGGTTGGTGTTTGGTGGATTGGATTTAGTCATATAACCTATTATTATTTGCCAAAAGGAAACAGAAATAATGTTCCATTAACAAAAGATTTTATCTTTAAAGGTTTCCACGAATTAAATTTAGTTTGGAAACAGTTAAAACAAAACCTAGCACTTAAAAGATATTTATATAGTTATTTTGTTTTTATCATGGCTGTTCAAACGGTTATGTTGGTCGCAACTTATTTTGGAGCAACCGAAGTCAATTGGGGTTCAGATGACAAAACCATGGGTTTGATTATTAGTATACTTTTAATTCAATTGGTTGCAATTGGTGGAGCTTTTATAACTTCAAGAATTTCTGAAAAATTCGGAAACATAAATACTTTAATGGTTTTAAATGGTATTTGGGCTGTACTTTGTGCTTTTGCATATTTTGTTGAAACTCCAATTCAATTTTATGCTACAGCAGGTTTTGTAGGCTTAGTTATGGGAGGAATACAATCTATTGCACGATCAACCTATTCTAAACTTTTACCTGAAACAGAAGATACTGCATCGTTCTTTAGTTTTTATGACGTAACAGAAAAAGTTGGAATAGTAATAGGAATGACCATTTATGGAACAATAGATTTAATTACTGGTTCTATGAGAAATGCAATCGTATTTTTAGGTGTATTTTTTGTAATCGGATTAATTTTATTGACAAGAGTTCCAAGAAAATAATTTTATATATCCAAAAAATAATTATATTTGAACAAATAATTTAGCATAATGAAAAAGATTACATTTCTTTCTATTTTTACAGTTCTTTTTGCAGCATTTTCTTTTGTTTCATGTGATAATGAACCTATAGACCCAACATTGTTACAGCAAGTTAATAACAACAACGGAAATAATGGAGGTGGAGGAAATGGAGGTAATCAAACAAATGCTGTTTTTAAAGTAGATTTTGGAGGTCAAACTTGGATAGCCAATAGTACTGAAGCAGCAATGTTGCCAAACTCCATTCAAATCGCTGGACTTAAAACAACAAACGGACAAACATTTGGATTTGCTTTAAATGGAAATACTGTTGGAACTTATGATTCAACCTCCAACTTAATTGCTTACGATCCCAACAACAATTCCAATGGAGATGTTTATTGGGCTGTTAACCCAACAAATCCATCAGTTTCTGCAGGAACAGTTACCATTACCAATATAGATACTGTAAACAAAAAAATATCTGGAACATTCAGTTTTACAGGTTATTGGTCTGATTTATCAGTTTCAAATATTCCACCAATTAGTTTTACTAATGGTATTTTTACAAATATTCCTTACACAATTGGTACTAGTACGCCAACCGATTTCTTCTCGGCTAAAGTAGATGGAACTGAATTTATCGAAGATCAAATAGACGTTACAGAAGTTACAGGTTCAGGATATCCACCTTCCTATAGTATAGTTGGTTCTAAAACCAATAACGATACTGTTGGATTAAGATTTTCTAAAACTCTTGGTGTAGGAAATTACAATTTTAATGGTCCTTTTAATCAAGACTTAACAGCAACTTGCACTGCAAATGGCGTTTTGTATAACTCTGATACAGGTGCATTAACTATTACAGAAAAAACAGCAACAAGAATTAAAGGAACTTTTAGTTTAGTAGTGAAAAACCCTACAACATTACAAACAAAAACTATAACACAAGGCTCATTCGATGTCGAATTACCATAAACAATTCAATTTAAAATTTAAAAAATCCGTCGAAATGGCGGATTTTTTTTGTGGCACAATCATTGTTTTATTTAGAAAGTTGCTGTTTAAATGTTCAAATTATATTTTTCAGCACCATTTCAATGTAATACATCGATTTTAATTTATAAAATCTTTTACAAAACCTATATTTGTTACCAAATTGTAAATAATTAAATGTCATATTGACTCAATATATACTATGTCAAATCAAAAAATAATCGCCTTTGACAATTTGTCACTTCAAGAATTCGATTCTGAAGCCGAATTGATTCCTCTTTTAACACCAGAAGATGAAGAAGAAATGACTAATGAAGAATTGCCTTCATCATTACCAATTCTGCCATTAAGAAATACGGTATTATTTCCAGGAGTTGTAATTCCAATTACAGCTGGAAGAGATAAATCTATTAAACTAATCAATGAAGCCAATGCTGGTAATAAAATAATTGGTGTCGTTGCTCAAAAAAATGAAGAAGATGAAGATCCTTCTAAAGATGATATTCACCATGTAGGAACAGTTGCCAGAATTCTTAGAGTTTTAAAAATGCCTGATGGTAATATAACTGTTATACTTCAAGGAAAAAAACGCTTTGAAATAGATTCTATTGTTTCTGAACTACCTTTTATTACGGCCAACATTAAAGAAGTACCAGAAAAACGACCAGGAAAACACGATACGGAGTTTAACACAATTATTGATTCAATTAAAGAATCAGCAATAGAAATAATAAAAGAAAGTCCAAATATTCCTACTGAGGCTACATTTGCTATCAAAAATATTGAGAGTCAATCGTTCTTAATCAATTTTGTTTCTTCCAATATGAATCTTTCGGTTGAGGAAAAACAAAATTTATTAATGATGAATGTTCTAAAAGAAAGAGCTCTTGAAACTTTACGTTACATGAATGTAGAGTTGCAAAAACTTGAACTTAAAAATGATATTCAATCTAAAGTTCGTTTCGATTTAGACCAACAGCAACGTGAATATTTCTTGCACCAACAAATGAAAACCATCCAAGAAGAATTGGGTGGCGTTTCTAATGAGCAAGAATTTGAAGAAATGCGTCAACGTGCCAAAACTAAAAGTTGGGATGAAAAAACAAGTAAGCACTTCGAAAAAGAATTTTCTAAGTTGCAACGTATGAATCCGCAGGCGCCAGATTTTGGTATTCAAAGAAATTATCTAGACTTATTTTTAGATTTACCTTGGAATAAATATTCAAAAGATAACTTTGATTTAAAACATGCTCAAAAAGTTTTAGACAGAGATCATTTTGGATTAGAAGATGTAAAAAAACGAATGATTGAACATTTAGCAGTTTTGAAATTGCGAAATGATATGAAATCACCAATTATATGTTTGACAGGACCTCCTGGTGTTGGAAAAACATCTATTGGAAAATCAGTTGCTGAAGCATTAGGAAGAGAGTATGTTAGAATTTCATTAGGTGGTTTAAGAGACGAAGCTGAAATTCGTGGACACAGAAAGACCTACATAGGCGCAATGCCAGGAAGAATTATACAAAGTATAAAAAAAGCACAAACTTCAAATCCGGTATTTATTTTAGATGAAATCGATAAGTTGTCTGTAAGCAATCATGGTGATCCATCATCAGCGCTTTTAGAAGTTCTAGATCCTGAACAAAATAATGCTTTTTATGATAATTTCCTTGAAATGGGATACGATTTATCTAAAGTTATGTTCATTGCGACTTCTAATACAATGTCAACTATTCAACCGGCATTAAAAGATAGAATGGAAGTTATAAAAATGGCAGGATATACAACAGAAGAAAAAGTTGAAATTGCACGCCAACATTTATTTCCAAAGCAGTTGAAAGAACACGGATTGACTTCAAAAGATTTGACAATTGGTAAAAAAGAATTAGAAAAAATAGTTGAAGGTTATACTCGTGAATCGGGTGTGAGAAGTTTGGAGCAAAAAATTGCACAAGTGATAAGAAATGCTGCAAAATCTGTAGCAATGGAAGAAGAATATAACAAAAAAGTTACATCAGAAGATATCGTAAAAGTTTTGGGTTCACCAAAATTAGAACGTGATAAAGCTGAAGGAAACGATGTTGCTGGAGTAGTAACAGGATTGGCTTGGACTTCTGTCGGTGGAGATATTCTTTTTATTGAATCCTTGATTTCTAAGGGAAAAGGAACGCTTACTTTAACTGGAAATTTAGGTACGGTGATGAAGGAATCTGCTACAATTGCCTTAGAATACATCAAAGCAAATGCAGAACTTTTCGGACTAGATCAAGATATTTTGACAAAGTATAACATTCACTTACACGTTCCAGAAGGAGCAACACCAAAAGACGGACCAAGTGCTGGAATTGCAATGTTAACATCATTAGTTTCTTTGTTAACGCAACGCAAAATCAAAAAAGGTTTAGCTATGACAGGTGAAATTACTTTAAGAGGAAAAGTTTTGCCAGTTGGAGGAATCAAAGAAAAAATTCTAGCGGCTAAAAGAGCTAATATAAAAGAAATCATTCTTTGTCATGATAATAAAAGTGATATTGATGAAATTAAAGCAAATTATCTAGAAGGATTAACTTTTCATTATGTAAAAGAAATGAGTGAAGTTATTGATATAGCATTAACCAATCAAAAGGTGAAAAATGCCAAAGTTTTAGATTAATTTCATTTAAAAATAGTTTAAGGCATGAGATGAAAACCTCATGCCTTTTTATTTTTAGTATAACTTTAAAAATAATATCTTCGCATTTCCGTTATAGGTTAAGTAAATTGCTATTTTTTGTATGTTTAAAAAACTATTTATCTCCATTTTTTTACTTTTTTGCACTGTAAGTTACAGTCAAATAGGAGGTAGGTCAGTTTATCAATTTTTAAATTTAGTTACTTCTCCAAGGCAAGCAGCATTAGGAGGTAAAGTAATTACTATTTATGATAATGACGTAAATCAAGCACATTTTAATCCGGCTACAATTAATGCTGAAATGGACAATCATTTGTCTTTAAATTACGGAAGCTATTTTGGTGAAGTTACCTATGGAACTGCTGCTTATGCCTATACTTACGACCGACATTTGCAAACCTTTCACGCTGGAGTAAATTATGTAAACTACGGAAATTTTGATGGTTACGACGAAAATGGTCTAGCCACATCTTCATTCACAGGAAGTGAAATAGCACTTTCTTTTGGTTATGCTTACAATATTCCATTTACAAGTTTTTATTTAGGAGCCAATGCCAAATTGATTTCTTCCACTTTAGAAAGTTATAATTCATTTGGTGGCGCTGCCGATTTTGGATTTTTATTTATCGATGAACCTAACGATGTCAATTGGGGATTAGTTGTTAGAAATGTTGGAACCCAATTCACAACTTATGCTGGTACTCAAGAGAAATTACCTCTTGAAGTTTTGATTGGTGTTTCGCAAGAAGTAGAAAATGTACCTTTGCGATGGCATCTAACTTTAGAAAATTTGCAACAATGGAAAATAGGTTTTTCTAATCCTAATCGTGCTATTGGAAGTATTGATGGTGAAGCGACTCAAGAAAAAGTAGGCTTTTTAAATAATGCTTTGCGACATGTGGTTTTAGGTGCCGAATTGTTTCCAACTAAAGGAATAAACGTAAGACTTGGATATAATTTTAGAAGAGCAGAAGAATTGCGAATTGTAGATCAGAGAAATTTTTCAGGAATTTCACTTGGATTGGGATTAAAAATGGGTAAAATGAAATTTAATTATTCTTATTCAAGATATACACTTGCAGGAAACACAAGTCTTTTCGGACTAACAATTGATTTTTCAGACAACAGTTATTAAACAGACATAAATTGAAAAAAATTACTATTGCTATCGACGGATTTTCTTCAACAGGAAAAAGTACTTTAGCCAAACAACTTGCCAAACATTTAGGGTATGTATACGTTGATACAGGAGCAATGTATCGCGCAGTAGCTTTATTTGCAATGCAAAAAGGATATATTTCCTCTTCAAATTTTGATAAACAAGCACTTATTAATGATATTTCAAATATCAAATTGCATTTCGAATTCAATGCAGATTTAGGTTTTGCTGAAATGTTTTTGAATGATGTAAATGTTGAAAAAGAAATTAGAACTATTGAAGTTTCTAGTTTTGTAAGTAAAGTGGCAGAAGTTTCAGAAGTTCGTGCTAAGTTAGTAGAACAACAAAAGGCGATGGGTAAAAACAAAGCTATAGTTATGGACGGACGTGATATTGGAACGGTAGTTTTTCCTGATGCTGAATTAAAGATTTTTATGACTGCAAGTGCCGAAACCAGAGCACAACGTCGCTTTGACGAACTTCAAGCCAAAGGTGACAATGTTTCTTATGAAGATGTTTTAAAGAATGTTCAAGAACGCGATTACATTGATACTCATAGAGATGACTCTCCTTTAGTAATAGCTGATGATGCTATTGAAATTGATAATTCTTATCTTTCAAGAGAAGAACAATTTGCAGCAGTATTAGAATTGGTGGAAGAAATAATTAATCAGTAAAACAAAAAATTAAATTATCTAATTCCAAATTTCAAATTTTAATGTTATAAATTTTGGAATTTGGAATTTTTCATTTGGAAATTTAGATAATAATCTTAGTTTTACAATCTATTTACATTACAAAAACATATTTATTATGAGTATAAAGTTTAGATTAACTCTAATGAGTTTTCTTCAATTCTTCGTTTGGGGTGCATGGTTGATAACGGTTGCAAATTATTGGTTTGGAACTAAGCAATGGAGTGGTGCTGAATTTGGAGCAATATTTTCTACTTTAGGATTATCTTCAATAGTTATGCCTGCAATTACAGGAATCATAGCAGATAAATGGATAAATGCTGAAAAACTTTACGGAGTATTACATATTCTTGGTGGATTAGCATTAATGTATATTCCACAAGTTGATAATCCAACGACATTTTATTATGTAATTTTTGCTGCAATGATTTGCTATATGCCAACGATATCTTTATCAAATTCAGTTGCTTATAATATTTTAAAAAATAATAATTATGATGTTGTAAAAGTATTCCCTCCAATTAGAGTTTGGGGTACTATAGGCTTCATTGCTGCTATGTGGATTACCAATTTAACAGATAATAAAGCTTCTGCAAATATGTTTTATATTTCTGCATTTGCAGCTTTTGCACTAGGATTTTATTCTTTTACTTTACCTAAATGTCCTCCACAAAATTTAATTTCTAATGATGCTTCTTTCGCAGAAAAATTTGGATTAAGTGCATTTAAATTATTTGGAACCTATAAAATGGCATTGTTTTTTATATTTTCAATGTTTTTAGGTGGCGCTTTGCAACTAACAAATATGTATGGTGATGTTTATTTATCAGAATTTGCCAATGTTCCTAAATATGCAGATTCATTTGTTGTTAAATATTCAACAATCATTATGTCTATTTCTCAAATATCAGAAACGTTGTTTATTTTAGCAATACCTTTTTTCTTAAAAAGATTTGGTATCAAACAAGTAATGTTAATATCAATGATTGCTTGGGTTTTACGTTTTGGATTATTTGCTTATGGAAATCCAGTCGATGGTTTATGGATGATTATTGTATCGTGTATTGTATACGGAATGGCATTTGACTTTTTCAACATTTCAGGTTCCTTATTTGTAGAAACTACTACAGATTCAAAAATTCGTTCTTCTGCTCAAGGTTTATTTATGATGATGTCTAACGGATTTGGTGCTTTTTTTGGAGGCTTAATTAGCGGAATTGTTATAGATAAATATTTTACTATTGACGGAGCAAGAGATTGGCACAACATCTGGCTTGCTTTTGCTGGATATGCATTAGTAATAGCAATTCTATTTGCAATATTCTTCAAGCACAAACACAATCCTGATGAAGTGGCTAACGTGAGTCATTAAAACTTAAAAATAGTATCAAAAGCCCTTTCTTAACCTAGTTTTGAAAGGGTTTTTAGTTTAATGCAAATTTGTTGTATTTTGGAGAGATAAATATTTTGTAATTAATAAATTATGCTTACTTTTGCAAACCTTTTGGCGAAGAAGAGTTTCCTTTAGGTATCAACTATTTATGTAAAACACTGCTGCTGTTTTCTATTCGATAATAAACTCAAGAAGCACGGCATACAAATTTTTTATCAGCATGTCTGAATTAAACAAAGAACAACAAGCGTTTTTAAACGAATTTAACTGGCACAATTACGCAGAAGGAATTGATGCAGTAGATCAAAAAAACTTACAAGAATTTGAAGATTTAGTTACTAAAACTTTCATCTCTACTGATCAAGAAGAAGTAGTTGAAGGTGTTGTAGTTAGAATCACAGATCGTGACGCTATTGTTGACATTAATGCAAAATCGGAAGGTGTTATCTCATTAAACGAATTCCGTTACAACCCAAACTTAAAAGTGGGTGACAAAGTAGAAGTATTAATCGACGTTCGTGAGGACAAAACAGGTCAATTAGTATTATCTCACAGAAAAGCAAGAACTATCAAATCATGGGATAGAGTTATTTCTGCTAACGAAACTGGTGAAATTGTTACAGGTTTTGTTAAATGTAGAACTAAAGGTGGTATGATTGTAGATGTTTTCGGAATTGAAGCATTCTTACCAGGTTCACAAATTGATGTGAAACCAATCCGTGATTACGATGTATACGTAAACAAAAACATGGAATTCAAAGTTGTGAAAATCAACCACGAATTTAAAAATGTTGTTGTATCTCACAAAGCGCTTATCGAAGCAGATATCGAAGTTCAGAAAAAAGAAATTATTGGTCAATTAGAAAAAGGACAAGTATTAGAAGGTGTTGTTAAAAACATTACTTCTTATGGTGTGTTTATTGACTTAGGTGGTGTTGATGGATTAATCCACATTACTGACCTTTCTTGGTCAAGAATCAATCACCCAAGTGAAGTTCTTGAATTAGACCAAAAATTGAACGTAGTTATTCTTGATTTCGATGACGAAAAAACAAGAATCCAATTAGGTTTAAAACAATTAAACGCTCACCCATGGGATGCACTTGGTGCTGAACTTAAAGTTGGTGACAAAGTGAAAGGTAAAGTAGTAGTTATCGCTGATTACGGTGCTTTCATTGAAGTTGCTGAAGGTGTTGAAGGTTTAATCCACGTTTCTGAAATGTCTTGGTCTACTCACTTAAGAAGTGCTCAAGATTTCGTGAAAGTTGGTGATGTTGTTGAAGCTGTTGTGTTAACTCTTGACAGAGACGAAAGAAAAATGTCATTAGGTATCAAACAAATGACTCAAGATCCATGGACTGATATCACAGCTAAATACCCAGTAGGTTCTAAACATACAGGTATCGTTAGAAACTTTACAAACTTTGGTATTTTCGTAGAACTTGAAGAAGGAATTGATGGATTAGTTTACATCTCTGACTTATCTTGGACTAAGAAAATCAAACACCCATCTGAATTTGTTAACGTAGGTGACAAACTTGATGTAGTAGTACTAGAATTAGATGTTGACGGACGTAAATTATCTTTAGGTCACAAACAAACTACTGCTAATCCTTGGGACAAACACGAAGATGCATTTGCTGTTGGAACTATCCACACTGGAACAATTGCTGAAATCGTTGACAAAGGTGCTACTGTAGATTTCGGAGATGATGTTGTTGCGTTTATTCCAACTCGTCACTTAGAAAAAGAAGATGGTAAAAAATTGAAAAAAGGTGACGAAGCTGAATTCAAAGTAATTGAGTTCAACAAAGAATTCAAAAGAGTTGTTGCTTCTCACACTGCTATCTTTAGAGAAGAAGAAGAGAAAAATGTTAAAGCTGCGTCTGAATCAGTTGCTGCTTCTAACAATAATAATCAAGCTTCAACTTTAGGAGATAACAATGATATCTTAGCTGAATTAAAAGCTAAAATGGAAAAAGGAGGAAAATAATTCTCTGATTTTCTAAAATACTTTAAAAGCTCTCAAGAAATTGGGAGCTTTTTTTGTATCAATTAATTGCTAATAAATTACTTTCTTCAGGAGTAAAATCATTGACAATAGCATAAGTTTGGATATTTGTAATAGCCATTTCATCTAAAATAGAAACCAAATTGCCAAAATTAGATTGCTTGCTAGGTTTGATGATAACTATCGCGCCTCGTTCACGATCACCTATTTTCTCAATAATTCTTTTATTTAGCTTTAATAACTGATTTCTAATGCCATCTTTTCCGTAACCTAAGGTTTTAGGTTTTTCTTCAGGAGCTTCAAGTAAGCCTTGAAAAGTAATAATTTCATCATTATCATCAAGTAAAATTGTAATGACTCTATTAGTTCTTAGCCCACATCCAAAATAACATCCACCACCACAACCTGTATCGGGTAAACCCAAATCCATTATTTTTGGTTTAGATAATTCAACTGATACCATATAAAAAACAATTAACAAAAAAGAAATGTTAACCATTGCAGTTAAATCTATTCTAGGTCTTAACTTTTTGCTTCTAGGTTTGTTTAAGCTATTAAAATCTTTAGTGTCCATAGTAATAATTTTTAGAAGTTATAATTATTTTGCAAAAGGCATCTACTTTTATAACGATAACATTTTGAGATTATTACAAAGACAAACCAAAACTATATTAGTTTTCCTTAAAAGGTCGGTTCCAAATCATATTATTAAAATTTTTTCCCATCATGAAAAAATAATAAGCTATTGTTCCAACCATAGATTTAAACAGGAATAGAAAAATAATTAGTGGAGCCAATGCAACTGATTTACTCAAATTATTAGTAGGAGTGAAGTAGGTTCCCATCAAACTCACAACCAAGCAGAACAACAGAAAGTACACAATATTTTTGAAAGGTAAAACCATGAGCTTTCTGTACCAAGCTAAATCATTGCCCCATTGGTGTATCAAATAATAATAGTCATTTCCAATAGGAACAAAAAGAAGCGGATCATCATAATTCTTTAAATTGAATGCTTTGCTTGGAGCAACAATTTTGAAACCCTCTAATTTTGTATGGTGTTCTTTTTCTAAGGAGTTAATTTTAGTAACTGCTTCTTCGGGTATTTTATTTGCAAAAAGAGAACTTTCCAAAAAGCGTAAACGGTAGTCAATGCAAATTTTCTTGATTTGATTTTCGTGAAATATTTTCTCTGTTTCCAATAAACTAAAGTTAAAATCATTAGAATTTGTTGAACTTTCACCTTTCAAGTTGTTCGAAATTCGCTCTCGTTCTATTTCATTTTGATTTAAAATGGAATAGACTTCTTCAAGAAGTTGCTCTTCTGATAGTGTTTTTTTTCTGTTCATCAACAACTCTTCAACCAAGGTTCTGTTTTTTAGTAACATGATTTTACTTTATTTAAATGAATATACTTCCTTTTCAATAAGTTCTAAATTAATTAATTAGTATGAATTTGAAAAATTTTTCACCAAAATTCATTTATTAAACTAATGTTAATTTTCAACATTATAAAACCAAATGAAAAGTATCAGCGTAAATGCTTGTATAAACTTTTAAAAAATAAATTATTATGAAAACTAGAAACATTTTTTCAGCTGTAGTATTGTCCTTATCTCTTTTTGGAACAACATTGACTTTTGCTCAAAAAGAAAAAATAGTTAATGTAGGTGGAGCACCAATGTATCCTTCAAAAAATATTGTTGAAAATGCTGTAAACTCAAAAGATCACACCACTTTGGTTGCGGCTGTGAAAGCTGCTGGTTTAGTTGAAACATTACAATCTAAAGGACCATTCACCGTTTTTGCCCCAACCAATACTGCATTTGATAAATTACCAAAAGGAACTGTCGAAACTTTATTGAAACCAGAAAATCTAAAAACGCTACAAACTATTTTAACTTATCACGTAGTTTCAGGTAAATTAAATGCTTCAGATTTAATGAGTTTGATTAAAAAAGGAAATGGAAAAGCAACATTAAAAACAGTTTCAGGTGGAACTTTAACAGCTTGGATGAAAGGAAAAGATATTTATTTAACTGATGAAAATGGAAACAGTTCGAAAGTTACTATTGCAGATGTAAATCAATCTAATGGAGTTATTCACGTTGTTGATAGCGTTGTAACACCAAAAGCATAAGGTTGTTATTTTGTTTGGTTAAAAGAAGAAACCCATCTCAATTGAGATGGGTTTCTTTATTTATATTATTTTCTGTTATCTTAATTGTGCTCCTAATTCACTTTCAAAATTAGATTGAAGTTTGCTCATGATTTTATCAATTTGAACATCAGTCAATGTTTTGGTTGTATCTTGAATCGTGAAACTCACAGCATAAGATTTTTTTCCTTCTGGTAAATTCTTACCTTCATAAACATCAAATAAATTAATGTCTTTAAGAAGTGATTTCTCTGTTTGACGAGCTACTTTGTAAATAGATTCAAAAGCAACATTAGTATCTACTAGCAAAGCAAAATCTCTTCTAACTTCAGGATATTTAGGAATTGCAGTAAACTTAATTTTATTTGAAAGCAATTTAATTACCAAATCCCAGTTGAATTCAGCATAAAAAACTTCTTGCTTGATGTCAAAATGTTTCAAAATGGATTTTTTAACGGTTCCCATTTCAACTAAAGTATCATTTCCTAATGCAAATGCAATTCCTTCTGAAAAAATATCGTTTTCTACAGGTAAATTTTGAGTTTTATCAAATCCTAATCGCGATAAAATTGAGTTTACATATCCTTTAAATAAAAAGAAGTCTGTAGGTTTTTGAACATTTGTCCAACTTTCTGAAACACGATTTCCTGAAACAAATAAGGTTAAATGTTTCTTTTCGTTGTATCCAGATAATAATTTGCGGTAGCTTTTTCCGAATTCAAATAATTTTAAATCGCTATTTTTTCTGTTGATATTATAAGAAATCGCCTCCAATCCAGAGTATAACATCGATTGTCTCATAACAGATAATTCGCTACTCAACGGATTCAACATGGTTACATTATATTCTTCTTTCAAAAGTTCTGAAAGCTGAACATAATCTGGAGTAGTTAATGAATTGGCCATCATTTCGTGAAATCCAAATGAATTCAACTGCGAAGCAATGATATTTTGAACCTTATAATCTTCTGTTCTAGCAGATTTTGCAACAGTTGCATTTAATTTTTTAGAGAAAGTAATGTTGTTATATCCATAAACTCTCAAAATTTCTTCAATAACATCCACTTCTCTTTGAACGTCAACTCGATAAGCTGGAATAATTAATCCCAAACCTGCATCGGAGGAATTGTTTACTTTGATGTCTAAAGAAGCAACAATTTTCTTGATAGTTTCTTTTGGAAGTTCTTGACCAATTAATTTGAATGCTTTTTCATAGTTCAAGAAAACAGTAAAGTCTTCAATTTTCTTAGGATAAACATCAATAACATCAGAAGTAATTTCTCCACCAGCAACTTCTTGAATTAATAATGCTGCACGTTTTAAAGCATACTCTGTAATAGTTGGATCAATTCCTCTTTCAAAACGGAAAGAAGCATCTGTACTTAAGGTATGACGTTTAGCAGTTTTACGAATAGTTACAGGATTGAAGTAAGCACTTTCTAAAAATATAGTAGTTGTATTTTCAGAAACACCTGAATTTTTTCCACCAAAAACTCCTGCCAAACACATTGGACCTTTATCATCACAAATTAATAAATCTTCTTCGTGTAAAGTACGCTCAACATCATCAAGAGTTACAAATTTTGTTCCAGCTTCAACAGTTTTTACCGTTACTTTTCCATTTATTTTTGCTACATCAAAGGCGTGAAGTGGCTGACCTAATTCGTGTAATACATAATTAGTAACGTCAATAACATTGTTTTTTGGAGTTAATCCAATAGCTTTCAATCTATTTTGTAACCAACTTGGAGAAGGTTTTATAGTAATACCAGAAATAGTAACACCACAATATCTTGGAGCTAAAGAGGAATCTTTAACATCAACATCAATTTTTAAAGTACGTTTATCAACTTTAAATTTTGAAACTGAAGGAGTGATTAATTCCAAAGAAGCGTTTTTCTGAATCAAAGCGGCACGTAAATCACGAGCAACTCCCATATGAGACATCGCGTCGGCACGATTTGGAGTTAAACCAATTTCAAAAACTTCATCATTTTCAATATTGAATACTTTAGCAGCTGGAGTTCCTGGTTTTAAATTGGAATCAAGAACCATAATTCCGTCGTGACTTGTTCCTAAACCTAATTCGTCTTCGGCACAAATCATTCCGTGACTTTCTTGTCCACGAATTTTTCCTTTTTTGATTTCAAATTCATTTCCGTCTTTGTCAAAAAGTTTTGTACCAATAGTTGCAACAGGTACTTTTTGTCCTGCAGCTACATTAGTTGCACCACAAACAATTTGAACAGGAGTTCCTTCGCCTAAATCGACAGTTGTAATATTAAGTCTGTCTGCATCTGGATGTTTTTCACAAGTTAAAACATGACCAACAACAACGCCTTCCAATCCTCCTTTTACGGATTGATATTTTTCAACTATTTCTACTTCAAGACCTAAATCAGTCAATATATCTGATACTTCAGCAGAAGGTAAATCGATTTTTAAGAATTGTTTTATCCAGTTGTATGAAATCTTCATTATATCTATATTTAAATAAGGTGGCAAAGATACACAATGTAGCTTATTATTTAAAATATATTTAAGTAGTTTGAGTTAACTTGTAAGTATTAAAAACCTAGTGTACCGCTAAGTTCTTTTAGACTTATTTCAAAAAGTTTAGTTTGAAATTGTGCATTACTGTAACGAACTAATGCATTTACATAATTCAATTGAGCTGTACGATATTCAATAGGAGTGATGGTGCCAATCTTAAATTTTGCCAAAGTAATATCCAAATTTTGTTTTGCTATTTCACTATTTTTCTCTTCAACTTTAGTCAATTCTAAATTAGTCAAGTAGCTTTGATAAGCCATACCAAGTTGCGATTCTAAAGCAATTTTTTGTTGATTAATAGTGTTTTCAACATTTTCAACTTGGAGTTTAGCAACTTTTTCATTTCGATTTTGATTAAAGCCATCAAATATTGGAACTGAAGCATTTATCCCATAAACAAATCCACGACCAGAAGATTGCGTAACGAATCCCAAAGAAGCCTCAGATCGAGTAAAATTGTACCCAGAATTAATTCTAACAGTTGGATATCTTCCAGCTTTTACTTGCTTCAATTGAAGTTCGGCATTATTTTTTTCTAATAATTGTGCTTGCAATTGTGGATTTTGCTTTTCAGAAAGTGATTTTAATTCATCATATTTTAGTGAAGCATCGATTGTAATTTTGTCTTCTACTTTAAAATCTAATTTTGTGTCTCTAGCTAAAATCTCATTCAATCTAATTTTAGAATTTTGATATAATTCTAATTGTTTCAACCTTGAGCTAACATCGGTATTTAAATCTACTTGCGCATTTAAAACTTCTAATTTGGCTGCTTTTCCAATAGAATAGCGATTTTGAGCTGTTGTTAATCGTTGATTTGAAATTACAATGGCAGTATCTAAAGCTTTGATTTGTTGCTGTTGCTGAACTAAATCAAAATAAGTAGCATAGACATCGCTTATTCTTGTTATAATTGCAAGTTTTAATTCGGCTTCGCCTTGTTTTTGTAAAACTTTTAATTGTTCTCTTCGTGCAAACATTCGCATTCCGTCAAAAATGGTCCAGTCTAGTCCAACGCCATAGGTTAGATTCATGTTAATTGCATTATCAAGAGTTCTTTTATCTCCGCTTGCTTGGGTTTGAGTAGTGTTTAAAATACTATTATTATTAGCAACAGTTGCGCTAAGAGTTGGAAACATTCCGGCATTTCCAGAGGTAGAATTTGTTTCATCAATTTTCAAATTGTTTTTAGCAATCTTAATATCATAATTATTTTCTAAAGCAATTTTAACAGCGTCTTCCAATTTCAAAATCTCTTGAGCTTGAAGTTGAAAACTAAATAAAAACAGAATTGATATATATATAAAGCGAATTTTCATAGGTTTAAATTTTATTTTTCAAGAGCGTCTAAATTATCAAATTCAGGACGGTGTTTTTTCGCTCTTGACCACATTAAATATATCGCAGGAATTACGAAAAGTGTTAGAATTAGCGAAAACAAGGTTCCTCCAACGATGACAACACCCATACCAATTCTACTTGTAGAAGCGGCTCCAAGTGACATTGCGATAGGTAATGCTCCTAATGCAATAGCTAAACTAGTCATCAAAATTGGACGCAAACGCGCTTCTGAAGCTTCAATGATGGCTTCGAATTTTGTTTTGCCTTGTTCACGTAATTGATTGGCAAATTCGACAATTAAAATTCCGTTCTTCGTGACGAGTCCAATTAACATTACAGTTCCAATTTGACTAAAAATATTCCAAGTTTGACCAAATAACCACAATGAGAATAGTGCTCCAGCGACAGCCATCGGAACAGTTAAAATGATGATAAAAGGATCAATGAAACTTTCAAATTGTGCTGCAAGAATTAAGTAAATTAATAATAATGCTAATCCGAAAGCAAATAAAGTATTCGAACTACTTTCAACAAAATCTCTTGATTCACCGCCTAAATCAGTTGTGAAGGATGCATCTAAAACTTTTTCCTTAATTTCATTCATCGTATCAATTCCATCGCCCATACTTTTTCCTGGAGCTAATCCGGCCGAAATTGTAGCTGACATGTATCTATTGTTGTGAAATAATTGCGGTGGATTACTTTGTTCTTCCACTTTTACCACATTATCCATTTGAATTAAAGTTCCATTTTTACTTTTTACAAACATTGAGGTTAAATCTAAAGGTTTGTTGCGGTCTTTTTCTTCAAATTGTCCTATGACTTGGTATTGTTTACCATCTTTCATAAAGTAACCAAAACGTTGTCCACTAAGTGATAATTGTAAAGTTTGAGCTACATCTAATACAGAAATCCCCAAACTTTCTGCTTTTTCTCTGTCGATAGTAACATTGATTTCGGGTTTGTTAAATTTCAAATTCACATCAACCGTTGAAAATGTCTCATTCTGATTGGCCAAATCCATGAACTGCGGAATTTTTTCACGTAATTTTTCAAAATTTGGAGCTTGAATAATATATTGAATTGGTAAACCAGCTCTTCTGTTTACAGAAATCGTAGGTTGTTCCGAAACATTTGTTTTAGCTTCAGAATATTTTTTAGTTAATTTGGTAAAACGTTCTGCAATTTCCTTTTGTGAAGCTTCTCTATCTTCTGGTTCTTTTAGTGCTAAACGAATTCGACCAGTATTAACCGATGATGATAAAAATCCTGGAGCAGTAATTACTAAAGCAATTTTCTTTTCGGGCACCGAATCATTAATTAATTGTGATAATTCTTGCATGAATCTATCCGTATATTCATAAGTTGCACCTTCTGGAGCAGTAACGCTTACTACTACTAAACTTCTATCATCATAAGGTGCTGTTTCTTTTGGAATTATTGTGAAAAATAAGGCAATTAGTCCAATACAAATAATCAGAATTGGAAAACTCAACCATTTTTTCTTCATGAAACTCGTCAAAGCTTCGGCATAACCTTTGTTTAAACTAACAAAATAGGGTTCCGTAAATTCATAAAAACGAGTTTTCTTTTGTTCGCCACCTTTCATCAAATAAGCATTCAACATTGGTGTTAATGTCAACGATACAAATGCGGAAATCAATACAGCAGCTCCAATTACGACACCAAATTCTCTAAACAATCGTCCAACGAAACCTTCGAGAAATATGATAGGTAAAAATACAGCGGCTAATGTTATTGAAATTGAAATTACAGCAAAGAAAATCTCATTTGAACCTTTAATTGCCGCTTCAATCGGTGACATTCCTTCTTCCACTTTTTTGAATATGTTTTCAGTTACAACAATTCCGTCGTCAACTACTAATCCTGTGGCTAATACAATGGCGAGAAGTGTTAAAACATTTACCGAAAATCCACATAAATACATGATGAAAAAAGTTGCAATCAATGACACTGGAATATCAATTAAAGGTCGAAATGCAATGGACCAATCTCTAAAGAATAAGAAGATGATTAAAATTACGAGAATGATTGAAATCAAAAGTGTTTCAGCAACTTCTACAACCGATTTTTTGATAAAAATAGTGTTGTCTAAAGCAATATTAAGCTCAATATCGGAAGGTAATTCTTTCTTTAAAACGTCGTATTTTTTGTAAAATTCATTGGCAATATCCAAATAATTCGTTCCTGGTTGCGGAATTACAGCCAATCCAACCATAGGTTTTCCCGAACCGGTAAATCTAGTTTCTAAGTTTTCTGGACCTAATTCAGCTTTTCCGACATCGCTCAAACGAACCACTCTAGAATTATCTGAAATTATTATGATATTATTAAATTCTTCGGCAGTAGATAAATTTCCTAAAGTTTTTACGGTTAATTCTGTATTGGCACCAGTTAATTTTCCAGATGGTAATTCAACGTTTTGACTATTTAAAGCATTTCTGACATCTGAAACTGTCACACCATAAGAAGTCAATTTTATAGGATCAATCCAAATTCTCATCGAGTATCGTTTTTGTCCCCAAATTTGAACACTACTTACTCCAGGAATTGTTTGTAATCGTTCTGCAATTACATTTTCTGCATAATCACTAAGTTGTAAAGCATCTTTAGTTTCACTTTGAACCGTCATTGTTACAATAGGATCGGAATCGGCATCGGCTTTTGAAACTACTGGTGGAGCATCAATATCTTGTGGTAAACTTCGAATGGCTTGCGATACTTTATCTCGAACATCATTGGCAGCTTCTTCAAGGTTTTTCTCCAGTTTAAATTCGATGTTAATATTACTTGAACCTTGATTACTAGAGGAAGTAATATTTCTAATTCCGTCGATAGAATTAATAGCTTTTTCTAACGGTTCCGTTATCTGAGATTCAATAATATCAGAATTGGCTCCAGTATAATTTGTTCTAACATTAATTTGCGCAGGATCAATGGAAGGAAATTCTCTTACACCCAAATAGCTATAGCCAATTATTCCAAACAAAATTATGGTTAAATTAACTACAATTGTAAAAACAGGTCTTTTTATACTTAACGTTGATAAACTCATAGGATTAAATTGTGAATTAAGAATTACTTTTTAGAACTCAAATTATAGGCTAATTCTTAATTTTTGTTTTAACTTTTATCGCATCATCGTCTTTTAGAGACATTACTCCAGAGGTTAGAACGGTATCACCAACTTTCAAACCAGAAGTAATTACAATTTCTTTATCCGTTCTAGTCAATGTTTCTACCATAATTTCTTTGGCTTTTCCATTGTTGGCAATAAAAACTTTCTTTCCGTCTTGAACAGGAATTATTGCTTCAGTTGGAACAACTATGGCATCTTTAATGGTATTTAAAGGTAATTCTACATTTGCAAAAGTTCCAGGAAGAAGTTTTCCGTTTGTGTTTTGAGCAATTGCTCTTATGCTTAAAGTTCTTGTTGTGGTTTCTATTTCTGGTTCAATAGCGTAAATTTTTGCGCTATATTTTTCTGGTAAACCATTTACAGTAAAATTAATTTCAGAATTCACTTTGATTTCTGAAGCATATTTTTCTGGAATTGAAAATGTAATTTTTAATGGATTTGTGCTAACTAATTTCGCAACTAGAGTAGCAGGAGTAATGTAAGTTCCTGGAGAAATGGAACGCAAACCAATTTTACCAGAAAACGGAGCTCTAACAGAGGTTTTTGCAATTTGTGCACGAATAAGTTGTGTTTGAGATTGAGCCGTTCTAAAATCGGCACTTGCAATGTCATATTCTTCTTGACTTATGGCTTCTTTTTGAAGTAATAATTTGGCACGTCTTTCATTTTCAGAAGCTAGATTTTGTCTTGTATTGGCTTGCGCTAATTGTGCTCTTAATTCAACATCATTAACTTTGAATAAAAGTTGGCCTTTACTAACGTTTGAACCTTCTTTAAAAGCAATATTCTCAACAATTCCAGAAACCTCGCTTCTTATTTCAATTTGCTCATTAGCTTCAATAGAGCCTGAAAGTGTTAAGGCATTTGAGAAATCTTTAGATTCAGCAACTATAGCAGATACTGAAACAGGAGGTTTTTTATCACCTTTTCCTTTACCTTTATCGGTTTCGCTGCTGTTTTTGGTTATTCTATAAGTTATTAATCCTCCAATTAATATAATAAATAAAACGATGGCTATGTTTTTAACTTTCATAAAATCTCTTGATAAAGGTGATAAAGGGTGTTATTTGTCTATACAAATATAGAATAACAAAATTACTTTTTATCTAAAGAATATCAGGCTTTATTGACTTTTATTTAACTTTTGGATAAAATGAGTCTCTAACAATTGATTTACAACAATTCCTCAACATGTTTTTTAATATTTGAAGCAATTTTTGCAGTTGGCAAATCATTTTCGTCGCCTCCAAATGGATCTTCAATTTCTTCGGCTATTAATTCTAAACTTGCTAAAACATAGAAAATAAAAATCACCACAGGAATTACATAATATCCAAGACTAAAGACGAATCCAAATGGTAAGGTCATGACAAAAAAGAAAATAAATTTTTTGATAAAAGCGCTGTAGGAATAAGGTATAGGAGTGTTTTTTATTCGCTCACAAGCACCACAAACATCGGTAAAAGATTGTAATTCAGAATTCAAAATTATCAATTGGTCACCAGTAATTTTTCCTGATGCATATAGTTCGTTTACTTTATTAAAAATCATTTTAGCTACTTGATTTGGATAATGCTTATGATGATCAATTTGTAAATCTAAACCTTCAAATAATTCTTTGGCAGTATCTTCATCACTTAAATGTTTTTGTAAAATAGAAGCATAAGCCGGAATTAATCGTTTAAAATAGTTTCGGTCTTTGTCTTCTTTTAAAATAGCTGAAAGTTTTAAAGCCAAATTCCTAGAATTATTAACCAATGAACCCCAAAGTTTTCGTCCTTCCCACCAGCGATCGTAGGCAGTATTGGTTCTATAGGCAAGCAATAATGAAAGAACAAATCCTACTGTTGTATGCATCAATGTTAAATTCTTAACATGGCTTTTTTCAGATAATTTCCAATATTCTAATTCTAAATAAGCAATTCCATAAGAATAAAACCCAATGAAAAACATCATAGGTAATAATTTACGAAATGTATCCGATTTGTGAAATTTGAAAATGTATGTAATCCAATCTTTTGGGTTGTATTGTACCATTGTATAGTTTAAAAGTTTATATGTTTAAGAGTTTAAAAGTTTAAGAGTTTAAAAGTTTTAGTTATGTATTTATTTGTTTTATAGGCATTTAAAATCTGCAAAATGTCAACTTAAAACTGTTATCTGAAATCTGCAATCTGAAAAACTAACTTATATAATTCCAAATATTTTTCTTCGCACTCATTTCTATAAAAATAGTTCTAAGATTTTGATGTTCCGGTTTTTCCATTGATGCGTCGTCTTTTAGAAGTTTTATTGCATATTCGCGTGCAACCATTAAAATATCTCTGTCCTTAACTAAATCGGCAATTTGTAAGTTTAAAATTCCACTTTGTTGCGTTCCTAAAATATCTCCTGGACCACGAAGCTTCAAATCGACTTCCGCTATTTCAAATCCGTCGATGGTTTTACACATGGTTTCTAATCTAGTTTTACTATCGTTACTCAATTTGAAACCTGTCATCAAAATACAATAACTTTGATCGGCACCACGACCAACGCGTCCTCGCAATTGATGCAACTGAGATAATCCAAATCGTTCTGCACTTTCTATAACCATAACACTTGCATTTGGAACGTTTACACCAACTTCAATAACCGTTGTTGCAACCATAATATTGGTTTTTCCGGCTACAAATCGTTGCATTTCAGATTCTTTTTCGGCAGGTTTCATTTGCCCATGAACTATTGAAATAGAATATTGTGGTAGAGGAAAATCTCTTGAAATACTTTCGTATCCATCCATCAAGTCTTTATAATCTTGTGTAGAACTTTCATTAATTAATGGATAAACGATATAAACTTGTCTTCCTTTTGCGATTTCATCTTTCAAGAATTTCCAAACTTTTAATCGGTTGGAATCAAATCGATGCACCGTTTGAATTGGTTTTCTTCCTGGAGGCAATTCATCAATTACAGAAATATCCAAATCACCATATAAACTCATTGCTAAAGTTCTCGGAATAGGAGTAGCCGTCATTACCAAAACGTGTGGTGGAATTTCATTTTTCTTCCATAATTTACTTCGTTGCTCTACACCAAAACGATGTTGCTCGTCGATTACAGCCAATCCTAAATTATGAAATTTTACTTTATCTTCAAGCAAAGCATGTGTTCCGATGATAATATCTAAAGTACCATTTTCAAGTTCTTCATGAATGATTTTCCTTTCTGAAGTTTTACTTGAACCAGTTAGTATTTTTATATTAATATTCAAGTCTTTAGCCAATTCTGATAATCCAATAAAATGTTGATTGGCAAGAATTTCTGTTGGTGCCATTAAGCAACTTTGAAAACCATTATCTTTTGCTAAAAGCATGCACATCAAAGCCACAATTGTTTTGCCCGAACCAACATCACCTTGAAGCAAACGATTCATTTGGGCATTGCTTCCCATATCGTTTCTAATTTCTTTAATCACTCTTTTTTGAGCATTAGTCAATTCAAATGGTAAATGATTGTTGTAGAAATCTGTAAAATTTGTCCCAACTTTATCAAAAGGATGTCCTTTAATTTTGTGTTTTCTAATTAAGTTTTTAGTGATTAATTGCAATTGAATGAAAAATAATTCTTCAAATTTTAATCGAAATTGTGCTTTCGCTAAAAGTTCTTGACTCTTCGGAAAATGTATGTTGAACATCGCCTCATTTTTAGATATCAATTTCAAGTTTTCTAAAATATTGCTAGGTAATGTTTCTATAAATTGGGCTTTGGTTTCAATAAAAAGTTGTTGCATGGCTTTATTTACAACTCTATTGGTAATGCCACGTTGCGTTAGTTTTTCGGTACTTGGATAAACCGGTTGCATGGCACTTCTTAAACTTGCTTTATGTTCAGCCAACAATTCCATTTCTGGATGCGCCATTGAGAATTGTCCTTTAAAATCGGCTATTTTTCCAAAAATGACATAGGTTTCGTTGAGTTTTATGCTTTCACGAATCCATTTTACACCTTGAAACCATGTTAAATCCATTTGACCAGTTTCATCAGTAAATGTTGCAACTAGTCGTTTTTGATTTTTACCAAATTCAACCGTTTTTAAATGAATTATTTTGCCAATAATTTGAACTTCAGCAGTTGTTCCTTGCAATTGATTGATTTTGTAATAACGCGTTCGGTCAATGTATCTATTTGGAAATAAATTCATTAAATCTCCATAGCGATGGATATTGAGTTCTTTTCGAAGCAATTCGCCGCGAGAAGGACCAATACCTTTTAGATATTCGATAGGAATTTGTAATGGATTATTAGACATTTAGATTTTTAGACTTCTTAGATTTTTAGATTTATGCGAAGATAGATTTTTATTAGATAAATTGAAAATGTATGATTTGAAAACTCTGTATATTTGTATTTCAATAATAATGCTATGAAATATTTAATTCTTTTTTTCTTTTCAATTTTATCTTTTGGTCAGCAAACTACAAAAGTTGATTTTATAAAATGTGATGCATTTATAAGCCCGAACTTTGATTTAAAATCAGTTGATGGAACTGTTTCTTATGAATTTAAAGTTCTTTCAGAGATTGATTCAATTAGAATTGATGCGAAAAATATGGATTTTAGCAATGTTTTAATAAATGGAAAATCGTCAAATTATATAAACAACAAGAAAGAATTAATCCTGTTTGAAGGATTTAAGAAAGGTAAAAATAAAGTGTCATTCACTTACAAAGTAACACCAAAACAAACCATCTATTTTACAGGAATTGGCGACGGACAACAAATTTGGACGCAAGGTCAAGGAAAATATACAAGTCATTGGTTGCCAAGTTTTGATGATGTAAATGAAAAAGTAATTTTCAATATTGCAGTTGATTTCGATAAAAATTTTGCATCTATTTCAAATGGTATTTTAGAATCTACTGGTAATTATCCACCATTAACTGCAACTACTAAAATATGGTATTATAAAATGCAAAAACCAATGTCATCCTATTTAGTGATGTTGGCGATTGGAGATTTTCTTTATAAAACAGAAACTTCTCAAAGTGGTATTCCATTAGAAAACTATTACAAACCTATTGATGAAGATAAATACCAATATACTTATAAAGATTCGAAAACCATTTTTGATTTTCTTGAAAAAGAAATAGGAGTGAAGTATCCATGGAAAGTCTATCGTCAAGTTCCAGTTGAGGATTTTCTTTATGCTGGAATGGAAAATACTTCAGCGACGATTTTCTCACAAGATTATGTAGTAGATGAAAGCGGATTTAATGATAGAAATTATTTGAATGTCAATGCTCATGAGTTGGCACATCAATGGTTTGGCGATTTGGTAACAGCAAAATCAGGAAAACATCATTGGCTTCAAGAAGGATTTGCTACTTATTATGCTTCGCTTGCAGAGCGAGAAGTTTTTGGAGATGATTATTTTTATAACCAATTATTTAGTTACGCAAATCGATTAAAAGTTGCAGCTAAAACCGATACAATTCCAATAATGAATGAAAAGGCTAGTTCATTAAGTTTTTATCAAAAAGGTGCATGGGCTTTACATTTTATAAGAGAATCTATTGGAGAAAAGAAGTTTAGAAAAGCTGTAAAAAGTTATTTAAAGAAATACCAATATAAAAATGTTGAAACCGATGATTTTCTAGCCGAAATTAGAAAAGTATCTGATTTTGATACCGAAAAATTTAAGAAAGTTTGGTTGGAGGATTATAAATATCCTGCAAATGATATTAATTTTCTTTTGAAAAAAAATGGGTTCATGCGTGATTTACTGAAATTACAGTATGAAAGGAAATCTAAGTTGGAAGACAAATATAATTTGTTAAAAGTAATTTTAACTTCCGATAGTTATTCTGCATTAAAAGTTGAAGCGGTTTATCAAATTAGAAACGAGCCTTTTGAAAAAGTTTCTGAATTGTATGATTTGGCAATGAAATCTAACGATATTGCTGTTAGAAGGTTCGTAGCACAATCAATTGAAAAAATTCCTGAGTCTTTTAAGTCGGAATTTGAAACGCTATTAAACGATAAATCATACGAAACAAATCAGGCAGCCTTTATATCATTATGGAAAAATTTCCCAAATGAGCAATCTAAATATTTAGAAATAGCCAAAAATTGGGAAGGCAGAAACGATAAAGAATTAAGAATATTATACTTAAATGCGTGTATGAATTATGCTGATGTTCACGAACTAGATGATAAAATGGCATCAATTAATGCTTTAAAAGCTTTAAGTGAATTAGTTAGATACACTTCACCAAGTTATGAAAGTTCTATTCGTCAAAACGCTTTTGAGAGTTTACTATCTAATTATACAGAAAATAAAGAAGTTCTTAAAAATTTAGTTAATGCTACAATTCACCACAAATGGCAATTTACTAAATATGGTCGTGATAAAATTAGAAATTTAATAAAAGACGAAAGATATTTGAATCAATTCAAAAAATTACTTCCTGAATTGTCAGTAGATGAACAAAATCAACTAAATAAGCTTTTAGGAATTTAATATTTGGTATATAAAATATTAATGTAGTATAATTTCTACATTTCTAATAAGCTTTTTATCACTTTAATGTTTGTTTAGTTATCCAAAAGTGTAGTTTATCGATTTTCAATGATTCATAACGATTTTTTTTTTAATATAGGATTTAACTCATTTCATTTGCCAAGTGAATTATTAACCCTTATAATAAACTTTAATCAAGAAATATGAAAACAAACAAACTTTTAGTATTAGGAGTTGCTCTTTTAACATTAGTGTTTACAAATTGTAATAGTAGTGATGAAACTCCTGAAACTTATTCATTCAATTTTGGAAATAATAAAACAAGTGATTTTGCAGGTAAAATTGTTGATGAAAACAATCAACCAATTGCAGGTGTAACAGTTGAAATGAGTGGTCAAACAATTACAACTGCTGCTGATGGAACATTTACTTTATCTAATGTTGCTGTTAAAGAAAGATTTGCATACATGACTACATCTAAACCAGGTTTCATTAATGGTTCAAGAATGGTTTTCCCACATGAAGGAGTAAACAATGTAACAATCATGATGTTAGAAAGAAACGTTATTGCAACAATTCCTTCAGGTCAAACATCAGTAGTTAGTTTACCAAGTACTACAAGAGTTACTTTTGACGGAGCTTTTATGTTAGAAAATGGTCAACCATACAATGGGAATGTTAAAGTTTCTATGCATTTCTTAGATTCAAGAGATCCTTATGTATTTGATAAAATGCCTGGTAACTTAATTGGAACAAGAGAAGATGGTTCTATTTCTGGTATGGAAACTTACGGAATGGTGAATGTTGAATTATATGGTGATAATGACGAAAAATTACAAATAGCTACTGGTCATACAGCTAATATTTCTATGCCAATTGCTACTAACCAATTAGATACTGCACCAGCTACAATTCCATTATGGCATTTTGATGAAGCTACAGGTCTTTGGAAAGAAGAAGGTTTCTCTAGAAAAATTGGTAACAGATACATCGGGAATGTTTCTCACTTTACATGGTGGAATAACGATTACGCTTATGTAGTTGCTACTTTGAATGTAGTTGTAACAAATTTTGATGGTACTCCAGTAAATGGTGTTAGAGTTACAATTTCAAGACAAAATGGAAGTACAGGAGACGTATTAATGAACTTAGGAACAACTGGTCCAAATGGAACTTTGAGTGCTGGTGTTCCAAGAAATGAACCTTTAACTTTCAGAGCTTTCACTGCAGATGGTTTATTAATAAATACTCAAGTTTTACCAGCTTCAAACGAAATGGTTAGAACTGTTTATGTTGTAATTCCGGTTGCTAATAAACAATAATTATATCAAAAATATATAATGAAAAAGCCGTTTCAATTTTGAAACGGCTTTTTTGTATCTAATAATTTTTTATAAAAAATCTTTAACTTCAGTTTTCAAATAACTTAATGCAACATTAGTAGCAGACTCTCCACTTTCAAAAAGATTACTTAATATTGTTTCTCTTAGTTTATCAGCATTAGCCACTTCAGGATTCATTGTAGTTTTTCTTATGTTTTGAATTACTGTGTTTTTTGCAGTTACAATCATTGTCCAACATTCATCGGTTACATATATTTGTTGCGTCAAATTGTGTTCAAATTCTTGTTCAATATGATGAATCAATAAATTTTGATAATCACTTTTGTTATCATTTAATGGAGCAACTCTTATCAATAATTTAGAAGGATTAATGCGTTCCAATAATAATGCTAATCGTTCATAAGCTTGTAGTTTTAATGGCAAAGATTGTTTCTGATTTTCTTTAAGTAAATGAAATCTCCTTCTTTTCTCTTCACTATTTGAAAATGTTTGAAAAGAATAGTAGGCAACTCCACCAGTAATTAAAGCTGGTAATGTATAAAAGGCTAATTCGATAATTTTATCTGTATTCATAATTGTTTAAAATTGTATTTGAGGTGCTTTTTTCTTGAACCATTCTTTATCTCGATCCAAATTGTTTTCTACAGTATATTTTTTTTCTTGAGTATTTATGGTTAATTGTCCATAATACGTTGTCTTTCCTTTTTCAACAACAAATTTATGATTCAATGGAATTACAAATTCAGATTGTCTTTCACGAGTATTGTCATAAATTTTGATTTTTGCAAACTTGTATTTCCCTTCAGGTTTTACAATAGAAAAAAGAAAATAGGTTTTTCCTTTTTCTCTAAAATCACCACTAGAATTTTTATAGGTAATTTCATTACTTTGGTTGGCATAATCTGCAACAGCTGGTAAATCATCTGTGTAAACAAAAGTATATCCGCTATAAGTTTTATTTTCAATGCAAATTGTTCCTACAATCATTCCTTCATTGTTAATTTCACTATAAGATGTTTTGAGATTTTTAGAAGGAGAAGAACATCCAAAAAACAGAACTAAAGCAGTACTGAATAACAAAATTTTTGATTTCATGTGTTTGAAAATTAGTTTGTATACAAAGAAAAACAATTTTTAAGTTGGATGCAAAAAATAGTTAATAAATCAAGCTTTAAAATATTGTTATTAATAGTTAGTAAACCTATTTTTGTAATTCTCAAAATTATACAGAACGAATTCTTATGATGCAGAAATATATCAGCCAACTAAACGAAGCACAACAACAACCAGTTTTACAGAAAGATGGTCCAATGATTATTATTGCTGGTGCTGGTTCTGGTAAAACGCGTGTACTTACTATGCGAATTGCCTATCTTATGAGTTTAGGAGTTGACGCTTTCAACATCTTAGCTTTGACTTTTACCAATAAAGCAGCTCGAGAAATGAAAAAGCGTATCGCTGATATTGTAGGAACCAATGAAGCTAAAAACCTTTGGATGGGAACTTTTCATTCCGTTTTTGCAAGAATTCTTAGAAGTGAAGCCGATAAATTGGGTTTTCCTTCCAATTTTACAATTTATGATACTCAAGATTCTGTTCGATTGATTTCTTCAATTATCAAAGAAATGCAATTAGATAAAGATGTATACAAACCAAAACAAGTTTTAAGCAGAATTTCATCTTATAAAAATTCATTAATTACAGTAAAAGCTTATCTAAATAATCCGGAGCTTCAAGAGCAAGATGCGATGTCTAAAAAACCTCGTTTGGGTGAAGTTTATGCCAATTATGTTGATAGATGTTTCAAAGCAGGAGCCATGGATTTTGATGATTTATTATTAAAAACCAACGAATTATTAAATCGCTTTCCAGATGTTTTAGCTAAATATCAAGATAGATTTAGATATATAATGGTAGATGAGTATCAAGATACAAATCATTCACAGTATTTGATTGTAAGGGCTTTATCTGATAGGTTTCAAAATATATGCGTTGTTGGTGATGATGCTCAAAGTATATATGCTTTTCGTGGTGCTAACATTAATAATATCTTGAATTTTCAAAAAGATTATGATAATGTTCAGACTTATAGATTGGAACAAAATTATCGTTCTTCCAAGAATATTGTGGAAGCTGCCAATTCTATAATTGATAAGAATAAAACCAAATTAGATAAAATTGTTTGGACAGCGAATGATTTCGGACCAAAAATAAAAGTTCATAGAAGCGTTACCGATGGTGAAGAAGGACGTTTTGTAGCTGGTGAAATATTTGAACAAAAAATGCGAAACCAAATGCTAAATGGTCAATTTGCTATTTTGTACAGAACCAATGCGCAATCGCGTTCTATGGAGGATGCTTTAAGAAAAAGAGATATTCCTTACAGAATTTATGGTGGATTGTCTTTCTATCAAAGAAAAGAAATTAAAGATGTTTTGTGTTATTTGAGGTTGGTTATTAATCCAAAAGATGAAGAAGCTTTAATTAGAGTTATTAATTATCCTGCAAGAGGAATCGGAGATACAACTGTTGAAAAACTGACGGTTGCTGCCAATCATTATAAGCGTTCCATTTTTGAAGTCATGGAACACATTGATAAAATTGATTTGAAATTAAATTCTGGAACAAAAGCAAAGCTTCAAGATTTTGTTACCATGATAAAAAGTTTTCAAGTTATTAATGAAAATCAGGATGCTTTTTATTTAACCGATCACGTTACCAAAAAAACTGGATTAGTTCAAGAATTAAAAAAAGATGGTACTCCAGAAGGAATTGCACGTATTGAAAATATAGAGGTTTTAATGGGTGGTATCAAAGATTTTATAGAAGGACAAAAAGAGATAGATGGTGCAAGAGGTGCATTATCTGAATTTCTTGAAGATGTTGCATTAGCAACTGATTTAGATAATGATACTGGTGATGATGATAGGGTAGCGCTTATGACCATTCACTTAGCCAAAGGTTTAGAATTTCCTTATGTTTTTGTGGTTGGAATGGAAGAAGATTTGTTCCCAAGTGCAATGAGTTTGAATACTAGAAGTGAACTTGAAGAAGAACGCCGTTTGTTTTATGTTGCATTGACTCGTGCAGAACATCAAGCGTATCTTACTTATGCGCAATCGCGTTATCGTTGGGGAAAACTTACAGACAGTGAGCCATCTCGTTTTATAGAAGAAATTAAAGAGGAATATTTAGAATACATAAATCCATCTGATAATGGAGGATATCGATATAAACCAATGATGGATATTGATATTTTTGGTGACATTGATAAATCTAAATTACGTTTGTCAAAACCAGTAACAGGAACTCCGCCAAAAAAATATGGTGACGAACCAGTTTCTTCTGCAAATATTCGCAAATTGAAACCTGTCTCAAATAATGCTCCGAGTAATTCCAATTCCAATTTGTTTGACAATAAGCTTACTATAGGAAATGTTGTTATGCATGAACGTTTTGGTAAAGGTGAAGTAATCAATCTAGAAGGAGTAGGAGCTGATAAAAAAGCTGAAATCCGATTTGATGTTGGCGGAATTAAAAAGTTGTTGTTGCGCTTTGCAAAGTTGGATGTAATTGGGTAACACAAAAATGAAAATTACAAAAAGTAAATCTAAAATTAATAAAACTAGAGAAAAAAAGCGAGAAGAGATTCAATATAAATTTCTAATAGCTATTCTTATAATTGGTGTAATACATTATTATTTCTTCGAATCTGAGTATATAGGTAGTGATAATCGATATGATTTATTTGTTTTTTGGATACCAGTAGTTATCGGATTATTTTTAATAGTAAAATTTAATATATTTTCAATTGACTGGAACGATATTCTGCCTACCATAAGAAAGGAAAAAAATATTTTTCATAAAATAATTTATTTTCCATTTTTATTTTTGATGCATTTTATGATATCAGTAATGCTTTTTTGGATTCCTTCCAATATAATTTGGGATGGTATCAATAAAATTGAATCAAATAAAAATGTAATCGAAACTTACACTTTAAAAGTTTATGATTTTCATCATTCAACAGGAAGAAGTGGTTCTAATTTAATTAGATTTATTTTCAAAGGTAAAAAAGAGAGGATAAGAGTTAGTTATGAAGATATCAAACCTTACTTAGATAAAAATCCAGATGATTTTCAAGTTAGTGTTGAAGTAAAAAAAGGAATTTGGAATTATTATATTTTAGAAACTTGGGATATTAAAGAACTATCAAATTCTAATTCACCTTAACGTTTTTTGTGGTATCTTTACCTTTATATATTCCTTAATTTTATGTCACAATTTATAAAAATATACGACGATAAGCCCAACGAATCAGCTATCAAAAAAGTAGTTGATGTTTTAAAAAATGGAGGTTTAATAATTTATCCAACTGATACAGTCTATGGATTAGGTTGTGATATTACCAATTTAAAAGCTTTAGAAAAAGTTGCAAAGATTAAAGGAATCAAACTTGAAAAAGCCAATCTGTCTTTCATTTGTTACGATTTAAGTCATATTTCTGACTATGTTAAACAAATTGACACTTCAACTTTTAAATTACTTAAACGAGCTTTACCTGGACCTTATACTTTTATTTTGCCAGGAAATAATGATTTGCCCAAAGTATTCAAGAATAAAAAAACGGTTGGAATTCGTGTTCCTGACAATAATATCATCAGAGCTATTGTAAAAGAATTAGGGAATCCTATTATTTCAACTTCTATATACGACGAAGATGAAGTATTGGAATATTCTACAGATCCTGAATTGATTTTTGAAAAATGGCAAAATATTGTTGATGTTGTAATTGATGGAGGTTATGGTTATAATATTCCATCAACAATAATCGATTTATCAGGATATGAGCCAGAAGTAATTCGTGAAGGAAAAGGAAGTTTAGATATTTTGTAGTTATGAATTTGGTCAAACTTTTTTCTCTATTTATCCTATTTTCTTCAATTTCTTTTGCCCAAGTTGTAAAAGGTAAAATTGTTGATGAAAAAAATCAACCTTTGCCAGGTGCAAACATTTATTTTGATGGAACTTCAATTGCAACAATTGCAGATAAAGATGGAGCATTTCAATTGCAATATGGAGGTAAAATCAATAGTATTTTAGCCGTTAGTTTTATCGGATATCAAACACAATATATCAAAGACCATGATAATGGTAAAGAACTTAATATAGTTCTAAAAGAAGCGGTTAACATTTTGAATGAAGTTGTTTTAAAAAAAGATCGCTTTTCAAGAAAGCAAAAATTACAATTATTTCGCGAACAATTTTTAGGACAAACAGCTGTTGGAAGAAAAGCCAAAATTGAAAATGAAGACGATTTATATTTTGATTATGATGAAACGACAAATACTTTCAAAGCATATTCAGACAAACCTTTAATAATCAATAATGCACTTTTAGGTTACAAAATAAACTATGAATTGGTTGATTTTGAAGTTAAGTTTTTTTCCACAAGTATAAGTTCGTCAGATGTTTATAGAAGTTTTTATTTAGGATTATCTCGATATGAAGAAATAGAGACTAATCCTAAAATACTAAAGCAACGCCAAAAATGTTATGAAGGTTCACAATTACAATTCTTTAGAAATTTAGTAAATAATATTTGGGACAAAGACAATTTTCTTCTGTTTGTAGGTAGTTTTCAAGAAAATCCAAATGATTATTTTAAGATAACTGGAGAATCTGAAACTAAGCAAGTTTTCGTCACTAAACAAAATAAATCCTTAGTAGGGAAAAAGTTTGTTGCCGAATTCAATTTGCTATACAAAAAGAAACAGCAATCAAAAATAATATTTGAAACCGATACTTTTTTTGTAGATCAATTTGGTAATAATTCCAATATAGAAAACATGATTTTCTCTGGATATATAGCACAGTTGAAAGTTGCCGATATGGTTCCGTTGAATTATGGTATAAAATAAAAAACGCCTAGATATTTCTCAAGGCGTTTTATTATATTCAAATTTCGTACTTTGTACTTCTTATTTCGTACTTCTAACTTCGTACTTCAATTTACTGTTTCTTCATTTCTTTTTCAATCATTTCGTAGAATTCGTCAATTTTTGGTAAAACAACGATTCTAGTTCTTCTGTTGGTAGCTCTGTTTTCAGCAGTTTTGTTATCCACTAATGGCACATATTCTCCACGTCCAGCAGCTATTAATTGAGAAGGTTTTACACCTAAATCTTTAGTTAAAACTCTAACAATTGCAGTTGAACGTTTTACACTTAAATCCCAGTTGTCTAACAAAACAGCATTACCTGTAAATGGAACGCTATCAGTATGACCTTCTACCATACATTCAAATGTAGGTTTGTCGTTAACTACTTTTGCAACTTTTGCCAAAACTTCTTTAGCTCTGTCACTTACTACATAACTTCCGCTTTTGAAAAGTAATTTATCAGCAATAGAAATAAAAACTACTCCTTTTTCTACATTAACTTCAATATCTGGATCTGAAATCCCAACCGAACTTTTTAAACTTGTTACCAATGCTAGCGTAACACTATCTTTTTTAGTTAAAGCATCTTGCATTCTAGAAATTTTCAAATCTTTTTCTTTAATAGACTCTAATGCTTTTTCAATATTAGCAGCTCCTTGTTGAGTTAATGTTGTCATATTCCCAACATTATTAATCAACTCGGAATTGTTTTTCTTTAAATATTCGTTTTGTTTTTCAAGTGCTTCTCTTTCACTTAAGCACATATTTAATTTTACTGTTGTAGAATTTAATAAATCCTGACATTCTTTGTTTTTTTGCTCTAATTCAGCTAATTTCTTTTTGGTTCCACACGATGTTAATGTCAATGCAGCCAATGAAAACATAAAAATTACTTTTCTCATAATGAATTTGATTTTTGATATTGCAAAATTACAATTTCTTGATTGTTTAAACGTAAATTTACTATAAAGTATTGTTAATTATATGTCAAAAACCTTGCCGCCTTTAACAAAATAGGAGTATACAATGCTTTTTGTATGGAAGTAATTTTCTTTTTGAAAAGAGTTTCTTTTGTTTAAGTTTTTGGAAACCAAATGATAAAAATGAAAGTGTGCCTTAATTATTGCAAAACAATGTTTGAATTTTCCTTGAAAAATAAATTTTATTCCAGCAATTCCATCTAAGACTAATCTAACGAAAATTATTGAAAACAATTTGTTTTTTGGCAAATTTTTCAAAAGCATTAACAAAGAATTCCTAAAGTTTAAAAATGTTTTCTTCGGATTTCCTTCATTCAAAGTTGCTCCTCCAACATGATAAACAATAGATTTTGAAGTATATTTTGCTTTATATCCAAGATTGAATGCTCTCCAACATAAATCAATTTCCTCTTGATGTGCAAAAAAATCACCATCAAAACCGTTTAGTTTTCTATAAATATCTTTTCGAATAAAAAAACAAGCGCCACTTGACCAAAAGATATCTTTTTCATCATCATATTGATGGTTGTCTTTTTCAATAGTTTCAAAAATTCTTCCTCGGCAAAAAGGATATCCATATTTGTCAATAAATCCGCCTGCTGCACCTGCGTACTCAAAATATTCTTTATTTTTAAAATCAAGGATTTTTGGCTGAATTATGGCAACATCACTTTCAGATTCAAATATGGAAAGGATAGGTGTAAGCCAGTTTTCTGTAACTTCAACATCTGAATTTAAAAGACAATAATACTCTTCTTCAACTTGTTGTAAAGCAATATTATAGCCATTTGCAAAACCATAATTCCCATCGTTTTGAATGATTTTTATGGTTGGATAATTGTCTTTTACAAATTGAATTGAATTATCAGAAGAAGCATTATCAGCAACATATATCATAGCTTCATTTGAAAATGAAATGACAGATGGCAGAAACTGTTCTAACAATTTTACACCATTCCAATTCAATATAACGACAGCTATTTTTTTCAAAATTTATTTATTTGAAGTTTCAAATTCAGGAAGTTCTTTTAGAAAAACGTATTTTTCATTTTCAAAATCCATTTGGCAAAAATAATGATTTAAGCCATTAGTTACCATAAGATATTTGGCTTTTAAAACTAAATTATATCTTGCAATTTGATCAAAGGTTTGTTGTGATATTTTTACCTCAGGAGCTTTGCATTCTATTAATAAAAATAATTCTCCATTTGGCTGATAAACAACTATATCATAACGCTTATTTAAATCATTAATTTTAATTAGTTTTTCAACATTAATATACGATTTAGGATAGTTTTTCTTTTGTAATAAAAACTGAACTACATGCTGACGAACCCATTCTTCTGGAGTGAGAATGATAAATTTTTTCCTAATTTCATCGAAGATAGCTACTTTATTTTCACTATTTTTGAACCGAAACGTAAATGTTGGAAAATTGAGTTTTTGCATGAAGCAAAAATAGTTAATTTATACAAACTGCCAACTGCTACTGAACACTGAATACTTATAATAATGGATGAAGTTGTAAAAATTATCAATGATATAAAAGCAGGAAATATCAAACCTATTTATTTTTTAATGGGTGATGAACCTTATTATATTGATAAATTGACCGAATATATTGAACAAAATGTTTTGCAAGAACACGAACGCGATTTCAATCAAACCATTTTATATGGAAGAGATGTTACTATTGAAGATGTTGTTGGAAATGCAAAACGTTTTCCAATGATGGCAGACAGGCAAGTAGTTGTAGTTCGAGAAGCTCAAGAATTGTCAAGAACCATTGATAAGATTGAGAGTTATGTCGAAAATCCACAACCTACAACAGTTTTAGTTTTTGCTTACAAATACAAAACACTTGATAAACGAAAAAAAGTTACCAAACTTTTAGACAAACATGGAGTAGTTTTCGAAAGTAAAAAAATGTATGACAATCAAGTTGGTACATGGATTTCAAGAGTTTTGCAAGGAAAAGGTTACACAATCGAACCCAAAGCAAACGCAATGTTGGTTGAGTTTCTAGGAAATGATTTAAGTAGAATTAGTAATGAATTGAATAAATTGCAAATCATTTTACCAAAAGGACATACCATTAATCCTAAAGATATTGAAGAAAATATTGGTTTCAGTAAAGATTTCAATGTCTTTGAATTGCAAAATGCTCTTGGCTCACGAAATCAACTAAAAGCCTATCAAATTGCTCAATATTTTGCTGATAATCCAAAGGATAATCCAATGGTTGTTACAACTAGTTTGGTTTTTAGTTTTTTTATCAAGCTATTAAAGTATCATGGATTGAAAGATAAAAATCCTAAAAATGTTGCGGCTGTTTTGGGTGTTAGTCCCTATTTCTTAAAGGATTATGATGTTGCTTTAAAAAACTATCCAATGAAAAAAGTGAGTTCAATTGTAGCAACATTGCGAGATATTGATGTAAAAAGCAAAGGAGTAGGTGCTAATTCGTTACCAAATCACGATTTATTAAAGGAAATGCTGGTTAAGATTTTTAATTAGTATTAAGTTTTTATGAACTCATTAAATAATCAAAGATTACTTTTTCTATTTTTATTTGTTGTTACAATTGTCTCAGGTATAAGCTTTTTGTTGATTTACGAAGTATTATTTTACCTATCATTTGAATACTTAAATTCTAATTCAAATTATTTAAAAATAAAATCACATAAGTTTTATAATTGGTTGTTTTTATCTTTTTTAGGTTTTATTGTTTTTGTCAGAATAGATATTTTTAATTTTTCTAAAAGCATTGATTATCATTTAAATAGTGTAGAGCACTTGTTTTTTGCTTTTGTGATTTGCCTAACATTATATGTTTACATGCAGATTTTCAATTTGATTTCAAGTAAATTTTATCTGAATTTATTAATAGTGTTTATCGCATTTAATGGAATAGGATTTTTGAATGAGTATTTCCAGAATTTTTATCAGCAACAACCTATTTTTTATTTAAAAGAAACTAACATAAAAGATATAATCATTAATGTTATTGGTTCGTTATTAGTTGTAATGCTATCATTGTTTTATAAATTTAAAAATTAGTTTAAAATTTCATCAATATTCACGATATTTGTCCTCCTCAAAAAAAATTAAATTGCAAATTATGGGAATGAATAAAAATACCGTTTTCGGTTGGGCTACTTTAATAATGATTGTAATGGGATTAATTTTAATTGCATTAGGCGCATTCAGATATGATGAAACTGCTGGATGGGGTTTTGGAGCAACTGGCGTAGGTTTTTTAGCCAATGCATGGGTTTTTAATGCGTTAAAAGGAAGAGTTTAGTTTTAAATTAATATAACAAAATAAAAATGTCAGACGATAAGAAAGTGATTTTCTCAATGCAAAAATTGAGCAAGTCGTATCAAGGAAGTGATAAGCAAGTATTGAAAAACATCTATTTAAGTTTCTTTTATGGAGCTAAAATTGGTATTCTTGGACTTAATGGTTCTGGAAAATCATCTTTATTAAAAATCATTGCTGGAGTTGATAAAAACTATCAAGGCGATGTGGTTTTTCAACCTGGTTATACAGTTGGTTATTTAGAGCAAGAACCGCAATTAGATGATAATAAAACAGTTATTGAAATAGTAAAGGAAGGTGTTGCTGAAACTGTTGCTGTTCTTGAAGAGTTCAACAAAATCAACGATATGTTTGGTTTGCCAGAGGTGTATGAAGATGCAGATAAAATGCAAAAACTGATGGACAGACAAGCCGATTTACAAGATAAAATTGACGCTTCTGGTGCTTGGGAATTAGATACCAAATTAGAAATTGCAATGGATGCTTTACGTACTCCAGAAGGCGATACACCAATCAAACATTTATCTGGTGGAGAGCGACGTCGTGTGGCTTTGTGTCGTTTATTATTGCAACAACCTGACGTTTTATTATTAGATGAGCCAACGAATCACTTGGATGCAGAATCGGTACTTTGGTTAGAACAACACTTAGCTCAATATGCTGGAACTGTAATTGCAGTAACGCACGATAGATATTTCTTAGACAACGTTGCTGGTTGGATTTTAGAACTTGATAGAGGTGAAGGTATTCCATGGAAAGGAAACTACTCTTCTTGGTTAGATCAAAAATCTAAACGAATGGAGCAAGAAGAAAAAACTGCTTCAAAACGTAGAAAAACTTTAGAACGTGAGTTAGATTGGGTTCGTCAAGGAGCAAAAGGAAGACAAACCAAACAAAAAGCACGTCTTCAGAACTATGATAAATTATTAAACGAAGACCAAAAAGAATTAGATGAAAAATTAGAAATCTACATTCCAAATGGGCCACGATTAGGAACTAATGTTATTGAAGCTAAAGGTGTTGCCAAAGCTTATGGAGACAAATTATTGTATGATGATTTGAACTTCACTTTACCTCAAGCAGGAATTGTTGGAATTATTGGACCAAATGGTGCAGGAAAATCAACTATTTTCAGAATGATTATGGGTGAAGAAACTCCAGATGCAGGAACGTTTGAAATTGGAGAAACAGTTAAAATAGCTTATGTAGATCAAGCGCATTCTAACATTGATCCTAATAAATCTATTTGGGAAAACTTCTGTGATGGTCAAGAACTTATTATGATGGGTGGACGACAAGTTAATTCAAGAGCTTATTTATCTCGTTTTAATTTCGGTGGAAGTGAACAAAACAAAAAAGTTTCAGCACTTTCTGGTGGAGAAAGAAACCGTTTGCATCTTGCTATGACTTTAAAAGAAGAAGGAAACGTACTTTTATTAGATGAGCCAACCAACGATTTAGATATTAATACGCTACGAGCTTTAGAAGAAGGTTTGGAAAATTTTGCAGGATGTGCAGTAGTTATTTCTCACGACAGATGGTTTTTAGATAGAATTTGTACTCACATTCTAGCTTTTGAAGGAGATTCTCAAGTATATTACTTTGAAGGTGGTTTCTCTGAATATGAAGAAAATAAGAAAAAACGATTAGGAGGAGACTTAACACCTAAGCGATTGAAATATAAAAAGTTAATAAGAAATTAAATGTTTTTATAAAAAAATCCCAAATTTGTTTGGGATTTTTTTGTAATTTTAGCTTACAAAGATTCTTTTTCGAAAAATGCCATATCTATAATAATTGAAAATTAATAAAAATATATTCCTGTTAATTGCTTTAACTTTTTTACAGTTGGCGATTTCTCAAGTGCAATCAAAAAAACAGATTGAGAAAACGCTTATTGATGCAGGAGATGCCTTTTTTAATTTAGATGTAGATAAATCACTTAAATTATCTAAATCAGCTTTAGATAATGCCTACAAAATCAAAGATGATGCTTTAATGGCAAAAGCCTATAATGTAATTGGACTAAATTTTGAAGAATTTTATAATCCAGACAAAGGATTTGATTATTACCAAAAAGCACTTAGACACGCCGAATTAGCCCAAAATGATTCCATTAGAGATTGGGTAAATAACAATATTGGAAGTTATTATTCTTACAGAAAAAATAATTTTAAGAAAAGTATTGAATACTATAAGAAAGCGCTATTTTTTTCTGAAAAAATAAAAGATTCTATAGAAATAATGTATACTAAACTCAATATTGCGTCTGCTTATTTTGCAATTAATGATTTCAAAAATGGGATTGTCTATCTTGAAAGTACAAAGGATTATGTATTAAAAAGTAAAGAGTTAGAAGCAAAAATTTCTTTATACTCAATGTTTGGTTCATATTATAGTTTTTATAATGACAATGTAAAAGCCGAACAGAATTTTAATGAAGCTGTAAATTTGAGTAAAAAGAATACTTCAAAACTTGTTGATTCCAATGTTTGTGATGTTTATAATGACTTTTCTAAGCATTACAAAAAAAATAAGAATTACGAAAAAGCATTTTATTACTTAAATCTTCATCAAGAACTTAAAGAAAAAGTTTATAATGATGAACGAATAAAAAAAGTAAAATTAGCCGGAAGTGAAATTGAATTAGCGGAATATCAAAGACAGATTGATAAAATTGAAGTAGAAAAATCAAAGCAATCTAAAGATTTGAAAGAATCAAAATTAATTGTTTTGCTTTTTGTAATTATACTTTTCATTTTGTTGTTATTGCTTTATTCATTGTATAAAAATAATGTCTTCAGAGAAGAATCTAATCGAGAGTTAAAAATTGCAAATGAGGAATTAAAGATTGCTAAAGAAAAAGCAGAGGTTGCATCTCAATTAAAAACTCAATTCGTATCTACAATTAGTCATGAATTAAGAACGCCACTTTATGGAGTTGTCGGAATTACTAATATTATTCTTGATGAACACAAAGAGCTTGCAAATAGTCCGCATTTAAATTCTTTAAAATTTTCAGCAAGATATCTTTTGTCATTGGTGAATGATTTACTTCAAATCAACAAAATTGAAGAAAATAAAATCACGTTGGAAAATATGATTTTTAATGTTTCAGATGAAATTAAAACCATTGTTGATTCCTTAGAATTCATTGCAGTAAAAAACAACAATAAATTAATTGCCGATATTGATGCCAATATTCCTGAATTCTTAATTGGTGATAAACTGCGATTGTCACAAGTATTCATGAATTTAGTAAGTAATGCTTTGAAATTTACTAAAGATGGTAAAGTTATAGTAACAGCAAAACAAGAAAGAATAGAGGGAACTAAACATTTTATTCATTTCAGTGTTGAAGATAACGGTGTAGGTATTGCCAAAGAAGATCAAGAGAAAATTTTCGAAAAATTTGTACAAATTGAACGTAAAGAAGGAGATTATCAAGGCACTGGTTTAGGTTTATCTATTGTACAAAAATTAACCGAATTGTTTGGAAGTAAAATTCATCTTGAAAGTGAAGAAGGAGTTGGAACAACTTTCTCATTTACCATTGGTTTTGAAGCTGATGAAACTAAAAAGAACGAAATAATAAATAACATTGTTGTCGATTTGTCATCCAATCATTTTTATAAAATTCTTGTGGTGGAAGACAATAAAATCAATCAAATAGTTACCAAGAAAATTTTAGAAAGTAATAATTTCAAATGTACCATTCTAGATGATGGTTATGCAGCAATTGAGTTACTAGATAACGAAAATTTTGATGTAATTTTAATGGATATCAATATGCCAATCATTAATGGATTTGATACTACAAAGCTCATTAGAAAAAAAGGAATTACTACTCCAGTAATAGCTTTAACAGCATTCGATAAACAAGAAATTACCGAGCAAGCATTGTCATGTGGAATGAATGATATTATCATAAAGCCATTTGAACAAGGTAAGTTATTTCAAGTTATTAATAATCTTGTGACAAAAAAAAACGTTGATTAATACCAACGTTTTTTATTCTTTTTAGAAGCATCCGATTTTCTTGAATTTCCAGATCCTGGTTTCTTTTTATTTCTCAAATCTGGTTTTGCATCTGGGTTTGGAACTTCGTCTGTATAGGGATAAGGATGCTCTTTTTCTACTTTTACATTAATCTTAATTAACTTCTCAATATCTTTCCAATAAGGTTGCTCATCTTTGGCACAAAAGGAAATTGCCAAACCAGTATTTCCAGCTCTTCCAGTTCTTCCAATTCGGTGAACATAGGTTTCTGAAATATTTGGAATGTCAAAATTGATTACATAAGGCAAACTTTCAATATCAATTCCACGAGCTGCAATATCGGTGGCAACTAATACAGATATTTCTTTATTTTTGAAAGCGTCTAAAACACGTTGTCTTGCGTTTTGCGATTTATCTCCGTGAATTGCTTCGGCAGTTACATTGTTTTTCTTTAGAGCTTTTACCACATTATCTGCACCATGTTTAGTTCTTGTAAAAACCAATACATTTTCGATTTTATCATTTCTGATGATGTGATATAATAATTTTCTTTTGTCTTCTTTTCCAACAAAATATACTTTTTGATTTACTTTCTCTGCTGTTGATGAAACTGGATCTACCGAAACATATTTTGGTTTGGTCAAAAAAGTATCTGCCAATTCACGAATTGCCATTGGCATCGTTGCAGAAAACAAAAGTGTTTGTCTGTTGTCTGGAGTAAGTTTTACAATTTTCTTTACATCATTAATAAAACCCATATCCAACATTTGATCGGCTTCATCTAAAACAAGAAAATGCAAATGATCTAAATCAATAAATCCTTGTTTGTGAAGGTCTAAAAGTCTTCCTGGCGTTGCAATTAGAATATCAATTCCTTTTTTTAGTTGATCAACTTGTGGCACTTGGCTAACACCACCAAAAATAACCATCGAACGAATATTGGTATATTTTCCGTAAGTATTGAAACTTTCGTCAATTTGAATAGCTAATTCACGAGTAGGAGTAACCACCAAAGTTCTTATTACTTTTCTTTTTGCAGAAGAACCTACCAAACGATGTAACATGTTTATAATAGGAATAGCAAATGCAGCTGTTTTTCCTGTACCAGTTTGGGCACAACCCACTAAATCGGTTCCTTCTAGAATAACAGGAATGGCTTGTTGTTGAATTGGTGTAGGCGATTCATAACCTTCTTCAGTTAATGCCTGTTGTATGTTTTTTAATAAATTTAAATCGCTGAATGTCATAAGTGTATTCGTCTTGAACTGTTTCAAGTGGTTGCAAAGATAGGTTATATTTATTAAACCTTATTTTTAGTCAATAAATTGGTAAGTTGTAGCGATTTTTTATCTAACTCCTCAAAATCTTTTCCATGGTTCTACCTTTAGCCAATTCGTCTATTAGTTTATCTAAATAACGAATCTTTTGCATCAATTTGTTTTCGATTTCTTCTATTCTATAACCACAAATTACTCCAGTTATTTTAATAACATTTTCGTTTAATTGTGGAGCATCTTCAAAGAAGGTTTCGAAAGTTGTTTTATTGTCTAAAATCTGTTGTAATTGCTCTTGATTATATCCAGTAAGCCAACAAATGATGGTATCAACTTCTTCTTTGGAACGACCCTTTTTTTCCGCTTTGTTTACATAATGCGGATAGACGCTAGCAAATGAAGTAGAGAAGATTCTATGATTTTCCATGATTATTGATTTTTAGTAGCACTTCAAGTAACGTTTCTAGTTGGTCGATTTCGAAATCAAAACTAACTCAACTCCACCAAAGTTTTCGCTTTAATGAAATCGGTCACTAAATAGCCAATTAATTTCCCTACTAAGTGACTGTTTTTATCGTGGTCTAAACTTGGTGCGCCTTCACAAATGTGCAAGTAAGCCGCATTTTGGTGTTTGCCAAAGAAGTAAATAAATTGGCGCACTTCTTCTACAGAAAAACCACTTAATGTCATAGCACTACAAGGTATGTTTGGAATTGAATCTAAGTCGATTTCTACACCATAGGAATCATTTTTTATAAAGTCCAGAGCAAATTGCATTTCGCTATTAAAATTTTTAGTCATTTTAATCTTCATGCTATCGTATGTATTGTACAAAACTCTATCTTTTAAGGTTTTGAGTTTGTCTAAAACACTTTTAGAAGTATAGCAATGATGTAAACCAAAAATGAAATATTTCTTAAGAAAACCTTCTTCAAAAGCATATGAAAATCCGTTTCCACTGTGTCGACCTTCTAAAATTCTAAAATCGGAATGCGCATCAAAGTTTACTGCATTTATTGGCTTTCCTTTGGCTAAAGCAGTTCCTTTTATGTTTCCGTAGGCATTGTTGTGACCACCACCAATAACCAAAGGTATTTTTCCAGCAGTAACAATTAGAGAGATTATATGAGCTACTTCTTTGTCAATTTTTACAACTAATTCGCTTAATTTTTTTCTATCGGCAGTTACGTTAAAATCAAGATTTTGAACTAATTCCATTTCTTCTGCTACGTCTAATGCACCCAGAACTACAATCTGTGATCCTTTGCAAAAACGATTGTGCTGAATATTAGCAATACTTTTGATGGCACTTTCCCAAGCGGTACTTGCTCCAGGTCGGCCATAATTGGCTCTTACTCCAATATCTTCTGGAATTCCAAATAATACAAATTGTTGCTCACATTCTTTGAGGAATTTAGCCACATCTTGCTCTTTTGGAATGGTTACCATTTTTTCTCCAAATTTCACTTCACCGCTACGATGATTAGTAATCTTTGACAAATCGGATGCTGTAAAGCGAATAAGTTTTTCCATTAAAAAAATAAATCTTTCTCCAAAAATAATATATTTATGTTAACATACGTTTATGCTTAAAGTAATATTGCTAAATTTGTTCAAATTAATTCTTCAAAAAATGGAAAATCAAAAAGGTAACACGTCGTTAAAAGCCATCATATTAGTGCTTTCACTATTGTTGTTGGGAAGTTTGTTTTATATATTCAAATTGACAACAGAAACCAAAACTCTTGAAACAGAGGTTTCGTCTGTAAAAACAGAAAAAGATAATGTTCTTAAAGATTTGGAAGAACTAAAAGCTACTTATGATGCCGCAATTGCAGAAAACACATCAATGTCTGATGAGTTAATTGCTGAAAGAGAAAAAGTTGTAGGATTGATGGCGCAATTAGAGAAATCTAAAGGTGATGTAAATGCTATGGCAAAATACAAACAACAAGTAGCAGCATTGCAAACTAAAATGAACAGTTTGATGCAAGAAGTTGCTGTTTTGAAAAAAGAAAATCAAACACTTACTACAAATTTAGATAGTACAAAAGTAGTTTTGGCAGATTCTAAAAATTACAATCAAGTACTTGTAGGTCAAAATGAAGAACTTTCTAAAACTGTAGAAAAAGCTTCTAAATTATCTGTATTAAATTTGAAAACTGGTTCTTATAAATTGAAAGGTTCTGGAAAACAAGTAGAAACAGATAAAGCGAGTAGAGTAGATATCTTGAAAGTGAGTTTTACTATTGCTGAAAATAGCGTAGCAAAATCTGGAGATAAAACTTACTATGTTCAAGTAATTGATAGCAAAAACAATGTTCTTGGAGATAAAATCACTACAAGTTTTGGAGACAAATCCTTGACTTATAGTTTTACCTCTACTGTGAAATATGAAAATAAAACGGTTGATGTGGTTAAAGATTTGCCAGGAAAAGATTTTCAAAAAGGAACGTATTTTGTAAATGTATTTGACAAAGCAGAATTGGTTTCAAAATCTAGTTTTACATTGCGATAAAACAATTATTAATTCAAAATAGGAAAAGGTGTTTACTTTCGGTAAACGCCTTTTTTGTTTATAACTTGTTAGTTTATCAACGACTGAAACACCACTTTTTGATGTTATTTTGTAGTATAATTGAAATATAATGAGCAATAAAAGAAGTATTACTATTTTAATCGGAATTATTGGTGTGTTGTTGCTGATGTTGGCAGGAACCATTGGTTATATTCTTGGCAATACCAACGAAAATGGTTCGACTTCAACTGGAATTACAGATGACAAAAAGGTAATGCAAGAAATTGAAGAATTAAAACAAATGTATGATTCTAAAATTGCTGAAAAAACCAATAATTATAATGCTCTAGAAGCTGAGCGTGAAAAAGTTCAAGCATTAGTTGCTGAGTTAGAAAAAACTAAAAATGATGCTCAAGCTTTAGTAAAATACAAAACGCAATACCAATCTTTAGAATCTAAAATGAGACTTTTGGTAGATGAGATAGTAGTTTTGAAAAACAAGAAGACAAATATTACGATCAAGCAAGAAAAAGCTCAAGTTGCCAAAAAAGTAAACCAACCAAAAATAGAAAATACAGTTACACCTGTGGCAATTCCTGCAAAGAAAGAAGTTGTTGCTGTGACTAAAACAGAACCTACAAAACCGAAATCGGATGATTTTTTTGCTAAAAAAGAATTACCTAAGCAAGAAGTTGTAGAAGTTAAAAAAACTTCACCACAAGTTCGATTTGAGAAATTTTCTAAAGTTACTTTGTCTAATGTAAAAGCTGCTGCATACTCAATCAAATCTGGTGCGAAACAAATAGAAACAAACGTTTCAGGAAAAGCCGATTTGATTAAAATTACTTTTACGCTCAATGATAATCCAACGGCTAAAAGTGGCGAAAAAAATTACTACATCCAGATTATTGACGGAAAAAACAATGTTTTAGGCAAACGCATCACTGAATATTTTGACAACGAATCATTGACATATAGCTTGAGTAAAACCCTAAATTATAACAACCAACAAATGGATTGCACCATAGAGTTTACCAAAAAAGATTTCGTAAAAGGTGTATATTTTGTCAATATTTTTGATAGAGATGAGTTAGTTGGCCGCTCAAATTTTACTTTGAAATAGAGAATATGTTTTTTTGATAAATCATCATGATTATTTATTACTAAAGAACTTTTTCAATTCTAATGACAACTCTTCTATTGGCGTAACGAATGTCTTTTAGCTTTTTAGAAATAGTGATTTTTCTTGTTTCAGGTTTCGTTTCACCAAAATAACTTATTTGTATTTGGTCAGTTGTAATTCCTTTGCTAATAAGATAATCGGCTACAGCTTGAACTCTTTTTTTAGAAAGTTCAAGATTGTCTATTTCAGTTCCTACATCATCGCTGTGTCCTTCAAGGTAAACGATGAGTTTTGAAGTTTTTTCTATTTTAAACTTATTAATTACGTAGCTATCCAAAAAAGTAATGTTTTCAGTGCTTACTTCCCATTGATTGGTTGGAAAATACAAGGTATAGATTGGTGCTGCTAATTCCGTTTTAGAAGTCGTTTGTGCCAAAGCATTAGTCAAAGCAAACAAGTATAGTAATAGAATTGCTAAAAAGTTTTTGAGCATAGTAATTATAATGTTTTATCAAGGCTAATTTAATAAAATAAATGATGGTTTCCATTAGGAATAAGTCAATTTTTTGAGTAACTTTATGTAAAGAATAGATAGCATGATTAAAGTAAACAAAGTTTTTATTTTAGACATTTACAAACCAATAGCAAAAGACACTCACAAAGGAATTCAAGGTCACGCACTATAGATTGGTGGCAGTTATGGCAAAATGGGTTCGGTGTGTTTGTCGAGTAAAGCTGCTTTGAAATCGGGTTGTGGTTTGGTTACAGCGTTTGTGCCTAAATGTGGTTATGAAATTGTTCAAATTGCATTTTCAGAAGCGATGGTTTTGACAGATGAAAATGAAAAGGTTCTTTCAAATATCAACTATAATTTTGAACCAGACGCCATTGGAATTGGTATGGGAATAGGGCAAGATGTACTAACCGAAAAGGCATTTTACCATTTTTTACTTAACAACAAAACCAACTTGGTTGTGGATGCTGACGGATTGAATATTTTGTCAAAAAACAAAAAATGGTTTTCGCTTTTACCACCAAAAACCATTTTAACGCCACATAAAAAAGAACTCGAAAGATTAATTGGAACATGGCAATCTGAAGAAGAAAAGTTGGAAAAAATCATCCAGTTTTCCTTGGAACATGATTTGGTTGTTGTTGTAAAAGGTGCGCCAACTTTAGTAATTTTCCATTCAGAAATTTACCAAAACACTACAGGAAATCAAGCTCTAGCAACAGCAGGTAGCGGCGATGTTTTAACAGGAATTATTACTAGTTTACTTGCTCAAAACTACGATCCAAAAAACGCTGCAATTTTAGGTGTTTACCTTCACGGATTAACTGCTGATATTGCTGCACCCGAGATGAGTCATCAAGCGTTTGTTGCTAGTGATATTATTGGATATTTAGGAAAGGCGTTTCTGAGTTTAGAAAATTAAATTTATTTTGTAGCGGTTTCTGTAAAATCTGCTCTAATTTTCTGTTGTTCTAAAATTTCTTTTAGAAATGGAGTGGTTTGCTTTTCAATTTCATCTGCTGAAATAGATATTATTTTTGGATTTTGCACCAATTGTAGCCAAGGTTTTGGTTCATCATAAGCATAATTTCCAAATACAATAACTGGAGTTCCTTTAACTTTAAGCTCTTCTTTACCATCCAAAATCCATTGATCTGCCCATTCATAAAGGAACTTAGCATCTTTTTGTAACAATCGCAAACAAGAATGTGAAACAGGTAAGCCAGGTAAACTGTATTCATGGAAGCCAACACCCAGTTTATTTTCGATATTGAAATTCCATTTTAATTCCCATTCGTCGTCGAAAGTGCTTGTTGTTTGTTCAGCTTTCCAATTGGTATAAAACAATCCTAAAGGTGTTTTGTCTTTTTTTCTACCCATATTGGTTGGTCCAGAATAGGTTAGGACTCCGTTTTCATACGCACCAAATGTTTGTGTTGGATAAGAAAAAATTAAAACTTTAGCAACGTCTTTCAAATAATCAACTTTTAATGGAAATGGCAAATAATAAACCACATCACCATCAAAATCACTTGGAATCAGAAGGTAATCAAGTTTTGATAAATTTGCTTTATCAGTTCGATTTATAGCAGCTACAATTTCGATTTTTGAGCTGTCAGTTGCATTTTGTTTCAACCACATTTTAGTGTTTTCCATTGTATAAGAAACTACTTTGGGTTGTTTTCTAACAATCTCTTTTGTTTGATGTACCGAAGTTCTGTTTTGTTTGCAAGAAATTAAAGTTACAATTGAAATTATTGTTAAAAGAAGAATATTAGATTTCATAAGTTCAGGTTTTTGCAAAATTCTTCATTTAATTTGAATAAACTTTTACACAATTACCTAAATAAGTTGTTTAAATACCATTTAAAAAATTATAAAATTTCAATAGAAAACGAAACTTCAAAACTTGAATTTTCTTCCAAAATTTGTATGTTTTTTTTATCGAATAAATTTCCATTACTAGAAGCTTCATCAGCAAAACCAATCCAAGGTTCGATGCAAATAAATGATGCGTTTTTGACAGTCCAAATTCCTAAACTGCTAAAATCTTCATAATTCACCTTCAAAAACGGATTTCCATTTTTCAAAATTTTAACTGATTTTGATTCCAATGTTTTAAAAACTAAAGCATCTTTTTCAAAAAGAGAATAATTTAATGGTAAATTGGCTTTCTCAAGTGCAATAGTACGAGTAGCACCAGAGAATAAATTGTTTTCCAATTCATGAGTTATTAATTCTTCTTGTTTTTCAAATTCTAAACTATAGTTAGTAAAGTTTTTTGGTAGAGCAAATCCTGGATGTGCTCCAATATTAAAAGGCATTTCTGCCTTAGAGTTGTTTTTAATATGATCAATAATGACTAATTTATTTTCAGTTAATACATATTTTATTTGGAGCTCAAATTGAAATGGATATTTCTGTAATGTTTCATCATTTTCTTTTAAAGAAAAAGTTGCACTTACATCGGTTTTTTCTATAATTTCAAATTCAAAATCTCTCGCAAAACCATGTCTTGATAAATTATACTTTTTATCATTATAATAATAAGAATCGTTTTTTAATCCTCCTACAATAGGGAATAAAATAGGTGAATGTTTACCCCAAAATTCTGGATTGCCTTCCCAAATATATTCTTTGTTAACTAATTGATTTTTAAAAGAATTTAATTCAGCACCTTTAGTATTTATTGAAATTGAAAAAATCTCATTTTCTAATTGAATATTCATAACTATTTATGGTTTAAAAAATCTTTTAAATCATCAAACGATTTAATTTTAATACTAACTTTTTCTTTTCCTAAAACACTTTCAATCTGTTTTGGAATTTCTAATTTGACATTCAAAACAGGTTTAACAACATCCAAAAACTTGATAGGATGTGCTGTTTCAAGGAAGAAACCAATTGAGTTTGGTTGTTTTTCTAATTCCTTTTTTAAACCTAAATAACCAACAGCACCATGAGGTTCGGCAATGTATCTTGAATTGGCATAAATGTTTTTCATAGCAAGTTTGGTTTCTTCATCAGTGTAAGAATAAGAAGAAAAATCCTTTTCAAATTCAGATAAATCATTGTTATACATTTCTTGAATTCGAAAGAAGTTACTTGGATTTCCAACATCCATTGCGTTTGAAATTGTTGAAATAGAAGACTTTGCGTCATAAATTCCATTTTCTAAAAATCTTGGAATCGTATCATTGGCATTTGTTGAAGCTACAAAATGGGTTAGAGGCAAACCTAATTTTTTAGCCATAATTCCAGCGCAAATATTTCCGAAATTTCCACTTGGACAAGACACGATTAAAGGTTTGTTGAACTTCTTTAATTCTTTATAAGCAAAGAAGAAATAAAACATTTGTGGTAGCCAACGAGCAATGTTTATAGAATTTGCTGACGTAAGGTTTTTATGATTCAAATCAGCATCTAAAAACGCTTTTTTGACCATATCTTGGCAATCGTCAAAAACACCGTCAACTTCTAAAGCCGTGATGTTTTGTCCCAAAGTAGTCAATTGTCGTTCTTGAATATCACTAACTTTTCCTGACGGATAAAGAATCACCACTTCAACGCCTTTTACACCAAGAAATCCGCTTGCAACGGCACCACCAGTATCGCCAGAAGTTGCTACTAAAACGGTATTTTTCTGATCATTATCACGATTAAAATACGCCAAACATCTTGACATAAATCGAGCACCAACATCTTTAAAAGCCATTGTCGGACCATGAAATAATTCTAACGAATAGACATTTTCTTCTACTTGAATCAGAGGAAAATCAAACGACAAGGTTTCCGAAATGATTTGTTTTAATTCGGTTTCTGGAATTTCGTCGCCTACAAATTGTTTTATGGCATTTAACGCAACTTCTTCATTGGATAAGCTTTCAATATTCTCAAAAAAAGATTGTGGCAATTGACTAATTGTTTCAGGAAAATACAATCCTTTGTCAGGTGCAAGTCCTTGAATAACGGCTTCTTGAAAAGAAACTTTGATTGCTTTATTGTTTAAACTGTAATACTTCATATTATTGGAACGCGGATGAAACGGATGCTTCGCAAACACAGATTTCCACAGTTTTTTTTAATTCGTAATTCGTAATTTTTAATTAGTAATTATATCAACACCATTTTGATTAATTCTTGAAATGTGCATATCAAATGCAATTCCTGTATTTTGATAGCTTTCACTCATGGCATAGGCTACTTTTTCGGCTTTATCTTGACCTTTGCAAAGTGCGAAAATCGATGGTCCAGCACCAGAAATTCCTGAACCTAAAGCACCATTTAGTATTGCTGAATTTTTCACTTCATCAAAATTAGGAATTAAATGTTTGCGCAAAGGTTCGATGATTACATCTTTTAGCGAACGACCAATTAAATCATAATCAGAAGTGTATAAACCAGCAATTAATCCACCTAGATTTCCTGTCTGTGTAATAGCATCTTTTAGTGGAATCATGGGTTGTAATACGGCACGAGCATCAGCCGTTTTTATCTCAATATGCGGATGCAAAACTACAGCGTAAAGTTCATTCGGACTTTCTATTCGAATCACATCCAACGGATTGTAACCTCTGACTAAAGTAAAACCACCAAGTAGGCAAGGAGCAACGTTGTCTGCATGTTCACAACCACTTGCAATGGCTTCACCTTTCATAGCTAAATCTACTAATTTGTGTTTTGAAAATGGTTTGCCAAGCAATTCATTAATTCCAAAAACGGCTCCAGCAGCACTTGCAGAAGAACTTCCAATACCACTTCCAGCTTTGATTTTTTTATGGATTTCTATTTCGAAACCAAAATCAATTTCCATATTTTTTATAATAGCTAAAGCAGCAACACCGGCCACATTTTTTTCGGTTTCTGTCGGTAAATCGGCACCTGTTATTTTGGTAATTCTAATGCCTTTTTCAGCTGATTTTCTAATAATCATTTCGTCACCAATTCCTTCTAGACAAAGACCTAAAACGTCAAATCCGCAATTAAGATTGGCGATTGTTGCCGGACAGAATATTTTTATTTCGTTCATATTTTTATTTTTCCACACGAATTTCACGAATTTACACGAATTTCTTCATGTCTATTTATTTCACGAATTAAATTTGTGAAATTCGTGTTTTTTTAAACATTTCCAATTCGAATTACATCGGCAAAAATTCCAGATGCGGTAACGGCTGCTCCAGCACCAGCACCTTTTATTATTAATGGTTGGTCGATGTATCTATCAGTGTAAAGTTCGACGATATTGTCTTTTCCTTCCAAATTGTAAAACGGACTTTCTTTCGGAATAAATTGTAAACCAACGCTTGCTTTTCCGTTATCAAACGAAGCTACGAATTTTAATCGAGAATCTTTTGATTTTGCTTCGGCTAAAAGGTTTTCAAAATGACTTGAATGTTTGGTTAGCGATTTGAAGAAATCTTCATTATTAGTAGTTTCCATACATTCTTGTGGTAAAAAGCAATTGTTTTCGATATGTTCCATTTCCATTTCGTAACCGCTTTCGCGAATTAGAATTAGAATTTTTCTTGCCACATCAACACCACTTAAATCAATTTTTGGATCAGGTTCTGTAAAACCTTGTACTCCAGCTTCTTTTACAACGTCATGAAAGTTATAGGAATCACTAAAATTGTTAAAAATAAAATTTAAACTTCCTGATAAGACTGCATTGATTCTATTGACTTTATCACCTGAAGCAATCAAATGTTTAAGTGTATCAATAATTGGTAAACCTGCCCCAACATTGGTTTCAAATAGGAAAGGAGCGTTGTATTTTCTAGATAAAGATTTTAAGTATTTGTAATTATCAAATTTAGAAGAACATGCAATTTTGTTACAAGTAACGACCGCAATATTTTGTTTTAAAAATTGGTCGTAAATCGAAGCAATGTCGTAATTGGCAGTAATATCTACAAAAATACTGTTGCGTAAATTCAAACTTTTTGCCTTTGCAATAAATTCGGAAACGTTTGCATTTTCTCCGTTTTGTAATAATGATTTCCAATCTTTTAAGTTCATTCCATCTTCGTCGAAAATCATTTTACGAGAATTTGAAAGTGCAATTACTCGAACATTTATCTTTAGATTTTCTTTTAAGAATTTTTTCTGTTGGTTGATTTGGTCGATGAATTTTTCACCTACATTTCCAACGCCCATGACGAATAAATTCAGCTGTTTGGTATTGTCTTCAAAGAAGCGTTCGTGAAGCGTATTCAGAGCTTTTTTGACATCTTTTTCGTTGATTACTACCGATATATTTCTTTCGGAAGCACCTTGAGCAATTGCACGAATATTTACGTTATTTTTTCCTAGAGTGCTAAACATTTTACCACTCAATCCTTGGTGATTCTTCATGTTTTCACCAACTAAAGCTACAATACACAAGTCTTTTTCAACAATACAAGGATCAATTTTGTTTTGACTAATTTCTAATTGGAATTCTGTTTCAATTGCTTTTTTTGCCAAATCGGCATCTTGATTTTGAATTCCGATACAAATTGAATGTTCTGAAGATGCTTGTGTGATAAAAATTACGTTGATGTTATTTTGCGAAAGCACCGAAAACAAGCGTTTAGAAGAACCTGCAACACCAATCATTCCTGAACCTTCCAAAGTTAATAATGCAATTTTATCAATATGCGAAATTCCTTTTATTGGGTTGTTGGAAGCTTGATTTTCATTTGAAATATAAGTTCCAAAAGCTTGAGGTTCAAAAGTATTTTTAATCCAAATTGGAATCTGCGAATTCAAAACCGGTTGAATTGTTGGTGGATACAACACTTTAGCACCAAAATGCGATAATTCCATAGCTTCTTGGTAGGAAATCGATTCAATAGGTTGCGCTTGTTTTACAATTTTTGGATTGGCTGTAAACATTCCATTCACATCGGTCCAAATTTCTAAAGCGTTTGATTTAGTTCCATTGGCAATTATAGCAGCTGTGTAATCAGAACCACCACGACCTAGAGTAGTTGTGTTTTCAAGTTCATCAGAAGCAATAAAACCTGGTAAAAGAACGACTTGCGATTTATTGGAACCAAAATAATCGGCAATTAATTTATTTGTTAATTCAAAATCAACAGAAGCTTTTCCGAAGTTAGAATTGGTTTTGATCAATTCACGACTGTCTTTGAAAGTACTATTCGGAATTGTTTGCTGCAAAGCTGTAGCAATAATTTGTGATGATAAAAGTTCACCAAAACTTGCAATAGCATCAGCAGTTCTTGGAGATAATTCGCCCAAAAGAAAACAGCCATCAAGCAAGGTTTGCAGTTGATTAATTTGACTATTTATCTTGATTAGCAATTGATTTTGATTTGAATTATCAACCAAATCAGCAATAGCATCAAAATGTTTCTGCTTGATTTCGTCTATTGTATTTTTATACGATTCGTCTTTTAAAGCAGCTTTTTTGGAAGCATTGATAAGCATGTCAGTCACGCCACTCAATGCAGAAACAACTACAGCAAGTTTATTTTCCTTGGCTTTTTGATTGACAATTTCGATTACGAGTTTTATGTTTTGGGCATTTGCTACAGAAGTACCGCCGAATTTTAGTGTTATCATAGTTTTAAATTCCAATATTTTAAATTGCTACGCCAGTTCGCTGACGCTCGTGTCCAAATTCTAATTATTTAGTGTTAGAATTTGTTATTTGGGATTTTATATTTGTTTTTTGTGATTTATCCACGATTTTCCTTCTTTCAAACGAAAGTACATGAAACATTATTATATGTGAAAATTATACCCCAAATGGGGTTGTAGTTGTTGTAGATGTTGTGCCAACAAAAGTCGCAACCGAAGTAGTGGTTGTGAAAAGTGAAGTGATATTATTTTTCTTGTTCATCATACATTTCAAAAGTAGTATTTTTTGTTAATCAAAAAAATGTTGTTTGTATTTTTATGAATATCACAATTTTACATCGTTATCGCATTTGAAATAAATTATTTGAATCGTTATAAAAGCTAAAAATTATTGATTTGATAATAAAATAGAAGTTAAAATAGTTGTATTTTAACAATTGTTTGTTGAATTTTGAACTCAAATTACATTCAAAAATGGAGCATTCGCATTACATCAGTTCGGAAGTGTTGCAATTAGAGACTTTGCAAGAGATTATATCACAACATAAACCAATTGCCTTATCGGAAGAAGCTAAAATCAATATTCAAAAATGCCGTGAGTATTTGGATAAGAAAATGGCTTCGCACGACAAACCAATTTACGGAATCAATACTGGTTTTGGCTCGTTATGTAATGTGATTATATCTGATGAAAACTTATCGCAACTTCAAGAAAACTTAGTGAAGTCACATGCTTGTGGAACTGGAGATGAAGTGCCACAAGAGATAGTGAAAATCATGTTGTTGCTTAAAATTCAGAGTTTGAGTTATGGAAATTCGGGAGTTCAATTGCAAACTGTAGAACGTTTGGTTGATTTCTATAACAATGATATTTTGCCTGTAATTTATACTCAAGGTTCGCTTGGTGCAAGTGGCGATTTGGCTCCTTTGGCTCATTTGTCATTGCCATTGTTAGGTGAAGGCGAAGTGAATTATGAAGGATTTCGTCAACCAGCAAAAAAGGTTTTGGATAAAATGGGTTGGAAACCAATCGTTTTGCAATCTAAAGAAGGTTTGGCTTTGCTAAATGGAACACAATTTATGAGTTCGTACGGAAGTTATATTTTGCTAAAAGCGATGAAGTTTTCGTATTTGGCTGATGTGATTTCGGCAATTTCATTGGAAGGATTTGATGGAAGAATCGAGCCTTTTAATGAATTGATACATTATGTTCGTCCGCATAAAGGACAAATTGTGACTGCTAAACGTATGACAGAATTGTTGGAAGACAGTCAAATTATTGCTCAAGAAAAACAACACGTTCAAGATCCTTATTCATTCCGTTGTATTCCTCAAGTACATGGTGCTTCAAAAGATACGATTGATTATGTAAAGAAAGTTTTTAAGACAGAAATCAATTCGGTTACTGATAATCCAAATATTTTTGTGGGTGAAGATGTGATTATTTCAGGTGGAAATTTTCATGGTCAACCTTTAGCTTTAGCTTTAGATTTTCTTGCGATTGCTTTATCAGAACTTGGAAGTATTTCGGAAAGAAGAACGTATCAATTGATTTCAGGTTTGCGTGGTTTGCCGGCATTTTTAGTGGATAATCCTGGTTTGAATTCTGGTTTTATGATTCCACAATATACAGCTGCTAGTATCGCTAGTCAGAACAAACAATTGGCAACACCTGCGAGTATTGACAGTATTGTATCTAGTAACGGACAAGAAGATCACGTTTCGATGGGAGCAAATGCTGCAACTAAATGCTTGAAAATCATGGAGAATTTAGAGCGCATTTTGGCAATTGAATTGATGAATGCTTCGCAAGCTATTGAATTTAGAAGACCTTTACAATCAAGTGCTTTTATAGAAATGTTCTTAAAATCGTATCGTGAAGAAGTTCCATTTGTAAAAGAAGATAGAATTCTACATTATGATATTGAAAAATCGGTAGCGTTTTTGAATACTTTTTTGATTGATTTGGAGGAGTAATTTGAAAAATTTTACAACAATACAAGACGAAAATAAACTTTATATCAAGTTTCCATTTGATAAAACCTTGACTATAGTAAAAGTTGGTTTCATAGTTCTATTTTTCATTTCAATTTTGTTTTTTGTAAAATGGAACTCCATCGACTTCTTTGAATTTTTTATTACTTATTTCATCAGTTTATTAATTTTTATTTATATCAGTCTTAATTCATATTTGGAATGGAGAAAATATGGAAGAAAGTTGTTTGAAAAAAAGGATACTAAATTATATATTGATACTAAATTAATCATTGATTTGCATCAAATAAAAAATATCATAATTAACTATGAGTCAAGTAATTTAAGTATGGGTTGGTTTGTTCAATTTGACTTTTATTTATTCAATAAAGATATTTACATTAAAAGACAATTATCTGAAAAAATTGCTCAAGAATTAGCAGAGAAGGTTGCAGGTTTTTTTGATGTTGAAATTAAGAAATTAGGTTGATTGTTATAAAATCAAACTCAAAATACCCAAAGCAGCAGGAACAGCTTGAACAAACAAAATTCGTTTAGATGCTGTCATTGCTCCATAAATTCCTGCAACTAAAACGCAAATTAGAAAAAATAACGCTACAGTTTTACTCCAAATTGAATCCGAAATAAAGAGTGACCAAATCAATCCTGCAGCTAGAAATCCGTTGTATAAACCTTGATTGGCTGCCATGACTTTGGTTTTTTCAAATTGATCTTCGGGTATGGTTTTGAATACTTTTTTGGCACGTGTTGTCCATGCAAACATTTCCAACCAAAGAATATATAAGTGAATAAAAGCAATAAATCCGACTATGATTTGTGATATAATGTTCATGTTTTCATGTTTTTAATTTTCTTCATCTAGAATCTTTTCAATTCGTTTATCTGGAATCAACCAAATTATGGCAACGATAATGTATAAAATCCCCGAGATTACAGTGTAATATTTGGTTAAAATTACTGCGATTATGTAGAGAACTAAGGAAATTTTTCCTTTAAAATCTTTACCCAAAGCTTTGGATAAAACGGAGTCTTTTCCATGGTTTGCAATTATAGTATATTGTAAAATAAAATAGGCGATAGCGTTCATTAACAATACAATTCCATAAAGCATCATTGGGAAAGAGGCAAAGTGATGCTCACCAATCCAAGCAGTAGTAAAGGGAATTAAGGATAACCAAAACAGTAAATGTAAATTTGCCCAAAGAATTTTACCATTAACATGTTTGACGGTATGAAGCATATGATGGTGGTTGTTCCAATAAATTCCAACATAAATAAAACTCAAAATGTAACTCAAAAATTTATGAGATAATTTTAACACGGATTCAAATGTAGTATCATTTGGGACTTTAAATTCCAAAACCATGATAGTTATTATAATAGCTAAAACACCGTCACTGAAGGCTTCAAGTCTGTTTTTGGTCATAATTTTTTTTACTTCTTCTTAATATTGCTTTCAATCGCTTTAATCATTTCACCAGCAATATCTTTATTAGTTGCACCTTCAATTCCTTCTAACCCTGGAGATGAATTTACTTCCAATAAAAGCGGTCCTTTTGAAGAACGGATAATGTCAACACCAGCAACTCTTAAGTCCATTGCTTTGGCTGCTTTTATTGCAATTCTTTTTTCATCGGCTGTTGGTTTCACAATTGATGCTGTTCCGCCCATGTGAATGTTGGCACGAAACTCGCCTGGCGCAGCTTCACGTTGAATTGAAGCAACTACTTTTCCATCAACAACAAATAATCGCAAATCTTTTCCGTTAGCTTCTTTGATAAATTCTTGTACTAAGATATTGGCATTCAAACTTTTGAAGGCATTAATTACCGATTCAGCAGCTTTTTTGGTTTCGGCTAAAACGACTCCTTTTCCTTGAGTTCCTTCTAATAATTTTACAATTAAAGGTGAACCACCAACCATTTTTATCAAATCGTCGGTATCTAATGGTGAGTTGGCAAATCCGGTTGTTGGAATATCAACTCCATTTCTAAGTAATAATTGCAATGAAAATAACTTATCTCGTGATTGTGTTATTGCTGCAGCTGAATTCAAACAATAAACCTTCATGGCTTCAAATTGTCGAGTCAAAGCACAACCATAAAAAGTAATACTTGGTCGGATTCTAGGAATTACAGCATCGAAATTATCTAAAACTTTTCCGCCACGATAATGAATTTCTGGAGTATCGGCATCGAGTTTCATATAACATTCTTTGATGTTTAGAAAATGCATTTCATGACCTCGCATTTCGCCGGCTTCCATTATTCGTCTGTTGCTGTACAACTCCGGATTACTAGCTAATAAACCAATACGTAAACCTGTTTTATTTGGAATTGCATTGACATATAAATCTTTTAAGTTTTCTATAGTGGTTTGTCCTAAAAGATATTTTTGTTCGGGATCAACTAGAATTCTTCCGCTCATGGCTTCACGTCCAAGTAACATTCTAAATCCCATTGAATCTCGATTAGTAAGTGTCATTTCGATTTTCCAAGAATCATTTCCGAGTTTGATTTCGGTTTGAATGACATAACGTTGTTCACGAAAACCACTCGAACTTTTTACAATTCGTTTGTCAATTAACAATGCCTCGCAATGAATAACGGTTTTGAGATTGTTTTGAATAGGGTTGATGTCAAATTTCACCCAATTGATTCCTTCTTTTACAAAAGGCGCAATGTTTATGGCGTGTAATGCAGATGTTTTTGCACCTGAATCTACACGTGCTTTAATTGCTGGAATTCCAAGTTCGGGAAAGGAACACCATTCTTCTGAACCTAGTATGATTTTGTTTTGTTGCATTTTATTTAAAAAATTAAGCCACGAATTACAGGAATTTTCACTAATTATTTAGAGTAATTCAAGTATTTCGTGGCTGAAATATTGAGGTTTAAATTTTTTAACTTTTTGGCTCTTCTTTCTTTTGAACTCTTACATTCAATTCGTCAGCGCCATCTTCGATATCCATAAAAATTTCGTCACCAGAATTGATTTTAGAAGTGATAATTTCTTCAGCAAGCGTATCTTCAACATACTTTTGAATAGCTCTTTTTAATGGTCTTGCTCCAAATTGTTTATCAAATCCTTTTTCTGCAATGTAGGCTTTGGCTTTATCAGATAAATTTAATGTATATCCTAAATCAGCTACACGAGCATAAAGTTTTTTCAATTCGATTTCGATGATTTTATCGATATCGTGTTTCTCTAATGAATTGAATACAATTACATCGTCGATTCTGTTTAGGAATTCAGGTGCAAAAGTTTTCTTCAAAGCATTTTCGATAATTCCTTTAGAATGATCATCGGCTTGAGCTACTTTGGCAGCAGTACCGAAACCAACACCTTGACCAAAATCTTTCAGTTGACGTGCTCCAACATTAGAAGTCATAATAATGATAGTATTTTTGAAGTCAATTTTACGACCTAAACTATCAGTTAAATAACCATCATCAAGAACTTGTAACATCATATTGAAAACATCTGGATGTGCTTTTTCAATTTCATCTAAAAGGACGACACAATACGGTTTTCTTCTAACTTTTTCTGTTAATTGTCCGCCTTCTTCGTAACCAACATATCCTGGAGGTGCACCAATTAAACGAGAAATAGCAAATTTTTCCATGTATTCACTCATATCAATACGAATTAACGCATCTTCTGAATCGAATAATTCTTTTGCTAAAACTTTTGCTAATTGTGTTTTTCCAACTCCTGTCGAACCTAAGAAAATAAACGAACCAATAGGACGATTTGGATCTTTCAATCCAGCACGATTTCTTTGAATAGAACGAGCAATTTTTAGTACCGCTTCGTTTTGTCCAATTACCTTACCTTGAAGTAGTTCAGGTAAATTAGCTAATTTATTACTTTCAGTTTGAGCAATTCTATTTACAGGAATTCCTGTCATCATAGAAACTACATCAGCAACGTTATCTTCTGTAACTTGAATACGGTTGTTTTTAGAATCTTCTTCCCATTGTTCTTGAGCAATAGCAAGCTCTTTTTCTAATTTCTTTTCATCATCACGAAGTTTAGCTGCTTCTTCATATTTCTGTCTTTTTACTACCGAATTTTTAAGCTCACGAACTTCTTCTAACTGACGTTCTAAGTCCAAAATTTGTTTTGGAACATCAATATTTGTAATATGAACTCTTGAACCCGCTTCGTCTAAAGCGTCTATCGCTTTGTCTGGTAAAAAACGTTCTGACATATATCTATCAGTAAGTTTTACACAAGCTTCGATAGCTTCATCAGTATAAGTTACATTGTGATGGTCTTCATATTTGTTTTTGATGTTGTTTAAAATAGTAATAGTTTCTACAACCGAAGTTGGTTCTACAATTACTTTTTGGAAACGTCTTTCTAATGCACCATCTTTTTCAATATATTGTCTGTATTCATCTAACGTTGTAGCTCCAATACATTGAATTTCGCCTCTAGCTAAAGCAGGTTTGAACATATTAGAAGCATCAAGCGAACCAGTTGCTCCACCTGCGCCAACAATAGTGTGAATTTCGTCAATGAATAGAATGATATCGTCGTTTTTCTCCAACTCATTCATTACAGCTTTCATTCGCTCTTCAAATTGTCCTCTGTATTTTGTTCCAGCAACTAAACTTGCTAAATCAAGCGTTACAACTCTTTTATTAAAAAGGATTCTTGAAACTTTCTTTTGGATAATTCTCAAGGCCAAACCTTCAGCAATAGCTGATTTACCAACTCCAGGTTCACCTATTAATAAAGGATTGTTTTTCTTTCTACGGCTCAGAATTTGAGAAACTCTTTCAATTTCTTTTTCACGACCTACAACTGGATCCAGTTTTCCTTCTTCTGCCATTTCTGTTAAATCACGACCAAAGTTATCCAAAACAGGAGTTTTAGATTTCTTGTTAGATTTGTTGGCAGGCGTGTTAAAACTATCACCTTTCATACTGTCATCTTGACCTGAATCTTCATTGAACGATTCGTTTCTTGGTAAATTTTCTAAAAAATCTTCGTCTTTTGGTGTCATATCTAAATATTGTTCTTTAGCTATTTCATAATCGATTTTCATCTTATTTAATAGCTTTGTTGTGGGATCATTTTCGTTTCTCAATATACACAACAATAAATGTGCCGTGCTAATTGAGGTGCTTTGAAAAACTTTTGCTTCAAGAAAAGTAGTCTTTAAAGCGCGTTCTGCTTGTCTTGTTAAGTGTAAGTTTTTCTTTTCGATGCTAGTTTCTGCATTAGGATTTGGTGGACTTAAAACTTCAACTTTACGTCGTAAATGGTCTAAATCAACAGAAAGATTGTTCAAAATATTGATTGCCTTTCCGTTTCCATCTCTCAAAATCCCAAGCATAAGGTGTTCAGTACCAATAAAATCATGGCCTAAACGTAATGCTTCTTCCTTACTGTAGGTAATAACATCTTTAACTCTTGGAGAAAAATTATCATCCATATCTATAATTGTATTATTGAGGTAAATTTAGTGAATTACTTGAATTATTACAAATATCATTCCGTGTAAAACACTTGTCAGTAAATTGACAAAAAAATATTTAAATATAAAGCTAACAATTTGGTAATTTATTAACCATTTTATCAGTCAAATTTGTTAATAAATCATTGAAATTAGTGTTTGAAAATGCTTTTAAAAATATCAAAAAGATGTATATTGCACGTTTGAATTCTAAATTAATTTATTTTAAAAATTTATAAATATGTCTGACGGAGAAAAGTTAATTCCTATTAACATTGAAGACGAAATGAAGTCAGCTTACATCGATTATTCGATGTCAGTTATTGTATCAAGAGCATTACCAGATGTACGTGACGGTTTGAAACCAGTACACAGAAGAGTACTTTATGGAATGTATGATTTAGGAGTTTTTTCTAATAGAGCTCACAAGAAATCCGCAAGAATTGTTGGAGAAGTTTTAGGTAAGTACCATCCACACGGTGATACTTCGGTATATGATGCAATGGTACGTATGGCTCAAGAATGGAGTTTACGTTATTTATTAATTGATGGTCAAGGTAACTTTGGTTCGGTTGATGGAGATAGTCCAGCTGCAATGCGTTATACTGAAGCAAGAATGAAAAAAATGTCGGAAGACATTATGGCAGATATCGATAAAGAAACTGTTGATTTCAAATTGAACTTTGACGATACTTTATATGAGCCAACAGTAATGCCGACACGTGTTCCAAATTTATTAATAAATGGTGCATCAGGAATTGCTGTAGGTATGGCTACCAATATGGCGCCTCATAACTTAACAGAAGTTATTGACGGAACATTAGCTTATATCGACAATGAAGAAATAGAAATTGACGAATTAATGAACCATATCAAAGCTCCAGATTTTCCAACTGGTGGTGTGATTTATGGTTATGAAGGCGTTCGTGAAGCATTCAAAACAGGAAGAGGTAGAATTGTAATGCGAGCTAAAGTTGGCTTTGAAGAAGTTGACGGAAGAGAATCGATTATTGTTACTGAAATTCCATACCAAGTTAACAAAGCTGAAATGATTAAGAAAACAGCTGACTTGGTTAATGAGAAAAAAATTGAAGGTATTGCCAATATTCGTGACGAATCGGATAGAAATGGTATGCGTATCGTTTATATTTTAAAACGTGACGCTGTTGCCAATGTAGTTTTGAATACCTTATATAAATATACACAATTACAATCGTCTTTCAGTGTAAATAATATTGCATTAGTAAAAGGAAGACCTCAAATGTTGAATCTTAAAGAATTGATTCACTATTTTGTAGAGCACCGTCATGATGTTGTAGTTAGAAGAACGCAATTTGAATTAAGAAAAGCTGAAGAAAGAGCACACATTTTAGAAGGTTTGATCATTGCTTCAGACAATATTGATGAAGTAATTGCATTAATTCGTGCTTCTAAAGATGGTGAAGAGGCAAGAACTAAATTAATTGAAAGATTTAGTTTATCAGATATTCAAGCTCGTGCTATTGTTGAAATGCGTTTGAGACAATTAACAGGTCTTGAGCAAGATAAACTTCGTGCAGAGTATGAAGAAATCATGAAATTAATCAACCATTTGAAAGAATTATTAGCTAGCAAAGAAATGCGTATGGCTTTAATTAAAGAGGAGTTGGTTGAAATTAGAGATAAATATGGCGATGCTCGTCGTTCTACAATTGAATATGCTGGTGGAGACGTTAGTATTGAAGATTTAATAGCCGATGAAAATGTGGTAATTACAATATCACATGCTGGTTACATCAAACGTACTTCTTTGACGGAATACAAAACTCAAAATAGAGGAGGAGTTGGACAAAAAAGCGCAGGAACAAGAGATCAAGATTTCTTAGAACATTTATTTGTAGCAACGAATCACAACTACTTATTGATTTTTACTCAAAAAGGAAAATGTTATTGGATGCGTGTTTACGAAATTCCAGAAGGAAATAAACAAAGTAAAGGTCGTGCGCTTCAAAATCTTATCAACATCGAAAGTGATGATAAAGTAAAAGCATTTATTTGTACTCAAGATTTGAAAAATCCTGATTACATTAAAGAACATTACATCATTATGGCTACTAAAAAAGGTCAGGTGAAGAAAACATCCTTAGAGAAATATTCTAAACCAAGAGTTAATGGTGTTGCAGCTATAACTATTAAAGAAGACGATGAATTGTTAGGAGCAGAGTTGACTAACGGAAGAAGTCAAGTTTTAATTGCTGTTAAATCTGGTAAGTTAGTTCGTTTTGAAGAAGCTAAAACTCGTCCAATGGGAAGAACCGCTTCTGGTGTAAGAGGAATAACTTTAAGAGACGATCAAGATGAAGTAATCGGAATGGTTTCTGTTGATGAAAACAACATTAATGAAACTCAGTTATTAGTAGTTACAGAGAATGGTTACGGAAAAAGAACCAAACTAGAAGACGAAGGAGAAGCAGTTTACAGAATTACCAATCGTGGTGGAAAAGGTGTGAAAACATTAAATATCACAGAAAAAACTGGTGCTTTAGTTTCTATCAATACAGTTACCGATGCTGATGATTTAATGATTATCAACAAATCTGGTTTAACCATCAGAATGGATGTTTCTACATTAAGAGTTATGGGTAGAGCTACGCAAGGAGTTCGATTGATTAACTTAAAAGGAAGCGATTCAATTGCAGCTGTAACTAAAGTTATGAAAGATGAAGAGGAAGAAGCTGTAGCAATTGATGGAGAAGAATTAGAAATCGATCCAAATGCCGTTATCGAAGATGATGCTGATGATGACGATGTTGTAGAAAATCAAGATGACGAAGCAGATGATGCTGAAGATGATTCTGAAGAATAAATTTAAATACAAATAAAATGCAAAAGCTATGTTTTCCTATAATTATTATTGGTGGCATAGCTTTTGTTAATTAAGACAAAAAAACAACAATTAAATAATACCATTATGAAAATTAAACAAATAATAATAGCTAGTACATTATTAGTTTCTGTTGCTTCTTTCTCCCAAAAAGATGAATTGAAAGCGTTAAAAAAAATATATGCTAAAGACATTCCAAGTGCCTCGGATATTGTTGAATACAAGTCTAATATCGCTAAATTAGAAGCACTTGCAACTGAAGAAAACGACAAAGTTTATTCAAATTTTTACAAATGTATGCTTCCAATTATGGAAATTACTTCTCTTGGTCCAACTGCAACTCCAGCTCAAATGATGAAATTTGTTAATGTTAAATCAATTTCAGAATTATCAACAGGTTTAAATGCAACTTTAGATTACGAGAAAAAAACAGGAAAGAAAATTTACACTGATGATATTATTGAAACAATTTCATCATTCAAACCTGAGATGTTGAATTATGCAATTGCATTAGGAAATCAAAAAAAATATAAAGAAACATCTGAAGTTTTATATGCAATATATCAGTTAGATAAAAAAGAACCAGATAATTTATATTTATCTGCTAATTATGCTGTTAATGGTTTGGATTATGAAAGTGCTTTGAAATATTATAAAGAATTGAAAGCAATAAATTATTCAGGTGAAAAGACTTTATATTTAGCTAAAAATAAAGTATCAGGTGTAGAAGAAAACTTTTCAAAAAAAGTAGATAGAGATAATCTTGTAAAATTAGGAACTCACATCCTTCCAAGAGAGGAAAAAGAGCCTTCAAAAAAAGCAGAAATTGTTAAAAATATTGCGCTAATTTTAATTGAATTAGGTAGAAAAGATGAAGCTAAAGTTGCTCTTTCAGATGCCAGAAAAGAAAACCCAGACGATGTAAATCTAATTACTCATGAAGCCGACATTTATTTAAAAATGAATGACACAGAAAATTATAAAAGATTAATAAACGAAGCTTTGTCAAAAAGCCCTAACGATAAAATTTTATTATTTAATCTTGGAGTAACAAGTGGTAACGCAAATCAATTGGAAGATGCTGAAAAATATTATAAAAGAGTTATAGAAATTGACCCAAAATATACTGATGCTTATCTTAATCTATCTGATATCATTTTAAAACCAGACGCTAGAATTGTTAAGGATATGAATAATTTAGGGATGAGTGAGAAAGACCAAAAACAATATGATGTTTTAAAAGTTGAGCGTAAAAAAATATTTAACAAAGCTATGCCATTTTTAGAGAAAGCATACGAGCTAGACCCAACTAATGAAACTGTTAAAAGCAATTTAAAGTCAGTTTATAGTTTTCTAGAATTAAATGATAAAGTAAAAGCAATGAATTAGTATTGTTTTTAAACTAAAAAAAAGCGTTCAAATTTTGAACGCTTTTTTTATTTATATGATTTTCTTAATAACTCTTAATCTATGAGTATGTCTGTTGAGTTCAGCATTATAAATTCCTAAATGATCTAATCGGTCAATTCGTACCTTGCCACTTGCATGAATTATGTAGTTATCTTCCAACATAATGCCAACGTGAATAATTTTGCCTTCTTCGTTGTCAAAAAACGCTAAGTCTCCAGGTTCACTTTCTTCAATAAAACTCAATACTTCACCTTGACTGGCTTGTTGCGATGCATCACGAAGTAATTTGTAACCATTCAACTTGTAAACCATTTGTGTAAAACCCGAGCAATCAATACCAAACGGAGTCTTTCCACCCCAAAGATAAGGTGCATTCAAGTACATATAAGCTGTGTTTATCAAACTTGCTTTAGACTTTATTCCGCTTACTTTTAGCCCTTCAAACTCATAGTTTTCTGTATTTATATCGCTATGATTTAAAAAGGATAACGAAGCACCAAGTGTAACAGGAATTAAAACATTGTTTTTTGTTGAAATATATTCAACCAAATCAGAATTCAAAATAATAGCCTCTTTGCAAAGCATTTCATAATTTTCTTTCGAAATTATCTGATATTGTTTACTGTCAATCCATCCTTCATAATCATCAAAATGTAATTTTACTTTAGACCATTGTTTATTGTGTTCAAGAATTTCAAAATGTTCTCCAAAAAGTATTTGAGAGACAATTTCACTTCTGTCGCTTGGTTCTATTCGTAAAGGAATTGTTGATAAATTACAAATGGCAAACATCCAATTTTGTTAGGTTTATAATTCTTAATTATGCTTTTTCTATTACAATAGCAGAAGCACCACCACCACCATTACAGATTGCTGCAGCTCCAATTTTTGCATTGTTTTGATGTAAAACATTTATTAGTGTGACTACTATTCTTGCACCAGAGCAACCTAGAGGATGACCTAATGAAACAGCACCTCCATTAACATTAACTTTGTCATTTGGTAAACCTAATATTTTTGCATTTGCCAAGCCAACTACAGAAAAAGCTTCGTTGAATTCAAAAAAATCAACATCTGAAATTGATAAGCCAGCTTTTGTTAACGCTTTTGGTAATGCTTTTGCAGGAGCAGTAGTAAACCATTTTGGCTCTTGAGCTGCATCTGCGTATGATTTTATGTAAGCTAATGGTTTTAATCCCATTGCTATTGCTTTTTCTTCACTCATCAATACAACTGCAGCTGCGCCATCGTTTATCGTTGAAGCATTTGCAGCAGTTACAGTACCTTCTTTAGTAAAAACAGCATTTAATGTAGGGATTTTATCTAATCTTACATTAGTATATTCTTCGTCTTTCGTAACCATTATAGGATCTCCTTTTCTTTGCGGAACTGCAACAGGAACAATTTCTGAATCAAATTTTCCTGCATCCCATGCTTTTGCTGAACGCTCATAAGATTGAATTGCAAACGCATCTTGCTCTTCACGAGTAATTTTATATTCTGAAGCACATAAATCAGCTGCAACACCCATAGCGTTATTATCGTATGCATCAACAAGTCCGTCTTTTTGCATGCCGTCTTGCATAGAAGTTGGCCCAAATTTCACACCATTTCTCATGTGAACATAATGTGGAATCATACTCATGTTTTCCATTCCACCTGCAACAACAATTTCTGCATCACCAGCCATAATAGCTTGTGCTCCAAACATAATTGATTTCATTCCAGAAGCACAAACTTTGTTAACAGTTGTACAAGCAACTTCATTAGACAACCCAGCATAAATTGCTGCTTGTCTTGCTGGAGCTTGACCAACACCAGCTTGTACTACATTACCCATAAAAACTTCGTCAACCAAGTTTGGGTCAAGATTGATTTTATTTAAAGCTCCTTTGATAGCAGCAGCACCCAAATGAGGTGCAGGTACAGTTGATAATGAACCCATAAAACTTCCAATAGGAGTTCTTACTGCAGAAACAATTACAATTTTTTTATTCATAATATTTATTATTTCCCCAAAGTTGGGATTAGTTTGTTAGTTTGTAATGCAAATTTACTATTTTTTAGGGAAAATTCATTTTACATTGAAAGATATTCGTTTATTAATTCAATATTAATAAAATATTAATTTCTATTTATTTGATTTTTAAGTATTTCATCAAAATGTGAGAATTATATCAAAAAAAAGAGTTTAAATTGTTGTAAATATTATAATGAAAGCTTACATTTGCAACCGCTTAAAGAGAAAAGTTCTTATATTATATATTGAATTTTGGAGAGTTGCCTGAGTGGCCGAAAGGACTTGTTTGCTAAACAAGCGTACGGGAAACTGTACCAAGGGTTCGAATCCCTTACTCTCCGCTTTTTATGTTCTCGGGGTGTAGCGTAGCCCGGTTATCGCGCCTGCTTTGGGAGCAGGAGGCCGCAGGTTCGAATCCTGCCACCCCGACTTTTAATATTTTATATTAAAAATGGTTCCATAGCTCAGCTGGATAGAGCAACGCACTTCTAATGCGTAGGTCGAAGGTTCGAATCCTTCTGGGATCACAATCTAAACCTTCTTTTATAAGAAGGTTTTTTTGTTTTTATTATATTTCGTAAATTTCGAAATAAATATTTTTCGATGAACTTCAAGAGCTATTTTTTATCAATCCTCACTTTACTGATTCTTATTAGTTGTAAATCGACGGAATCCTCTTTTGTAAAAAGTAGAAAAACGTTATCTAATAACTATTTAACTGGAAATTCAATTGCAATTTATGAAGGAATAAATGATACTACATTTGTAAATTTAAAAGACTTCAGTTCCGATTTTGTTTTTGATATGAAATATGCAACAGATGATAATTTTCTCAAAAGTAAAGTTTATGATTGCGGTGAATGTTATTTAAGATTGAAGACCATAAAAAGTCTTGTAGAAGCTAACGAAGAATTCAAATCTTTAGGCTATAGAATAAAGCTTTACGATTGTTACAGACCTTTAGATGTCCAAAAGAAAATGTGGGTTATTATGCCCAATGCCGATTATGTTGCAAATCCAGCCAAAGGTTCTATTCACAATAGAGGAGGAGCGGTTGATATTACTTTGATAGATGAAAATGGAATTGAACTTGATATGGGAACCTCATTTGACTTTTTCGGCCCTGAAGCAAGTCATAATTATCAAGATATTTCTAGAAAAATAAGAAAGAATAGAGCTTTGCTTAAATCTGTAATGCTAAAACACAATTTTAAATCGTTTGATTCTGAATGGTGGCATTACAATTTAATAGATAGTAGTAAAGATAATTTAGCCAATTTTAAGTGGAATTGTAACTAAAATTATTGAACACATTTTAAATAATTCATAAAATAATTGTCAGGATCGTAAGTCTTTTTATCTACTTCTGAAACCAATTCGCTTTTACAAACATAATCAATTGCATCTCCTGTATATTTAATTCTTATAAATGAAATTGGAGAAGCTTTTAAGTCTTCAAAATTATCTTTTATGAATAAAAAATAACCATTTAGAATTCGGACATTTTCTTTTTCATTCATAACTGAATTACCACATGTTTCTATTTCTGGAGAAATTAAAGTAACAATTTTACCATTTGTAAGTTGGATGTAAATTTTAGAATTTTCATCAAAACATTTTGCAGCAATAAACTCCGAACTTTTACTTATCATTTGAATGTTTAATGACAAAAGCCCATCAGCATTAATTAATGAAAAGTAAATAGATGTTTGACTGTTTCCAAAAACTCTTTCATGCATTAAATATCCTTTAGTTGACTTATAGGTACCAATGCTATCAGTAACATTTGAACTATAATCACAATCAGTTTGAGCAAATGAATTCAAAGAAAGTGTTAGAAAGAATGCTGTTAAAATTATCTTTTTCATTTAAAATTTTATTTTGTTGCAAATTAAAGCTATTTTATTTTCATTTTTATCGGTTGTGAAAAAACAATACTGATTTCCACCATCTTTTATTTTCCATTTCTTTCTAATATTTTCAACAGTTTCAGGAAAATTTCTAACAGTAACATTCATTTTTTGATTGTTAAAGTTTTCAATCATATCTTTTTTAGAACAGTTAACTATTTTTTCAATTTGAAAAGCCCTTCCCGGAAAATCAATTAATTCATCTGAAGTATATAAATGGGAGTTTTTATGCAATTTATCTACAGAAATAAAACTTGCAATTTGATTGAATCCGCCAGATTTCATAACTGCACTATTGGGTTCATAAAGATATTTTTTGGGAAAACCATAGTTTACTTCGCTCTCAGAATTCATATTGAAATCAAAAACTTCTTTATTTTGCTTAGTAAAGTTTACTGTTTTAATCGATATTTCACCATTATAACCTTTTTCAATAATCCATAGTAGTTCTTTAACTTCATTATCTAGAGCTACAATATGTATTTGTTTTACATTCTTTAGTTCTTTCAATCCTGCTGAAATATCAAGTATTGGAGCAGTTTTAATCAAAATATTATTGGAATACTCAAAATAAGTATCCTGCAAAGCTGGAACATTTGGTAGGCAATCCTTCAACATGAAGACTTTTCCTTTTGCATCATTTCTTCTTGATGGGTCAATGTATATCCAACTAAACTTTTGATTTAATTGTTCTAAAGTTTTAAGGCTATCACCTTCAATACAATTGATATTTAACGCGTTTAATTGTTTGAAGTTATGAGAAACTATTTCAGATAATTCAGAATTAATTTCACAATGAACGATAGTGTCAATTTTTTTTGAAAAATAATAATCATCAATTCCAAAGCCACCGGTTAAGTCAATTAAACTTTCACCAGAAACTATTTCAGATTTATATTTTGCAGTAGCTTCTGACGATGTTTGTTCTACAGAAATCTTACTTGGATAAATAATGAATTCGCTATTAAACCAAGTTGGAAGTTTATCTTTAGATTTGGTTCGAGATTCAATTTGATTTAATAAAATTTTAAACTCAATTTGAGAAAACGGATTTTTTTTAAGAGCTAATTTTGAGGTGTCCAATCCAGTGTTTTCAATTATAAACTTCTGAATTTCCGGATTTAAAATTTCATTAAATTTCATCTTTAAAATCTAAATATTATAAATTTTTAGTTAGAATTTTAATTACTTTATTTTCTGGGAAAAACTCTTTGCCTATTACTTTTAAAGTTGTGTAAAGAGGAATAGCTATTATCATTCCTGTGATTCCAAAAAGTATTCCAATAACAAGAATTACTAAAAATATTTCTAAAGGATGTGAATTTACACTTTTTGAAAAAATAATTGGAGACGAAATATTATTGTCAATCAATTGTACTATAAAAAACCCTATAGAAACATAAATTGTTGTTGGTAGAATGACATCTTGAAAATCATTTCCAATATTACTTAACATCGTTAAAATTCCAGCTAAGATTGATGCAATAAAAGGACCAACATATGGAATTACATTTAAAAGTCCACATAAGAAGGCAATGACAATAGCATTTTCTACACCAAAAATCAATAATACAATTAGATACAAAATAAAAATTATTGTAAGCTGCAATAACAATCCTAGAAAATATCGTGTAAGTAAAAGTCTTGTTTTTTCAATAGAATTTAAAATTTGTTCTTCATGGTCATCTGGAAGAAGTTTTTTCATTCCAACAATAAATTGCACTTTGTCTTTTAAGAAAAAGAAACTAATAAAAAATACAGAAACTAAACCAATTCCAAAACTACTTATGGTTCCAATTATTGAATTGAAAAAGTCTGTCAAAAAATTGAAATTTAATCTAGATGTAATGTCAGTTTCTTTGAATATTTTATTGATTTCGATGTTATGATCACTTAAATAAATACTCAATTGATTATAAAGTTCAATCGATCTATTTTCAATTGATTTTGTATCTAAAAGAGAAAGGTTAGTACTTTGTGATGTTATCAATGGAACAAAAAGCATGATTAAACCTGTGATTAATAGTAAAAACAATATCATTGTAGCTACAACAGCCAAGCTATTTGAAAACTTCAATCTTTTTCTTAAAAATTCAACAATAGGATTAGCTATCATTGAAAAAATTATTGCTACAACTAGATAAACAATAACTGTTTGAATTTGATATATAAAATAAAGTAACAGGCAAACTAGCGCTAAAACACCAATTGCTCTAAGAATTCCATTTGCTATGTTCTTTGATGTTATCATTTGAATAGATTTTATGTAAAAATAAAAAACTCGTTTACAAATGTAAACGAGTTTTTAGAATATTTTGATTTTATTTTTTAGTTTCTGAAAGAAGCTCTTACACCACCAACAGCGAATATTGCATCCATTCTAGCTTTTTGACCTAAAGAGAACATATACATTCCTCTATCATCTGTGTAGTCCATGTAGTTCATTGTCATTTCTACTGGAGTACCAGAACAAGTACTTAAATGAGGATATGTTGGAACTCCATAATTTGCAGCGTTGTGAGTTGGTGTATCAGCAACTAAGTCGCTTCCACATGTAGCATCACCCCAAATATGACGTAAATTCATCCAGTGACCAACTTCATGTGTACCAGTTCTTCCTAAGTTGAAAGGAGCAGTTGCAGTACCTGTTGTTCCTAAATATTTAGAATCTATTACAACACCATCCGTTGCTGAAGAACCTCCTGGAAATTGAGCATAACCAAGAATTCCACCACCAATAGTACAAACCCAAAGATTTAATTTTGTAGTAGGTGAGGTTGGAGCTAAACCACCACGATTAGTTTTTTTCATATCATCTCTTGTGCCCCAAGATGTTTTATTAGTTGATTTTCTAATTACTTGATCTAAGACAAATGAAATACCAACATTAGCTTTTACACCAGAGAACAATGCAGGAACTTGATTGTAATCAGTGTTAGTAGCATTAAAATCTTTGTTTAAAACATCAATTTGTGATTGAATTTGAGCTAATGAAATATTTTCAGCAGCAGTTCTGTATAAAACATTTACAACTACAGGAATTTGAATTTGTCCATTTACTAATCTGTAATTTGGATTATTTGTTTTAAAGTTTTCAGTAAACTCTTCAATTTTATTCATTCTAAGAGCCATTTCAGGATCTTCTTGCAATTGTCTTTTTAATACTTCATCAGAGGCGCAATGTCTTTCTGCGACATTGTTCTCGGCAACAATTTTTGAATCTTCACTTTGACATGAGAAAAGCATCGCTAATAATGATGCTGATAAAAGGATTTTTTTCATAAAACTAAATTTAGGTTTAATTAATAGTTATGCAATCTTATAACATTTAATTAACATATAAAAATATTTTTACTGGTTTATTTTGTAAAATCGATGAAATACATTCAAATTAATTGCTGAATATGTAATTTAGAATATTAGCTCCCATTTTCAAGGCTTTTTCTCTAACTTCTTTAGGATCGTTATGAACATCGGCATCTTCCCAACCATCTCCTAAATCACATTCAAAAGTGTAAAGTAACACTAATCTGTTGTTTTCAAAAATACCAAAGGCTTGTGGTCTTTTTCCATCATGTTCATGTATTTTGGGCAAACCACCAGAGAAAACAAAAGGACCTTGGAAGATAGCATGATTTGCAGGAATTTCTATTAAGTTGTTGTTGGGAAAGATTTTCTTGATTTCTTTTCTTATAAATTCATCCATTCCAAAATTATCATCAATGTGGAGAAATCCTCCAGATAGCATATAGTTTCTTAAATTCAATAGTTCAGCATCATTAAATACTACATTTCCATGACCTGTCATGTGAACAAACGGATAGGAAAATAAATCTGGACTTCCTGGCTCAACAGTTGCAGGTTTTGTTTTGATTTTAGTATTAATATTCTGGTTGGTAAACTTAATTAAATTTGGAAGTGATGTTGGGTTTGCATACCAATCGCCACCTCCATTATATTTCATCAAGGCAATTTCTTGGGAATATGAAAAAGAGGAAATTAAGACTAAGATTAAAAAAACTTTCTTCATTGAATTTATTCGTTTAATAGTGCTACGCTATGGCAAGCTACGACAGCTGCCGTTTCTGTTCGTAATCTTGTTTTACCCAAAGATACTGGAATGTAATTGTTTTCCAAAGCTAATTGAATTTCTTTTGTCGAAAAATCACCTTCTGGACCAATTAATAAAGTAATATTTTCATTAAGTATTAGAGCGTCTTTTAAAGATTTTTTGTCTGTTTCTTCACAATGAGCAATGAATTTTTGACCTTTAAAATCCTTCTTTATAAACTCTTTATAGGTAATTGGTTCGTTCAATTTTGGTATGTAATAATGCAAAGATTGCTTCATAGCTGATTCAATAATCTTTTGAAATCTATCATTTTTCACAACTTTTCTTTCAGAATGTTCACAGATTATTGGTGTTATTTCTTGAATGCCAATTTCTGTAGCTTTTTCCAAAAACCATTCATAACGTTCATTCATTTTGGTAGGAGCAACAGCTAAATGTAATTGTACTTTAGAAGGTTCTTCTTTTTCAAATGAAAGTATCTTAACCGTACATTTTGAATCTGAAGCCAGAGCTATTTCAGTTTTAAATATAAAACCTAATCCATTGGTTACATATAAAATATCACTCTCTTTCTTACGTAATACTTTAATTATATGTTTGCTTTCTTCTTTGTCAAAAACAAAAGAAGTATCTTTTTCTGAAATAGTTGGATTATAAAATAATTGCATATTAAAATTCTATTCTTGCTTTAGAAACAATGGAAGCATCATTAAACCTGTTTTCTAGATATTTTTGATAACCAACAATCCCAATCATGGCTGCATTATCTGTTGTGTATTCAAATTTTGGTATAAATGTTTTCCAGCCATATTTTCCTTCTGCATTTTTCAAAGTTTCTCTTATTCCTGAATTTGCAGAAACACCGCCACCAATAGCTATTTGTGTAATTCCTGTCTCTGCAACAGTCATTTTTAATTTTTCCATTAATATTTCAATAATGGTGTGTTGAATAGATGCACAAATATCTGCTTTATTTTCTTCAATAAAGTTTGGATTTTCTAAAACATTTCTTTGAATAAAATACAAAATTTGGGTTTTGAGTCCAGAAAAACTGAAGTTTAATCCATCCACTTTTGGTTTTGTAAATTGATATTTTTTCTGATTTCCTTCTTTGGCAAATTTATCAATCAAAGGTCCACCAGGATAGGGAAGTCCCATGATTTTTGCAGACTTATCAAATGCTTCTCCTACAGCGTCATCGGTTGTTTCGCCGATAATTTCCATATTAAAAAAGCTATTTACTTTAACAATTTGGGTATGTCCTCCAGAAATTGTTAAAGCTAAAAAAGGAAACTCTGGTTTGTCAAAACCTTCCTCATCAATAAAATGTGCCAAAATATGAGCATGCATATGATTCACAGCTATCAATGGAATATCAAGCGAAAGCGAAAGCGATTTTGCAAAAGAAGTTCCCACTAAGAGCGAACCCATAAGACCTGGACCTTGAGTAAAAGCTATTGCACTTAGTTGATTCTTATTGACATTAGCTCTTTTTAAAGCCATATCAACTACTGGAACAATGTTTTGTTGGTGAGCTCTTGAAGCCAATTCAGGCACAACACCACCATATTCTTCATGTATTTTTTGACCAGCAACAACATTCGATAAAACTTTATCATTTCTTAAAACAGCAGCAGCAGTATCATCACACGAACTTTCAATTGCGAGAATAAAAACATCATTATGTAGCATTGGGCACAATTTTTGAATTATATTTGAATAACCATTATAAAACGATTATTTTTACAACGAATACAAAAGTAACTATTTTCGGGGTTTCTTATTCAATGCCAAAATTAAATTTTGAAAGAAAAAAAAGTAAATACTCGTTTTAAAAAAATCAGGAAAATTGTTTTTCGCGTTTTTCTTGCGCTTTTATTTCTGTTATTATTGACTGGTATTGCTCTTTCTTTGCCGTCAGTTCAAACAAAAATTGCCCATTACTATACCGAAGAACTTAACAAACAATTCGGAACTAATATTTATGTAGACCAAGTAGAAGTTACCATATTTGGAGGTGTTCAAATGAAAGGTGTTATGGTTAAAGACGAGAAAAAAGACACCTTGATTTTTGCAAAAAGAATAATTACAAACATTTTAGACTCTAAAAGATTGTTAGATGGTGATTTGCTTTTTGGAGACATTAAAGCAGATGAACTAACTTTAAATGTAAAAACATACAAAGGTGATAAAGATACCAATCTTGATAAATTTGTTGCTGCATTTGATGATGGTAAACCTTCCTCTGGTAAGTTTTTAATGACTTCTGATAAAATTACCTTAGTAAATAGCCGTTTTATTCTGCATGATTACAACAGAGAAAATCCAAAAGATGTTGATTTTACTCAGCTTAATGTATCAGCTACAGATTTTAAAATTCAAGGACCAGACGTAACTACCAATATAAAAGAAATGTCTTTCAAAGACCATCGTGGATTGTTTGTGGAGAATTTAAAATCGAAATTTACTTATACAAAAAAGAACATTAGATTAGAAGAAACTAGTATTAAAACCGCTCAATCTGATTTTGAAGGAGACGTTATATTAAAATATGATAGAAAAGATTTTGCAGATTTTAATAACAAAGTAATTTTTGATGTTAATTCTAAAAAAGCAACCATCGCTTCTAATGATATTCGTTATTTTTATGATGAATTGGGTAAAAATCAACTCTTCGATTTTAGAGGTAAAGTCGATGGTACTTTAAATGATTTCACAATTAAAAACTTAAAATTAAAGGATACAAGAAATTCAGAGATTGTTGGAGATGTAAACTTTAAAAATCTTTTTGCTAAAAAAGGACAAGGAGAATTTTACATGAATGGTTCATTCGACAAAGTAACTTCTAGTTATGAAAATCTAGTATCAATTCTACCTAATGTTTTAGGAAAAAAATTACCTTCTTCTTTGAAAAAGTTAGGCCAATTTAATTTGAATGGAGATGCCGAGATTACTACCAAAAGTATCGATGCCGATTTTGATTTACAAACAAGATTAGGTAATGTTTCTTCAAAACTTTTAATGACTGATATTGATAACATTGACAATGCCTCTTATTCTGGCAATATAGTTTTAGATAACTTTGATGTAGGTAGTTTTTTAAACAGAAAAGATGTTGGAAAAGTTTCAATGGATGTTGATGTAGATGGAAAAGGATTTGTTGAAAAATATCTAGATACAAAGTTTTCAGGTGAAGTAAAAAGCGTTAGATATAATGGCTATACCTATAAAAACATTTTGGCAGATGGAAGTTTTAAAAAACCAATTTTTAAAGGAAACATTAATGTTAATGATCCTAATTTGTTTTTTGATTTCAATGGAATAGTTGACTTAAGTAAAAAAGAAAATATATATGATTTTCATGCTAAAGTAGATTATGCAAATCTTAAAAATTTAAACTTCATGAATGATGCAGTATCCGTTTTTAAAGGTGATGTTGTCATGAAAGTTACTGGAAGTAATCTCAATAATATGAGAGGTGATGTTGTCATTACAAATGCATCCTATCAAAATCCTAAAGACATTTATTTCTTTGATAATTTAACCGTTAATTCAAGTTTTGATGCTGAAAATATTAGAACAATTTCATTGTATTCACCAAATGAAGTTAATGGAAAAGTAGAAGGTAAATTTGATATCAATCAAATACCAGGTATGATTGAAAATTCGTTAGGAAGTTTATACACCAATTATAAACCAAATAATCTAAAAAAAGGTCAGTTTTTAAAATTTGAATTTACAGAGTTTAATAAAATTATAGAAATTATAAATCCTGATATATCGTTCAGTGATGACGCCGTTATTAACGGAATTATTAAGTCGGATGATAATGATTTTAAATTGAATTTTACCTCCAATACTATTGATGCTTTTGGAACACATTTAGATAAAGTGTTACTTGAAGTAGATAATAAAAATCCATTGTACAATACTTATGTTCAAATGGATAGTATCAAGGTTAAAAACTATAAAATAAGAGATTTTTCATTGATCAATGCTACTTCCAAAGATACTTTATCGTTTAGAACAGAATTTAAAGGAGGCGAAAAAGGGAATGACTTTTATAATTTGAATTTATATCACACTATTGATAAAAACAACCAAAACATTGTCGGTTTTAACAAATCTGAAATGATGTTTAAGGACTATCTGTGGTATATAAATGAAGAGGAAAACGATAAAAACAAAATAGTATTTGATAAAAAGTTGAGTAGTTTCACTTTTGATGATATTGTAGTTTCTCACGAAAATCAATCCATAGCATTAAAGGGATTATTGAGCGGAAAAACAGAGAAAGACATTCAACTAACATTTCATGATGTAAACCTAAACAAGGTTACACCAGATGTAAAACAATTTAAGTTTGATGGAAATCTAAACGGCGAGGTATTTCTAAAACAAAAAAATGCTATTTATCAACCAACTGCCTCTGTTGAGATAAGTAATCTTTTGATAAACGACAACGAGTTAGGTAACTTAAACTTAGATATTGCAGGAAATAACGATTTCACCAGATTTGATATTGAATCTAAAATAGAAAACGAAAACTTTAAGTCTTTTGAAGCTGATGGTAATTTACAAATAGTTGACCAATCAACACTTATTGACTTGGATTTAAATTTCCAAAAATTCAATTTAGGTGTATTAAGTAATCTTGGTGGCGAAGTACTATCAAATATTAGAGGCTTTGTTTCAGGTAAAGCTAGCTTGAGTGGTGATGTTAATAATATTGATTATAATGGTAGATTATTTGTTAATGATGCTGGAGTAACTATTCCATATTTGAATGTTGATTATGCTCTTAAGGATAATTCAATTATTGATGTAACTCAAAATAAATTTATCATCCAAAAAACTAAAGTAAATGATACTAAATTCAATACTGAAGGTGATTTGCAAGGATTTATAAAACACAAACAATTTGGCGATTGGGAATTAGATTTAACAATTGATTCCAATAATATTCTTGCTGTAGACACTCAAGATAAAGAAGATGTTGCCTATTTTGGTAGAGCATTTATAGATGGCTATGCAACGATCAAAGGTCCTACAGATGGGTTAGAAATTAATGTCAATGCTAAGTCTAACAAAGGAACCGATATTAAGATTCCTATTAATGATGCCGATGCTGTTAGTGAAAACAACTATATACAATTCTTGTCCAGAAACGAGAAATTAGGTCTTAATACAAAACAAGCTGAATTTATCAGAAACTACAATGGACTTCAAATGAATTTTGAGTTTGACATTACAACTGATGCAAATATTGAAGTTATTCTTGATAGAGATTCTGGTCATGGTATGAAAGGTCGAGGCAAAGGAGGTTTGTCAATGAGAATTAATACACTTGGAAAATTTGAAATGTATGGTGACTTTCAAGTTTGGGAAGGTTCCTATAATTTTAAATATGGAGGTTTAATTGATAAGAAATTTGATGTCAAAAAATTTGGTTCTATTGTTTGGACAGGAAATCCGTTTAATGCCACTTTAAATCTTGAAGCCGTTTCAAGAAATATTACTGCAAATCCAGCAGTATTGATTGATAATGCTTCTTTCAATAGAAAAATTCCAGTTGAAGTTATTATAGATTTAAAAGGAACAATTACTAAACCAGAACCCGATTTTAATATTAATTTTCCAAATGTAAGTTCTGTTTTAAGATCTGAAATCGAGACTAAGTTAAGTGATAAAGATAATCGTCAAAAACAAGCTTTGTATTTACTTTCAACAGGTGGATTTTTGAGTCCAGAAGGAATAAGTCAATCGCAAATAACTAATAGTTTTTATGAAAAAGCTGGAGCCTTATTTGGAGATTTATTTAATGACAAAGATGGCAAAATGATTGTTGATGTTTCCTATACAGGTGGTGATAGAACAGCTTTAAATCCTACTGATGGTAGAGTAGTTGCCTCTGTTACTACACAAATTAATGAACGAATCACCATTAACGGAAGAGTTGGTGTACCAACTGGAGGTGTTTCTGAAACAGCCATTGTTGGAAATTTTGAAGCGCAATACCGCGTTAACGAAGATGGTACTTTGAACTTAAGAATATTTAATCGTGAAAACGATATCAATTATATCGGACAAGGTATTGGATATACACAAGGTGCCGGAATTTCCTATGAAGTTGACTTTGATACTTTCAAAGAATTGATCAATAAAATTTTCAAATCTAAAATAGATAGAGAGAAAAAGAATCTTGTTGAGACTCCTGATGATTCAGATTTTCTTCCTAATTATATTGATATGGAAAAAGAAAAAAAGGAAGATAAGAAAAAATCTGAACCTGAAAACAAACCTAATAATGAAGGAAAACCTGAAGATGAATAATTCAGGTTTTTTTTATGCATTTCTCAAATTAGTTTCTTAATAACTTAAAACTTATCAACGAAAACGATTGAATTTCGCTGGTTTTATCAAATCAGTAAAAATCTCATCACTTATATGCATATTCTTTGCTAAATTTACATTTTAAAACATAAAAATATGTCAAAAACGATAAAAAAAATAGGTGTACTTACTTCAGGAGGAGACTCTCCAGGAATGAACGCAGCTATTCGATCTGTTGTTAGAACTTGTGCTTACCATAACATTGAATGTGCTGGAATTTATAGAGGTTACCAAGGAATGATAGAAGGAGATTTTAAAGAAATGGGACCACGTTCTGTAAACAATATTGTAAATAAAGGTGGAACAATTTTGAAATCAGCTCGTTCTAAAGAGTTTATGACAGTTGAAGGTCGTAAAAAAGCTCACCAAAACCTTGTTGCTGCTGGTATTGATGCTTTAGTAGTTATTGGCGGTGATGGTTCTTTTACTGGTGCCGAAATTTTCAATAACGAATTTGGCTATCCAGTAATGGGAATTCCTGGTACGATTGACAATGATATTTTTGGAACTAGTCATACTTTAGGATTTGACACAGCATTAAACACCGTTGTTGATTGTATAGATAAAATTCGTGATACTGCCAGTTCACACAATCGTCTGTTTCTAGTTGAAGTTATGGGACGTGACGCTGGACATATCGCTCTTAATGCCGGAATTGGAGCAGGAGCAGAAGAAATTCTTATCCCAGAAGAAGATTTAGGATTAGAACGTCTTTTAGATTCTCTTCGTAAAAGTAAAGCTTCAGGTAAATCATCAAGTATTGTGGTGATTGCAGAAGGCGATAAAATTGGTAAAAACGTATTCGAATTAAAAGATTATATCGAAGAAAATTTCCCAGAATATGATATTCGTGTTTCTGTTCTTGGTCACATGCAACGTGGTGGCTCACCTTCTTGTTTTGACAGAGTTCTTGCAAGTAGACTAGGAGTGAAAGCAGTTGAATCTATCCTTGAAGGAAAATCCAATTATATGGTGGGAATGCTAAACGATAAAGTTGCTTTAACACCATTAGAACAAGCTATAAAAGGTCATTCAGAAATTGATAGAGAACTATTGAGAGTTTCTGATATCATGACTACTTAATACAATTTCAAAAGTCAACTACAAAAGTCAATTTCAATAATTAATAATAAAATATAAAATTAAAATAAAATGTCTAAAGTAAAATTAGGAATTAACGGATTCGGAAGAATTGGAAGAATCGTTTTCAGAGAAACATTTAACAGAGATAATGTAGAAGTAGTAGCTATCAACGATTTATTAGATGTAGATCATTTGGCTTACTTATTAAAATATGATTCAGTACATGGTCGTTTTAATGGAACAGTTGAAGTTAAAGACGGACAACTTTATGTAAACAATAAATTTATCAGAGTAACTGCAGAAAAAGATCCAAAACTAATCAAATGGGATGATAAAGACGTTGATGTTGATGTAGTTGCAGAATGTACTGGAATTTTCACAACATTAGAAACTGCTCAATATCACATTGATGGTGGTGCTAAAAAAGTAGTTATTTCGGCTCCATCGGCAGACGCTCCAATGTTTGTTATGGGTGTAAATCATAATGAGGCAAAAGCTACCGATACAATCGTTTCTAACGCTTCTTGTACTACAAACTGTTTAGCTCCATTAGCAAAAGTTATTAATGATAATTTCGGAATTGTTGAAGGATTAATGACTACAGTTCATGCTACAACAGCTACTCAATTAACTGCAGATGGTCCTTCAAGAAAAGATTGGAGAGGTGGTCGTGCTGCAAGTGTAAACATCATTCCATCTTCAACTGGTGCTGCTAAAGCGGTTGGAAAAGTAATTCCAGCGTTGAATGGTAAATTAACAGGTATGTCATTCCGTGTTCCTACAGTTGACGTTTCTGTAGTTGATTTAACCGTTAAAGTTGCTAAAGAAACTTCTTACGATGAAATTATGGCAGTTTTGAAAAAAGCGTCTGAAAACGAATTGAAAGGTATTTTAGGATTTACTGAAGATGATGTAGTTTCTCAAGATTTTGTTGGAGACTCAAGAACTTCTATCGTAGATGCTAAAGCCGGAATTGGTTTAAATTCAACGTTCTTCAAATTAGTTTCTTGGTACGATAACGAATATGGTTATTCAAGTAAATTAATCGATTTGTCAGTTCACGTAGCTGGTTTATAATAAAAAGGAAAAAGAGAATAGAAATATAGAGAATAGATTTTTCGATATTTTTGTTTTCTTTTTTATTTTCTTTTCTATACTTTTAAAATATGAAATTATTAGTTGACAGTGGATCTACTAAAGCCGATTGGATAGCAATAGACGAAAACGGAAAAGTATTGTTCACAACACAAACCTTAGGATTAAATCCTGAAGTTTTAGACAAAGAAGAAATTATCAATCGTCTTGATGATAAATTTGATATTTCTCACAATAAAGAAAAAGCAACGCATTTATTCTTTTACGGTGCCGGATGCGGAACTGATAGAATGAAAGACTTTCTTACTATTGTATTTAAAGAATATTTTTCAAATGCTGCTATTTCTGTGCATGAAGATACTTATGCTGCCGTTTATGCAACGACTCCAAAAGACGAAAAAGCCATTGTTTGCATCTTAGGAACTGGTTCTAATTGCAGTTTTTTTGACGGAAAAGTGTTGCATCAAAAAGTACAATCGCTTGGCTATATAGCTATGGACGATTGCTCAGGAAATCGCTTCGGACGTCATTTATTGCGTGGGTATTTTTTTAATAAAATGCCTAAGGAATTAGCCAAAGAATTTGAAGAAGAATACAACCTTGATGCTGATTACATTAAAAATAATTTATATAAAGAGCCCAACCCAAACGCCTATTTAGCGACGTTTGCCAAGTTCTTAATCAAACATAAAGATGATGCTTTCTGCAAAGAAATTATCAAAGCAGAAATGAAAGACTTTGTTGAAAATTATATCATGCAATTCGATAACTGTCATGATGTATTAGTTCACTTTGTAGGTTCAATAGCATTCTACCTAAAAGATGAATTGGAAGAAGTTTTAGAGCACTATGACATAAAAATAGGTAATGTTCTTAGAAGACCAATTGACGGATTGATTGCTTATCATATTTTAAATAAATAATTAGAAAAACCTGACAATCACGTCAGGTTTTTTTATTTTTACATCAATAATAATTCAGTACGAGAGATACTGAAATAAATTCAGTATATATGGAAATTGCAATAATAGCGCACGACGGAAAGAAAGCCGATTTAGTTCAGTTTTTAAACAAGAACAAAGAAATTCTTATAAAAGAAAACATCAAACTAATTGCCACCGGAACCACAGGAGGAAAGGCAGAAGCAGCTGGATTTAAAGTAAAGAAAATGCTTTCTGGACCATTGGGTGGAGATGCTCAAATTGCTGCAAGAGTAGCCGAAGGAAAAACAAAAATGGTGTTATTCTTCAAAGATCCAATGTCGAATCATCCTCATGAAGTGGATATCAATATGTTGATTCGTGTTTGTGATGTTCACAATGTGCCTTTAGCAACCAATGAAGCTACAGCACAATTATTGCTTTTGGGAATTGATGGGTTGCAGTAGGAGACTTGAAATCTTAGTTTCTTAAAAAGGCTATTATGCGTGGTTATTTTTTCAATTCGTCAAATTCTCCTTTTAAAAGATTTAATAATTCAATAAATGAATTCAACTCGTCTACTTCTGGATAATGTTCAAAATAAGTTTCAGGATTTGAATAAGAAACTGTATTTGATTTATTTCCGTTACGAATTATTACATCATAATATTTACCATCAATAACACTAATTTTCTCCCAAGTCAATCCGTATTCTCCACTTTCAATTGTTATTTCACCTTTCTTTTTGAGTTTATATTTTATTTTATCCCAATCAGCCAAGTTTTCAATTTCAGTATTTAATATTTTTAGCCATAACAAGTTAAAGTCAGTTTTTACCGTAACTTGAATTTTTTCAAAGCGACTTTTTTCTTTTTCATTTACTGCTCTGTAACATTTAAAAAATTCAATATTCCAATTTTTGTCTGTTGTCTGATAAATTCTAAAAAGTTCAGAGTAATTAGTAATTGAAACAAACTTATATATTCTGATTTCTTTCTGATTAGTCAAAGAATCAGGAATGTTTATAATTTGATTAGTTGATTGACTAAAAGCAAATTTACTAGCGAAAAGAAGTAGAATAAAATAGATTTTCCTCATGAGCAGTTTTATAATCACACAAAACTTATATAGCTTGCACCAATTGCTGCTGCAAACACTGACCAAAACAAATTTACAAAATTTCTGAGAAAGATAGAATTGTAGTCACCAGATTATTTTCCACGAAGACTAAATAGCAAGCTCAAGCCAAGCAATTGCTAGAAACTGGGGTTAGCATACGTATTTATTTCACCTTTATTTTGTTCTTTTTTATAAACTCCGACAACTCTTTTCCTTCATATGTATGATTGTCAAATTCAAAGAATATTTCATTTGAGTTAGTCTGTTGCAATTTGATTTCAGGATTCAAATCAACTTTATCAAGATAAATATCAATCCATTCTACAGCTCTAGTATCAATATATTTAGGTTTGGATGACTTTAAAATTTCACAAAAAGCTTTAATACCATCTCTATCTTTTAAGATGACTTTATAATCATGATAAAAATCAAATACTGTATCATGCCATTTCCAAGTTCCTAAGTCAGTTTCTATTTTGGTAATCTTTGAAGAATTAATACTGACTTTTTTGTCAAGGTCAAAGGAATTTCTTTTTCCATAAAACATATAATAAAATGACCAAGCTCCAAGTAAATTTATGATGATTACTCCAAATATTATTAACTTTTTACTACTTGGTTTCATTCTAGAAATATTTTTATAATATGGATGCTAACGTTTCGCGGCTTACTTCAGTGGCGATGATTTATCACAAGCCTTTACAAATATAACTAAAACTTTATATTAAAGACCTTTTCTATTTCTGATAAATCACTTGCCAGGCAATTTGTTGAAACTTTTGTTATAGCCAGTTTTTAATAATAAACAATTTCAAGAGTCGTTCTTCTAAATAATTTATTATCAATAAATGTTTCTCTAAGAATTATATTTCCTTTTTTATCATAAAGATTTTTTGCTGTCCTAATTGATTTCACTTCACCATTTTCATTATAGGATTTAAAAATGGTAAGATTACCGTAGGAATCATATTCACTTATAGATTTAGATTTACTTTTATTATTTTTATTTAATGATTCCGATTGTATAATAAAACCTTTTTTATCGTAAGTAGTTTTAATAAATGAATTACTTTCTATGTTTTTTTCGTCAAAGCCTTGAGATATTGATGTTCTACTTTTATAGTCATTAAGAATTTTTTCTGACCAATTATTTTTCGGGGATTTAAAGTTAATTAATTTTCGTTCTATAGGATTATTTTTATTATCGTATTTTGTAAGTTTTGATGATATTAAGGTATCATTTTCATAATGATTATATTGTACGATATTATTTTTTTTATCATACTTATATTCCGCTTTACTTATTGATTTTGTGTATTTTGCAATTATATTTTCTAAAAGTCCTCTTGAATTATAATTATAAATTTCTTCAATATTTCCTTTAGGATGAAATACAATTTGTTTTAAAGTATTATATTTTTTATCGTAAACAACAAGAATATCCTCTTGTCTCCTAACCGAATCTTTGAATTTCGTATTGAAATAAAGTGTTTTCCATCTAATTTCTTTTATATTTCCTTTTAATTCTTGAATTACGTCCATTTCAATTTCTTTAAATTTGACTGTAGAACAAGAAGTTAGAGTAACAAAAACCAATAAAATATAGAATATTTTCATCGTTTAGAAATTTTTTAAGATTGGCTATAACGTATACAGCTTGCACCAGTTGCTGCTGCAAGCACGAACCAAAACAAAACTACAACTTTTCTTAGAAAGATTGAATTGTAGCCACCAGATTATTTTTACGAAGAACAAAATAGCAAGCGTAAGCCAATCAATAGCGCAAAACTTGGGTTATAGCACGTTTTAAATTTGTATACTCAGATAATATTTTTTTCTCAAAGTGCATTTGTGAGGTTGCAAAAAACCATTTTTATCTTCTGTTTTTTTGACACAATCCATTATTAAATCTAATTCCTCTTTTGTTAGCTTTTCAATTGAATTAATCTGATAAATTTCATCTGAAAATGTTGGAGTAATAATTCCGCCTTTTTTTATAGAATCATTTTTTTTCTCAAACCTAAACCAATATTCATATTTGAATTTTACTTTTTCGTTAACGGTTTCATAAATGACTTTTTGGCTAAAAATTAATTTAGGAATAAAAAAGACGGATATTATAATTAGCAGTTTTTTCATAAATGTGCTGTAACGTTTCGCGGCTATCGGTCTGTTGCGAAGTTCGGAACGAATTATTTTCTGTTAAAGATAAAAATTCTTGCGAAACGTGAACGTGAACTTACCATAAAATTCGCAATTGCGAGAAACTGCTGTTAGCGGTTGTATTATTTAGTAAATGTTTTATCGTTAGCAAAAGGACTATCAAACACTTTCCATTCAGTTGCTTTTAACGCTTCTCCATCGATATTCATTGGCGTGAATCTAACTTTATATTTTCCGCTGTTTTTATATCTGAATGCACCAGAACACATATCATGACCAACTTCAAGCTTTTTTTCAAAGTCAGTAATGTAAAATATTGTTGTTGTATTTGTTGAGATTTCTGTTACTTCTGTTTTGTACCATATTTCAAGGTTGTTTCTGTTTGTCACATTGAAAATTGCATTTGAAGATGGACCACAACCATAATGAATTACATCAGTTTTTTGATAATCTATTTTTAAATTTTGGTTTATCAAATTCGTTGATTTTATCTCAGACGTTTGCCAATAGACTTTTTCCATTTGCTTAGTTTCTGAATTCCATTGTCTCCTTGCTAAAATTTCACCTTCAGTTTCATTAGAGTATTTTAGAAAATATTTTGTATTTGGTTTTAACTCGCTGACTGGTTTAAAAATTGCTTGAGTCAAGTTCATTTGACCTTTTAAGAGTTCATGTAATTTTAGTAAAATTAGCTCACCATTTTCACTTTCCAAGTATACTTCTCTATTTTTAAATCTTTGAATGGTTTTTTGACTGCCCAAATATCCTTGAATGATGAACATTGAATTTAAGCTTATACTTCTTTTCTCAGGAAAAAATTGAAATCCGCTCGAAGCACAGTCAGCAAATGAAAACTCCGTTCCTAAAATGAAAACTATAATTACAAGTATTTTTTTCATGTCTTATGTTTTGTAGTTCTGATAATATAACCGCCAACTTATATATAAGTCTGACACTATCATCTCAATACACCTTTAAATTCATGATTAGTCTGATAATGATTCCCAAATATAACCAATTTCTAAAAATAAAAACTACGTAGAAATACCTGTTTTTATAAAACCATTACTTCTTATTCACCAAAACTACACTCATTTGTTGTCCACCAGAAATAAGTGTTTTAATTTGAAAATAGTATTTATCGTTTTCATACAATTTGTCGCCAAAAAGGATCTCCATTTTATCAACTTTCTTTTCTTTAGAAGTTTCAATTTTCTTGAATCCCATTTTTTCTATAGTTTCAGGATAGCTATGAGCTTTACCAAAAGTGGTTATCAATCGCACTTCATTGTCAGTAATCATAACTGCTGTATTGTTTTTCTCGTTCATCCAAGCATCGCTTTTTTGCTCCCAACCAAAAGAAATGTTTTCTAATGTAGCTTTAATATTTTCTTTTTTGGTAGTCATTAAAGTCAATAAATCGTTGGGTGTAAAATCTCTTTGTTGGGTGTTTTTCAACTCTTTAATGCTTTCGTCGTCAATCAACAAATCAATATTAGAAGGATCTTCACTAGAATAAACGATGTTAAGTTGTTGTCCTAAATAGAAATCTTTAAAACGATAACTCGAAATATCTTCGGTAGCTCTAACGGTTTTTCCTTCTTTAGTTTCAAATTCAACAGTTATCGATGCAAAAGAAGCGCCACCAGAGCGGAGCACTCTTTTTACTTCAGTCACGCCACCATCAACAACAGTTCCAACAGCATCAACTTGAGTCGCTTTCAGAATTCTATCGGCACCATTAGAAAAACATTCTGAAAAAATAAAATAAACAATCACCGCCGGAATTAGCATTAGTGTCATTAACGTAAAATCAATTCTTGGTTTTTCTCTAATTTTTAGAAACTCTGGCTTCCATGTTCCATAATAAGCTATTGCCAAGAAACTTACAAAGCAAAACGCAGCTGTTCCTAAAATAGATAGAAAAGTTTTGTTTTGTGAAACGTTGGTGTTGGGTAAGTAGAAAGCAAACAGGTAAATGGTAGCTATAATCAAAACCACAAGCACTATAAACACAGCTAGATTCTTTTTGGGCATAGTTTTAAGACGTTCCTCAAGAACTTGAGCACGAGCCGTTTCAATAATAGATTTAAACTCGTCTGGATTTACTTCTTTGCGCTTTAAAAAGGTTTCTATTTCGTGATCGTATTCGTTGTCTTTGATACGTTCAACTACTTTTTGTAAAATTTCTTCTTTAGTCATAGTTTAATTTTATAAAATCGCTTTAAGCAGCAATTGTTCCATTATTTTATATCCTTCTTTGTTGGGATGAACGCCGTCATCACCATATATTTTCTTCAAACCTTTATTGTCATCTACCATATTTGAGTAATAATCAACATGGTTTAGGTTATTTTCTTGAGCAAATTTTTGAATCAATTTATTCAATTCCAATACTTTATCAGCAGGTTGAATTTTGTGATTCCAATCGAATTTATTTGCCGGAAGCACTGAACATAAAACTACTTCAATGTGATTAGCTTTTGCCAATTCTACCATAGAAATGATATTTCCCATGATATTTTCAATTGAAATGGGTCCAGTATTTTCGGCAATATCATTAATTCCAGCCAAAATAACAACTTTTGAAGGTTGTAATTGAATCACATCTTGACGAAAACGTAGTAACATTTGCGAAGTTGTTTGTCCGCTAATGCCACGATTTACGAATCCATTTTCTGTAAAAAAGGAACTATTGTAATTCGACCAAAACTCAGTTATGGAATCACCCATAAAAACAATAGGAGTGAAGCCCGATTGAAGTAAAGCAAGGTTTTCGCTATGATATTTCCTTAAGTTAGCCCAATCCATAGTGCTTGCTTTGTTGATTTTTTTAAAATAAAATGCTACTTTAATCCTAATCTGCTTTTTAGTTTTAAGAATAATAAAGCAATGGTGTAAGCATCGTCAGTAGTTGAGATGCGTTCTGTTTTAGCAATTTTGAAAAGGTGGCTTAACTCATCTAACGAAAAGTTTTTATCATTGATATCATGTAGTTTTTTGTACATAACTTCAATATCTAAAGCTTCATTTTTAAGTCTACCACAAGAAGATTTTTCTAATGCTTCGTTAATCATTTCTATATCAAAATGTATTCGATGTCCGACCAAAGTGGCATTACCAATAAAGTTGATAAACATTTCAATAGCTTGAATTTCAGATAATTTAGGTTGTGAACTTTCTAAAAGAAAATCATTAGACAAACCGTTATCATGAAGGAATTTATATTGTGGAATAACTACTTCAAAAACATCACCAATGAGAATATTATCATTTACAACGCCAACAGCTCCAAAAGATAAGATTACGTCTTTCTTAGGATTAAGTCCAGTTGTTTCGGTAGATAAAACAACATATCGATTTGATTTTTTATCAAATTTAGATAAATAAGTTTTCCAAAATTCAGGATATTCTTTGTTGATATTTTTAAGCCAGTCGAGCATATACTATGAAAATTGAGTCAGTTGAAAACGATCTTTTATTAGTTCTTCTAAGTCACGCATTGGATTGAGTGCATTTTTCAGTTTCTCTCTATCTACTTTATTCAGCTCATCCAGATTAATATATTGACCCGAACTATCATTTTTTAATCCTTCTACAGCTCTAAATTTTGATAAAACCAAATAAGCATCAGCACAATTCAAATATACTTCTGAGAATTTAGGATCTACAATTGCTAATTGTTTGTATCTTAAATAAGTACTGTTTATTCCTTTGATACCATTGCTCATCGTCAACATTCTTGCACCATCAACAAGTGGCATTAATGCTCTTGTTTTTATATCAAATTTACCTTTGTTTTCGCCTTCTTCTTCTAAATTGAATTTTTTGAAGAAGTTTAAAGGTGTAGGTTTTTTTATAGCATCATTTCCTAAATAATCGAAGAAAAGGACGTTGTTTTTAGCATTTTTGAAAATAGTTTCAGTGATGGCATCTTCAATTTTTTGTTCACCAAAAGCCATCTCATAATCAAAGAAAACACTACTAATTTCGTTGGAATTTTCACCTGGAGTATTCATCCAACTGTTGTATTGTTTTGTCCAGTCTGTCAATGACTTACACCAAAGCATATTACTAGCCATATGACCTTGTGGACAGAATATAAATCCAACTTTTTCTAAAGTTGCTGTAGCTTTTTTAGCTAATTTTAAAAAGTAATCTTTTACATCGCGGTATTTTTCTGCAGAAACATCTTCAAAAACCAAAATACTATCTTGGTCTGTCAATAACAATTGCTCTTTACGACCTTGACTACCAATGCTTAACCAAGCAAATCGAGCAGGAGGTGAGCCCAAATCTAAAATGGATTGTTCTACAGCTCTTTTTACAATTGCTAGAGTAATTTCACCAGCAATACTATTAATATGTGTAAGAGGAATATTTTTATTTAATGAAGATTGAATGATATCAGTTAATTTATCACGAACTAATTTAAGTTCTTTGGCTGTTTGTGAACGCTTAATTTCTTTAAGAAGTACACCAGGATTATTGGCTTGAGCAACCACTAAATCATGTTCAGAAATAATACCTTTCACTTCCGATTTATCGGTTCCGTCTTGGGTTACACATAGGTGAGTGACACCATGTTTAAGCATAACTAACTGTGCTTCAGCAACCGAAATGTTTTCAGTAACAGTTATTACTGGAGAAGCCATAATTTTTTCAATAGCATTTGATAATGGAAAACGACCAGTAGCAACTTTCGATCTAAAATCTTTATCAGTAACGATTCCTACTGGGAAACCTTGCTCGGTAATTAATACACTATCAATCATATTCTCTGTAGCCAATAATGCGGCATCTTTGATAGGAGTGGTGCTACTAATTTTTAAAGGCGTTTTGTTGTAAGTCAATGATTGAAAATACAACATATCAGATTGATTGTCAGCATATCCAACATTATCTGAAAGCGATGCATGACTTTGATTATCAAAGTTATTTTTGGTGTTGGCTGCAAAACTTTCTAATAAGAAATTTAAAACTTCGGTATTTTGAGCCACAAAAGGTTTGAAAGTCGCGATAGGAATGGCGTAAACAATACTTTCTTCACGAGCTTTGGCTGTCATTTGATAATTATTTTTAGCAAAAAACGGACGTAAACCAAAGATATCACCAGCATAACATTTATTCAATAACGTTTCTTCAGCATCTGAAATAACGGTTAGATGAATGACACCAGAAGCTACAACATAGAAAGAATCATGAAGTTTATCATTAATTTGAAACAACGATTTGTGTTTTTCCAAATTAATAACACGAATGGTATTAGCAATTTTAATTAAATCATCAAATGATAAATAATTAAACGGTTCGTATTCTTTTAGAAAATTTGCAACACGTTCAGAAATAGCATTACTCATAGTATAAGTTATTTTTATAAAAATATAAAAAATCAATCAATGTGCAAAAGTAATAAAGATAAAGATTCAATCAACCTTTAAGTTTGTAGTTTTAAAACTATAATTCTGATGATTTATTATGAAACAGTGTAGTGCTTTTGAAATATTCTATTTTACATAATATAAATTATAGTGCAAATAGATAATTATTATAAAACAGCAGAAAGCACGTGTTTTAAAGCTCTGACATGATTTTAATACGATATAATCTACCAATTGCAATTGTTAGTTTTAACGTGTAATCTTCTATCAACCAACTTCTGTAGTTTTTAGTAACGTTTCCTAAACAAATACAATATTGTTTAATTCGATATTCAATATCGTCGTTTAATTCTTTTGAAAGTTTTCTGGCGTCAATCAATTCATCAGTATTTTCCACACACATTGTTGCGTGTTGTTCTAAAGATTTTTCAATAATGGTTTTGGCTTTCAAATTATTTTTAACTGTAAATTTGAATTCCTCATGAATATCCATAGAAATATCAACTGATTTTGAAAATTTCTTACGAAGTTCTTCAGGCATTACATATTTGAAATTACTTTCAATATCTGCATCATCACGAAGACTTTCTAAATAATATTCTGGAGATTTAAAAATATGTTGCCAATCTACAGGATTATTCCACAAACCAAAACGTAATGCGTTGTTTCCTAAATCAATAACAGTAAAACTGTCTTTATTTGGTAAACGTCTTGATCCACGTCCAATCATCTGAAAATAAAGCGTTAACGACTTTGTAGCTCGATTTAAAATGATAGTTTCAACTGTGGGTTCATCAAATCCTGTGGTTAAGATTCCAACTGAAGTTAAAATTGCATCTGGAGTTTTCTTAAACCATTGTAAAATATCTTTTCTATCTTCTGTACTAGTTGTATTATCAAGATGTCTGATATTATATCCGGCATGTCTGAAGCTTTCATAAACATGCAGTGAAGTATTAATTCCGTTGTTGAAAATCAAGGTTTTCTTCCCAAGGGCTTTTTCTGTATAAGCATGCAATAATTTCTCTTGCATCACCATATTACTGTACAAATCATCTGAAGATTTTACAGTATAATCGCCGTTTATTCCAACTTTTAACGAAGTTAATCCAACATCATAGCTATACGTTGTTGCTTTAGCCAAGAATCCTTTATCTATAAGGTTTTGAATCGTATCTCCAACAATCAACTCGCTGTAATTTTCATACATCGGAAGTTTGATATTTGAACTCAAAGGCGTTGCTGTAACTCCAAGAATAAATGCATTTTCAAAAGCACTAAACAACTTCCTAAATGAATTGAAGTGAGCTTCGTCAATTATCACTAAACCAACATCTTGTATTTCTAATTTTTCATCATTAAGACGGTTTTTTAAAGTCTCAATCATCGCAACAAAACAAGAATATTCTTCTTGATCTGGAAGTTCTTTAATGGCACTATTGATGACTTTATTTTTAACATCAAACGCTTTAAGCATTTTTGAAGTTTGCTTACAAAGTTCTATTCGATGCGTTAGAACAACAACTTTCTTATTATGTTGCTCCAAGTAACGTCTTGTTATTTCAGAAAAAATTACCGTTTTTCCGCCACCTGTAGGCAATTGATATAATAAATGATAATTGTGTGGCGCATTATCTAATCGCTCAAAAATTTTGTCGATATCGCCTTTCTGGTAACCGTAAAGTTCCTTTTTATCTTCAATTTCGGCAAGAATATCTTTTTTTGACATAGCGATTTTTACAATTTTGCAAAAATACACCTAAAAAAGAGTTTGAACGCTATGTTTTTTTAAATATATCAAAAATTTAATAATCAAATCGTTCCACAATAGCGTTGAATTCGTATTTGTTCATCCAATTTTGTTTGATACTTTCTTCTTTTATAGCCACTACTCTACTTCTAAATTCGTCTAAAATTCCTTTCTCAATCATGAAACTAATGGCTTGTTCAAAGGAATTGAGCATACTTTTATAAAATGCTTCTTGATTAATTTGCTTTTCAGATGATAAGGTTTGCGCAATTTCAATGTTATAAAGCATGACATCAACAATTATAAAAGAATCTACTCCAAGTGTAATAAAATGTTTGATGAATTTCTGAGCTGTAGAGCGACGCATTTTAGGCTTTTTACCTCGAATTGGATAATATTCGTTAGAAATTTTGAGTTTAGCATCTTTAACCAAATTTCGTTCGTTTGGGTTAAAAACAAAATCATAATACACTTTTACGTCTTTAAATTTGTCGTAAAGCTCTATTAATTGTTCTTCCAATTGCTCTTTATTCAATTCGGATAAATACTTTTTTAAATCGCGTTTGCTCATATAAATGCTAAATTATTGCAAAAGTAAGTTAGATTGTAGGTTTTTAAATAATGATATGCTTAATTTTGTAAACCAAAATAAAAATCGATGTTGAAATTTTTTAAAAAATTAGCACTAATAGAAGGAATATCAGCAATTCTTCTTTTTTTCTTTGCCATGCCAATGAAATATATTTTTGGAGATCCAATTTATGTAAAACATATTGGAATGGCTCATGGTGTATTATTTACTTTATATATCATAGTTGCGACCTATCTTAAATTCTCTGAAAAATGGGAAGCTAGAAAATATGTTGAGATTTGTTTGGCTTCTATTCCGCCATTTGGAACTTTTTACATTGAAAAAAAGTATTTAAAGAATGCATAAAACGTTAGAGAAAATATTTGGTTGGTTGTATCCTCTACTTCGTAAAATGAGTTTTGGGGATACCACGGCATCTTATATTAGCTTGGCTATAAACATTGTTATTTTATGTGTTTTGGCTTATCTAATATATGTAATATTTCGATTAACATTAGTTACAATTATGGCAATTGTGGCTAAAAAGACCAAAACTAACTTCGATGATTTGTTAGTTTCCAATCAAACTGCCAAATATATTGCTCATTTAATTCCGTTTTTATTCATCTATAAATCAGTTCCGGTTATTCTTGAAGCTTATGTTTATTGGGAAACCGTTTTCGGAAAACTAGTTGGAATTTATATTATTTTATTATCACTTTGGATAGTTCGAAGCGTACTAAAAGCCATTCGCGATTACTTAAAAGATCAACCAAAATATAGTGATAAACCAATTGATAGTTACATTCAGGTAATTATGATAATCCTTTGGATTGTTGGAGTCGGTGTCATAATTTCAAAGATATTTGATATAACTACAAACACATTATTTGGAACTTTAGGAGCAATTTCGGCCATAGTAATCTTAATTTTTAGAGATACCATTCTCGGATTTGTAGCAAGTGTTCAAGTTTCTTTAAACGATATGGTTCGAATTGGAGATTGGATTACATTTGATAAATATGGTGCCGATGGTGATGTAATTGAAATCAATTTGGCAACCGTAAAAGTTCGAAATTTTGATAATACTACAACTACAATTCCAACTTACAGCTTAATTTCTGATTCTTTTAGAAATTGGAGAGGAATGTTAGATTCTGATGGAAGACGAATCAAAAGACATATTTTAGTTAAAGCAAAAAGTATCCGATTTTTGACGGAAGACGATTTGCAAAAAATGAAGAGAATTCAATTGGTTTCGCATTATATAGACACACGACAAGACGAAATTAATAAGTATAACAAAACTTATAATGTAGATAAGTCGCTATCTATCAATGGTAGAAACATGACCAATTTTGGATTGTTCAGAAAATATATTACTAATTATTTGGAACATTATCCTGGAATAAATAAAAATATGATTTTGCTGTGTCGTCAATTGCAGCCTACTCCACACGGAATGCCTTTAGAAATTTATGTTTTTTCTAAAGACCAACGATTTGAGCAATACGAATACATCATGGCGGATATTTTTGATCACATTATCGCATCTATAGTCTATTTTGATTTAGAAATTTACGAAATGCCAACCGACAGAATGACTTTAGAAGAATAACTATTTTTTCAATCGGTCTTCAACATATTCAATTTTTGTTTTGCCGTGAGCTTGAGCTTTTCCGTCTAAACCAACACTAACCATTGTGATTGTGTCAATAGTAATGATGGTTTCTTTGGTCATCATGTTTCTCACTTCGCACATCAACGTTAAAGATGTTGTTCCGAATTTTACTACGTCAATTCCAATTTCAACAATATCACCTTGTTTTGCAGACGCTCTAAAATTAATTTCCGACATATGTTTGGTAACAATTCTAGGACTTTCAAGTTGAATTATGGCATACAAAGCAATTTCTTCGTCTATCCACGCTAATAATCTACCTCCAAATAAAGTGCTGTTTGGGTTCAAATCTTCGGGTTTAACCCATTTTCTGGTATGAAATCTCATTTTAATAATAATTTATTTAGCAAATTTAACTATTTCATATTTGGATTCTGTAATAAAATATAGTTTAAATCCTGAATCATACGGTAAAATTATTTATACAAATTGCTTTTTGTTTTTAAAAAAGTTGTTAATTACATGTAAACCATTATATTTGCAAATTAATAGATTATATAACCTATTTATAATATGAAAAAAATTACATTATTGTCATTACTGTTGACTTCATCGCTGTCAGTTCTAGCTCAAGAAAATAAAGTTAAGAAAGATACTACTGCGTCTTCTGAATATAACAAATGGACAATTGAGGCATCTGTAGGTCAAGCAAAAGGTGTTAGACCTTATTCAAAAGGATATTTTTCAAGTGATCCTGGAACATTTTTTGGGAAACCACAAGCCAACAGTTTCTCTGTAGGTGTTAGAAGAATGATAAGCCCTACTTTTGGTTTTAAAGGTGCTTTTCATTATGAAGAATTAAAAAACATTAAAGACAATGGTAGCTTACCATTTAAAATGCAACAATTTGGTGTTTCTTTACAAGGAGTTGCCAATTTGAATCGTTTATTTAGTATGCAAGAATCACTTGATAGATTGTTGTTTTTAGTTCATGGTGGTATTAAATTAGACCGAATGACTTCTAAAACTGAAAACATCATTGAAAATGATCACAACTATAATCAAAGTGAATTCAATGGAGGTTTATTAGTGGGTATTACCCCAGAGTATAGATTTTCAAAACGTCTTTCTGTATTTTTAGATGTAACTGTTCAAAATAATTACAGACAACATTTTAATTGGGATGGTACTTACACAGAAGTTTCAGACAATTTAAATGGACAACTTATTACTACATCATTTGGATTGACTTATTCTTTAGGAAGAAATGATTTTCATGGTGATTATGCAATCTTAAAAGATAAAAAGATTGAAGAAATCGAAGCTCTTAACAAGAGAATTGGTGATGTAGAAACATTAATGAATGATACAGATAAAGATGGTGTTGCTGATTATTTAGATCAAGAAAACAATTCTGTTGCTGGTGTTGCTGTTGATACAAGAGGTAAAATGGTTGATATCAATAGAAATGGTGTTCCAGATGAATTAGAAAGATATATTGACAAATCATCTAAAGAAACTTCAGAAAAATCTAATTCTGACATGATTAAACGTTTAGTAAACGAAGGTTATGTTACAACGTATTTCGATACAGCTAAAGTTAAACCTACAAATGTTTCAACTGAAGGAATTGACTTTATCAGAACTTATTTGAAAAACAACCCTACTGCATCTGTAGACATTATTGGTCATGCAGACGAAATTGGATCTAATGAGCGTAATGATGCATTGTCAAAAGGACGTGCAGAAGCTGTTAAAGCAATTTTAGTTAAAGCAGGAATTGATGCTTCAAGACTTAATATAGTTGGTTCAGGTGAAGATACATCAGTAGATGTTGATTCTGAAGGAGCTAGAAAACTAGTTAGAAGAGTAACTTTCAAAATCAAAGACTAATTAACAATTAGTTCTTAATAAATATAAATCAACCTCTGTTTTACGACAGAGGTTTTTTTATAACTTTAAATAAAAAAATATGGAAGCTAGAGATTTATCAATTTTAGAATTACGTGGTTCTTCAATAGGAAACATTACTGAGCAATCCTCTTCAGAAGAAATCTTTCAAAACAAGACCTTGAGACCAATATTAAAATTTCAAAATGATTTATTTATTGAAGTTTTTACCAACTATGCTGTAAAGCAAAAAGGCGTTTTCTTCACACTTTCACCTGATAAAAAGATGGCTTATATAGAAAATACAATCCAACGCGATATCAAATTTAGAAACTCGCTAAAAGGAATGGTAATCGGCTTATTCACAACAGAAGAATACAATACTTACATTAAAAATTCCTCCAATTTAAATAAGAGAATGATGAATATGTTGATAGAACGATTGAAAAGTCAAGTGCTTCTACTTGAAGTTGCTAGTTAATATCGGTTTGTTTTATTTAAAAACTTATAAATTTTTTTCCAACTTGTGGTTTGCAAAGCAATAAATGCATCTAATTCTTCTCTTTTAGAATTGATTTCGGTTGCTCCTAATGCTTCATCATTGTTGATGAAAATACCTTTTGCTCCAAGATTTTTGGCAAATTCTATATCGGTTAATCTATCACCTATCATGAAAGATTTTTTTAAATTGTATTTAGGATTATCTATATATTCTGTAACCATGCCTATTCCTGGTTTACGAGTTGGTTTTTTATCTTCGGGATAAGAATCATCAATGAAAACTTTACTGAAAACAATGCCTTCATTTTCGAAAGCTTTAATGATTTTGTTGTGAATGTTCCAGAAAGTTTCAGTTGGAAGCGCTTTGGTTCCTAACCCATCTTGATTGGTAACCATTACAATTTCGTAATCTAATTTTCGAACAATTTTTCCTAAGTAGCGAAATACTTCGGGATAAAATTCTAGTTCTTCAAAAGAATCTAAAACATAATCTGGTGCTTTTGCTTCTTTTACAATAGTTCCGTCACGGTCGATGAAAAGGATTTTTTTCATTTTATAAAATTTAATTCAAATCTAAATAAAAAACCGCTTTATCACGACTAATAAAGCGGTTTTTAAAATATAAATGGTTATTTAATCTTCATCTTCTGCAGCTTCACCTCCACTTTGAGTTGCTTCTGTAGCCGTTCCTGAATCTGCTCTTATTTCAGTATGACGAACTTCACCACCAGTTGTTCCTGTTTGTTTTCCTAAAAAGATTCCAACAGCAGCAATCGTTAATGCTAAGAATGATACTAATTTAGCTTGTGAGTGTTTTTTGATATTGGTATACAATCCAGCAATTGAAACTACTCCTAAAAGATATAATACTATGGCTAGTTTTTCGGCCATTTCTTCATGTTCATGAATAATCTTTTTTCCTACAGAAGGCATGTCTTCTACCATTTCTTCTGCTCCTTCTCCAGTTGCCATACTTATAGCAGCAAAAATAGCTCCTACGATAAACAAGCTGTAAGCTGTATTTTTTACAGAATCATTTTTAAAAACAATTCCTGCAATTAAAACCCCAAAACCAAGAATTATTCCAATAATTGGAAAGTGGTTTACTACCATGTGCAAATGTGCGTCGTTCATAATTTAATTTTTTAAGTTTTTATTTAGTTCTATTGGTTAGCCTAAATTAGTCATTTTTTTTAATTTAATTTTTGTAAAATACTTTGCATAAATTACATAATTCTAATTTGTATTATTGATTAAGATTTATACTCTAACTCCAAATATATAACCTACTAACGCTGATAATATCATTGCTATTGTTCCCCAAATAGTTATACGCAAAATAGCTTTTTTCACACTTGAACCTCCAGTTTTAGCAGCAATACTTCCCAATACCATTAGAAAAATTATTGTGAAAGCATAGAGCCAATATTCCATATTTTTTATAGGTGCAAAAAGAATAACGAGCAATGGCAATACACCACCAACAGTAAAAGCAGCACCTGATGAAATTGCAGCTTGTATAGGATTTGCTTGACTTATCTCATTTATTCCTAATTCATCTCTGATATGAGCGCCTAAAGCATCTTTTTCCGTGAATTCAATGGCTACTTGCATAGCGGTTTCTTTTTTTAATCCTCTTTTTTCATATATTTGAGCTAATATTTTCAACTCTTCTTCAGGCATTTCTGCCAATTCTTTTATTTCTCTTTCAATATCTGCTTTTTCTGTATCCGTTTGTGAACTTACAGATACATATTCTCCAGCTGCCATTGACAATGCACCAGCAACAAGTCCGGCTACTGTAGCTAAAACAATTGGCTCTCTTGTTGAACTTGCCGCAGCAACTCCAATAGCAAGACTGGAAATAGATATTATTCCATCATTTGCGCCTAAAACTGCTGCTCTTAACCAATTACTTCTGTGTATGTAATGACTGTCTAGATAATTATCTATTGTTATTGTTTCGTTTTCTTTTTTAGATTTAATCATCTTGATTTATATTTTAATTTAGTTTATAATATCAAAAACGCCTTTTACAAGAAGTTTAGAATTATTATTTATTTGTTCATTTGGTAGAATTTCAACAAAATTTTCTGAAGCAGTTCCTTTTTGAACCTGAACCTTTTCAAATGAATATCCTTTTGCGTCTTCATTCTTTAATAAAAGTACGAAATATTTCTGGTTTTCAAAGATTAAAGCGTCTTTCGGAATGGCTAATCCTTTTTTAGAGTCGGTAATGATTTGAGATTCAACAAACATACCTGTCAATAATCTTTGTTTGATAGCGTCATCAAGATGTGCATGAACATTAATTGTTCTGTCGTTACCTTCAATAGATTTTCCTACCAAATGTACATCAGCATCAAAAATTTCCTTTGAAGCTTCTGGAACAGTAAATTTAATTTTTTGACCAACTTTGATTTTCAAAATATCTTTCTCAAAAACAGCAAGTTCTAAATGTAAATGACTTGTATCAACAATTTCTAAAATTACATCAGAAGCTGCAATGTACATGCCGACATTAGCATTCATGATTACAATATCACCTGAAATTGGAGAGAAAATAGTAACAACAGAAGTCAATTTTCCTTTTTCAACATTGCTTGGATTGATGTTTAGCAAAAGTAATTTAGCTCTCAAACTTTGATACATTCCTTTGGCTCTTCTGTAATCGCTTTCTGCTTTTAAGTAGTTCTTTTGAGAAGTAATTTTCTCATCATACAAGGTTTTTTGTCTTTCAAATTCCGATTTTAAATAGGTGATTTGTTCGGCAACTTCAAGATAATCCTTCTGAATATCAAGAAATTCTGTGTTTTCCATTGTTAAAAGTGGCTGACCTTTAACTACTTTATTTCCAACCAAAAGACTCGTAGATTTTACATATCCTCCAATAAATGAAGTAATTTTAGCTCTGTTTTGAGGCGGAACATCTATCCTGCCTGATGCTTTTACTGTTACATCAAAATCTTGTTCTACTGGTGTTCCAACTTCCATTGCCATAGTTTTAAATTGATTGGTAGAAATCACAGTTAAACCATCATTTTTCTCAGCTGGAGCTTCTGTTTTGGCATCTTTACATGAAATTAGTAAAGTAGTCGCTGCAAGTATATATAGTATTTTTTTCATCGTAAATTAGTAATTAAGATAGTGTAAATCAAATTGGGTTTTGTTGTATTGTAACACATTTTCAAGATAATCCACTTGAATTGATGTGGCGTTTTCTAGTGAGGTAATGTATTGAAAAAAATCTATTTCTCCATGTTTATAGCTCATATCCGCTACTTTTATAATTTCTTTAGCCAATTTTTCTCCGTATTCTTTATAGTATTTTATACCTTCTTCATGTTTGATTAATTCATTTTTCTTTTGTGAAATGAATTGCTCCATTTTAGTTTGCTCGTTTTGTTTTTGTTGTTCCCAACTTTGTAATTCTAAATTGGCAACATTGATTTTAGCTTTTGTGCCTCCAAACAAAATTGGAACTGATAAACCCACTTGAAATCCATATAAAGACTGCGATAAACCATTATTCGTGCCTTGAAAATACTCTAGATTTATATCTGGCAAATAGTGTTGTTTTTGAAGTTTAGTATTAGATTGAAATGTTTTTGTAATATTCTCAAAATAAGAATTATATAAGTCTTTACTTGTACTTTCAGTTATTGTATTATTTGGAATTAATTTATCATTTTTAATAATAGTTTTTTCATCAGATTGCAGTAATCCTTTTAGCATTTCATAATTAGCCAATTTGTCTTTTTCAATTTGAGCTAATCTAGTTCTGATTTGTCTAAATTTACTTTGAGCTGTAATTTTTTCAAGGTAATTTGTTTCTCCTAATTCAAAACGTCTATCACTTGCTTTAGAGAAATTCTGATATAAACTATCTAAATACTTATATAATTTTTCTTGATTTTGATAATAAACTATATGATTATACACTTGTGCAACTTCATTAGACAATCTATTTTTTGTGATTTCAAAATTTGATTTTTCTCTTTCATATTCAGCAGAATATAATTTCTTTTGAGCACCATAAACCGATGGAAATGAAAATCGTTGTTGTACTCCGAATACTTTTAAAGGCAGATTATTTAAAGCCAAATTGTTCTGATCATAGCTGTAATAAATGTTTGTTTTATCAAATGAGTAAGCCGATTTTATATTCGCTTTAGCTTTATCAACTGATAATTGACCAGCTTTTATGGCTTTATTATTCTGATGTGCTTTAGAAATTAAACTATCTAATTCAGGATTATTATTTTGTGAAAACGCCAATGACGAACTCAATAGTAACAAAATGATTGTAGCATTGGCATGGATTTTAAACTTAGCTTTTTTACCTTCTTTTTTATCCAAAAGTTTGTATAAAATTGGAAGTACAATCATGGTTAAAATGGTTGCTGTAAACAATCCACCAATAACAACTGTAGCTAACGGACGTTGCACCTCTGCTCCTGCTGATGACGAAATTGCCATTGGTAAAAATCCTAAAGCTGCAGCAGCTGCTGTTAGTAAAACTGGACGTAATCTATCGGTTGTGCCTTTCAAAATTAGTTCGTTTATATCTTTCATTCCTTGATGTTTTAATTCTTTAAAATGTTCAATAAGTACAATTCCGTTAAGGACTGCGATTCCGAAAAGCGCAATAAATCCAACTCCTGCGGAAATACTAAAAGGTAAATCACGAATCCAAAGAAACAATATTCCTCCAACTGCTGAAAGTGGAATTGCAGAATAAACCATCAAAGCTTCTTTTACCGAACCAAATGCAAAATACAAAAGAATGAATATTAAAAATAATGCGATTGGAACTGCAATTAACAAACGTGCTTTGGCACTTTGAAGATTTTCAAATTGTCCTCCATAAGTTACATAATAACCTTCTGGTAATTTTATTTTTTCATTTACAATTTTTTGAACATCGTTTACAACACTTTGCAAATCGCGGTTTCTAACGTTGATTCCTACTACAATTCTTCTGTGTGTATTGTCTCTTGAAATTTTCGCTGGACCTTCTGTGTACTCAATTTGTGCCAATTCTTGAAGCGGAATTTGTTCACCATTTGGAGTTGGAACATACAGATTTCTCAAATTATCGATATCTTGACGGTTGGTTTTATCTAAACGAATTACCATATCAAAACGTTTTTCACCTTCAAAGACAGTTCCAACAGTTTTTCCAGCAAAACCAAGTGCTATCATTTCATTCAAGTCGGCAATATTCAATCCGTAGCGAGCAATTTTTGAACGATTGTAAACTACGCTCATTTGAGGCAAACCTTCTGTTTTTTCAATAATAATATCGGATGCACCTTCTACATCTGCAATGGCATATTTAATTTGTTGTGCTCTCTTAGCTAATACATTCAAATCTTCTCCAAAAACTTTTATTGCAACATCACTTCTGGTTCCTGAGATTAATTCGTTGAAACGCATTTCTATTGGTTGCGTGAATTCGATTTCCATGTTTGGAATTTGCTTTTCTATCTCGGTTTTAATTTTATCTGCTAATTCATCTTTTGAATCAGCAGAAACCCAATCACCTTTTGGTTTCAATTTCACAATAATATCTGATTCTTCCATGCTCATTGGATCGGTTGGCACTTCGGCTGCTCCAATTCTACTTACTACTTGCGTAACTTCTGGGAAATTTTTTAGAATAATCTTTTCAATTTTTGTTGTAGTTGCTATTGTTTTAGTTAATGAAGTTCCTGTTTTTAAAACCGGTTGAATTACAAAATCACCTTCATCTAAAGTTGGAATAAACTCGCCACCCATTGTTGTAAAAAGTACGATTGCAAAGACTAATAATGATATAGCTCCATAAATTACTTTCTTAGTATTACTTAGAGCCCAAGTAATTACAGGTAAATACCACGAATTCATTTTGGTGATTAATCGAGAAGAAAAAGAATTTGGATTTTCTTCTTTAGGTTTTAAGAACAATGAAGAAACTACTGGAACATAAGTGAAACAAAGTAGCATTGCTCCTACTAATGCAAAACTAAATGTCATTGCCATTGGTTTGAACATTTTTCCTTCAACACCAGATAGTGAAAGAATTGGAATGAAAACAATTAGAATAATTAGCTGGCCAAATACAGCTGAATTCATCATTTTGGAAGCACTTTTATAAGTGATTTCATCAATTTGAATTTGACGTTTCTCTTTGGATAAATTAACTAAATGTCTTGATTTGTGAGCAATTTGAAAAGCGATAAACTCGACGATAATTACGGCTCCATCAATTATAATTCCGAAATCTATTGCTCCTAAACTCATTAAGTTAGCATCGATTCCAAAAATGTTCATAAACGAAATTGCAAATAATAAACATAATGGAATAACTGATGCCACAACCAATCCTGAACGCCAATTCCCTAACAAAAGAACGACTACAAAAATTACAATTAGACAACCTAGAATAAGGTTTTCTGCTACCGTAAAAGTAGTTTTTCCAACTAATTCACTTCTTTCTAAAAATGGGTTGATATAAACGCCTTTTGGTAATGTTTTCTCTATTTCTGCAACTCTTGCTTTTACATCACCAATTACTTGCTTAGAGTTTCCTCCTTTTAGCATCATTACTTGTCCGAGAACTTTTTCGCCTTCACCATTTCCTGTAATTGCTCCAAAACGATTGGCACTTCCAAAACCAATTTGCGCAACATCTTTTACATAAATTGGAATTCCGTTATCATTTTTAACAACAATATTCTCAATATCTTCTAACGATTTTACTTTTCCTTCTCCACGAATAAAATAGCTTTGATTTACCTTTTCAATGTAAGCGCCACCTGCAATACTATTGTTATTTTCTAAAGCATTGAAAACATCAATAGTTGAAATATTCATTGCTTTCAATTTGGATGAATTTATGGCAACTTCATATTGTTTTAAATAGCCACCCCAAGTATTTATTTCTACAACACCTTTTATTCCTGATAGTTGTCGTTTTACAACCCAATCTTGAATGGTTCTTAAATCGGTTACAGAATATTGGTTTTTATATTCTGGTTTAACATCTAAAACATATTGATAAATTTCACCCAAACCAGTTGTGATTGGACCCATTTCTGGAGTTCCAAAACCTTGAGGTATTTTTTCGGAAGCTGTTTTTATTTTTTCGGCAATTAATTGTCTTGGAAGATACGAACCCATATCATCTTCAAAAACAATGGTTACTACTGAAAGTCCAAATTTAGAAATAGATCGAATTTCTTTCACTCCAGGCAAGTTAGCCATTTCAATTTCTACAGGATATGTAATAAATTGCTCAATATCTTGCGTTGAAAGATTTCTAGAAGTTGTAATTACTTGAACCTGATTATTAGTTACATCTGGCACAGCACCAATTGAAATTTGGAATACAGAATATACTCCGAATCCGAAAATTCCTAGTGTAAATAGTAAAACTATTAGTTTGTTTTTTAAGCTAAAGGCGATGATTTTTTCAAGCATTTTCTTTCAATTTTCTTTTAACAAAGATAGTCAATTGATGAAAATTAAAACTTAGTATAAACTTAATATCTAATTAGGAAATCCTTAAATTTACAGAAGTACCTTCCTCTTTTATACTTTTAATATTTAATTCTATAGAAAGCAAATTGCAGAGTCTTTTAACAATTGATAGACCAAGTCCAGTTCCTTTAATTTCAGGATGATTAGAAATATCTGAACGGTAGAAAGAGTTGAATATTTTTTCTAAATCTTCCGCTACAATTCCAATACCATTATCTGAAATACTGCAATAAACGTTCTCCTTATCTTTTTTCAATTCAATATCAATTTTTCCACTTTTATTACTGTACTTTATCGCATTAGATATTATATTACTTAAAATAATAGAAACTAAATAAGTATCTGATTTTATATAATAATCCTCTTGAAAATTGGCAACAATTGTTATCTTTTTTTCTTTAATTTTTTCAGAAAATCTAGCTATTGTATCAAGTATTAGAGAGTTAAGATATACTTGTTCGTTTCTAATATTTTGCTTTTGATTTTCAAAACGTGCTAATAAAAGTAACTGGTCAACTAGATTATTTAATCTATCAACTTCTGTTATGCAAAAATTGATTTTCTCCTCATATTCTTGCTTTTCTCTAGGTTTTCTTATTAATACTTCCATTGTTCCTTTTATTACAGCCAATGGTGTTCGAAGTTCATGTGAGGCATCTGAGGTAAATTGTTTCTCACGTTCAATTGCATTTTCAATTCTATCTAAAAGATTATTTATCGTTTCAGAAAGCGTGTATAATTCGTCTTTATTATTGGGAAGCTGAATTCGCGATGATAAATTATCTCGAGTTATGGTACTTGAAGTTTCAATAATTGAAGTTACTGGTTTTATACTTCTTCCTGCAATTAATCTTGCAATTAGAAATAAGACAACCAAAATCAATGGAAAAGCAATTAGAAGTATGTTTTTTAAATTAGTCAAAATCATAGTTGCATCATCAAGCGACATTGCTACTATTACGTGACCTATTATTTTATTATCATCTACAAGTGGAACTTGAATTTGTCTTATTGGTTTATTATTTAGATAAGTATCAACAAGAACATTGTCTTTGTCATTATCGTATAATTTTAATAGAATTCCTTTAAGATTTGGAGATTTATCAATTAACTGATTATTGATATCATGAAATTGAACAAAAACTGGGTTAACATCAACAGTATTATGCTCTCTTGCTCGCCATTGATCAACTTGAATTAAATAAGTGTCGTTTCTATCAATTTCAATTTCACCTAGATGTTTTTTTACTTCATCATTTATGTCATCATTTATATGATTATCAACACTGTAATAAATGACTTGATAGATAACTATAAACACAAATGCTATAAGTAGCGCTGTGCTCATTATATAATTGAAAGCAATTCTATTTCTGAATGAAAATGTGAACATATTTAATTAATATCATTAGCTATATAGCCAACGCCTCTTATTGTTTTAATGCAATCATTTTCTTTACTTAAGTTAAGTTTCTTTCTGATAGCATTCATAAAAACATCTATTACTCCAGTGTCGTATTCGAAATGAATGTCCCAAATATCTTCAATTATTTGAACTCTTGTACAAACGTTTCCTTTATTTTTTATTAGATAAACCAATAATTCAAATTCTCTTTGAGTAAGAGAAACTTCTTTATCATCAACAAAAACTTGATATTTACTTAAATCAACTTTGATATTAGACAAAGTTAATTGTTTGTCATCGTCTATTGTTCTAAAATGAATTTTTATTCTTTCTAATAGTTCTTCAAAGCTAAAAGGTTTTTTAATATAATCATTAGCTCCAGATTTTAATCCTTCAATAGTTTCTTGAATAGTATCTTTTGCAGTTAGAAAAATAATTGGTGTTTTTGAATCTGTTTTTCTAAATTCTTTGCAAACATCAATTCCAGCCATTTTTGGTAACATCCAGTCTAGTAAAATTAAATTTGGTTTATTTATTAACGCCATATTTAATCCTTGCAAACCATCTGCAGCTAACATTATATCATATCCTTCTTCCTCTAATCCTTGTTTTAGAAAATCTGATATACCTTTTTCGTCTTCAACTATTAAAATTTTCATTGCTATTGCATTACAAATTTGAATCCTAAACTTCCAATATTAGAGCTTAAACCATCACTTCTATTGTAGTGATTGAATCTAAAATCAATATTTTTTAAACCAAATTTCCAAATTTTTGAACTTGTAAAAATATCCGTGTAAGATACTCCAAGTCCGTATTGATTTGCATTAAATGATGATAAATCATAATCTGAAGTGTAGAATTCTTCTGTTGATAAATGTTTTTCAAACGGAGCAAAATATTTAGATTGTGTTTGTGTATAATAACGATACATTGGAGATACAGTGAATTTATCTGTCAATTTAATGGGCACTTCTATAGATGCTGTATGTGCTGTAATATCCCAATTATCTGTGTAATATCTGTAATAGGTTCGAACAACAAATGTTTCATTGATATAGTAATTCCAACGTAAACCAATAGGCAATTTGAAACGAGAACTTGGTAATTTTTCTATGGCATCAGCTAATCTGTAAACTCCTGCATTAGAAGTGTTTTCATAATTTGGTATAAAACTTGGATTACCAAAATAATAATTAGGTTTATCAGCAAAATAAATTCTGTGATAAGGCGATGAAAGTTTACCTTCTTGTTGCACTAAATCGAAGAAAATAGAAAATTGTGTTTTCTTAGTTAGTACTTGAGAGAAACTTATTGAAGCTGAATATGAATTACGAGCTGTACTGTCCCATGCTACAAAATTTGGGCTAAATAATGGATTATAACTACTAAAGTTTCCATTGCGTAATTCTCCGGGATAAATTGGTCTCCATTGATCTAGATAAGCATTTACCTTTACTGAAACTTCAGAATTTTTATCGTTAAATAATTTGGAAACTCCTCCACCAAAACCTATTGAAGTGTAATCATATTCGTTAGAAAATGATACATCTGCATTCCATATAAAATTTCTATCATTACTACTATGACTATAATTAGCAACTAAAGAAACTAAAGCGTCTTGCTCTGAAGCTCCTGACGAACTTTGCCATGGTGTAGGGTTTTTAGAATCGTAAGGATTAATGTTACTTGATGAAGCTGAAGTGTATGCTGAAATTCCAGCATCAATAGTAAGTACATCATCATCATTCATAGGAATTGCTACAACAATATTAGATGCAATATCGGTCAATTTTTCAGAACCAATTCCGCCTGAAACTGAAGAATGCAATCCGTCTTGATTGTAATAACTAAGCATGAAATCAACTTCTGTTGACTCTAATACTCTTTTTTTGAAAGTTACTGTACTATCTTTTACCACTTCGGTTTCTTGTGAAAAGACCAAGGCTGAAAAAAGAAAAAATACTATTACTAATTTATTTTGCATGATTTTATTAAAAATTAATTGCATCCACAACCACCACCAGATTTTCCTCCATTTGCTCCTGCAGCAGCTTCTCTATAAACTTGAAAAGCGGTTTCATATCGTTCTGAAGATTTTGCTGAAAGCTTCATTTCTGTACTGTTAACTTTAGCTTTTTCATATTGCTTCACTGTATTACATGATTGTAAAACAATTACAGAAAAAACTACTAATGCTATTTTCTTAAACATGGCGTAATTAATTAAGATTTATATTTTTGAATATCAATTCCTTTTGATGTATGTATTTTTCCTTTGTCATCAACTATAATACATTCTATTCCTTTAAGTTGGTTTACTAAATCCAATCCAACATCTATTCCTAATACAAAAATTCCAGTTGCTAAAGCATCTGCTATTTCAGTTTGTTTTGCAAATACAGACACACTAACAATCCCTGTTGCTGGATAACCTGTTCTCGGATCAATGATATGCGAATATCTTACACCATTAAACATTACAAATTTTTCATAGCTTCCTGAAGTTTCCACTGCACTATCTTCAAGTGGAAATGTTGCAAAAACCTTATTTTTATTCATCGGATTTATAATTCCGATTGCCCAAGGCTTATCATCTATTTGTTTTCCCCAAGTATTTATATCGCCAGAAACATTTACAATCCCTGATTTGCATCCTTCATTTTGCAATAATGCCTTTACTTTATCTGCAATGTATCCTTGACCAATTCCTCCTAAACCCAACTTCATTCCTTTTTCTTTCAAGAAAATTGTTTTGGTTGAGTCATTCATTATTATCTTTTCGTAACCAATTTTTTCAACAGAACTTTTAATTGCTTCTTTAGTTGGCATTTCTTTCATGCTACCATCAAACTTCCAAATTTTATCCATCGAAGCGTATGAAATATCAAAAGCTCCATTGGTTAGTTTTGAAATTTTATTTGCTCTTGTTACCAATTGAAAAACTTCATCATCAACTTTTACAGGATTGATTCCAGCATTTTTGTTGACTTCAGAAATTTGTGTGGTTGGAATCCAATCAGAAATCAAATTCTCAATTCTTTTAACTTCAGCAACGGCTTTGTCAATGAAATAGTTACCTTGAATAGTATCTTTAGCTACTACAGTAATTTCAAACGGACTTCCTAACATTGACAACTTTCTTTTATGCACAATTTGCCCAAAAGAATTGATAGTAATTAGTGAAATAAATAGTAATAAGAACTGTTTCATTATTTATTTAATGATTCTATTAGCTTAACATACTCCTCAGCGGTAACGTTTTTAAAACCTGTCATTCCTATAACTTTTCCAGATTTATCTATAAGAACAACAAGTGGAAAATTACCTTCTTTATTATATTTTTCAGATAATTTTTTATTTCCTTCTGCAATTTCTTTTGGCAATTGATTAGCTCGTTTATTTGGAAAATCTGCTCTTAATAAGATTAATTTTTTTTCAGAATATTGTTTAAAAACTTCAGATTTCCAAACTACTTTTTCTAATTTTATACATGGTGCACACCAATCAGAACCTGAAAAAACTAATAATATATTTTTGTTTTCTTTAGCTGCTGCTGCTTTTGCCTCTTCAAAATTAGTTTTCCAATCTTGTGAATAGCCAATTGCACTAATGATTAGCATAATAAGAACAATACCTTTTTTCATAGAAGTTTATTTTAAGTACAATTTACAAATTTAATTCAAATCTATAACGCAAAATTATTCATAATATTCATGTAACGATTGATTATTTAGTTTTCTTAAGCGAATTTTAATCTTAAGCTAATATTAAGTTGATATTAAGTTATCCTTAAACAAAATTCAATGTAAATAAAATAGGTTTGTTTAAATTTTTTGTAATGCAATTATTCAACAAACGTTCACCAATAATAAATTTAGGGCTTCTTTATTTGTTAGTTAGTTTTATAACAAGAATTATATTGTTATGTCATCCTATAACCCAATCTAGCTTTTCATTTGTTGACATAGTAAAAATATTTTCTTTAGGATTATTATCCGATGTATTTATTTTTATACTATCAAGTTGTTTTCTTTGGATTTACATATTGTTTTTATCCAATTCTAAATACCAAAAACCCTGGGGTTATATCATTTTTGGATTCCTAATTTTACTTTTATTATACCTTCTATCTGGTAAATCCATTTTACATGAATATGGAGGTTCCTTACCAGAAATTGGAATTGCTTTCGTCTCTTTGAAGGCCATTTTATTTGGATTGATGCTTTCTTTACCAAGATATAGAAGTAAAATTAGATTGATATTATTCTCTGTTACTATCTTCATTTTTGTTTTGATAATTATACAAAATGCTGTTAGTGAATACTTTTTTTGGAATGAATTTGGCGTTAGATACAACTTTATAGCTGTAGATTATCTAGTTTACACTAATGAAGTAATTAAAAACATCATGGAATCTTATCCTGTGATTCCTTTGTTTACAGGAGTTGGTATATTAACATTACTTATTACCTTGCTTATTGTAAAACGCTCTAAATCATTTTTAAATAAGTTGCCTTCATTCAATGAGAAAGTCAAATCATCTATTCTATATTCTATCATTTTTGTTGGTGCAATATACATTATACCATTTTTAGCAAAACAAGAAACTTCGCATAATGTTTTTACTAACGAATTACAATCTAATGGTATACATCGTTTTTATTTAGCCTTTATGAATAGTGAATTGGATTATAATAAATTTTACAAAACATTACCTGATGATAAAGCTTTTGCGACTATTGAAAAATTAGTACCTGGAATTTCTCAAAATTTTTCAACAAGAACTATATCAAGTATAAATCCTGAAAATAGAAAAAATGTTGTATTAATTACCATTGAAAGTTTGAGCGCTGATTTTTTAAAAGCTTATGGAAATGATCAAAACATTACTCCTTTTCTTGATAGCTTAGCAAGTCAAAGCTTGCAATTTTCAAATCTTTATGCTGTTGGAAATAGGACCATTAGAGGCTTAGAATCAGTTACTTTATGTCTTCCTCCTACTGCTGGAGAAAGTGTTGTAAAACGAAAAGACAATAAAAATAAATTTTCAACTGCATCTATTTTTAAATCGAAAGGATATCAAGTCAACTTTCTTTATGGAGGTGATGCTTACTTTGATAATATGGAAGATTTTTTCGGAGGAAATGGTTATAAAATAACTGACAAAAAAACTTTAAAACCAGAAGAAATTACATTTTCAAATGTTTGGGGAGTTTGTGATGAGGATATGGCTAAAAAGGCAATACAAGTGATGAACGAAGAATCAAAAACTGGAAAACCTTTCTTCAACCACTGGATGACCGTTAGCAATCATCGTCCTTTTACTTATCCTGATGGAAAAATAGATATTGATTCACATTCTAAATCTCGTGAAGGTGGCGTAAAATATACCGATTATGCATTGAAACAATTTTTTGAAATGGCTAAAAAACAGTCTTGGTTTAAAAATACAGTCTTTATAATTGTTGCAGATCATTGCGCATCGAGCTCTGGTAAAACACAATTACCATTAGATAAATATAGAATTCCAGCATTAATTTATTCTCCTGGGTTTATTCAACCTGCTGTTTATAATAAAATGGTCTCACAAATTGACTTAATGCCTACATTATTTGGTTTGCTAAACTTTAATTACAAAACCAAATTTTTTGGACAAGATGTTTTGAAAACGGATTATCAACCTAGAGCACTCATCGCAACATATCAAGATTTAGGATTGCTGAAAGACAATGTTTTAACCATTCTTTCTCCAAAACAAAAAGTAAAACAATTTAATCTAAAATTAGAACCCAAAGATAATGTAGCTGCAGATTTTCAAATTCACTACGAACAAATTCCAATTGCAAAAGAGAATACAAAGTTGGTTAATGAAACTATTTCATACTATCAAACTGCAAGTTCAATATTAAAGAATAAGAAGTACGAAAAATAAAAACTCCACAGTACAGTCAATTGCATTTGTGGAGTTTTAAAAAGAGTTAAAGTCTAACTTAACTATTACAAAGATATAGCTCATTTTTATAATGGCTATACGTAGTTTTACGTGTTTTACAACAATCCGTTATATTTTCTAATAAACCATTCTGCTGCAAGTGAAATCGCAATTAAAACGAGTAGCCAAATCCAATCAATGAAAGGCGTTTTCTTTACAATATCTTTCTGAATGGCTTTATAATCTTCGTTTTCAAGTAATATTTTAATTAAATCATCTACTTGATTTGGAACAAAAACAGCACCTTTTGTTTGTGAAGCCAATTGTTTCAATTTAGCCATATCCGGATTTACGAATTGCTTTTCGATATCAAAATCTAATATTTCGAAAGTACTAGAATAACTTGCATTTGAATTAAGTTCTTTTACAGTAAACGAATATTGTCCTGCTGCCAAACCATCAAGATTTACTTTGAAACTATTATTCGTTTTTAGCAAATCGTAGCGTTTTACTTGTTTTGTTTTAGAATTTGTTACAGCAATTGTCAAACGAGCTTTCTCGTCAAATTCATAATTTTTATTGAAATATTGTGCCGTTATTTCTAAAGCATCACCAGAATTATAAAAACGTTCGTGATTCACAATAAGTGATTTTTTAGAGTCATTTGAAGCTAAAAATTGAATGGTTTTATCTAAAAAAACATCAAACTCTTCAAATGATTTTTTCTCAATAAAACTATGTGCACGCCATTTCCAAATGTTTTCTCCCATCAAAAAAGCACTTCTCCTACCTTGATTATCAGAAAAAGCTAGTAATGGCTGATTTGTTTCTACATTTCTAATTCTTGAAGATAAAAGAACAGTTACATTTTCATTAGGAGTTATAGTTCCATAGGCATTCTCAAGTGGTGGAAAATTTTCAAAACCAATATTTTCAGCAGCAAATAAATTAAAATCAGAACTAAAATTAGCTAGAAAATCTTCTTTTTGGGATGACATTCTAAAGTTCATTTGATTTTGTTGCAAATTTAAAAATCCAAAATCGGTGTTATTACCAGTTACAATCCAAGTATTTATTTTCAAATTTTTGTTGACTTCAAATACTTGCTTAAATTCAGCATTTGGCTGAAATAAAACCAAAACATTATATTTGTTTAAATCATTGATTTTATTAGGTTTAAGAATAGTTACTTTATGTTGTGCATTAGTTTCAATACCTCGTTTTAAAGCGCCTATATCAGGATGATTTATAGAAGAAATTATAGCTATTTCTGTTTTCTGATCGATGATTTCTACAGCAAATTTCTTTGAATTATTGTAAGTGTTTTTTTCAGATTCGTTAGAAGAAATTCTTGCGTTAAAAATTTGCAAACCTGTTTTATCTGCAGGCAATAAAATATTTAAAACTGCCGATTTATTTGATGGAGAAAATGAAATACTTTGCTTATTTAAAACATTATTTCCTTGAGAAATAGCAAAATTAGCTGTTACCGATTTCGTTCCTGCATATTGGAGAAATACTTCCACAGGAAATTTATTCTTATGAAATGCATATTTATTAACGTTTATCTGACTTATTTTTAAATCTAAATAAGTGGTTGTATCTCCAACAACCAAAGGATAAACTTTATTATTTGCATCAAAACTAAAAACAAAATCCGAACCTGAAGTTTGATTTCCATCAGAAATTAAAACCGTTGGAAAAGAAAGATTTTTATTGATGCTTTTTAAGTTTTTTGCAACTTCATCAAGATTAGTTTGTTTTCCTTTAAAATTCAACTCATCTCCAGATTCAATAGGTTGAAATTCAGAATCAAAACTATAGGTTTGAACATCAAATTTATCTTTCAGTTTTGAGTTAGAACTTATTTTTTCATAAAGTTCTTTTGCAACTTGATTCGCTTTTAAATCTACAATTGAACTTGAATTATCCACTACAATTGGTAAAGGAGTTTTTACAGTTTCAAAAGTACTTCTACTCACAATTGGATTAATCAATAAAAGTAATAATCCAAAAATAGAAAGAAAACGTAAAAAAGCTAAGAGTTTAGTCGTATTGGACTTACTCTTAGCTTTATAAAAATATTGAAAATAAGACAAACCACCAGCTACTATAACTGACAAGATTATTAATACTAAAGTGGATTTGTTCATTTTTTAGATTAAAATAATTTTATGTTAACATTCCTCCATCAACATTAAGTACTTGTCCTGAAACATAAGCACTCATGTCAGATGCGAAGAAAAGACAAGCATTAGCTACATCTTCAGGTGTTCCTCCACGTTTTAACGGAATAGAATCTCTCCAACCTTGAACAACATCTTCGTTAAGTTTTGCTGTCATTTCGGTTTCAATGAATCCTGGAGCGATTGCGTTGCAACGAATATTTCTTGAACCCAATTCTAATGCAATAGATTTAGTAAAACCAATCATTCCTGCTTTTGATGCAGCGTAGTTAGCTTGTCCAGCATTTCCTTTCACTCCTACTACACTACTCATGTTTACAATAGAACCTTTTCTATTTTTCAACATTACTTTTTGAACCGCTTTGGTCATGTTAAAAACTGATTTTAAGTTGATCTCGATTACTTTATCAAAATCCTCTTCGCTCATTCTCATTAACAAATTATCTTTTGTGATTCCAGCGTTATTGATTAAAACATCAATATTTCCGAATTCTGCCATAACATCGTCAACTAATTTTTGAGCTTCATTAAAATCGGCAGCATTTGATTTATATCCTTTTGCTTTAATTCCTAAAGCTGATAATTCATTTTCCAAAGCCAAAGCTGATTCAGCAGATGAACTGTATGTAAAAGCTACGTTTGCTCCGTGTTGTGCAAATACTTTTGCAATTCCGCTACCAATTCCACGGCTAGCACCTGTAATAATAGCTACTTTTCCTTCAAGTAATTTCATAATAGTTAGGTATTTTGTTTGTCTATTAAATAAAAGCCAAATATAAGACTAATTTACTATTTCTAAAATATTAGAGTACATTTAAACCTTTTTAACAAGTTTAAGTCTTAAAGTGATACTTTAAAATAATGAAGAGCAACCACAGCGATTTTATTGCCATTTACAACCAATATAAAGTATTGGTTTATAATGTTGCGTTGCATTACCTTCAAAATGTGGAAGATGCAGAAGAAATTACTCAAGATGTATTTGTTCAAGTTCACAATTCATTAGATTCATTTAAAGAAAATTCATCACTCAAAACTTGGATTTACCGAATCACAATTAACAAAAGTTTAGATTTTATAAAACATAAAAATAGTGTAAAGCGCTTTTTTATTTTTGGTAAAAAATCAGAAAATGAAAAGGAACTCGAAATTCTATCCAATTTTGAACATCCCGGAATTGATTTAGTAAACAAAGAAAATGCAGCAATTCTTTTTAAAGTAATCAATGAATTAACTGAAAATCAGAAAACCGCTTTTATTCTATCAAAGTTTGATGGATTGAGTAATCCGGAAATTTCTGAGATAATGAATGTTAGTATTTCATCCGTAGAATCACTTGTTTTTAGAGCAAAAACAACTTTAAAAGAAAAATTGAGTAATAAATTTGAAAATTACCGCAAGAAATAAAAAACAATTTCGTCTAAATAATTATGGAAAGAGAAGATTTTATAAATAAAGTTTTAAATAGCGTCGATGGAATTGCAAAAGTGACTCCAAATGATTCTATTTTCCTAAAAATTGAAAAAAGAATTGAGGAAACTAAAATTTCATTAAAAACGATTTGGCTAGTTGCAGCGTCAATTGTGGTTTTAATTTCATTTAACATAATGCTATTGAATGGTAAATCTAATTCCAATGAATCTGAAATAGCTAGTTTAGAACATTCAATAAATAAAAACAATCAATTATATAAGTAGTTATGAATAAGACTAAAGTATTAGTATTTGCAGTAATTGCATTAGTAGCATTAAATTTTGGAATTCTTGGATTTCTATTTTTATCAAAGAATAATGATGGACCAAGAGGAAGAAAAATGCCCAGAGAAATTGTAATTGAAAAACTTCATTTTGATGAAAATCAAATTGTTGAATATGATAAAACAATCAAATTACATCAGGAAACTATTAGAAGTATTGATGATTCTATTAGAAACACAAGAAATGAATTGTATAAATTATTAAATTCAGAAACTATTGATTCATCAAAAAGAGATAGTTTATATTTGAAATTTGCAGGTTTTCAAAAACAAATTGAAACCACACACTTCAATCATTTTGTAGAAATCAAAAAACTTTGTAAAAAAGAGCAGCTAACCGACTTTAATAATCTTACAGAAGAGTTAAGCAAAATTTTTAATAATAGGAGAAAACCAAAAAATGACTAAAAAAATAGTTCTTTTTATACTTTGTCTCCTTTTTTTTAAAAGCGCTATAGCTCAAAAAGAAAAGGATTCTTTGTCTTTTAGAATTAAACTAAAGTGGAAAACAGAAAATTTAGAATTAAATAAAAACTACTGTTCCAAGAATGATACTTTGCAATTCAGTTTATTGAAATTTTATGTTTCAGGTATTGAAATCAATTATGATGATGGTTCCATTTATAAAGAAAAAAATAGTTATCATTTAATTGATTTTGAAGATGATAATTCCAAAATATTTACCATTTCAAAAAAGGAAAACAAATCAATTTCAAAATTAATTTTTAATGTTGGTGTTGATAGTTTGGCAAGTGTCTCTGGAGCGTTATCTGGCGATTTAGATTTGCAAAACGGAATGTATTGGGCTTGGCAAAGTGGTTACATCAACATGAAAATTGAAGGAAAAAGCAACAGTTGTAAAACAAGAAAAAATGCTTTTCAGTTTCATATTGGTGGTTATTTGAAACCAAATTATGCTTTGAGAAAAATCAATATCAATTGCAATAATAAAAATCAAATTGATTTAGTAATGGATATATCAAAATTATTTGAAGAAATAGATCTTTCAGAAACAAATTCGATAATGATTCCCGGGAAAGAAGCCATGAAAATTGCAGATTTATCAACAAAAATATTCACTATTGAATGAGAAAAACACTTCTTTTATTGGGATTTTCGATTTCAATTTTTGGAATTTTAGCTTTTTCAAAAAGTTACTTTACTCCTATTTATTTTGAAGTTCCAAAAGGATTTCCAAAACCTATTTATAATTTTAAAGATAATCCGCTTACTGAAGAAGGGTTTCAATTAGGTAGAAAATTGTTTTATGATCCGATTTTATCAAAAGATTCGACTATTTCATGTGCAAGTTGCCATTTACAACAAACAGGTTTTACACATGTTGATCATGATTTAAGTCACGGAATTGATGGCAAAATTGGAACTCGAAATTCATTAACCTTACAAAATTTGGCTTGGAGCAAAACTTTTATGTGGGATGGCGGTGTAAATTATCTTGATGTTCAGGCAATTGCTCCAATTACAAGTGAAGTTGAAATGAATGAAACACTTGAAAATGTTGTAAATAAATTAAACAATAGTAAAGAATATCAAGAATTATTTCATAAAGCATTTGGTACAAAAAAAATCTCAGGTCAACTAACTTTAAAAGCTATTTCGCAATTTGTAGTTTCGTTGACAACTTCCAATTCAAAATATGATAAAGTAATTCGAAAAGAAGATAAATTTACAGAAATGGAACAAAAAGGATATGTATTATTCAAACAAAATTGTGCTTCATGCCATACAGAACCTTTGTTTACAAATCATAATTTTAAAAATAATGGATTACCAATTGATACAACTTTGAATGATTTTGGTAGAATGAAAGTAACACAAAATTCCAAGGACTCTTTATTATTTAAAGTTCCAACCCTAAGAAACATTGAATTTACTTTTCCCTACATGCACGACGGAAGATTTAAAACATTAAGTGAAGTTGTCAAACATTATAATTTTGGAATTCAAAAAAGCAAAACTTTATCAAAAGAATTAGAAACACCACTTAATTTATCAGATAATCAAAGAGTTGAATTAGTTTCATTCTTGAAAACATTAACCGATAAAGAGTTTTTATTTAATCCAAGATATAATTTTCAAAAAATAATTAATAAAAATGCAAGAATTAAAAAAAATTATCGTCTAATAAAATAACCATAAACTATAACCAATGAAAAAAATTGTTTTGATTGTGTTCATTACCACAATTTTTACCCATGCCCAAACCAATCCTGCCATTACAAATTGGTTGCAAAACACAACAGGAATAACAGGTCGTCATTATGTTGCTGGTAACTCCACTCCTATTAACGATGCTGTTTTGGCCAATGTTCAAACGGTTCATTATGATGGTACATGGGTTTATGTTTCAGCAACTGGAATTCCTGCTTATATTACAGGACCATTTTTAGATGGAAATCCGTCTTTGGCTACAGCACAAAATAGAATATTTAAAATTCCATTAAGCCCAACTCAAAATACAGGAACTGCCACTGCAACTACTGGTGGAAATATTGGTATTTTTAAAAACGGTGTAGCGTTATTTGATTATAGAGATGGTGTTGCTTGGAGTTCAACAACGAATGCATTATGTGGAGGTCCCGGAAATCCGCCATGTGCAGGCGGACCAGGTACAACCCAAGCTTGGAACAGAGATGCAATTCCAGCAGAAAGAGCAGGTTTTGATTGTTCCAAAGCACATCCAGCTATGGGTAATTACCATCATCATCAAAATCCGAGTGCTTTTAATTTAGATTTAACAGTTTTGTCTAACATTTGTTCTACTTATCCATCTGATGGATTATATACAATAAATCCATTAGTTCATTCACCATTATTAGGTTTTGCTTATGATGGATTTCCAATTTATGGTGCTTATGCTTACACCAATACAAATGGAACAGGAGCAATTACTCGAATGAAATCAAGCTATCAATTAAAATCATATCCAACTGGTTTAAGAACAAATGGTCCATCAATCAATCAAGTGGTTGGAACACAAACTATGTTTAATGGTTATTTTAGAGAAGACTATGAATATGTTGCTCATCCATCAGATCCAACTTATTTAGATGAACACAATGGGCGTTTTTGTATAACACCAGAATATCCTAATGGCATTTATTGCTATTTTGCAACGGTTGATGCAAATCACAATTCAGCTTATCCTTATGTAGTTGGTCCAACATTTTATGGAAACAGAACTGCAACAACGGTTACATCAGTACCTTCAGGTAGTACTCTTTATAATTCAACATTAGATTCAAGTTCATTTCAAAATTCTGAATTTAAAATTGTTATAGCACCAAATCCTTCGCAAGATTTTATTGCTATTCAAACTCAAATGGTAGAAAACGATTTGAATGTTGAATTAATAGATGAATTAGGAAGAGTTGTAAAAACAAGCAAAATTGTTCAAGGAAGTACATTAAGTATAATTGAAACTGATGACATTTATAATGGAATTTATTTTATTAGGATTTCGAGTAAAAATGAAATTAAAAGTTATAAAGTAATTATAAAAAAATAAATATATTAATATGCTAAAAAAAATCACCGCTTTATTGATAATCTCAATGTCATTTTCATGTGGAAATGATAAAGAAGAATATGTTTCCATAGACACTTATCCTAACGTTATAGCAACATTTGGAAATAATATCAATTTATCCAATCTAGCAAATTATGCTAATCAAACTGTTCCTGCCTATATCACAAAAAGCAATGTGGGTTCCAATTTGATAACAAATAAAGGTGCTACTTTAGGAAGAGTTTTATTTTATGATAAAAAGCTTTCTTCAAATAATACCATTTCATGTGCAAGTTGTCACCAACAAGCTAATGCTTTTAGTGATGTTGCAGTTGCGAGTCAAGGTGTAAACGGAACAACAGGAAGACATTCAATGCGATTAATCAATAATCGTTTTGCAAATGAAGCAAAATTCTTTTGGGATGAAAGAGCAATTAATTTAGAAACACAAACTACCATGCCTATAAAAGATCATGGTGAAATGGGTTATAGTGGCGCTAATGGAGACGAAGCTTTTTCAGGATTAATTACAAAATTATCTGCAATTGGTTATTATAAGGAATTGTTCAAATTTGTTTATGGTTCTGAAGAAATTACTGAAAACAAAATGCAATTAGCTTTAGCTCAATTCATTAAAAGCATACAATCATTTGATTCAAAATATGATGTAGGAAGAGCTTTAGCTGCCAATGATGGGCAACCATTCTCAAATTTTACTGCACAAGAAAATCAAGGAAAAAATTTATTTTTATCACCTGCTGTTTTTAATGCAACTGGAAGTAGAACTGGTGGAGGTTTAGGATGTGCTGGTTGTCATGCTGCTCCAGAATTTGATATCGATCCCAATTCAAGAAATAATGGAATAATTGGAACTATAAGTGGTGTTGGAATTGACATTACTAATACTCGTGCGCCATCTTTACGAGATTTAGTTAAAACAGATGGAACCACAAATGGTCCTATGATGCATACTGGAGTTATTACAACTTTACAAGCTGCTATTGGACATTATGGAACTATTAACTTAGCTCCAGGAAATACTAATTTAGATCCAAGATTACGACCAAATGGTTTTGGTCAACAATTAAATTTAACGGCTCCAGAAGTTAATGCAGTCATAGCTTTCTTGAGAACACTTTCTGGAACAAATGTTTATGTTGATAGTAAATGGTCTAATCCTTTTTTGAATTAAATTATTAAACTACTTAAATAAAAAAGAGCTTTCAGTTATTGAAAGCTCTTTTTTTATCTATAAACGAGATTTAAATTATCCCATTACTTCTTTTACTTTTTTACCAATTTCAGCTGGAGAATCTACAACGTGAATTCCGTTTTCTCTCATGATGCGTTTTTTAGCTTCTGCTGTATCATCAGCACCACCTACAATTGCACCTGCGTGACCCATTGTTCTTCCTTTTGGAGCAGTTTCACCTGCAATGAATCCAACAACTGGTTTACGGTTTCCATCAGCTTTAATCCATTTTGCAGCATCAGCTTCAAGTTGACCTCCAATTTCACCAATCATAACGATGCAATGAGTTTCTGGATCATTCATTAATAATTCAACAGCTTCTTTAGTAGTTGTTCCAATAATTGGATCTCCACCAATTCCGATTGCTGTAGTAATTCCCAATCCTTGTTTTACAACTTGGTCAGCAGCTTCGTAAGTTAAAGTTCCTGATTTAGAAACGATTCCAACATTACCTTTTTTGAAAACAAAACCTGGCATAATACCAACTTTAGCTTCTTCTGGAGTAATTACTCCTGGGCAGTTTGGTCCGATTAATCTACAATCTCTGTCTTTTATGTATGAATACGCTTTAATCATATCTGCAACAGGAATTCCTTCTGTGATGCAAATAATTACTTTAATTCCTGCATCAGCAGCTTCCATAATAGCATCAGCAGCAAAAGCTGGCGGAACGAAAATGATTGTTGTGTCTGCTCCTGCTTGTTCAACAGCATCTTTTACAGTGTTGAAAACTGGTCTTTCTAAATGTGTAGAACCACCTTTTCCTGGAGTAACTCCACCAACAACGTTTGTTCCATATTCAATCATTTGAGATGCGTGAAAAGTACCTTCACTTCCTGTAAATCCTTGAACTATTATTTTTGAATTCTTGTTAACTAAAACGCTCATATTATGTTTTTTTATTTAGTTTTATTGTTTGTGTTGCAAAAGTATTAAAAAGTGTTCAGTATTCAGTGTTCAGTATTCAGTTTTTTTTCTACTTATTTGCAAATTTTCTATATATGATTTTATGAGAATTGACTCATTTGATAACCTCTATATAATTTTCCGTCTTTTACTTCCCAAATTACAAAAAAGTGTGCTAAAAGCATTTCTTCTCTAGGATTTTCAATTGTTTTTACAAAATGAGAATAACGTACAGAAACCATATTTCCTTCTTCAACTACATGTGTAATTCTCATTTTAGAACGAACGTAGGCTTTACTCAATTCATCAGATAAATTCAGTACATCTTGCTTTTTCATTTGAACAAAACCCTTACTACTGTTCCATTCGATGATTAAATCTTCGTGCAGAAATTCAGTAACTTCTGATTTATGTAAAAGCAAATCATTTTTATAAAAATCCAATACTAATTGTTTTGCTGTCATTACTTTAGATTTTTTATTATTTCTGGGATACGTTTTATATTGGCTAATTGCTTCAATTTTTCTCGAGATTCTTCAATTGGTGTTCCAAAGTAGGATTTTCCACCTTCTATTGATTTTGTTACACCTGTTTGACCAAGAACTACAGCCTTAGCTCCTATTGTAATTCCACTTGTGGTTCCAACTTGTCCCCAAAGCGTTACTTCATCTTCAATAATTACACAACCAGCAATTCCTGTTTGAGCTGCTATTAGACATTTTTTACCAATTACTGTATCGTGTCCAACATGAACTTGATTGTCTATTTTTGTTCCTTCTCCAATAGTTGTATCACCTGTAACTCCTTTATCAATAGTACAAAGAGCTCCGATTCCTACGTTGTTTTCAATAACAACTCTTCCTCCAGAAAGTAATTGATCAAAACCTTCTGGACGTTTTTTATAATAAAATGCATCTGCTCCAAGAATTGTTCCTGCTTGAATAATTACATTATCACCAATGATACAATTATCGTAAATTGAAACATTAGAATGAATTATACAGTTTTTACCAATTTGAACATTGTGACCAATAAAACAATTGGGCTGAATTACTGTTCCATCACCAACTATTGCAGAATTCGAAATAGAAACATTTGCAAAAGTAAAAGGTCTAAAGTGATTGGTTAATTTATTAAAGTCTCTAAACGGATCATCAGAAATTAATAATGCTTTACCCAAAGGACATTCAACTTCTTTGTTAATTAAAACAATTGTTGCAGCTGATTGTAATGCTTTATCATAATATTTTGGATGATCTACAAATACGATATCGCCTGAAGTTACCACATGAATCTCGTTCATGCCATAAACAGGAAAATCATCGGCACCAACATATTGGCAACCAATGATTTCTGCAATTTCTTTAAGAGTATGTGTTTTTGAAAACTTCATATTTTTAGTGTTCAGTATTCAGTGTTCAGTTTTACCTGATTTTGTTCACTAAAATTATTCTTTTACACGTTCCATATAAGAACCTGTAGCTGTATCAATTTTGATTTTATCACCTTCATTAATAAATAAAGGAACATTTACAGAAGCACCAGTTTCTACTTTTGCAGGTTTAGTAGCATTTGTAGCTGTATTTCCTTTAACTCCTGGTTCAGCATAAGTAACTTCAAGAACAATTGAAGCTGGCATATCTACAGAAAGAGGCATGTCAGTTTCAGTGTTAATTTGAACCATTACATTAGTTCCTTCTTTCAATAAATCTGGAGCATCTAAGATTTTTTTATCTAAAGTAATTTGCTCGTAAGATTCAGTATTCATGAAGTGAAATTGATCACCTTCAGCATATAAATACTGAAATGTTTGAGTTTCAACACGAATATCTTCAATTTTGTGACCTGCAGAAAAAGTATTGTCTAAAACTTTTCCGTTAGTTAAACTTTTTAATTTAGTTCTAACGAAAGCAGGACCTTTTCCAGGTTTAACGTGAAGAAATTCGATAATTTTATAAATATCGTGATTGAATTTAATACATAATCCGTTTCTAATATCTGATGTAGATGCCATTTTTATTGTTTTTAATTTTTATTTTTAATTAATAAGAACCTGAATAACCTTTCATGATTCCGCGTGATGAGTTTCTTATAAAATCTAATATTTCGTCACGCTCTGGAGATGCAGCCATTTCAGCTTCAATGATTCCAACAGCTTGTGAAGTATTGTAATTTTTTTGATATAAAATTCTATAAATATCTTGAATTTCTCTAATTTTTTCAGAAGTAAAACCTCTTCTTCTTAAACCAACTGAGTTGATTCCAACATAAGATAAAGGCTCCTTTGCTGCTTTTGTATAAGGAGGAACATCTTTTCTAACCAATGAACCACCAGAAATCATGGCGTGATCACCAATGTGAATAAACTGATGTATTGCTGCTAAACCTCCAATAATTGCATAATTACCAACAATAACGTGACCTGCCAAAGCAACTCCATTAACAATAATTGCATTATCACCAATGTGACAATCGTGAGCAATGTGAGCTGTTGCCATAATCAAACAATTTTTTCCAATTTTAGTTTGACCAGAAGCTATGGTTCCTCTATTTATAGTAACACATTCTCTTACAGTGGTATTATCACCTATTATTGCAAGCGATTCTTCACCTCCAAATTTTAAATCTTGTGGAACTGCTGAAATCACCGAACCTGGAAAAATATTGCAATTTTTACCAATTCTTGCGCCTTCCATTATGGTAACATTAGATCCAATCCAAGTTCCTTCTCCTATTTCAACATTATTGTGAATAGTTGTGAAAGGATCAATTACAACATTTCTTGCAATTTTTGCTCCTGGATGTACGTATGCTAGTGGTTGATTCATACTTTATATTTTTATTGCTTTTTAGCTATTTGTGCCATTAATTCAGCTTCTGCAACTAACTTTCCATTAGCATAAGCATTGGCTTGCATGTGACAAATTCCTCTTCTAATTGGTGAAATTAAATCACATTTGAATAATAAGGTATCTCCAGGCAACACTTTATGCTTGAATTTTACATTATCAATTTTCATAAAATAAGTAAGGTAATTTTCTGGATCTGGAACAGTACTTAATACTAATATTCCTCCTGATTGAGCCATAGCCTCAACAATTAAAACTCCTGGCATAACTGGTGCATCTGGAAAATGTCCAACAAAGAAATTTTCATTCATTGTAACATTTTTCATACCTACCACATGTGTTTCTGACATTTCAATAATCCTATCGATTAATAAAAATGGTGGTCTGTGTGGTAAAATATTCATAATTTGATGAATATCCATCAATGGTGGCAAATTCAAATCATAACATGGAACATGATTTTTTTGCTCAATCTTAATGATTTTTGATAATTTCTTAGCAAACTGAGTATTTACAAAATGTCCAGGTTTGTTAGCTATAACTTTACCTTTAATTCTAATTCCGACTAAAGCTAAATCACCAATAACATCTAATAGTTTATGACGTGCCGCTTCGTTTGGATAATGCAACGTTAAGTTATCAAGAATTCCATTTTCTTTTACAGAAATAGAGTCTTTTCCGAATGCTTTTTTAAGGTTTTCCATTGTATTTGCAGAAATCTCTTTGTCTACATATACAATAGCGTTATTTAAGTCACCACCTTTAATTAAACCATTATCTAATAAACTTTCTAACTCATGAAGAAAACTAAAAGTTCTACAATTGGCAATTTCAGTTTTAAATTCTGAAAGACTTTTCATTGTAGCATTTTGAGTACCAAGAACTTTGGTTCCAAAATCAACCATTGCGGTTACTTGATAATCATCACTTGGCATTACAAGTATTTCGCTTCCTGTTGCTTCGTCTGCGAAAGAAATAACCTCTTTTACAACATAATACTTACGTTCAGCATCTTGCTCTTCTACGCCTACTTTTTCAATTGCTTCTACAAAATACTTTGATGAACCATCCATAATTGGTGGCTCAGAAGCATCTAATTCTATAATTGCATTGTCAACATCACAACCTACAAAAGCAGCTAAAACGTGCTCTGAAGTTTGAATCTTAACACCCAGTTTCTCTAAGTTGGTACCTCTTTGTGTATTGACTACATAATTAGCATCTGCTTCAATAATTGGACTTCCTTCTAAATCAACTCTTACAAATGTAAAACCGTTGTTTATAGGCGCAGGTTTAAAAGTCATTTTAACTTCTTTTCCTGTGTGTAATCCAACACCTACAAGTGAAATTTCACTTTTGATGGTTTTTTGCTTAACCATAATATTCAATCTAGTTTATGTTTGTTATTTAATTTTCTTTTTTATATCGTCTATATCGGAAACAATTTTAGGTAAATTTCTAAAATGAACATATGACTTACTAAAATCACCATAATTAAATGCCGGTGTTCCTTGCACTACTTCTCCATCTCCAATACTTTTTCCAATTCCAGATTGGGCTTGTATTCTAACATTGTTTCCAATTGTGATGTGCCCAACAATACCTACTTGTCCGCCAATCATGCAATTTTTACCAATTTTTGTTGAACCAGCAATACCTGTTTGAGAGGCAATTACAGTATTCTCTCCGATTTCAACATTATGAGCTATTTGGATTTGATTGTCCAACTTCACTCCTTTTCTAATTATTGTCGAGCCCATTGTTGCTCTATCAATTGTGGTACACGAACCAACTTCTACATCATCTTCAAGGATTACATTCCCAATTTGAGGAATCTTACTGTAAGTTCCATCTTCATGTGGTGCAAAACCAAATCCATCAGAACCAACAATAGTTCCTGAATGAATTACACAATTATTTCCTATTTCTGTTTCTGAATAAACTCTAACTCCAGCAAAAAACACACAATTATCACCAATAACTACATTATCTCCAATAAAAGTATTTGGATAAATCTTTACGTTATTTCCAATTTTCACATTCTTTCCAACATAACAAAAGCTTCCTAAGTACAAATCAGTACCATAAGTAACATTTTCAGAAAGCACTGAAGGTTGTTCAATACCGGACTTCATTAACTTTACCTGATTGTAATATTCCAACAATTTAGAAAAGGCTTGATAAGCGTCTTCAACTTTAATCAATGTTGTTGAAATAGCTTGCTCTGGTTCAAAAGTTTTATTTACAATTGTAACAGATGCTTCTGTGGAATAGATAAAATTTTGATATTTTGGATTGGACAAAAATGTAAGCGAACCAATAGTTCCCTCCTCTATTTTGGACAATTTGAAAACTTCAGCATTAGGATTACCTATTACTTCACCTTCTAGAATACCTGCAATTTGTTCAGCTGTAAATTTCATTTTATAAAAAAATATTTTCCATAGGAATAAAATGGAACTCGCAAATATACTCAAAAATAAAATTTACAAATTTAAAGGCTCGTTTCATCGCTGCAAAAATATTAAAATTTAATGAAATACTATGTATCTAGTAACACTTTTGGAAAACATATAAAATATTTGGTCACTGGTTTTGACAATGCTTTCAAATGCAATTGATCTGAAGCTTCTACAACATCTTCTATTGTTCTGTCTTTTTTCAGAATTCGAATTGGCTCACTTGATTTACTATAAGCCTGATTTTTCAGTTTTCCTTTGAAAATAAAGTAATCTGCTTCTTTTTCAGAAATTGGATGTAATTTCATGAATTTTTGCTTCAAAACCACTAAATTCTCTTTTTCAGGTTTTTCATCAGACATTTGAATTTTCAATAAATCTCTATTGATAATCATCTTACACAACGAACTCAAAACAAAATCATCATTGAATTGCCAAGCTTTTATTGCGCCCATTACATCGTGATCATCTAACAAAGCAAAAGTTTTAATCTTTTCTTTATCAAATGTTTCTAATGAAATTTTATTTTCCATAAAAAACAAAAGTGGTTTACTACATTCCAAATGAATTCCTTTTTGAGTCAGTTCTTTAGCTCTTTTAAGGATTTTCATTAAAATGATTTCTGCAACAACACTTGTTTTATGCAAATAAGCTTGCCAATACATCAATCGCCTTGCTACTAAAAATTTTTCTACCGAATAGATTCCTTTTTCTTCAATCACTAAAAAATCATCTTGAACATTCATCATCTGAATTAAACGCTCACTATTGATATTACCTTCAGCAACGCCACTGTAGAAACTATCTCTACGCAAATAATCCATTCTATCCATATCCAACTGACTTGATATCAATTGATACATAAATTTTCTGTGATATTCACCTTTGAATATTTTAATTGCTAATGACAATTTACCATCAAATTCTTCATTCAATTCATTCATAAAAAGCAATGAAATTTCTTCATGATGCACATCCTCAACAATACTATTTTCCATAGCATGCGAAAATGGGCCATGTCCAATATCGTGTAATAAAATAGCAATTAACAAAGCATTTTCTTCATCCTTTGAAATTGCAACATCTTTAAATTGAAGTGTTTGAATAGCTTTTTGCATTATGTGCATACATCCCAAAGCATGATGAAATCTAGTATGATGTGCACCTGGATAAACCAAATACGACATTCCCATTTGAGAAATACGTCGCAAACGTTGAAAATAGGGATGTTGAATTAAATCGTAAATTAAGGTATTTGGTATGGTTATAAATCCGTAGATTGGATCATTAAATATCTTGAGTTTATTGGTAGGATTCACAAACGAGCAATTTTATTTTAAACAAATATAAGCTAATTGTTAAAAACAAAAAACTATTTTTTTAATGAGACTCTTTATCTTGGTAGTAATTTTTATAAATTTGCTTAAACAATAGTTAATTTTTAGTTTCAACAAATGGGAAGTAAAACAAAAATAACCGTAGAATGTACCATAAAAAGTAGTTTAGATAAAGTATGGAAATACTGGACAACACCTGAGCAAATAATGTTATGGAATCATGCTTCAGACGATTGGCACTGTCCTAAAGCAACCAACAATCTTAAAATTGGTGAACGATTCAACTATACTATGGCTGCTAAAGATGGAAGTTTTAGTTTTGATTTTGAAGGAACTTACACTGAAGTAATCGAAAACAAATCTATTAAATATGTTTTAGACGACGAAAGAGAAGTTAGCGTCGATTTTATTGCTATTGGTGATTTAGTTGAGATTGTAGAGACTTTTGAAGCCGAAACTCAAAACCCAATAGAATTACAACAATTTGGATGGCAAGCTATTCTTACTAATTTTAAAAAGTTGGTTGAAGAAAATAACTAACTATTCTTTTTCTTTTCTACCACGTAAAATATCTTCTAGAGTAGAGCACTTTACGATTTCTTCTTCACCAAAAACTAACATCGGCAAATGGATGTACTCCACTGCCGATAAGTCTTCGTTTAAATAAAATTTCATATCGTCCAAATTGTAAAACCATTCCTTGTCAAATTGAACTTTGTGAACAGTAGCGTCTTCCAACAACAATTTTTCCGTTAAAGGTTTCATATTGATTAATATTTCAATAATTCCAATAATCCTTCTTCAAATCTAACTTTCGGCAAATATTGATCTTCTAATGCTTTTACAAATGGAATAGCACTTTCAATACTTCCAACACGTTTTACAGGTGCATCTAAATATTCAAAACAATTCTCCATAATCATAGAAGAAATATCACTTGAAATTCCACCAAATAGAGTGTCTTCTTGTAAAATAATACATTTTCCTGTTTTCTTAACCGAAGCAAAAATAGTATCAGTATCTAAAGGCTGTAATGTTCTTAAATCAATTAAATCGGCTTTGATTTCAGGATTTTTAGTTAACGTTTCTAAAGCCCAATGAACTCCTGCTCCAAAAGAAATAATAGTAACATCATTACCTTCTTTAAGCAGAGTAGCTTTCCCAAAAGGTAACGTATAATAATCTTTAGGAACATCTTGATACACCGAACGATACAATTGTTTGTGTTCAAAAAACACAACCGGATTCGGATCATTAATCGCTGTATTCAACAAACCTTTAAAATCGTATGGAAATGCAGGATAAACTACTTTCAAACCTGGTGTTTTGGTAAACCAAGCTTCGTTAGTTTGCGAGTGAAATGGTCCAGCTTGAGTACCTCCACCACAAGGCATTCTTACTACAACATCCGATTTTTCATTCCAACGATAATGTTGTTTGGCTAATAAATTAACAATTGGATTAAATCCTGAAGAAACAAAATCAGCAAATTGCATTTCAACAATAGCTTTATGACCATTGATTGACAAACCATTAGCTGCAGAAACTACAGCACTTTCACAAATTGGTGTATTTCTAACTCTTCCTTTTCCAAATTGTTCTACAAAACCTTCAGTAATTTTGAACGCACCACCATATTCCGCAATATCTTGTCCCATAATAACTAAATTATCATGGCGTTCCATAGATTGTCTTAAAGCAGTTGAAATGGCATCAATCACTCTTATGTTTTCTATTTCTTTTGAAGGATTAACTTCTTCATATTTATATGGTTGGTAAACATCATTTAACTCTTCACTTAAATCAGCTTCAACTTCAGGTTCAGCTTGTGTAATTGCCCAATGCTCATCAATTTCAGCTTTTATAGTTGCTTTAAATTCGGCATCTAATTCTTCTGATAAAACACCAACATTAACCAAATACTCTTTATAATTTGAAATTGGATCTTTAATTGCCCACATGTCCATCAACTCTTGCGGAACATATTTTGTACCACTCGCCTCTTCGTGACCACGCATTCTAAACGTTTTAAATTCCAATAAAACTGGTCGCGGATTTACAGCTAAAGATGCTTTCAATTCGGCAATTTTAGTATAAACTTCTAAGATGTTATTTCCATCAATAATGTGGCTTTCCATTCCGTAACCAATGCCTTTGTCAGCAAGATTTTCACAACGATATTGCTCGTTAGTTGGCGTTGAAAGTCCGTAACCATTATTCTCAATTACAAACAAAACCGGCAATTCCCAAACTGCTGCAATGTTTAATGCTTCGTGAAAATCACCTTCACTTGTAGCACCTTCACCAGTGAAAACTGCGGTTACTTTACCATTTTGTTTTAATTTATTAGCCAAAGCAATTCCGTCAGCAACACCCATTTGTGGACCAAGATGCGAAATCATTCCAATAATTTTGAATTCTTGTGTTCCAAAGTGAAAACTTCTGTCACGACCTTTGGTAAAACCAGTTTTCTTTCCTTGCCATTGCGAAAACAATCGATGCAAAGGAATGTCTCTACCAGTAAAAACACCCAAATTTCGATGCATTGGTAAAATGTATTCGTCTTGGTCTAAAGCAGCCGTAATTCCTACAGAAATAGCTTCTTGACCAATACCAGAAAACCATTTTGAAACTTTACCTTGACGAAGAAGAATAAGCATCTTTTCCTCTATTAATCTAGGTTTTAGCAGTTTTTTATATAAATCCAACAATTGAATATTGGACAATTCTTTTCTATCAAAGTTCATGTGATTGTTTATTTATGATTGCAAAAATATAAAAAAAGGATTCTTTTATACTAACCTTTTTGCGGAATTGTTTACGATTTTGATAGTTTTTTGATAATTCTATTTCTTATATAAGAATGATAGAAAGTCAAGTGGTTTTTTGGAACAGAGATTCTAAGAAATTAGAAAAATTTTAAAAATTCATTGATTACCTGAATCTGTGTTAGAAAACACAATAAATATTTGTTAATAACTTCCACACCAATAAAATAAAATTTTCATACATTTGTAGTTATGATTGGTATAAATCCAATTTTAGTTATTAACAAAAAAGTTTTAGTAAATGCAACAAATTCCTAGTGTTGACTTACGTGATTTCCTGTCGGATGATCCGGCACGTAAACAAAAATTTGTAAATGAAATCGGAAAAGCTTACGAAGAAATTGGTTTCGTAGCGTTAAAAGGTCACTTTCTTGATGACCAATTAGTGGAAAATCTTTATGCTGAAGTGCGTAATTTCTTTAATCTTCCTCTTGAAGTAAAAGAAAAATACGAAATTCCAGGCATTGGCGGACAACGTGGCTATATTTCTTTTGGAAAAGAACATGCTAAAGGTCGTTCTGCAGGAGATTTGAAAGAATTTTGGCACTTCGGACAATACGTTTCGGAAGGTTCAAAATATGCTAATGAATATCCAGAAAATGTAACTGTAAATGAATTAGCTAACTTCAATGCCACAGGTAAAGAAGCATATCAAATGCTTGAAAAAACAGGTGTTTATGTATTGCGTGCTTTAGCTATACACATTGGATTAGACGAATTCTATTTTGACAATTACATCAAAGACGGAAACAGTATTTTACGTCCAATTCACTATCCACCAATTACTGACGAACCTAAAGATGGTGCTGTTCGAGCTGCTGCTCATGGTGATATCAACTTGATTACACTTTTAATGGGTGCGCAAGGAAAAGGATTACAAGTTCAAAATCATGATGGAGAATGGATTGATGCTATGGCGCAACCAGACGAATTGATGATTAACGTTGGCGATATGTTGTCAAGACATACTAACAACAAATTGAAATCAACGATTCACCAAGTTGTAAATCCACCAAGAGAATTGTGGAATACTTCAAGATATTCTATTCCTTTCTTCATGCATCCTGTAAGCGATATGAAATTAAATTGCTTACCAGAGTGCATCGACGAAAACAACCCAAAATTATATGAAGACATTACCGCAGGTGACTATTTATATGAAAGATTGGTTGATTTAGGATTGATTAAGAAATAAAGGGAAGAAATTCCAATATTAAAATTCCAAATTCCAATTACTATTTTCTATTGGAATTTGGAATTTGATTTTTATTTGGAATTTGGGTTTTAAATTTTGGAATTTAAAGAAATATGGATTTACAAGAACAACTAAAAAAACTATTTCCAGACCACGAAGTTTCTAATGAACCAGAAATTGTTGAGGAAAAAGAACATGAATTATTCGTTCAAAAAGAACCAATGATTTGTAAATTTGAAAAACGCAAAGGAAAACCCACAACCATCATTTCAGGTTATGAAGGTCAAGATGAGGATTTCAAATTATTAGCAAAAGAATTAAAAAATAAACTTGCTGTTGGTGGAACTTTCAAAGACGGCGAAATCATTATTCAAGGCGATTATCGTGATAAAATAATGAAATTATTACAAGACAAAGGATTTAAAACAAAACGAGTTGGAGGTTAGTTCAGTTGACAGTTATCAGTCGCAGTGAGCAGTAACTTTAAAACTCATAAAAAATAATAAAATGATTGCATCATCAGAATTAATATTAAATCCGGATGGAAGTGTTTATCACTTGAACCTAAAACCGGAACATATTGCAAATGACATCATCTTTGTAGGTGATCAAAATAGAGTGGAGAAAATTACCAAACATTTCTCTAGTATTGAATTTTCACAACAAAAACGTGAATTCAAAACACAAACCGGAATTTACAAAGGAAAACGAATTACAGTAATGTCATCAGGAATTGGTCCAGATAATATTGACATTGTCATGAACGAATTGGATGCTTTAGTAAACATCGATTTAAAAACTCGTGAAATCAAAGAAGAATTGACTTCGTTGAATATTGTCCGAATTGGAACTTCAGGTTCATTACAAGCCGAGATTCCTTGCGATAGTTTTGTTATGAGTCAATACGGATTGGGATTAGACAACATGCTTCGCTCGTATTTGATTGATGAAATTTCAGAAACTGCTATGGAAGACGCTTTTATTGCTCAAACCAATTGGGATATGAAAAAAGGTCGTCCATATGTAATTAAAGGAAGTGAAATTCTTGAAAAACGTTTGGAAAGTGACAAGATTTTCAAAGGATTTACTGGAACAGCAGGCGGATTTTATGGTCCACAAGGAAGAGTTTTGAGATTAGATATTCAAGATCCAGAATTGAACAGTAAAATGGACAAATTTGAATTTGAAGGTATCAAAATGACCAATCTTGAAATGGAAACCGGAGCCATTTATGGTTTAGGAAAATTACTTGGACATCAATGTTTATCGTTAAACGCCATAATTGCCAATCGTGCAACAGGAACTTTTAGCGAAGATCCATACAAAGCTGTTGATGCGTTGATTGAATATGCTTTGGATAAATTAGCGGAGTAGATTAATTACTAATTAAAATTACGAATTTTATAATAAATGATTGGACATTTAATTCAAAAACTATTTTTTGCTTTAGGCGGTTTTGCTCGTTGGATTTATTGCATGTTTATGAATATTGTTTTTGATAAAAATTATGAAAAGAATATTGGATATTATTTATTTGAAGAAGAAGTAATTGATAATAGTGGGATGAATTCCAATAAGAAAAATTTTGTACTTGGAATATTTGTTTTTTGTTTGATGATAATGGCTTTAGAATATTTTGAATAAAATTTATGACTTTCAGATTTGCTAGACATACCAATAATTTAGAACAACTCAAATCCTTTTATATTGATATTTTAGGATTGGAATTGCTTGGTGGTTTTGAAAATCACGACGGTTATGATGGCGTTTTTATTGGTAAATCAAATGAAAATTGGCATTTAGAATTTACCAAATCGGACGAGATTGTTACATTTAATTTTGGTGAGGAAGATATTTTGGTTTTTTATCCAAATACTAAATTAGAATTTGAACTGATTCAAGATAGAATTGAATCAAACTCAATCAAATTTATTGATTCAAAAAATCCCTATTGGAATGAAAATGGTAAGATGATTCTAGATCCTGATGGATATCGCGTAGTAATTTCTCATTTGAAGATATAATAAAACTCAAAACTAAACAATGAAAGAAAAAATAACAAAATTTGAATTCGTTTTGAATGAGTTAACGGCTTCAAATATTTTTATAAAAGCTACGGATTTTGAAATAAAACCATCAGAAAACAAATGGTCTAAAAAGGAAGTCTTAGGTCATTTAATTGATTCGGCGATTAATAATATTCAGCGATTTACTGAAATTCAAACATTTGAAAAACCTTATAAAATTAGAACTTACAATCCTGATGGATTAGTAAAATCTAATGATTATCAAAATAAAAACAATCAAGAATTATTTGATTTATGGATGAATTTAAATCTTCATATTTTGCACATTGTAAAAAATCAAACCAATGAAACACTAACTTATAAATTGATTCTTCCAAATGGTGAGCTGTCTGATTTACAATTCTTAATAGAAGATTACTTCGACCATTTGTATCATCATTTAAATCAAATTAATCCAGAATGGATTTAATATTAGAAACTGAAAGACTACTACTTCGACCATTTGAAAAATCAGATGCTGAAGAATTATTTGAAATGGATAAAAATCCAGAAGTCCATAATTATTTATGGCAAAAGCCTTGTATTGATATTCAAGAAGTTTACGATTATATTGAAATGGTTCAAAAACAATATCTAGAAAGAGGAATTGGTCGTTTTTCTACTATTTTAAAAGAAACAAACGAACTAATAGGTTGGACAGGAATCAAATTTGTAAATGACCATGTTGAAAATGGTAATACAAATTTCTTTGATTATGGTTATCGCTTGAATGAAAAATTTTGGAACAAAGGTTATGCAACAGAAGCATCACTTGCTTGGCTTGATTATGGTTTCAATCAAATGAATATTAAAGAAATGAATGCTTATACGCATGCTGAAAATGGTGCATCTAATCATGTTTTGCAAAAAGTAGGTTTCAATTTCATGGAAGATTATCCAGATAATGATGGAGTTATTTGGAAATGGTGGCAAATTAGTAGGCAGTCGCAGTAAGCAGTTTTCAGTTTATGAACTTTGAAGAAATAATAAAAAAAGTAAAACATGTTCCTTATGGAAGAAATTCTAATAGGTATGATTTTTCGTTAGTACTTTCTGAAAATAAAGGAACTTGTAGCTCAAAACATGCTTTTTTAAAGGATTATGCTGATGAAAATGATATTGAAAACGTAAAATTATATATTGGAATTTTTAAAATGAACGAAGTAAATACACCTAAATTAGGAGATTTACTTTCAAAAAGTGGTATTGACTACATTCCAGAGGCGCATTGTTATTTAAAGATTAATGGTATTCCGTTAGATGTCACAACTTCGGAATCATTTTACGATAAAATAAAAGAAGAAATTCTAGAAGAAATCGAGATAATTCCTAAAAAGGTTAGCGATTTTAAAGTAGATTATCACAAAGCTTTCTTGAAAAAATGGATTGAAGAAACCAATCAAAATTATACCTTTGATGAAATTTGGAGCATTAGAGAAGAATGTATTCAAAAACTCTCTGAACAATCTTAATACTTAATACTCCAATCTTAATACTAATAAATGAAAACTATAAAAATAGCAGGCGTTCCCGAACATTTCAATCTTCCATGGCATTTGTGTATTGAAAATGGCGAATTTGAAGCCGTTGGAATCGATTTACAATGGACTGATGTTCCTCAAGGTACAGGTAAAATGTGTCAAATGCTTCGCGATGGTGAAACTGATATTGCTGTAATTTTATCAGAAGGAATTGTAAAAGATATTAATGCTGGAAATCCTTCTAAAATTGTGCAAGTTTATGTTGAAAGTCCTTTAATTTGGGGAATTCATGTGGCTGCTAACTCCAATTTTAAAACGCTTTCTGATTTAGAAAATAAAAAAGTGGCTATCTCAAGATTAGGTTCAGGTTCACAATTAATGGCTTATGTTAATGCTAATAATCAAGGTTGGAATACTGAAAACCTGCAATTTGAAATCGTAAACACAATTGATGGCGCTGTTGAAAGTTTAACCAAAGGAGAATCCGATTATTTCATGTGGGAACATTTTATGACCAAACCTCTTGTAGATAAAGGAATTTTCAGAAGAATTGACGATTGCCCCACACCTTGGCCTTGTTTTGTAATTGCCGTTCGTGAAGAAATTTTGAAAAAGCATCCTAATGCCATTGAGCAAATTCTTGAAATTATTAATATCACAACGCAAGAGTTCAAAGAAATTCCGAGTATTGATAGAACATTGGCTACAAAATACCATCAAAAAATAGAAGATATTCAAGAATGGTTACGTTTAACAGAATGGTCGCAAAAGCCATTATCTGAAAAAATGTTAAACAAAATTCAAAATCAATTATTTGACCTCAAAATTATTGAGAAAAAAGGTACTTTTGCTGAACTTGTAAAAGCCATCTAGCTTTTTGCAAATTCTTAAAATGATAGAAAAAACAAAACTTTATTATTTGTACTTAAAAGACAAACTTACGGTAAAAAAACCTTGGGATATGGTAATTATTTTTGTTTTGAATGTACTTATAACCATACCAATTTTTATCATTTTACATCAAAATATTATTGAATTAGAATGGTCTTTACACATAGATAGAATACTTCTTTTTATTGTTCTTTTGGTTTTAATACAACTTATATTGAGAGCCATGAGAAAAATTACATTAATAAGTATTTTTCTCTATTTAATAGCATTAGTTTATGGAACTATTTTTGGAGGTTATGGCTTTCAAACCGTTTTTGAAGACTATCAATCAATGCTTTACACAATGAGTTATAATCCATATCCTCAAGATATTATTATTGACAAATTACTTCCTTTTCCAAATAAATCTAAGATACTTAATGCCATAGATTATTCTAATCCTAAAGTTAGAAATTTCTCTTTGATGGCAGTAAACAAACATTTTAAAGACGAAAAAGGATACAATGATTATTTTACCATAATTCAATGTTTTTCTGTGTTTAAAGAAATAAATAGCAATTGGAATTATGTAAGTGACCCAAAAGGTAGAGAATATATTGCTAGCGCTAGTGAATCAGCAAAATACTTGTCTGGTGATTGTGATGATCACTCTATTTTAATGGCGGCTTGTATTCGATCTATTGGTGGAATACCGAGACTTATTCACACTGACGGACATATTTATCCTGAAATCTTAATTGGAAAACAAGCCGATTTAGAAACCATAAATTATTTGGTAAAAAAAGTGCTTTTTCCTGAGGAAAGTAAAGGAAAATCATTGCATTACCATATTGATGAGCGTGGCAATATTTGGCTAAATTTAGATTATACAGCTAAATATCCTGGTGGACCATTTATGAATGAAGAAATTTTGAGTGCACTTACTTTAAATTAATTTTTCAAAACACATCAAATAAAATAGTATATTAGCTATTTAAAATCAGAATTATATGAAAAAAATAATAGGTTTATTCTTGTTGGGAACTTTGTTTGTTTCTGCACAAGAAAGTAGTCCTTTTGACAATAAAAAAAATGAATTTCGTGTCGATGTTCTATCAGCTATAGCTTACGGAAAGTTAAGTTTTAGTTATGAACGTTTTCTTGGAAAGGATTTTTCAGTTGGAGTAAATACTAATTTTTCTAATAGTCAAAAAATAGAAGATGATTTTAATGATGGTTTTAGAAATAACTTACCCAAGTATGAAATCAATCCATATGTGAGATATGCTTTGTCAAAAAGTAAATCACGTTATTATTTCGCTGAAATTTTTGCTTCTGCTAATGGTGGCGATTTTAAAGAAATTATAAGAGATACTGATTCAAATGGAAATGGGTTTTACACCATAAAAAAATCAAAGTATAACGATTTTGGACTTGGTGGTAGTTTAGGATACAAAATGTACTTTAAAGAATCTTGGGCTCTAGAGTTCTTGGTTGGTTTCGGTTCTAACTTGACCAAAAGAGAACAAAGTCCAGATGTAATATCACGAGTTGGAATTAATTTAGGTTATAGATTTTAAAAAAAAATAGTATGAAGACATTAAAAATAATAACACTACTAATTTTATTTGTAACAACATTCAATTCATGTGATACAAATGATGATGATTTTTATAATACAGAATATATATCTGTTCCAAATTTAGTTTCAATTCAAACGCAAGCTAATTATAATGTTGGCGATTATCTTTATGTAAATTCCTATATCAATCGTCTCTTAGCTGAACCAAATCAAACAAATTTATTAGATATTAGAAAAACGACCAACAATGCTCCTTCATTTGCTTTTAGCTATTTATTAGAAAAAAAAGTTGGAGATGAATGGATATTAGTTGATGCAAGCACTCCAAATATTGATTTAAATTTGGGTAAATTTGTAACAGGTGGTTTTTATAATGCCACAGCAGAATTTAATGTTGCTAATGATCGATATGAATTTTTATGTGGAATAAAATTGCCTTCTTCTGGGCAGTATCGTTTAAGTTTTGGTTACAATAGTTCTTCTACAAGTCAAGTTGAGATACGTTCCAACAGTAGTTCTGAAAGTATATCACTAACCATTTTTTCTGATGTAAGTAATTTAGATTCTGAAGGTTATTATAACTTTACAGTAAATTAAAATAGTAAATCCATCCTAAGTGATGGATTTTTTTACCATTCAATTTCTTTAAAGTTTTTACTTTTTAAAAATGAATTTGCTGCACTAAAATGTTTATTTCCAAACCAGAAACCTCTATTTGCACTCAACGGAGATGGATGTCCTGTTTCTATAACAAAATGTTTGGTTCTATCAATCTTTGCTCCTTTCTTCTTTGCAAATCCGCCCCATAAAAGAAAAACAACATGCTCTTTTTCATCAGAAATTTTTTTAATTACGGCATCAGTAAACTCTTCCCAACCTTTTTTTTGATGGCTACCTGCTTCACTTTCTCTAACTGTTAAGGTAGCGTTTAACAAAAGTACTCCTTGCCTAGCCCATCTTTCAAGATTTCCTGATATTGGAATTGGTAATTTCAAATCTTGTTTAATTTCTTTAAAAATATTAATTAGTGATGGAGGAAAAGTTACGCCATCGTTTACAGAAAAACATAAACCGTTGGCTTGACCAAATCCGTGATATGGATCTTGTCCTATTATTACAACTTTTACATCATTAAATGGACAATAATCGAAAGCTGAAAATATTTGATTATGATTAGGAAAACATCTGTGAGTTGCATATTCATTTTTAACAAATTCAACTAAATTGACAAAATAGCTCTTATCGAACTCCTCTTTCAATTTTTCCTTCCATGACGAATTAATTTCAATCAACATATCTTAATTTTTTACCAAAAATATAAAAATCTATTGCAATATGCTTGTCAACATTCGTAACTTTGAATTCACAAAATATTAGAATGATTTCTATCACCAATAAAACGCTTCAGGATTTAGAATTTGACACAATATTAAATACTATTTCAGAGCGATGTAATACCGAATTAGGCAAAATAAAAGCCCTTGAAATTACTCCATTTAAAGAGAAAAATCTTTTGATGGATAATTTGCTGCAAACCTCTGAGTACGTTTCCTCCTACTCAAATAATAATGCTATTCCAAATCACGGTTTTGATTCTATAAATAACGAGTTAAAATTTTTAGCCATTGATGGAAGTCAATTAGAAGTTTCTGGATTTAGAAAAATAGCAACGGTTTCAGAAACTGCAAATACTTTGATTTTATTTTTCAAGAAGTTTCTAGAGTATTATCCTAAACTGAATGAGAAAGCTAGTCAAATACAAGTTACCAAAGAAATTGTAAAATACATTGATGAAGTTATTGATAAACACGGAGAAGTAAGAGATAATGCTTCGCCAGATTTATTGAATATTCGTCGTGACATGAATGTTGTTCGTGGAAAAGTCAATCAAAGTTTTGGTATGGCAATGAGCCAATATAATTCTTTGGGATATTTGGATGACATCAAAGAAAGTTTTGTCGAAAACAGAAGAGTTTTAGCTGTTTTAGCAATGTACAGAAGAAAAGTGAAAGGTTCTATTTTAGGAAGTTCTAAAACAGGAAGTATTGCCTACATTGAGCCAGAAGCTACCTTAAAATATTCTAGAGAGTTGAACAACTTAGAATATGAAGAGAAAGAAGAAGTTACACGAATTTTGAAACAACTTGCCAATGACATTCGTCCGTTTCATGAATTAATTGTTAGTTATCAAGAGTTTTTGAGTGATGTTGATGTTATTGCTGCAAAAGCTAAGTATGCCAATAAAATCAATGGAATTCTACCAAATATTTCGGATAAAAAACGTTTGTATTTTAGAGATGCTTTGCATCCTATTCTTTATTTGAATAACAAATTAAAAAATGAGATAACACATCCGCAAACAATCGAATTGAATCCTGAAAGTACCATTATAGTTATTTCTGGACCAAATGCAGGTGGAAAAACAATTTCACTTAAAACGGTGGGATTACTTCAATTAATGCTACAAAGTGGTATCTTAATTCCTGTTCATGAACGTAGCGAAACCTTTCTTTTTGATAGAATTTTGACCGATATTGGAGATAATCAATCTATTGAAAATCATTTAAGTACCTACAGTTATCGTTTAAAAAACATGAACTACTTTTTGAAAAAATGTAATTCTAAAACGTTATTTTTAATTGACGAATTTGGTACTGGTTCTGACCCTGATTTAGGTGGCGCTTTGGCAGAAGTTTTCTTGGAAGAATTTTATCATAGAGAAGCTTTTGGTATTATTACAACGCATTATACTAATTTAAAAATATTAGCAAATGAATTACCAAATGCCACAAATGCCAACATGTTATTTGATGAAAGAACATTAGAACCAATGTATAAGTTGCACTTAGGACAAGCAGGAAGTTCTTTTACTTTTGAAGTTGCACAGAAAAATGGAATTCCATTTGGATTGATAAATAGAGCCAAAAAGAAAATTGAAGGTGGCAAAGTTAGATTTGACAAGACTATTGCAACTTTGCAAAAAGAGCGTTCTAAAATGGAAAAAACTTCTTTAAATTTGAAAGAAGAAGAATCTAAAGCTCGTGAAGAAAGCAAAAAAATGGAATCTATTAACGCTAAGATAAAAGATAAATTAGAACGTTACCAAGAATTGTATGATGCCAATCAGCGATTGATTTATATGGGACAAAAGATTGATGAAATTTCTTCAAATTATTTTAACAATAAAGATAAAAAAACACTTATTGGTGAATTTTTAAAAGTAGTAGAAATTGAAAATTCAAAACGAAAAAAAGCATCTGCTAAAGAATTAAAGGAAAAAGAAGTTATTCAAAAAAAGGTTGCCGAAGAGGTTAGAGTAAAAGTTGAGGAGATTCGACAAGAAAAGAAAGAGAAAAAATTAAAACTAAAAGAAGTTCCAGAAAAACCAAAAGTTGTACTTAAAATTGGTGATCGAGTTAGAATGTTTGATGGCAAAGCAGTTGGAACACTTGATGGTATTGAAAAAAACAAAGCAACTGTAAATTATGGAGTATTTACATCAAAAGTTAGTTTGGATGCTTTAGAATTTGTAGAAAGACCAAAATAATATGGAAGAATTACCAAAAGATAAAAAAATCATTCTTTTTGATGGAGTTTGCAATTTGTGTGATGCCACAGTTCAGTATGTAATAAAAAAAGATGTCAATGATACTTTTAGATTTGTTGCTATTCAATCTGAACTTGGACAAAAAATTATTGATTACATTAAAGTTGATACTTCTCAAACAGATAGTATTATTCTTTATATTCCAGGAAAGGCCTATTTTGTTAAGGCTGATGCGGCTTTTAATATTGCAAAAGATTTAGGAGGATTGATTAGTTTAACAAGTTACCTCTCTATACTTCCAAATTTTTTAAAAAATTTCGGATATGATTTTGTTGCCAAAAATAGATACAAATGGTATGGCAAAAAAGATAGCTGCATGATGCCAACTCCAGAGTTAAAATCTAAATTTCTCTAGTATGATATTTGTCATATTTCAATAAGTTTATTTGAAATACTTTTGAGTATCCTAAACAATTGAAATCATGAACAACTTATTGTTACCTCTTTATTCTCATGATAATGGAACTTTCATTATGATTGGAGTCTTTGCTTTAGTTATAATAGGATTAGTTGGAGCCGTTTTCCTTATGATGGGAAGTGATAAAAAGAAAAAAGACTAAGCAAATGCTTAGTCTTTTTTTTATTTAATAAAGAATACTAATTATTCTTTTATTACTTTTTTAGTAACCGTACCATCTGAGGTAACAACTTTCAATAAATAAACTCCTGAAGCTAAGTCAGCTATATTAATTTGAGCTTCTGTTCCGTTTAAAGAAGTATTCCTAACTACTCTTCCATTGATGTCAGATATACTAATATTGTTTAAAGTATATTTGCTATTTATATTCAATATATCATTAACTGGATTAGGATATAAATTTATAGTAACCAAAGAATCTTCAGCAAAAGTTACATTATTTAATAAGGTATCTGTATTTGATGCTCTAGTTAAATAATTATCAAAAACTATAGTTGAAGTAGCCGTATTAGCAGGTACTGGAGGATTTGCTGTAGCATTTGCTGCTACCACAACTTGAACAAAATCAACTTCATTAGGTACTAAATTTGGAACCCAAAAAGTATTAGCTAAACCTGTGCTAGGAGATGTTGGGCTTGTTTTCCATAAGGTTTGACCGGTTACAGTATTGTATGAACATCCTATAGTATACCATGTATTAGCATCTAGAATAAGACCACCTGTTGCTAAGTTTACTAAAAAAGTTCCAAATGTACCACCGTTATTTAAGTAACAAACACCTGAAAGAACTCTAGTATTTGTTGTGTAAACAAAACCAACTAATGATCTAGTATTTGCGCCATCTGCTCCAAAAACCCTCATGCCTATTTGGGTTCTACTATCTGTAATTGGACCAGTAAAAAAATCATATTCAAGTTCAACTATGTTGTTTCCAGTAGTTCTTGCATTCCATAAAAGATCAAATCCATCTTTCCACATAAATCTATTTCCTTTATCCCCATTTGGGCTTATAATTTGGAAACCATTACTAGAATTATTCCCATTAGCAACAACTTGAAAATTAGAATTACCAGCATTTGTAGATGTAGTAGGTGCTGTTCCGTTTGATGCAGCAGTTAAATAACCTGATAATCCTGGAGTTAGACCAGTAAAATCTGTACCAATATTACCAATTGGCAATGTGTTAAAATTTTCAGATTCAAGAACTTGAGCAAATAAAGATGCAGAAGAACTTAATAATAATAATAGTAGTAGTTTTTTCATATTTTTAAATTTAGATAAAGCCAAATATAAAGAAAATTTGTAGAAATTTATAATAAATAAAATGCTTTTAAACGTTTTTTTTAAACATTTTAACGTCATTTTTAAATTAATTTTTATCTATTTCCCATTTTCCTACAACTGAAGTAGCCAAAGCATTACCTAAAACATTAGTTGCACTTCTAAACATATCACAGAAATGATCAATCGGAAGAATTAAGGCGATACCTTCAATTGGAATATCAAACATTCCACAAGTAGCAGCTACTACAACTAAACTAGCTCTTGGAACACCAGCAATTCCTTTACTAGTTAGCATTAAAACCAAAAGCATTGTCATTTGTGTCCCTAAATCTAATGGGACACCATAAGCCTGTGCGATGAAAATACTTGCAAAAGTCATGTACATCATACTTCCATCAAGATTAAATGAATAACCTAAAGGCAACATGAATGAAACTATTTTATCTTTTACTCCAAATCGTTCCAATTCCTCTGTCAATTTTGGAAAAACGGCTTCACTACTTGTGGTTCCAAAGGCAATTATTAATGGACTAAGAATTCTTTTAAGTAAAGTTGTCATATGTCCTTTTAAAAATAAGTATCCTACAAGTAGAAGAACTATCCAAAGAGAAGAAATTCCAACTAAAAAAGAGCCGAAAAATTTGGCATAAGTCAACAACAATTCTTGCAAATCTCTAATGGCAAAAACTCCTGCAATGGCTCCAAATACTCCTATTGGAGCAAATTTCATTACATAATTTACCATTTTCAAAATTATATGTGAAATAACATCTAAAACTTTCACAACAGGTTTTGCATGATCACCAATAGATGCAGCAGCTAATCCGAAAAAAATTGAAAAAATTACAATCTGTAATATTTCATTGGTTGCTAGTGCTTCAAAAATACTTTTGGGAATAATATGTTCTATAAAATTTTGCGCAGAAAAACTTTTAGTTTTATCAGTAACTTCAGCAGCAGTAGAAACATCAACATCAGTCAAATTCAAACCAACACCAGGCTCAAGAATATTTACCCAAAACAAACCAATCAATAAGGAAATAAAAGAAGCAGTAAAAAACCATCCCATTGCCTTTCCTCCAATTCTACCTACCGATTTTATATCTCCTAATTTTGCAATTCCAACAACCAAAGTTGTAATTACTAATGGCGCAATAATCATTTGAACTAATCTGATGAAAATGGTTGCCAATATTTTTATTTTATCACTAAAATTTTTTGCAAATTCAGTTTCAAAATTATTATGAATATATATTCCGAGAATGGCTCCAAGGACCATTGCAATTAAAATTTGAACTGTTAGATTACTAAAAAATGATTTTTTTTGTTCTACTTGTGATGTCATTATTTTGTTTGATAAATTTTGTTTAGTAAATAAAAATCGGCCAAAACGATGGCAGCCATTGCTTCCACAATTGGAACCGCTCTTGGCACAACACAAGGATCATGACGACCTTTACCTTGTTGTTCTATGATTTCATTTTGATTAGTTAAAACTTCTTGCTTTTGAATTAAAGTTGCAACTGGTTTGAATGCAACTCTGAAATAGATGTCCATTCCATTAGAAATTCCGCCTTGAATTCCGCCTGACAGATTTGATTTTGTAGTTCCGTCTTCGTTGTACAAATCATTATGTTCACTACCTTTCATTTTGGCTCCGCAAAAACCGCTTCCAAATTCAAATCCTTTTACAGCATTTATGGATAGCATAGCTTTTCCTAATTCTGCGTGAAGCTTATCAAAAACTGGTTCACCTAATCCGATTGGAACATTTTGAATAACACAAGTTATGGTTCCGCCAATAGTATCACCTTGCTTTTTTATTTCTTTTATGTAAGCTTCCATTTTTTCGGCAGAAGCTAAATCTGGGCATCGAACGGCATTGGTTTCGGTTAATGAAAAATCTAAATCCTGATAAGGTTTATCAATAAAAATTTCACCAACTGATGAAACAAATGCATTGATTTTAATATCATTTAAAACTTGTTTAGCAATAGCTCCAGCAACTACTCTACTCGCTGTTTCTCTTGCTGAACTTCTTCCACCGCCACGATAATCACGAATTCCGTATTTTTTTTTGTAAACATAATCAGCATGACTTGGTCGATAAGAATCTTTTATATGTGAATAATCATCCGATTTTTGATTGGTATTTGGAATGATAAAACCAATTGGAGTTCCAGTTGTTTTTCCTTCAAATATTCCGGATAATAATTGAACTTCATCTTCTTCTTTTCGTTGCGTAACGATAGTAGATTGTCCTGGTTTACGACGTTGCATTTCTTTTTGAATAGCTTCAATATCTAATTCAATTCCTGGCGGACATCCATCAATTATTCCTCCGAGCGCATCTCCATGAGATTCTCCAAAAGTTGTAATCCTAAAAAGTGTTCCGTAGCTATTTCCAGCCATTTTTAATAGTTTTGAACAAATATAGTTGAATTGTTTATAGTTTAAAAGTTTAACAATTAAATTTAATTAAGAATTCAATTTGTAAAATGATTATTACATTTGATTAGTGTTAAATTATTTTTATTAATTTAGCCAAAATCAAATAAATTAGATATGAAAACTAAATTTTTAATTACATCATTGTTACTTATTTTATTAACTTCTTGCTCAAGCGATAATGACAATAATACTGATGATGGAAATGAAGTACCAACTGAATTCATGCCTTTAAAAAACAGTAACTTTTGGACCTACAATGTTGATAGTGATATTAGTAGTAGCATAAATCCTTTAACAAGGGATTCGATATATGTTTCTGGTGATACATTAATAAATTCAGTAACTTATAAAAAAATTAAATCCTTAACAATTCCTACAGGTTTTTTCAGTTCAACTTTAAGAAATAATGGAATAAAAATTGACGGTAGTAAATTACTTATGACCGGGAATTTTAGTTTTGATTTCGGTTTGACTTCACCTATTAATCTTGGAGTTACAGATTTTATTTTTTTTAAAGAAAATGCTACTGTTGGTCAAGTCTTAAGTACTGCTTCAGGTACAATTAATCAAACAGTTCAAACTTATCCTTTAACAATTGATTATACTTTAAAATCAGTATATAATGGTAGTCAAGCTACTTACGTTTTTCCAAATGGAGATGATTATAATGATATTAGAAAAACAAAAATTATATTAAACTTAAAGATTACAACTGTTCAAACTTTGTCTGGAGTCACATTTCCTATAACTATAATGAATGCACAAGATGTAATCGTATCTGATCAATTTTATAGTAAAAATGTTGGTATGATCTATGCAAATACTGTTTTAAATTATCAACTAAACAGTATTCCAAATGTAACTTTACCAATTCCTTCAACATTCAGTCAAACTCAGACAGAAAGTATAAATTCTTTTCTAATAAACTAAGTTTTTTTAAATAGCATTATTAAAGTGACAAATTGTGGTATATTCCAATTTGTCACTTTTTTTATCTAAAAATCAATGACTTAACTAGTATAAACTTGCATTTAGTATATTTTAACAACTAATGGCACAATAATTGACCAATAAACGTTGTTATAATATAAACTTAAATAACAATTTTATGAGGAAAGTAATTCTATCAGCGATGATGTTAATTGGATTAGCATTTACTGCACAAGCACAGGACATTTCAAAAAACGCATTAGGTTTGCGACTTGGAGACAACGATGGGTTTGGTGGTGAAATATCCTATCAAAGAGGTTTATCTAAAAACAATCGTTTAGAACTTGATTTGGGTTTTAGAAATAGTAATAATGTAGATGCCTTCAAACTAACTGGAATTTATCAATGGGTTTGGAATATTGATGGTGGTTTTAACTGGTACGCTGGTGTTGGTGGTGGTTTAGGAAGTTGGAGCTATGATTACAGAGCTAATGGAACTCAGTTCAAAGACAACGGAACGTTTGTTTTTGTTGCTGGTGATTTAGGTATTGAATATAACTTTAAAGAAGTGCCTATTCAATTATCTTTAGACATTAGACCTGAACTTTATTTTAACTCTGATAATTATCGAGATGATAATTTTGGTCCAGATTTAGCTTTAGGAATTAGATACAAATTCTAAATAAAAAAATCCCGATTTTTCAATCGGGATTTTTTTTATCTTATTTCTATTGGCTTCTTAGATTTTATTTTAATTACATAACATGGTTTAGTAACTGCCATTGTGGCTACTCCTTTAGGTTCAATTTCTTTTAAAGTGACAATTACTTTGTCAGCTAATTCTTCTACCTTTTGAACTTCTAGAGTATAACCACCTGATTTTTTTTCACCCATGTTGACTAATATAAAATTACAAGTTTCTATATCTTCCTTTTTTACATAGGGTTTTATCATATCATCAGTTAGTAAAATATTAAATTCCTTCTCATCTGATACAATTTCGTAAAATTGAAAAGAGGCTCCACCATATTCACTACCAAAAAGAACATCATACATAGGTTCTGAAATCATTGGAGGTTTTGATGAAGAGCAAGAAAAAAGTGTTATAACTAATAAAATTGCACCGAGTTTTTTTATCATGATAAATTTATTTGCTTAGATTTTTCAATTGCATTATGATAGATTTCTTCATAAATTGGCAATATGTTTTTTATGTCAAATTGTTTTGCTACCGATAATGCATTTTCTTTAAACGTATTTAAAGTGTCAATATTGCTTAAAATTTTTATAGCATTTTCAGCCATCTCCTCTACATCACCTACATTACTTAAATATCCTGACTTTCCATCAAAGTTAACTTCAGGCAAACCTCCAGAATTACTTGAAATAACTGGAACTGACCATGCCATAGCTTCTAAAGCAGCTAAACCAAAACTTTCTGTCTCTGATGGCAATAAAAATAAATCTGAATAAGAAAGAATTTGATCAATTTCATTACTATTTCCAAAGAAAATCACTTTCTCTTGAATTCCAAGTTCTTCGCACATTCTTTCGGCAATCTCTCGTTCTGGACCATCGCCTACCATCATTAATTTGGCAGGAATTTTTTGTTGTATTTTGAAGAAAATCTTAACAACATCAGGAATTCTTTTTACTTTTCTGAAATTACTTATGTGAGTAATTATACTTTCATGCTTTTCTGCCATTACAGAACGTTGGCAAGATATCAAGGGTTCATTGCGATGCTTTTCTAACTCTATAAAGTTTGGAATAACATGAATTTCTTTATTTATATCAAAATGTTTATACGTATCGTCTTTTAAACTCTGCGAAACAGAAGTAACTACATCCGATTTGTTGATGCTAAAACAAACAGCTGTTTTATAAAATGGATGTTTTCCTACTAAGGTAATATCGGTTCCGTGAAGCGTAGTAACCATTGGAATATTAATTCCTTCATCTTTCAACATTTGCTTAGCCATATAACCTGCATAAGCATGTGGAATTGCATAATGTACATGTAATAACTCAATACCATATAATTTTACCATATCTACCAATTTGCTAGATAGTGCCAATTCATAAGGCTGATAATGAAACAAAGCGTATTCAGGAACATTAACTTCGTGATAATGCACATTTGAGTTTAAAAGTGCCAAACGAACAGGTTGTTTGTAGGTAATAAAATGAATTTCGTGTCCGCGATGTGCTAATTCAAGACCGAGTTCAGTAGCGACAACACCACTTCCACCAAAAGTTGGATAACAAACGATTGCTATTTTCATTGCTGATTTTTAGAAGTACGAAGTTACTGAAAATCCTAATGAAATTCGTTAACAAATAATTAAAAATCTATTTATCTAAAATAGCTTCTTGAATAATCTTCTGAATATCTTCTCTAATGTTTTCTTTGGAAAGTTTATTTACCTCTGTATTACCAGGATAAGTTCTGTTTGACAAAAACACATATACTATTTCAGTTTCTGGGTCAGCCCAAGCTATAGTTCCAGTAAAACCTGTATGTCCAAAACTCGACATCGATACACATCCACAAGTTGGACCTTCTTTTCCTAATTGAGGTTTGTCAAAACCTAATCCTCTTCTATTTCCTTCTGAACAGAAATGACACGTATTGAAAGTATCAAATGTTGATGGTGAAAAATATTGTTTATCACCATAGTTACCTTTTTGAAGATACAATTGCATCATTTTGGCAATATCCATAGCATTTGAAAAAATTCCAGCATGTCCAGCAACACCACCTTGCATCGCAGCTGTCATGTCATGAACATAACCTTGAATTATAGTATGACGAAAATAGTTGTCATTTTCTGTTGGTGGAATTACACCATAATCAAATTTTCTAAGTGGATTAAACATGGTATTGTTCATTCCTAAAGTTTTATAGAAATTCTCTGTACTCAATTTATCAAGAGTTTTTCCAGTAGCTTTTTCTAGATATTCTTTTAAAATGATAAAAGTAAAATCGCTATATTTATATTCTTTTTTGTCTAAAAGTTTACTATCAGCAATCTGTTTTAAAATACTATCTTGATAGTCATTTCTGATGTATAGATTCTCAGCAACTTGATAATTAAATCCTTCTTTATTATACAAACTATATATTTTATCAGATGGACATTTGTCAGCATCTAAAGTGTTTTTGTAAAAAGGAATCCAAGCTTGTAGTTTTGCATAATGTGAAAGCAAATCTTTAAACACAATATCTTGCTTATTGGTTCCTTGAAAGATTGGTAACATATCACCCAATTTGGAATCTAAAGTAACTTTTCCATTATCATATTGTTGCATTACATTTGGTAATGTAGCTACCATTTTTGTAATCGAAGCTACATCATAAATATCTGAATTAGATACTTTTGTTTGCTTGTCATAAGTGTGATATCCATACGACTTTTGAAAAATAACTTTACCTCTTCTAGCTACTAAAATTTGCATTCCTGGAGCCATTTTACCATCAATAGCCTTTTTAGCATAAGTATCAATTTTAGATAAAATACTCGGACTCATACCAACATTTTCTGGTGCAGTGAATCCTAATCTATTTAACTTATCAGTTCTTAGTCCGAAACCTTCTTTAAATTCTTCGTTGATTGTTACTGGTAATTTTCCTTGCGGTTCAAAAGCTCCAAAAAGTAATTGAGCACTAACTTCTTGAGCAATGTCACCATTTTGATAAGACATTACCACTCCTTCAATATCATCAAAACTTGATATTGCAGACAAAGAATAAGGTTTAGTAAATGCATCTAAAATAACTACATTATTTTTAGCAATTTCTTGAAGCCAAACCAATTCTGTTTCAGAAAAATCATGCTTTTTCCAAGCTCTATCCGATTTGTGAAAACCTACTATGACAGTGTTATAGTCTTTAAGTCTTACTTTAAGTGAATCAATGTTATCTTCTGAAATTTCAGTTATTTCAGTATATTTTTTTATAGTGCTAACAAAAGAAGAATTTACATCATCTCCTAATTTCACATAAGCAATTTTTTGGTCAAGATTTTTAATGGGAAGAATGTTGTCCTTATTTTTTAAAACCGTGGTAGCATGTTCGAAAAGTTGATATTGTAGCGCATCTTTAAACGTCGTATTCAAATCGGATGCTATATTTTTTATATCAACAGGTTTATAATTGTTTAATCCTATTTTAAATTTATGAGCCAATATTTTTTTTACAGATTTTGCTAAACGCTCTTCTGTAATTAGTCCATTATTATAGGCTTCAGAAATTTTTTGATACGCCAAAGGAACATTTTCTGCAAAAAGTAAAATATCATTTCCAGCCATAAAAGCTTCTAAATCGATATCTCCAGGTTTCATAAACTTACTTGCCGCTTTCATATTCAAGGCATCGGTAAAAATCAAACCATCAAATCCCAATTCCTCTTGAAGTAAATTAGTTACCACATTATACGAAACAGAAGTCGGAAAATTATCTCGTGGCTCAATACTTGGAATGTTCAAATGAGCTACCATAACAGAAACTAATCCTTCATCAAACATTCTCTTGTAAGGATACAATTCAACTTTTTCTAATCGGTCTTTTGTAAAATTCACTAATGGCAAAGCATAATGAGAATCTAAAGCAGTATCTCCATGTCCTGGAAAATGCTTTCCTGTACAAAAGACACCTTCACTTTGAATTCCTTCCATAATTGCAATGGCGTGCTCGGTAACATTTACTTTGTTTTCACCAAAAGAACGGTGTCCAATGATAGGATTTTTTGGATTGGTATTGATGTCTAAAACTGGAACGAAGTTGAAATGAGCTCCAATTCGTTTAGCTTCTTGAGCCATATTTCTACCAACTTTTTCTATAAGTCGTAAATCTTTTATTGCACCAAGTGTTGTATTCCAAGGATATTTGTAAGTGGAATCTAAACGCATACTCAATCCCCATTCAGCGTCAATCCCAATAAACAAAGGCACTTTTGATTTTGATTGAAAACGATTAGTTAATTTGGCTTGACGAACTGGACCTCCTTGAAAAAAGATTAAACCACCAACTTTATTTTGAGTAACTAACTTTTCAACAGCATTGAAATGAACTGTATCCTTATTGGAATAAGCAGCAACCATAAACAATTGTCCAACTTTTTCTTCAAAAGTCATTTGAGTATAAATACTATCAACCCATTTTGTTTCTAATGAAGTTTCTTTGAAATAATTTTTACGTTCTGATTTTGGAACTGGAATATAAAGATCTTCCTCAATTGCCAACTCAGGTTTTTTAATTACACCAACAGAAGATTTGCCCTTTGTAGGTCCGCAGTTGGTTACAAAAGTTATTATTACAAACAATAAAAGTAGCTTACTTATATTTTTCATGAAAGAAGATAAAAATTAAAAGAATCTACTGTGCCAGCTTTCACTTGCAGGGATTTCCCATCCTTCATTGAGTTCTTCTATTGTATTAACGAGATTATTGAAAACTATTGTGTTTTCAGAAACCGATTTATCTTTTGCTAGTTTTTTGAATTCTAAAAGTGTTTTATAAGTAATAAATTCACCTTGTTTAAAAGCAACATTCATTTTATCTAATAAATCTACACTGTATTTTTGTTCTAAATTTTGAATAAATCCAACCGATGAATCTATTGAACATCCAGTTGCAGGATGAAATTCTTGATTAACAGATATAATAATAAAACGATTATATTTTATTGTAAATGAAGCTTCTAATGAAGTTCCGTGTGCTGACCAATTTTCAATAAATTGCTTCAAATCTTTTTCAATTTCAGCAACTTCTTCATCAGAAAATTTTCTACTGGATTGGTAAATCCAAATTCTAGATTCTTGAGGTAAATTTTCAAATGGTATGTACATTGTAATATCAGATTTTTGATATTAGATATTAGATATTTAAAAACTAATATTTAATTTTTATTTTATAAATCTTGAGCGTTTGCTATTAATTCAGCAATATCAAGAACTTTAACTTCAGCTTCTTTTTCTTTGTTTTTAACTCCATCAGTCATCATCGTATTACAAAATGGACAGCCTGCTGCAATAATATCTGGTTTGGTTTCAAGAGCATCTTCAGTTCTTTCGATGTTGATTTCTTTGTTTCCTTTTTCAGCATCTTTAAACATTTGAGCACCACCTGCTCCACAACAAAGTCCGTTGGCTTTAGAACGCTTCATTTCAACCAATTCAGCATCCAATTTTTGAATTAAATCTCTTGGTGCTTCATAGATATTGTTAGCACGTCCTAAATAACATGGATCATGAAAAGTAATTCTTTTACCTTTAAATTGTCCACCTTCAATGGTTAATCTGCCTGAATCCAGTAATGATTTAAGGAATTCTGTATGGTGAATAACTTCATATTTTCCTCCTAATTCTGGATATTCATTTTTCAAAGTATTGAAACAATGCGGACAAGCAGTTACGATTTTCTTAGCTTCATAAGCATTTAGAACTTCAATGTTCATCATGGCTTGCATTTGAAAAAGGAACTCGTTTCCGGCACGTTTTGCAGGATCGCCTGTACAACTTTCCTCTGTTCCAAGAACGGCAAATTCTACATTAGCACGATTTAAAATTCGTACAAATGCTTTGGTAATTCTTTTTGCTCTATCGTCAAAACTTCCTGCGCAACCAACCCAAAATAATACTTCTGGTTGCTTGCCTTGACCTAACATCTCTGCCATTGTTGGCACGTTCAATACTTCTGACATCTTTTAATTTTAGATTTTAGATTTTAGGTATTAGATATATTTTGAAAATCTAATATCTAAAATCATATATTTAATATTACTCATGTTGTCCATCGTCAAAAACCTCGATGGTTACTTCTTTTTCTATTAAATCAGTGAATTTTCCTCTGTAACGAGTCGCTTTCACTAAATGATTATCTATCCAATGGTAATTTCCTCCACGAGGTTTTCCCATTACCATACCATGATATTTGAAACCGTGTTGTTTTAACCAACGCTCAGTATATTCTCTATGCGCTTCTGTTCTAGAAGTAAAGAAAAAGATAATGTGACCTTCATCATACCAACGATTTAATGTTACTAATGCATCTGGATAAACCTCTGCGGTTAACATTCTTTCTGGTTCTTCGTTTGGAATATCATCACAGATGGTTCCGTCAATGTCGATTAAATAATTCTTAACTCCTTCTGGTAAAATTGGACTTAAATGTTGTCCGTTTTCAGTAACTGGTTGTAAGGTTTTGTCAATGTCTTCCGCTTTCATTTTTTTTTAATTTTATTATTTCACATTCATATAGACAAGTTTCCAATCCTCACAACATGGAAAATTATCATTTATTTTTATATATAATTGTGATAAATCACAATCCAAATCAGATGAATTTTATTCATCAATTATTGTTCATCTTTCCAATTCAATCTATCCATTTGATTGTATTGCCATGGTGCACCATTATTTTCAATATTGGTCATCATTGCATTTAATGATTGTGGCGCAGCACTTTGCTCCATAACCAAGAAACGACGCATATCCATTATAATTGACAATGGACTAATATTAACTGGACATTCTTCAACACACGCATTACATGAAGTACACGCCCATAATTCTTCTGCTGTAATGTAATTGTTTAATAACGATACGTTATCTGGAACAAAAACACCTTTATTTTTATCAATATTTCTTCCAACTTCTTCCAGTCTGTCTCTTGTATCCATCATGATTTTACGTGGAGACAATTTTTTTCCTGTTTGATTTGCAGGACAAGCCGAAGTACAACGTCCACATTCGGTACATGTATATGCGTTTAATAATTGTACCCAATTCAAATCCATTACATCGGAAGCCCCAAATTTACTTGGAACTGCATTTTCATCAACTGGTTGCGCTGCGAATGGATCGGCATTCGGATCCATCATTAACTTTACTTCTTTGGTAACACTTTCTAAATTATCAAATTTTCCTTTAGCATTTAAATCTGCAAAATACGTATTTGGGAATGCTAAAAGAATATGTAAATGCTTAGAGAAATATAAATAGTTTAAGAAAATTAAAATTCCGATAATGTGTAACCACCAAAAAGTTCTTTCTAACATGAATACTAATTGTGTACTCATTCCGTCAAAAATTGGAGTTAGAAACTGTGAAATTGGAAACGAACCTGCTTTTTCATAATGACCGAAAACTTCTGGAAGATTTTGAAGATGCAAATCGGCAGCGTTCATTAAAAGGAATAATGACATCAAAACTACTTCAAAATATAAAATATAATTTGCGTCATTTCTTGGTTTTCCATTCAAATCGGAACTTGCAAAACGTTTCAATTTGGTTACATTTCTTCTTATCCAAAAAATAATTACAGCAACAAGTACTAAAAAGGCAAGAATTTCAAATGAACCAATAAGCACATCATACAAACCACCCATAAATTTGAAAACTCTATGCGTACTAAAAAGTCCGTCAATGATGATTTCTAATAATTCAATATTGATAATTACAAAACCAACATATACAATAATATGAAGAAAACCTGAAACAGGTCTTTTTACCATTTTAGATTGACCAAGAGCAATCATTGCCATATTCTTCCATCTTTCAGAAGAATTATCGGAACGGTTTACATCTTGTCCAAGTTTAATGTTTCGGATAAGTTTCTTTACATTGATTGTAAAATATCCAAATCCTATAATTAATAATAGTGCAAAAAATATATTGGCTAAAATTCCCATAATAGTCGTTTTATTCTATTTAATTGTATCGTTTATTGGCGCGACGTAAGGTTTGTTTTTCTTTCCGAAAAGTGAAACGTTAACATAGCGTGTTGGGTTTAATCTTAAGTCTTGTAGCAATAACTCCAATTCTTTAGAAGTTTTGGTAAAGTTATTATACATCGCATCGTCTTTCATCAATTTACCCATTGTTCCTTTACCCGCTTGCATATCGCCCATCATTTTATCAACGTTGGCAAGTGTTTTTTCTAAATTCTTAACCGTTTGACCAATATTTGCTTTAGCCAAAGAATCAGAAACTTTAGAGAAATTTGCAGAAGCTTTTTCAACATTCGACATAGTTCCACTAATTTTAGACTTGTTTTGAGCTAACATTTCGTTTACTTCTTTAGAAGCACCTTTAAATTGAGCTAAAGTCTCGTTTAAATTAGCCAAACTATTTCTAAGATTCTCTTTAGATTTTGCATCCAAAACTTGATTTACATTTTCTAACATTACATTAGCATTATCAAGAAGTTTGGTGATTTTATCTTTTAGTGGTTCTATTTGCTTAGCTAATTCATCTGTCAAGCCAAGTTTACTTGAAGAAACTAGAAAATCGCCATCAACAGCATCTTGACCTTCTTTAGTTGGTATAATAGCAATTTGTTTTCCACCAATTGGACTTGGAGCATAAATTTCTGCTACACTAGTTTTCTTAATTGGAAAATCAGAATTGATTTGCATTTCAACTTTGATTTTTCCTGTTTCATTATTGATAACTATGCTATTTACTTTTCCAACTACCAATCCGTTAATTGTAACTGGCGAAGAAACCGTTAATCCTTCAACATTGACATATTCTACATATAATTTTTTGTAGTTAGTAAATAAGTCTCTTCCTTTTAAAAAGCTATAACCCCAAATAAATAATAAAATAGAGGCAATAACTAAAATAGCGGTTTTAATTTCTCTTGATAATTTCAAAATTGTTGTTTTTTTTAGGTTTCAAAAATAGTATATTATTTGATAACATCTTTCACATCTATGCTTTTCCCATCTTTAAAAGCAATAATAAATGCTGATGCGTAACCTTTGTTTTTGGCATCTTGTAATAATTTTTTAGCTTCATCATAATTAGAAGTTTCACCATACATATACTTATAAATACTATTATAATAAGAACTAGATATATTTTTCAATCCATTGAAGTTACTTGGTGTAGTTTCTAACTTCTTAGAACTAGCCGATATTTGAATTTTAAACACCACTCCTTTTGCAGTTGGTTTTGATTCAACTTTTGGTTCCGTTTTTTTAATAACAGAATCTACTTTCTTTGGCTCTGGAGTAGTTTTTATTGGTTTATCTTCAACTCTTTGTGATGGTTTAATATCTGGTGTTGCATCTGCTTCACCACCATCAAAAAAATCTTTTTTGTAACTTATAATGGCTTTAGCAATAGCTTCAGCAATATCTTGTTGCCCTTCTTCGGAATCTAAAATAGCTCCTTCAACTGGATTTGATAAAAAACCTGTTTCAATAAGAACTCTTGGCATATAAGCTTTGTGTAATACCATAAATGCTGCTTGTTTTACTCCTCCAGCTCTACTTTTCTTTCCCAAATCTTGTACAAATCGATCTTGAATTTTTCCTGCTAAAGCAATACTATTTTCAATAAATTCTTCCTGCATGATTGTCATTCCCAACATAGTTTCTGGCTTATTAGGATCAAATCCTTGGTATTTTTGCTTATAATCCTTTTCATAAGTAATTACCTCATTTTCCCTTTTTGCAGCTTCAAGATTAGAAGCATTTTTAGACATACCCATTACATAAGTCTCAGTTCCATCTGCAGCGGTATTCTTATTTGCATTGCAATGAATAGATACAAAAATATTAGCATCCGCTCTATTGGCAATATTAGCTCTTTCAATTAATCCGATAAAAACATCCGTTTTTCTTGTATAAATGACCTCTATACTAGAATTCTTTTCTAATATCTTACCAACCTTTAAAGCTATGGCTAAGTTAATGTTCTTTTCGATGTGACCATTATATACTGCACCAAAATCATGATCTCCATGTCCGGCATCTAAAGCTACTTTAAATTTATTGGATTGCGAAAAACCAAGTAAGGAACACAACAATAATGTTAAAGAAAAGGTATATTTGATTCTATTTGTGTTAATCATTGTTACAAAAGTTAATTTTAATTAAAACTTCAAGGTTATAAATTTATTATTTATCTATTTTTGACGAAAAATAATATGTAAGTTTGGCTCTTCAAAAATCAAGCCATATTTTTACAAAAATAGCATTTAAACCTTTGCGTACAAACTTATTTTATATCGTTTTATCAGCATATTTCCTAACAATTGGAAGTTCCAATTTATTTGCGCAAGATTTACCTAAAAGCAAGAAATCTTTTCCTGCTAAAAATCAAGCAACTAAGCCTGAAAAACCATTAGAATCAGAAACTGAATTACCTAATCCTACAATTAAAAAAATTGATACTTTAAAGCTCGATACAGTTAAAAAAATGAAATCGGTGCTTGAAGGAAAGGTAAAATATCGTGCGAAAAAATACGCCAAGTTTGACCAAAAGAAAAAAATAATTACACTCTACGATGGTGCCGAATTAAATTACTTAGACTACGAATTAAAATCGGGAATTATTGTTTTTGACTATGAAAAGAACGAAGTTTATGCTGGTAGATTGAAAGATTCTTTAGGTAATTACACTCAACTTCCTTTATTTAAACAAGGCGCTAATGTGGTTGAACCTGATTCCATTCGATTCAACTACAAAACTAAGAAAGCGTTGATTTGGAATTCTAGAACCTCACAACAAGAAATGAACATAAGAACAGATGTCGTTAAAAAGGAAAACGATTCTGTTTATTTTATGAAAGGCGCTCGAATCACTACCGCTAAGGATCTTGATGATCCTGAATACTATTTCTTTGCAAGAAAAGCCAAATTAGTTCCAGGTAAAAAAGTAGTGGTTGGATTAACAAATATGTATATTGCTAATGTACCAACACCAATTGCCTTGCCTTTTGCCTTCTTTCCTATTACAGAAAAAAGTCGCTCTGGAATTATTCCACCAAGTTTTGGTCAAAATAATACTCGTGGTTATGCTTTACAAAACGGAGGATATTATTTTGCTTTAAGCGATAAATACGATTTGACCGTTCTCGGTGATTATTTTACTAATGGAAGTTATGCTTTGCGGTTTGAATCGAGTTATGCCAGTAAGTATAATTTTAATGGAAATGTAAACGTACGTTTTGAAAACCAAATTAATAGCGAAAGAGGTTTTCCAGATTATTCTAAAAGTAGAGTTTACAACATTCAATGGTCGCACATGAAAGACCCTAAATCGAATCCGAATTCTAGATTTTCGGCTTCTGTAAATTTAGGAAGTAGTCAGTATTTTCAACAATCTATAAATATTGCAAATATTGGTTCTTCGTTAAACAATACTTTAAATTCGTCTATTTCCTATCAGAAAACGTTTAATTCTTTGCCACAAGTGAACTTATCGGTTACGGCAAATCATTCACAGAATACCCAAACCAAGCAAATAAGTATGACTTTACCAACGCTTCAGGCAAGTGTTGACAGAATATTTCCGTTTGCTCCAAAAGATGGAGTTAAAAAAGGGTTTATCAAAAACATCAATTTACAATACAACCTTAGAGCTGAAAACCAATTTCAAACAACGGACACCTTATTTTTCAAAAAGGAAATGTTTGACAAAGCTAGAACAGGAATGCAACACACCATTCCGTTAAGTACTAACTTTAAAGTATTCAAACATTTTAGTGTATCAACCTCGGTTAATTATCAAGAAACTTGGTATTTAAAAACTATTAGAAAAGAGTTTCAAGTCACTTCAAATCCACCTGTTCTTCCTGCTGGAAAAGTGGTTACTAGAGATGTAAATGGTTTTGATGCTTTTAGAACTTACTCGTTTTCAAACTCTGTTGGAACTGTAATTTATGGTACTTTCAAATTTAAAGAAACTGCAAAAATTCAATCTATTCGTCATACTATTACACCTTCTATTTCTCATAGTTATTTGCCAAGTTTTGAAAAGTATTACGATACTTATGCTACAGATGCAAGCGGAACAATGGCAAGATATACAAGATTTGAAAACGGTGCTTTTGGTGCACCAAGTGAATCATTTGCTAACAATATTGGATTTAGCATTAACAATAAATTTGAAGCCAAAGTAAGAGATAAAGATTCTACCGCAACTGCACCAAAGAAGATTGTTTTATTGAATAACTTAACCTTCTCAGGTAATTATGATATGGCAGCAGATTCCTTACGTTGGTCGCCAATGCGTATTAGTGGTGGAACTTTATTGTTTAAGCAAAAAATGAATGTGAACTTTGCTGCAACTTTAGATCCTTATGCACTTGGTGATAAAAATCAAAGAATCAATACTTTTAATATTGAAAATGGTGGTGGACTTTTTAGAATGACCAGCGCCAATATGACGATAAATTATTCGTTAACCAGTTCGAAAGACGATAAAAAGAAAAATATTCAAGGTGCCAGAAATGGTGGACGTGAAGATGATTTATTTGGAAATAATGCCGAAATAAATTCACCTCAAGTAACTGATCCAAATGAGGAGGAAGAAGAGGAATTTAGTGGTTTTTACAATGCCGAAATACCCTGGGATGTTAATTTAGCCTATTCGGTCACCTACTCCAATATAACTGGTGAAAAGAAAATCTCCAGTCATTCCTTGATGGTTTCTGCAAATACTAATTTGACACCCAAATGGACTATAGGAGTTTCCTCTGGATATGATTTTACCAATAAAGGTGTAACTTTTACACAAATACGTTTGAATCGTGATTTAATGAGTTGGAATATGAATTTCAACTGGTCGCCATTTGGACAAAATTCATTTTGGGGATTCTTTATTGGAATCAAAGCTGGTGTCTTGAGTGATATTAAGTATGACAAGCAACAGCAGAGAGATCAAACGTTGAGATAGTTTTAGAGATTTGAGATTTGAGATTCGAGATTTGACATTACATTTTAGATTTTTATGAAAAAAATAATTATTACAGATAAGGCTCCTGCTCCTATTGGACCTTACAATCAGGCTGTTTTGGTGGGCAATACACTTTATACTTCTGGACAAATTGCTTTGAATCCTGCAACAATGGAATTGGTTTTAGACGATATCGAAACTGAAACCAAACAAGTAATGGAAAACATGAAAGCTGTTCTAGAAGCTGCTGAAATGACTTTTGAAAACGTAGTAAAAACAACGATTTTTATCATGGACATGAACGATTTCGCTAGAATAAACAACGTTTACGGAAGCTACTTCGACGAAAAAACAGCACCAGCTAGAGAAACCGTTCAAGTAGCTGGTTTGCCTAAAGGTGTTAATGTTGAAATTTCGATGACTGCTGTTAAGTAGAAAACACCAAATACCAAGGTAAATTTTGAAAATTATTTTGTAGCTTTGATTACTACAAACTACTTTTTTAGTAATGAAACGCCTTATAAATTTAGCTTTACTAATTACCTTTCAATTTTGTTATTTAGAATGGCCTCCTAACAATGCTATGTTTATTTTTGAAGGTGAAATAGAAATTTTCTCTAAAACTGAAAATTGGTTTAGCAACTTCACACATCCTATAATTCTTATTGGATTTTTAACTCAAATCGTATTGCTTTTAGGAGCTGTTATTCCCAACTTTAATAAAAAACTCAACACTTTAGCCGTTCTTCTTTTAGGCATTTTAGTGCTTTTCTTTTTCTTTATTGGAATTATGGCTTTGAATTACAAAATTGCTCTATCAACTCTTCCCTATTTAGTATTGATGCTTTTGTATTTTATTAAGTATAGAAAATTGTGATTTTAAAATCAAGTAAAACTACTTAGTGACTTTTTGAAACTATTTATCTATATTTGATTATTACTTTTCATCTAATCTAAAGCTATGAAACAAGCTGGCCTATTGCTTTTACTTCTTTGTATCAACTTTTCTTTTGCTCAAGACAAAGAAACTATTACCATACCAAAAGGAATTGTTTACAATTATTGTGATCCTAAAGTAGTTGAAAAAGCCAAAAAATTAATCACACAAAATTTATTAAATTCTGATAACAATAAATTATTGCAAAATACTTTAATCATTGGTCCTGAGTTATGGAAACGCTACAAATACAATAAAAAAATTCAAGCTATTGAGAAAGGACGAGTTGAATTTCATGTAGATAATTTAATTATCGAAGGAAAAATGAGTCAGGACGTTAAAGATACTAAGATTATTTGGGAAGAGTTTAAAAATGAAGTAGCGCAAGATTTTACAATACGAAAAGCAAATGAGCACGAACTTCGTTATTATTGGTCGGTTATATCGTTTGATATTGATGAGCCGTTGCTGATTGTTGAAACTAAGGAGCATAATTACATTTTAAACATTCTAAAAAAAGATTTAAAATTGATGTGGCTAGACGAAGCTCCAAGAGTGAAAACCGAAAAAACTATAGCTGAAAAAGGAAAAAAAGAAACTAGAATTGAAAAAATTAAGTTGTTGAATACAGATGAAGAACTTAAAGAAAATACAAACTTAGAAGATATTAAATTCATTCTAGATAGAACCAACTTAATTTTTGAAGAGCTATTCAAAACTTCTACTAAATCTGGAAGAATTTTTATTCAATTTGAATTAAAAAAAGACACCAATGAAATGCGATATGCTGTAAAAGACGACATTGATGAGGAACTAATGAAAGAATTTGAGAAAAGAATCAACAACGAGAAGTTTCCCAATTCTAAAAAAGATGCTGTAAAGTTTCAAATAGTTTTTATAGTAAATTCGGTTAGTGATATGGAGTAATTGATTTGTTATTAATTATTTATCAATTTTAAAATAGACTTTCTAAACATTAATTATTTGGAGTTAAAAAATGAAGAAAATTAACTACTATCAAATTATACCTTATTTAATTACTACTCTAGTTGTTTTACTCAATGTTTTAGTTTTAAGACCTTATGTTAATTTATATTATTATGATCGGCAAGTAATTGAATTTAAAAAGTCATCATGGTTTTTTACCATCGTTTTGGCTCTACTTTTACTAATTGCACTAATAATTTATGCCTACAAAAAAAGAAAACTTAATAAACCGTTTTTATTGAATAGTTTATTTGTAGCAGTTTTATTTGCCTTCTTTATAAAAATATGGATTGATAATGCTTTACTTTATATTAATACCAAATTCGATAACGGAACAATTGCAAAATCATATACCATAAGAAAATTTGTTGATTTGGATGCTCCTTTATTTTATGACAACAAAAAAGAAATACCATTTTCTAAAAACCAATTGGAGAAAATAGAAGCTGCTAGAAAAATGAAAAACCTGAAATCAATTTATCTACTAAAAGACAACGACACTATAAACATCAATTACAAAATTGGTTTTTTAAAGATTAACTATTTGAAAATTAGAAACTAAACCCACATTTAAAATACTAAACCACACAAATAGTTAAGATTATAAAAAAGTAATACATTTTTGAAAAACAGGTGTTTTTACGTAGTTTTTATTTGTAGGAATTGGTTATATTTGGGAAGATTTGTCATACAAATCGTTTTTTTTTTTTTGATATTTGTATACATATATGGTTAGACAAAATTATAAAAAAATCTTTTAAAAAATTAATCTTTTAAATTATGAAGAATATCTTTCCTGGTTATTATAAAAAAAGCGAAGAAGAGATTAAAAAGATTTGGGAATTAGGTATTATAGTATTTGATACTAATGTTTTACTTAATCTTTACAGATACTCTGATTCAACTAGAGATACAATTTTAGATTTAGTTAGCAAATTTTCTAAACAGATTTTTTTGCCTCATCAAGCTGGATTAGAGTACAATAGAAATAGATACGAGGTAATTGCAGAGCAAGAAAAAGCATATAAAGAGTTTTTGGAAAAAATTTCACAAATTCAAAAAGATTTGCAGTCTACTAATAAACCACCATTTCTTTCATTGAAAGTAGATTCAGATTTAAATTCAGTTTTTGAACATGTAAGCACAGAAGTTAAAGATAGTATACAAAAATATTGTGACTTTCTAAAAGATGATCCAATATATAATAAAATTTCTGAGCTGTTTAAAAATAAAATTAGCAAATCTTTTACAGATGAAGAATTATCCTTAATCTATAAAGAAGGAGAAGAAAGATATAAAGCTAAAATGCCACCTGGATATGAAGATGAAAAAACAAAGGATGGTAACAGAAAATTCGGAGATTTGGTTTTATGGAAACAAGTAATAGAGTTAGCTAAAGACTTAAAAAAGGATATTATATTGATAACCGACGAAAGAAAATCTGATTGGTGGTGGAAAATTAAAGATGGTAGAAATATGGGGCCAAGACAAGAGTTGATTGAGGAAATTAAATCTCAAGCAAATGTAGATTTTCATATGTATTCATCAGAGAGATTTTTAAGTTATGGTCAATCTTTTTTGAAAGAGAAAATTAATCAAAAAGCACTTGAAGAAATTCAAGCAATGAAGAAAGCTGAAATTGAACACATTAATAGAGTTAAATACAAATTAGCTGAAAGTAATGAATCTATAAATTTAAATGAGTTAAAAATACAAGAACAAATTGAATACTTAAAAAGTAGAATTAATTCTTTAGATAATCAAAAATATAATTTAAGAAAACATATTCATAGCTTAATAAAAGATTCGGATGAAGATTCTGAACTTCAAGAGCATATTCATAACTTAAACATTCGTGAATCAGAACTTACTGAAGAAAAAGAAGAATTAGAAAGTAAAATTAAAAATTTGAAAAATTATCTTTTAAAAAGCAGAAAGAAAGAACACTTTATTGACATTAAAGATCGAATAAGAAAATTTCTAGATGAAAATGGTAATGAATTATAAAATAACTGCGCCTAAAAGATGTTTCAAGAATTGCGAAGCTCTGTATTTATCTGAAATCGGAAAGATTTTTAATTAAAGTTTTGGTTAATTTTTGAAGGCTTAGGCTTGGTTCATCGCCACTTCTTGAAGCCGCAAAACGTCAGGATGTGAAAAAACCCTATTTTCTTCCAAATTACCAATTTCAATAACGCTATACTTTCTATTTAAGCTACGTTAAATTTTGATGTATTTTGAGTGAGTAGTTCTAAAAGTTATTTGAGCTAAAAACAGCTTTAAATAGGTCGTTTTTGCATAAAGCCAAGCCTTTCTCTTGTAAGGCGAGTTCCATGTCTTGAGTTTGGCTATTAAATCGGGAACGCCAAGAATATTGATACTGCGTTTGATGTTGTAAACTAGCATGATTAAACTGTGTTCGCCGTTTACTTTTTCTAATCCCACTAAATCCGTATAACTGTAACCCCATTTTCGTTTGATCGTTCCAAAGATGTGTTCATTAATCTCTTGTCGTTTGCGATACAGTTGGGCGTTTGTTTTGTAACGCTGGTGGTTTTCTTCTACGGCTTCGGCATATTGACTTCTATCTATTTCTCTTCCGCCCTTTCTACTGGTGCAGTGGTCTTTTACAGGGCAAGTTTTACACGCTGAAGTTCGGTATTTTTGGAACCTATAACCACTTTCTTCGGTACGACCCGTTTTCTTGTGCCAACGACCTGTTGTCGTTAGTGTTTGCCCTTGCGGACAAGTATAGGTGTTGCCTTCTTTGTTGTAAGTAAAGTTTGAAACAAAATACTCGGGTTGGGTGCCGTTTTCGTTACTCTTTCCTTGCTCTGGAACTGCTACTATGGTGGTGATGTCGTTTTGTTTACAAGTATCTATTTCGCGTCCGGTATGATAGCCTTTGTCTACTAAAACCGTGAAAGTTTCTAATTCTAAGTTTTCTTTTGTTTCTAAAGCAATGGCAGATAAAGCATTTTTATCATTTCGGTTTATGGTATGCGTGGCGACTACCAAGTTGTGTTTGCTATCTACTGCAGCTTGAATGTTATACGACACTTCAACTACTTGACCCTGAACCAGCAAGGCTCTAGCGTCGGAATCTGTAGTGCTTACTTGTGGTTCGCCGCTTTGTATTAGTTGTTCTTCAAGGAGTTCATACTTGATTTTGTTTTGCTGTAAACGTTCGATTTTTTGTTGGATATTTTTTATGGCAACTGGATTTTCTTGAATATCATTTTGTTCCAATTGATCTAAATATTCTTGCGTTTTGGCTTCAATATATTCTTTATGCTTGTCGATTTTCTTTTGGTTGAAGTTCGATTTCTTGCTGTTGTGGGCTCTGGATTTGGTACCATCAATAGCTATAGTTTCTCCAGCAATTAAATCGGCATCTTTTAAAAACGATACAAACAATTTGAAAAGCTGTTTAAGGGCTTTGGGATTGTTTTTTCTAAAGTCGGCTATGCTATGATAATTCGGGCGAATATCCTCCAAAAGCCATTGCACTTCGATGTTGCGAAAACATTCATTTTCCAATCGTCTAGAGCTGCGAACTCCGTTGAGATAACCGTATAGATATAATTTTAAAAATACATCGGTTATGAAGCTCGGACGACCTTCGGTTTTTAAAACAGTAGGCTGAAAACCAACTTTATCAAAATCAATAACTTTTACAAAAGCCTCAATAAATCGGACAGGATTATCAGCACCAATCTTGTCTTCTAGACTACTAATTTGCAGTTGGTGGCGGGAAATTCCTTCGATGTGTTGCATGATTAAAAATACAAAATAGCTGTTTTTCTTACAAATTTTTTACTATATTTGTTTGAAAGATTGTGAAGTTTTTTCACAGTCTGACGTTGGCAGCAAGAGTGTTGGACGTCAGTACTCCGACAAAAACATGAACAATGAATTGCATACGAAGAATATAAAAACTAAATTTATAAACTTTTAAGTTATGACAGTTATGAACAAAGCCAGACATTTTCTAGTACTTCTATTAACAACTTCCTTTTTGCTAATGGCGTTTAAAGAAAGTTCTAATAGTTATCAAACGGAATGTATATCCTTGGAAACAGACGGATATATTTCATTTAAAATATGGGACACCAAATCAGGAAAGTCTTATAAACCAGAACAAGCAAGAGAGGATGCTATTCATGCTATTTTGTTTGCTGGCATCGCAGGAGGTAATGGTTGTTCAACCCAAACTGCTCTACTCATAAAATCAGAAGACATTGATAAATTCAAAAAAATAGAAAAATACTTTTTCGGTTCAAAAGGAAAATGGGCGCAATTCACTCGAAGTTCCGCAACAGAAACAACATTGCCTGTAAATCTTGGCGAAAAGAACTGGAAAGTATATCAAGTAAGTGTTTCTAAAGACGCTCTTAAAAAATATCTCGTAGAAAAGTCAATTTTAAAATCAATAAACACAGGATTCTAATTATGAAAAAAACACAACTTATATTATTGTGCTTATCTATTATAGCAATAAGCCAAAATATCTTTGGACAAGCAAAGAAACCGACACTAATGGTTTTACCAAGTGATAATTGGTGCGAACAACGTTATTTTATGACCGAGTTTGATAATCAAGGAACAAAACAAAAAGTTCCAAATTACAAACAAGCATTTCAAGAAGATACGGAACTAGGGCAAGTAATTACTAAATTGAATTCATTGCTAATAAGAAAAGCATTTGAGCCAAAAGTTGCTGAACAAGAATTGAAAAGCATTGAGGCAAAAACAGCCGAAGACAACATGACTAAAAGTGTTGCCAGCGGTGCTCAAATTTACGAGAGTCAATTGGATAAACTCAGAAAAAGAGTAAAAATGGACATCATTATTCAATTGTGGTGGAAAGTAAATAAAGATAAATCTGTTTCATTCACTTTGGAAGCATTTGACGCATACACTAATAAAAGTATTGCTGCACAAACATTTAATGCCCCTCCATCCGATGATATTATGCCTGTAAAATTGGAAAAAGCTATATCAAATTCATTTGACCCATTTTTAGGTGACTTGCAGAATCATTTTAATGATATGCATACTAATGGACGAGAAATATTGATTACACTAAAACGTTGGGATAATTGGGACAAAAACTTTGAAACAGAAATTAATGGAGAAGAGTTAAGCGATTATATCAATAAATGGATGAACGAAAATACCATTAATAAAAGATTCAACAGAACAGAAGCAACCGAAAACCTTATCATTTTTGAACAGGTACGAATTCCTATTTACGACAAAAACAACAACCCAATGGATGCTAGAGAATTTGCAAAAGGTTTACAAAAATATTTAAAAGCAAGCCCTTTTAACTATGAAGTAAAACTTATGCAAAGAGGCTTAGGCGAAGCAATTTTAGTTCTTGGAGAAAAATAAAAAAATAACTATGAAGAAAATATATTTAATAATCTGTTTTGGCATTCATTTTATAAACTTGAATGCACAAGAAGTCCTTAAATTGGATGACTTTGGCAAAATAGCACTTAATCCTTATGTGAGTGAACAGGCTAAACTTCCAGCAGAAGCAAAAGCTCAATTAGAAATTAAACTAAAGCAAATTGCAAGTAATTATGGTATGGCTGGCAGTGTTGCTAATCCACGTTTTATCATAACAGCTAATATTTCTATAACAACAAAAGACATTATTCCTGGACCACCACAGCAAATAGCACAAAACATGGACATCACTTTATTTATTGGGGATGCTATTGAAAATAAAATATTTTCCAATATCGTTATTTCATCAAGTGGCGTTGGCACTAATGAGAACAAAGCATTTATTGATGCCATAAAGCAAATTAACACAAAGAACAATAAAATAGAAGCATTTCTACAAGAAGCTAAAAACAAAATAATTGCCTACTATTCCACTCAATGTGATTTTATTAATCAAAAAGCTGTTGCACTAAAACAACAAGAAAAGTATTCTGAGGCAATATACACCCTTGCTCAAATTCCTGAAGTTTGTAAGGAATGCTATTTTAAAGCATTAAACGAAATGGCAGTTGTTTATGATTTAAAAATAAATGTGGACGGTAAAACTCGATTAAGTGAGGCAAATGCAATTTGGTCGGCTAATCCAAATAATGAAGGGGCTCAGCAAGCTATCAACTTAATTATGCAGATAAATCCACAAGCAAAATGTTATTCGGAGGCAACAAGTTTACTAAAAACGATTAATGAAAAAGTTATTGCCGATGAAAAAGAAAGATTGCGTAAACAAGAAGAATACGAAAAGCGTCAACAAAAAATTGATGCTGAAAATTCTAAAGCAGAAGCCGAATTAGAGAAGCAACGAATAAATGCTTATCGTGAAGTTGCTGTTGAATATGCAAAAAATCAACCTCAGGTTGTGTATCGTAATGTGTATCGTAACATTTATTGGTATTAAATAAATCAAACAAGAGAAAAAACAAATCTTAAATAACTCAAAATATGGAAGCTAAATTTAAAGTAAATGATATTGTAAAACACATTGAAACTTCGGAAGTTTACAAAGTAATTGAAGTAAACAAAGGAGAATATCAATTTTTCTACAAATTAGAAACAGACGAAGGAATCAAAATTGAAACACCTTACTCTGAAAATATTCTTGAAATAAGTAACTAATTAACAAATTAAAATGAATAAGAATTTTATAATACTACTACTTGTATTTTGTCAAACATTAGTTTTTGCACAAGATAAAAAAGTAATGAAAATCGCCAAGTATATTGAAAAAGGTAAAGGCACAGAAGCTAAGGAATTATTAGATGAGCTTGATAGTAAGAAAGAATACCAATCTGACATTTACTATTGGTATGTAAGAACTGTTTATTATAGGAACGCTGCACTTGCTAACACAGATTCTCCATCAGAATTGGCAGAAGCTCGCAAGTCATTTGAAAAACTGGTTGAATTTGACAAAACAGACCAATCAAAATCTTTTACTCAGTATATCCCTCAAATAAGGAAGGATTTGTATGAAGGGAAAAATCAAATCAGTAAATCAACTGGAAGTTCAAGTTCAATTAGCCAAGCTAATGATAACGGAAAGACAGTTACATTAACTCAAATTGGACAGGGCAAAACGAAAGATGCTGCAAAGTATAACGCACTTCGCAATGCAATAGAAAAAGCATTTGGTACATTTATTTCTTCAAACACAACTCTTCTAAATGATGAATTAGTGAAGGATGAAATAGTTTCTGTTTCAACAGGCAATATTCAGAACTTTGAAATATTATCAGAAACACAAATGCCTAATGGCAGTTATTCAAGTGTTGTAAAGGCAACCGTTTCTATTGTAAAACTTACCTCATTTTGTGAAAGCAAAGGAATAGTTGTTGAGTTTAAGGGTGGATTGTTTGCTGCAAATATAAAACTTCAAGAACTTAATAAGAAAAATGAAGAGGCTGTGATGGCAAATTTATTTAAAATTTTAGATAAAATTGTAATGAAAGGTTTCGATTTTAAAATTGAGGTAAGTGAACCGAAAAAGGATACCTACAATGATGATAAATGGATAGTTAATTTTTCGGTAACAGCATCAGGAAACAAAAATTTAGAAAATATTAAGGACATAACAATGAATACAATAAAAAATATTTGTCTAAGTCCACAAGAAATAATTGCGTATTCTAATCAAAATTTAAGTAAGTATAGTGTTAAAATTAATGGTCGAGATTATTATTTCAGAAGTTCATTTTCAACAATTTATTTACGAACGATATTTGAAAAGAAAGTTCCATTAGCATCATTAAATTTTTCAACAAGTGATGGTTTAAACAAATATGAATGTATATCATTGATAGAATCTAATTTACAAGAGGGCAGAACTATTCAAAAGAAAAGTGATTGGCCTTGCCTATGCAATAACTGTGAAGATTGTGGATATGAAGGTTCTATTAAGTCAAATTATAAAACTAATATTTATAAATTTCTTGGAGGTATCAATCCATCTAATTTTCAATCGATTAGCGATTCTTATTCTTCTTATGATAGTAGGTTTGAAATTCCAAATATTGATCTTGAGATATTTAATTCAAAAGAGATTGTATTTGCATACGACCGAAATACTTTCCCTATCGAAATTATCTATTACTTTCAAAAGACTTATTCAATGGATCAATTGTCGAAAATAACTGAATATAAAGTTCAACCAATAATTAAATAATTAATATGAATAATCTACTAATACTCATTACGCTTTTTATCAATTTAAACCTGACAGTCATAGACCCATCTGAAGGTTTGTCATTTCAAAGTACAACAATTGACTATGGAAAAATATTAATAAGTTCAGATGGTAAGAGGCAATTCGATTACACCAATACCAATAAAAAATCAGTATTCATTACAAGTTCAAAACCATCATGTGGTTGCGTTGTTATTAAATATAATGAAAATGAAATAAAAAAAGGTGAAAGTGGCGTAATAGAAGTTTATTATGATACTCGAAGATTGGGTAAGTTTACTAAAACTATTACTTTAACAACATCAAATTCAGATAAAGAAATAGTATTGACAATTAAAGGTGAAGTTGTCAACAATTAATTAGCAATATGAACAGTACAGATGTAAAGCATTCAATTATACAAGGGATAAAGGAAATATTTTATTTCAACAACCTAGCCAATATAGACTCATCGTATTTTATCAAGCCTGAATATTTGTTAACTGTTAAAATTGCAGAACAATTAGCATTGAGTAAAAAGGGATACTTAATTAAGTTAGAAGAAGATACTTCCACATTTGCTAAAAGTTGTGTTAAATCGTGGAATAATGGTTTGGTAAACGATGATTCTCACAATAGCGAAAGGAATGGAAAAATAGATATTGCAGTTTATTCGACAAAATCTAATTCTGGTCATTACCCAAACCAACCTTTATTCCCAATTGAGATAAAGAATATTAACCCTTCAAAGTATAGCTTTTTAAAGGACGTGGAAAGGAATATTGAGTTTTTTAATATTTCAGATGTAAATACTGGCGATTCTGTTCTGGAATTATCCTATAATGTAGCAATTGAAGAATTTAAGGACATATTCAAAGAACATGTTCCTGACAAAATTTTATCTGTTAAAGAAAAATATAAAAATTGGATACAAAACAGCAATTTGATAACAAATGATTTATCTTTTGATGTATTTGCTGAATGTGTTGATAGTCCCATTTTTTCAATAAATGACAAGCCAAATCTAGATGAAGGAGATGACCCTTCATTATATTTCAGTAATGAATATACTAGAATTGGTGTCATTGTTGAAATCTATAGAAAACCTAAAGTCTAAAAAAAATATGGAAAATAATATTTTAAAGTTTTGCTCAATTATATTTCTATTTATAGCAATGCCGAAAGCATACACCCAAAGTTATAATGACGAAAAAACAAGCATGGCAAACTACTTAAAAAGAATGTACAACAATACAGCTTTTGAAGGTGTAAAAGTTTTGGAATCTGCTGAAGGCAATTTTTTCATTTCCGTTATTTCTTTAGAAAAAGCAAAATACACCAGCCAAAGCACAATGATGAGAGTTGCACAAGTTAAAGCACAATCTCAAGCCAACACATTTTTTAATGGTTCAACCATTTCATCAGACTTCATTATTAAAACAACAGAAGAAAAACAAAAAGATTCAGCCAACACAAAAACTACATTAGAAACGATAGAAACTATTCGTGAAAACTCAATTGGTTTTGTAAAAGCAATGGAACTTCTTACAAACTTTGACATTGAAGATGGCAAAAGAATGGTCTTCATATATTATAAAGAATTAGAAACAAAATAATTATGCTAAAAGCAGAAAGACTTATTGAACTAGGTTTTGAGAAAAAGGAAATTAGTGGTTCGGTGTAATACGACAAAGAAGATTATATATTAAAATCAGAACTTGGTAAGTGGTTGACCTGTGCTAACCACGAGGGCATTATTATCACTACTCTATTAGTAATTGACACAGAACAAGAACTTGAAAAACACTATTTAGAATCGACTGGAAAGAATCTAAAATAGACGAAGTGCTACTTGCGAAAAGACACGGACAAAATAACACAAGCTGCCAACACGGGTAGCTGTTGCACAACCACCATTTTTTAAAAATAAAATTGTAAATTATAAAAAAAACAACCTCTTTTAAAGCGATTTAATGGAGGTTTGTTTTTTAGCTAAAGTTCAAAATCGTAAATTTTTGATGGCTTAAAATCGGGCTTTTCAGGTCTATAAATGAACTTAAAAACGACACGAAATATCAGTGATTATCTTGTCATCTAAACTACTCATTTGTAGCTGGTGGCAGGAAATTCCTTGGATGTGTTGCATGGTTAAAAACACAAAATAGCTGTTTTTCTTACAAGTTTTTTACTATCTTTGTTTCAAAGATTGTGAAGTTTTTTCACAGTCTGACGTTGGCAGTAATTTAAAAAAACTGCACGAAAGAACATTATCGTAAAAAATTCATTATTTTTGTTTTTGAAATTTATAAGTAATGCAATATCCAAGATACGAATATTCAACTGAAGCTGAATTAAATATTTTTGAATTTGAAAGTATTGGTCCGAAAGGGAAAATAATCAAATTAGTGCAATACACAGAAATGAACATAAAAGGTTATTATAATCTAGCTTTTGGAGATTTAGACGTAAAAACAAGAGAAATAAATGATGGTGTAATAACGAATAATGGAGACGCAATAAAAGTTTTAGCAACTGTTGTTTCTACAGTTTATGCATTTACAGGTAAATATCCAGATGCTTATATTTTTGCAACTGGAAGTAATGATGCAAGAACAAGATTATACAGAATGGGTATTACAAATAATTTAGAAGAGTTGAAAAATGATTTTTATGTATATGGGTTAAGAAATGATGAAACATTTGAACCTTTTATAGTTGGAGAAGATTATTTAGGTTTTTTAATAACAAGAAAAAATTAAAATTATGAAAGTTGAAGATTTAAATAAAGCAAAAATACCAGTAGTTAAAATAAATAAAAAACTGGAAGAATTTAAAGGGAAAATATTGTTTCCTGAAAAACTTGAATTAGCAAATAAAATGCTAGATAAAGTAAAATTACCAAAAGTAGAAACTTCAAAATAACCTTCTGCCAACAGCAGTTACAAGAAATTGCTAGGTATGGCATTTATCAGAATTGGCAATTGTTGAATCAAAGTTTTGTCTACATTTGTAATTGTCAGTGAATGAAGTACGCAACCTCGCAAAGCAGCAAAACGTCAGGATGTGAAAAAACCCTGTTTTCTTCCGAATTACCAATTTTAATAACGCGATACTTTCTATTTAAGCTACGTTAAATTTTGATGTATTTTGAACTAAAAGTTATTTGAGCTAAAAACAGCTTTAAATAGGTCGTTTTTGCGTAATGTGTTATGATAATTCGGGCGAATATCCTCCAAAAGCTATGATATTATTCGTGAAATTTAATTATTACTTTATGATTCGTGAAAATTCGTGCCATTCGTGTCAAAATAAAAAAACTGCTCCGTTTCCAAAGCAGTCTTTAAACTAAATAAACTAAAATAAACTATAATTTTCCGTTTTTGATTTCGTCAACAATCTCAGGATTTAAAAGTGTTGAGATATCTCCGAAGTTCGAGAAGTCACCTTCTGCAATTTTTCTTAAAATTCTACGCATGATTTTTCCAGAACGTGTTTTTGGTAAACCGCTCACAAACTGAATTTTATCTAATTTCGCAATTGGTCCAATTTGATCAGAAATTTGTTGATTAATTTCTTTTGCCAAATTATCTCTATCACGACCTTCACCTCTTTCTTTTAAGATAACAAATCCGTAAAGCGCATTTCCTTTAATATCATGTGGGAAACCAACGATAGCACTTTCTGCCACAGCTGGATGTTCGTTGATAGCATCTTCAATTGGCGCTGTTCCTAAATTATGCCCAGAAACAATGATTACGTCGTCTACTCTACCGGTAATTCTGTAGTAACCTACTTCATCGCGCAAAGCTCCGTCACCTGTAAAATATTTTCCTGGGAAAGCTGTAAAATAAGTTTCTTTATAACGTTGATGATCACCCCAAATGGTTCGAGCCATCGATGGCCATGGGAATTTGATACACAAACTTCCTGTTACTTGGTTTCCTTCGATTTCGTTTCGCAATTCGTCCATTAAAACCGGTTGAATTCCTGGTAAGGGTAGCGAAGCATACGTTGGTTTTGTTGGTGTTACAAACGGAAGCGGCGAAATCATGATGCTTCCTGTTTCGGTTTGCCACCATGTATCTACTAACGGACAACGCTTTCCTCCTACGTGGTCGTTGTACCAGTGCCATGCTTCTTCGTTTATTGGCTCACCAACCGAACCAATAACTTTAAGTGAACTTAACGGAAAACGCTGCACGTAATCTAAACTCTCTTTTGCCAAAGCACGAATCGCAGTTGGAGCAGTATAAAACTGATTGACTTTATGTTTTTCTATTACTTCCCAAAAACGACTAAAGTCAGGATAAGAAGGAACGCCTTCAAAAATTACTGTAGTTGCACCATTTAAAAGTGGTCCGTAAAGAATATATGAATGTCCGGTAATCCAACCGATGTCGGCAGTACACCAATAAATATCATTTTCTTTATAATTGAATACATTTTTAAATGAATAGGCAGTTTGCACCATATAACCTGCGGTAGTATGCACCATTCCTTTAGGTTTTCCTGTTGAACCTGAGGTATAAAGAATAAATAACGGATCTTCTGCATCCATTATTTCGGCAACACAATTTGGAATTGAAGCATCCATCAACGGTTGCAACCATTGGTCACGACCTTCTTTCATTGTTACTTCCGAATTGGTTCTTTTTACAACCAAAACTTTTTCAACGCAAGGTGATTTTTCTAAAGCTTCATCTACAATTCCTTTTAGGTCGATGGCTTTATTTCCGCGGTAACTTCCGTCAGAAGTAATGACCATTTTACATTCAGAATCATTGATACGAGCCGAAACTGCTGAAGATGAAAATCCTGCAAAAACAACCGAATGTATGGCGCCAATTCGAGCACAAGCCAAAACAGAAACAGCCAATTCTGGAATCATTGGAAGATAAATACAAACTCTATCGCCTTTTTTAACTCCTTGTTCACGCAACACATTAGCCATTCTAGAAACTCTTGCGTATAATTCGTTGTAAGAAATATGTTGTGCCTCTTCGCTAGGATCGTTTGGCTCGAAAATGATAGCAGTCTTATCGCCTTTTTTAGCTAAATGTCTGTCAATACAGTTTTTAGTAATGTTCACTTTTGCATCAACAAACCATTTGAATTTAGCTTCTTGCATATCAAACTCCATTACTTTTTCCCATTTTTGGTACCAAGTAAAATTTTCATCGGCCACTCTGTCCCAAAATTTTCTTGGTTCACGAACTGATTTCTTATACATTTTAAAGTAATGCTCTAAATTGTCTATTGTATAGTAACTCATTGTTATTTTTTGTAATTAGTTAATAGTGACTAGTAAATAGTCATTTGGTTTTGTAAATATAAATAATCTATTTGTTAGAAAAAGATTTTTATTGCTAAATAGGTATAGATAGTAATTAGTTTAAACTGCTATTCACTTTTCACTAATTACTTTTCACTTTTACCTAAACGAACCTATTTTAGCTTTTTCAAATTCTTCTTTTACTTCGTCAATAATAGCTTCTTCATCAATAGTTGATGGAATTTGGAAGTTTTCACCGTCAGCGATACTTCTTAATAATTTACGTAAGATTTTACCCGAACGTGTTTTTGGCAATCTTTGAACAATTACAACATCTCGTAATGAAGCAACAGCACCAATTTGATCTCTAACCAAATGAACCACTTCGTGTTGCAATTGGAAATGCTCAATATCTTCACCAGATTTGTTTACAACTAATGCTAATGGAACTTGACCTTTCAATTCGTCATTAATTCCAATAACGGCGCATTCTGCAACCGAATGATGAGAGGAAACTATTTCTTCCATTTCAGCAGTTGATAGTCTATGACCTGCTACATTTATAACATCATCTACTCTACCTGTAATGAAAATATAGTTTTCATCATCTTTAAATCCGCCATCACCAGAGAAATAGTAACCTGGAAATTTATTTAAATAACCTGCTTTGAAACGCTGGTTATCTTTCCATAAATCAAGCATAGTTCCTGGTGGCAATGGTAATTTGATAACTACATAACCTTCTTCATTTGGGCCTAATTCTTGTCCGTTTTCACCAAATATTCTAATATCATAACCTGTTACTGCTTTTCCTGCAGAACCTGGTCTTATTGGTAAATACTCTACGCCCATCATATTCGCAATCATTGGCCAACCTGATTCTGTTTGCCACCAATGGTCAATTGCAGGAACTGGAATGTGTTCGCGATACCATTCTAATGTAGCTACATCGCAACGTTCACCTGCTAAGAATTGTGTTCTCAAACAAGACAAATCATATTGTTTGATAAATTCACCATTTGGATCTTCTTTTTTGATGGCACGAATGGCTGTTGGAGCTGTAAACATGATACTTACTTTATGCTCAGCAATCACTCTCCAAAACGTACTTGCATCTGGAGTTCTAATTGGTTTTCCTTCAAATATTACTGTTGTATTTCTATTAATTAATGGTCCGTAAACGATATAACTGTGTCCAACTACCCAACCCACATCGGAAGCAGCCCAAAAAACTTCGTCTTGTTTGGCTCCATAAATGTATTGCATTGAAAATTTAAGTGCCGTAGCATAACCACCTGTATCTCTGACAATTCCTTTTGGTTTTCCTGTAGTTCCAGAAGTGTATAAAACGTACAATGGATGTGTTGCATTTACAGGAACACATGGAGCTTCTTCTGAGCCATAAACTAGTGCATCATAATCGACATCATATTTTTTGAAAGGAATTCTCGCTCCTAATTTTCTATTGAAAACGATGACTTTTTTAGGTTTGTGCTCTGCTAATTCTATCGCTTCGTCCACTAAAGGTTTGTACGCAATTAATCGGTCTATTTCAATTCCTGAAGAGGCTGTGATTATTAACCTTGGCTTACAATCGTCGATTCTTATAGCTAACTCGTGCGGTGCAAAACCTCCAAAAACTACCGAATGCGTTACTCCTATTCTAGCGCAAGCCAACATGGCAAAAGCTGCTTGAGGAATCATTGGCATATAAATTACAGCCGTGTCACCTTTTTTCAATCCTAAAGAAATCATACCGCCAGCTAGTTTAGCTACTTCTGATTTAACTTCGTTATAAGTATATCGCTTTACATTTTGAGTTACTGGCGAATCGTAGATGATTGCCGTTTGATTTCCATAACCATCTTGAATATGCTTATCTAAAGCTAAATAACACATATTTAATTCTCCATCTTTAAACCATAATGGATAATCGTTTTCATCTTTTGATAAAATGGTAGATGGTTTTGTATACCACTCTATTTGGTCTGCTTGCTCTTTCCAAAATGCTTCAGGAGATTGAATACTTTGGTTGTAAAATTCTTGGTAATTCATTAGTATTGATTGGTTTGCGGTTGTTTTAATTACATAAGTAAATGTAAATAATTAATCAATACGAGTTAAAATATTCTTGCTAAATAGGTATATACGAAATCGTTTGCGTAATCCTCTATACAAACTAAAAACTAATTCTTAATTTCTAATTTATATCCTACACTATGAATGTTTACGATATTTATTGAAGAATCTTTATCTAATTTTTTTCTAAGTTTAGAAATAAACATATCTAAACTTCTAGTAACTATTACACCTTCGTTTTCCCAAATTTCCTTTTGCAAAGTATTTCTATCAATGATTTCATTTGGCGATGTTGAAAGAATATGTAATAATTTAGATTCTTTGGGAGTCAATGAAATTTGTTCGTTTTCAAATTGAAGTTGATTTTTTTGGAAGTAGAAACTATATTTACCTATTGCTATAATGCTTTCTTCGTCTGCAATAATAGTTTCTTTTTTACTTTTTGTATTTCTAAATCGCATCAAAAAGAAAAGTGAAACTGCTAAAATAAAAATAGCAAATAAGGTATATTTATTGAATAAATTATTAGATTTTGAAGCAAATTTTAAAGTTATAACATAACAATCTAGTGGCATTTTTCTTCCAACACATGCAATAACATTTTTACTTGAATCAGCATCAATATGAAAACCATAAACTATAGCTTCGTTGGAACATTTCTGAACTGAGACAGAATATTCTTTTGGAAAAGTACTTTTTGAAATGTTATTTTTAACAATGTTGATAAGAGAATCTGGAGCAAAAGCAAACTTATTTTCAAAGCTAATTTGAAATTCATTTTTAAAAATTACTTTTATAGGTAGTACTTTGGAAGTTTTATCATTGAAACTAATCAAAACCTCATGCCCTATTTTTCTTAATAGTATTTCATTTTTTGGATCATCAATTGCAGATTCTGTTAAATAGGAATAACAAAATGGAAGAGTAAATATGGCTAAGACAATTAAAAATAATGTGTAAATATGCTTTTGTTTCATATATGTAAAAGTTGCTTTTTAGCGGTCATATATGTTATCGCCTTTTATTTATTGGTGTTTGCTTAAGCAAACTTGTTATTAATTGCGATTTCATAAACCAAAAGTATTTAGTTTTTAGTTTATTAAAAATGTATTTAGTAAAGATTTACATTTTTTTTACAAACAATTTATTTAGAGTAGAATAAAAAACGCTATTATTTTGAAAGTAACTCCATCACTTGATCTACCACTTTTTTAATTGAAAATGGTTTTGTTAGATAAGCATCAGCACCAAGAGCCATACCTTTTTCAATGTCACTTTCTTTATTTTTAGCAGAAAGAAAAATTACTTTGGTGTGTTTTAAGTTGTCGTCTTTTCTAATTTGCTCAATGGTAGCATAACCATCAACCATAGGCATCATTACGTCAAGAATGATCATGTCTGGATAATTGGTTTTCACAATATCCAAAGCTTCTTGTCCATCACGTGCTATAAATACTTCAAAATTATTTTTTTTGAAAGTATATTCAAGTGACATCACAATGTTAGGTTCGTCGTCGACTATTAAAATCTTTTTCATTTTTATAATTCTATATTCAATTTAAACTTCAAAAATCAAATTTAAAATTCAATTTTACAATTATTTATCTTTGTTTCTGAAATCTGAAATCTGAAATCTACTAACTGAAATCTGTTTTTTGTTTCGGTAAAGTAAAAACAATACAAGCACCTTTTATACTTGGTTGTGCCCAAATTTTACCTTTATGATGGTCAATTATTTGTTTGCAAATTGCTAATCCTAATCCGCTACCAACAGGTTTTTTAATATTTTGATTGGTTGATTGATAAAATTTATCAAAAATGGCTTCAAAATCATTTGGGTTAATCCCTTTTCCGTTATCATGTACGAAAGTATGAATAAAATTATCTTTTTCAATAATTTGAATCGTAATTAATCCTTCGCTATCTGGACAAAATTTGATAGCATTTGATAATAAATTAGTTACAACTTGTACTATTCTATCTTCGTCGTAGAAAGCATTGATTTTATCTTTACTTTCAATATGAATCGTAATGCTTTTATTTCTAATGAGTTGTTGTAAAGGTTCAATAGATTTTTCTACTGTTGCAACCAAATTATTTTTACTTGGATTGATGGTTTGTTTTCCGGTTTCAAACTTTTCTAAATCCAAAATTTTATCAATCAAACGATTCAATCTGTCAGATTCAGAAATGATATTTTGAAGAAATTGCTTTTTCAATTCTTCTGGAATTTCGTCATCATCGTGCAAAATCTCGCTTGCTGCACGAATCGCGGTTATTGGCGTACGAAGTTCGTGAGTAACCGTATCTAAAAACTCATCTTTTTGTTTGTCTTTTATTATCAAAGATGCATTGGCATTCTGCAGTTTGGCTGTGATTTCTTTTAATTCGTTAGAAGTTTCGGTCAGCTTTTTATTAATGATGATGTTTTCTTTGGATTCTTCTAATATTTTTAAAACTTCAGGTAAGGTAATTTTTTCTTCTTTTACAACACTCGAAATCAATATTCTGGCTGAAGCTGTTCCTATATGACCAGTAAGAAGATTTTCGGCAAATTTGATTAATCTAGCATCAGCAAGTTCAATATTTTTATCGACATTATATTTTACATTGAAAATATTCATGGCGCGTTTGGTACGTTCTTCACCAAGAAAACGAATCAATACTTTTTCAATATCATTTCTGTAAGCGGTTCCTTTCCAAATAAATGCGTCTTCGTGATTGGTGATGTATTTATTTATATCAACAAACATTTCGGCATAATTACGTTCACGATAATTTCCTTTAAAACTTACAGAGACTGCAAAATATGTAACAGAATTAAACAACAAACTCCAAAATAATGCATGTGGAACCGGTTGCAAGTAATCCAAACCGAAAAGTTGGAATGGTTTTAACAATTGAAATCCCATGAAACCTTCAGAAATAAAATTGCTTGAACTATTCGTAATTCCGATAGCATAAGGAATTAGCAAAGTATAAATACAAATTGCAAATCCGACCAAAATACTATAAACAGCTCCTAATCGTGAACCTCTTCGCCAAAACAAAGCTCCGAAAAAAGCTGGAGCTAATTGTGAAATAATAACAAATGCAACCAATCCTATAGAAACTAAATTATAATCCAATCCGAAAAATCTGTAGATGAAATAGGATAAAATGATTAAGGAAAAAATACCTATTTTTCTACTATTCAAGATGCTTTTGCTACTAACAGAATCTACGCTTTTTAATTTTCCTAAAAGGTTGTAAGGAATTAAAATATTATTAGTAATCATGGTTGAAAGTCCGATAGATGAAACAACAATCATTGAAATTGCTGCAGAAAATCCACCAAGAAACACCATTACTGTTAACGTTTTTTCATCAAACAATTGTGGAATTAACAAAGAATAAGTATCAGAATTTACATTTTTTCCATCAAACAAAATATTTCCACCCCAAGCTATTGGATACACAAAAATATTAAACAATAAAAGATACAATGGAAATAACCAAACGGCAGTATTGATATGATTTTCGCGATTGTTTTCAATTACTGAAACTTGAAATTGCCTTGGTAAAAGAAAAATAGCAAACATAGAAAGCACGCAAAGTAAAAACCAATTGATTGCTTGTGGCAAACCTCCAATGGTATTTTTTTCTTTAAAATGTTCTAATAAACTTGCTTTTTGATAAATATCATCAAATCCATCAAAGACAAAAAAAGTAACGTAAACGCCAATGATGACAAAGAATACTAATTTTAAAACACTCTCCATTGCAACAGCAGTAACAATACCTTTTCGTTTTTCGGAAGCATCAACATATCGAGTTCCGTAATAAGAAGCAAAAAGTGCTAATGCAACTGCGACAAGTGTTGTAGTGTCATCAAAAATATTTTTACTTGTTGGCGTGTTGGTTACCACATGAAAAGTTTCAGAAATTGCTTTAAGTTGTAATGAAATATAAGGAATGATTCCTGTGAGACAGATAACTGTAACAATTGCTCCAAGAAATCTACTATTTCCGTAGCGTAGTGAAATAAAATCGGCAATACTTGAAATTTTGTTAACTCTCGAAATTCGGATAATTTTTCGGAGAATTAATATCCATGATGGTGCAATAATTATTGGTCCGAGATATATTGGAAGATAACTTAAACCGCTATCAGCTGCAACGCCAATACTTCCGTAGTACGTCCAAGCGGTACAATAAACGGCTAATGATAAAGTATAAACATAAGGATTATTTGTCCATTTACTGTTACCTTTTTTCTCTGCCCAGTGAGCGATGTAAAAAAGAACAGCTAAATATCCTGAAAGAATTATTAAAAGCGCTATACTATTCATTGTATCGTTTTACAATTAAAAGTGAAACCAAAATTGAAAACAACCAAATAGAGAAAAAGTAAATGTAAACTACAGGAAAACCAAGAAAATTTTGTGCAGAATCAAATAGCAATGCAATAGGAAGATTAAAACCTATTAACAAGACTATAGAAACGATAACTAATTTTTGTTGATGTCTTTTTTTCATTTTATGCTGAATTTACTTTTTCTGAATTCATTTCAGAATTTCAGTATCATATTTAGCCACGAATTACACAAATTAACACAAATTCAAGTTGGATAATTTTCACGAATTTAAACAAAGTTTTCAAACTCTTAAACTTTTAAACTCTTAAACTTTTAAACCTTCTGTTATAAATGCTCAAAAGCCCTTAAGTGAATAAGAGCTTCTGAGACTAACCAATAAAATTATTTAATCTTCGTATTCATCGGTGATTGCATACCAACCAAAAATGGTTAAACCAGTAACAATCATAGGTAATAATATGAAGAAAACAATAATTCCAAAAACTAAATCGTCTTGTTTTCCTGTAGTTAATTTATAACCAAAGATTCCAATTGAAAAGTAAGCAACTGCTGCAGCAAGAGCAATCCAAACAATTCCTAAATATTTTTTTAATGCGTTCATAGTTTTATATTTTAGTCGTGAAGAGTATTAATTTTTCTATCAATGTAAATCATTCCGATAACGAAACAAACTGCGGCAATACCAATTGGATACCATAATCCTTCAAGGTAAAATTCTACATCGCCTGCTTCTTTTGCATTCGTTACAAAGTAAGTTGAAATTGCAGGAAGTAATCCTCCAAAGATACCATTTCCAACGTGATAAGGCAATGACATAGACGTATATCTAATTTTAACTGGGAACATTTCTACAAGGAATGCAGCAATTGGACCATAAACCATGGTTACAAAAATTACTTGAATGAAAACCATAAAAATTAAGAACCAACGATCACTATTGTTAATCATTTTGGTAACTTTAGTTTCAATTTTGTCTTTTCCTTTGTCGTCAACCATTACTTTTCCTGCTTCAAAATGGATAGTTTTGATTTCTTCAACTGTAGTTCCATCTGTGTAAGCTTTTGTAGTTGTATAGATTGAATCCATTTTTGTAGCATCAACTTCTTTGATAGAAGGAACTACTTTCGTTTGAGCAACAATTTCGGTTTTCTTAGTCAAATCTGTTGAATTATACATTGCTCTATAAATTGGACGATATAATAAAATCGCTAATAACATTCCTGCCATCATAATCGATTTTCTACCCCATTTATCACTTAACCATCCAAAAAACACGAAGAATGGAGTTCCAAGAATTAATGCTACTCCTAGAAGCATATCAACTTGTGAAGAATCAATACTTTGAACTGTTTTCAAGAAATTCATTGCATAGAATTGTCCAGTGTACCAAACAACACCTTGTCCCATTGTAGCACCAAATAATGCAAGAAGAACGAATTTTAAATTGAATTTATTTCCAAAACTTTCTTTTAAAGGATTAGTAGAAGTTTTTCCTTCTGCTTTAGTTTTTGCGAAAGCTGGAGATTCGTGCATATTTTTACGAATCAAGTAGGATACATAAACCATTAAGATTGAAACCCAAAATGGTACTCTCCAACCCCATTCGTCAAACGCTTCTTTTGATAATGATGCTTTTGTAATTAAAATTACCATTAACGAAATAAATAAACCTACAGTTGCTGTTGTTTGAATCCATGAAGTCCAATATCCTTTTTGTCCTGCTGGCGCGTGTTCTGCAACATAAGTTGCGGCTCCACCATATTCTCCTCCAAGAGCTAAACCTTGAAGTAAACGAAGAATTAATACTAAAATCGGAGCTGCAAAACCAATAGTTTCATAACTTGGAATACATCCAATTACAAATGTTGCTCCACCCATTAACATTAACGTTACCATGAACGTATACTTTCTTCCAATTAAATCACCTAATCTACCGAAGAAAAGTGCTCCAAACGGACGTACTACGAAACCAGCAGCAAATGTTGCTAACGTTGACAAGAAAGCAGCTGTTGGATTATCTGTTGGAAAGAATTTGGTAGATAATACTACGGCCAAACTACCGAAGATGTAAAAGTCATACCATTCAATCATTGTTCCCATTGAGGAAGCGGAAATTACTTTCCAAATACCTGTTGTTTTTTTATCGCTCATATTTATATAGTTTTTAGTTTTTAATAATTTTTAAAATGAATACACAGCAGAAACTGTTGCTCTAAAATTTCCAACTTTATTTTCGGCTCCAGAAATTGATAAATCATTTTGTGTTTTTCCGTGAGTAGCAGCAGTATATTCTAATTCTGGTGTTAATCTGAACTTATTTTGTTTAAAGTCTACTCTTGCAGAAGCTCTCCACATATCTTTTACTCCACGTGTTGCATTAATTCCTCTTGCATAAATATTAGCTGGTGCAACTGATGATGAGGTTCCTTCTTGATTTGTATAACCAAAGAAAAATCCTGGTGCAGTTTTTTTGCTGTTACTAGCAATATCAATCCAAACTGAATTAGTTTTAATTCCTTCGTATGTAACAGGTTGAGTGCCATTTGCATAACTTGCATATCCACCAAGCATTACAAGATGGTGAAGATTTTCACCTGTAATTCCATATGCTTTTATATGAAATTTTTCGTTGTTATATTTGAAATATCCAACAAGTGATGTGGAATTTAAAGTTTCGTTAGATTTTAAACCATTAGACTCAATTAATGGTTTATTTGGATAAAATTCAGCTCCTAAACCAGCTAAAACTGATTTGTTTCTGAATTCAATTTTACCGTGCATTGCAGGAATTACACTATTATAAACAGGAGAGTTTTGATTTCCATCTGCAGGAAATGCTCCAAATTCTCTGTCTTTGTAGGCTATAAAAGAAAATCTAAATTTATCGTTCAATTTTTGATCAATTCTAAACTGAGTTGCCCATCCAAACGGATTGAAAGGAATTCCAGTAGAGAAGTTTGCAACACCAGGAAAAACTTCAGGTATAAAAGTAGGATACCAAGTTTGTCCAAAAGTTATTGCTGTTTTTTCCCAATCAAGTTTAGCATAAGCGTGTCTTAATCTAAGCAAACCTATTGACTGCTGTGTGTTTCCAAAAAAGTCACCTTCCAAAACTCCAGAAACTTTTGCACCCCAAACATTTGGACCTGTTGCCTTAACACCTAATCTTGAAACTACAGACAAAAAGTTTGATGCGCCTGTTTGATTGATATCCTCTCCATTAGTATCAAGTTTTTCATCTAATGGCCACAGATTTAAGTGATATTCTCTTACTTGTGCTGATTGTCTTGTATCCCAACTATAATCAACACGGGCAAAACCATATACATCAACTTTATAGGGCACTTCCTGAGCTTTTTGCTCTTGAGAAAATACTAAGGATGAAAATAGTATTGTAATAATTAATAATTTTTTTTTCATAAGGTTTAAAATTTGGTTAGTAATTTATTTTTGCTTGACCAAATTCTAAATTTTTGTTAATGAAAAAAATTATGATATATATTTATGTTAATACTATAGTTAATCCTTGAAACGTTCCCATTTTATTAGCATAAATTTATCTCCAAGTTCGGTAATAATCATACCAGCTCCTTTTAATTGGTCTTTATTCTTTAAAAATTCTACCAATTCTAAGTGGTTATATATCTTATAAGTAGGATGATAATCGGTATGATTGGGTTTTGTTACTTTATATTCCTTAACCCAATTACTAACAGTTACATGAGAAACACCGATAATGCGCTCTATTTCTCTAAAACTCAAACCTTCCAAATAAAGTTGTAAAGCCTTAGTAACATAGTAACTATCAATCTTTTTTCCGAGTTTATTTACGGTAAAGTAATAATTGCATTTTTTACATAAAAACCTTTGTCTGTCTTTGATTACACCACTTTTTACAATGTTGTCACTTTGACATTTTGGACACGCTAAAATCTCCATATATATAAATTTTGCATAAATATACTAATTTAGCAAATATACAAAAACATTTTTGCTATTTTTTTTAGTATAAAATTATATAGTATGCAATTTTACTGGGAAATTATTTCATTTATACTAATTTTTAGCTAAAAATTACTTTTTCAATGGTTTAAATAGCCCTTTCAATATAAAATATATAAAGTTGATAATTTTTAGCAATCGATTTTAGAATATTCCTATTAATTTCATTTAATTTGTAAAAACAATACAACAAAATGCAATTTGATCCTAAAGAACTAGAGCAATCTGCCATATACAAACTTCTAACTGGTTCAGTAATTCCTAGACCAATAGGTTGGATATCTACTATTGATGAAGAGGGAATCAATAATTTAGCACCATTCTCCTATTTCAATATTTTAGGAGACGACCCACCTCACGTAATGTTTTCTACAAGAAGAGATAATAATAGTAATAAAGATACTTTAAATAATGTATTAGCGAATAAACAATTTGTAGTTAATATGGTCACTGAAAATGTAGTTGAGGCAATGAATACAACTGCTGCAAGTGTAGCTTCGGATATAGACGAATTTCAATTAGCTAAAGTCACTCCTATCTCATCACTTCTTGTAAAACCAATGCGCGTTAAAGAAAGTCCAATTCATTTTGAATGCGAAATGGTACATCATTATTTTCTTGAAGACCATAATCAAGGTGGCGCATGCGTTGTTATAGGAAGAATTGTAATGATGCACTTTGATGACAAGGTTCTTTTAGATGACTACAAAATCAATATGGAAAATTACAAACCTGTTTCAAGATTAGCAGGTTCAAATTATAGTAAAATTGGAGAAATATTCTCTATCAAAAGAAGTTAAACAAATAATAGAAGTATCTTAATTGAGATACTGAAACAAGTTCAGTATAAATGAAAATAGCAGTAATTGGTGGTGGTCCTGGTGGACTTTACTTTTCAATCCTTACAAAAAAAGCAATGCCACATTGCCAAATCGATATTTACGAACGTAATAAATCGGACGACAGTTTTGGTTTTGGTGTAGTGTTTTCCGATGAAACTTTGGGAGAATTTCTAAAGCGTGACATGCAATCGTATGAACTCATTCGTAGCAAATTTGCCTATTGGGATGATATTATAATTGCTCGTGACGGACAAACTGTAAACATAGCAGGAAATGGATTTTGCGGATGTTCAAGAAAAACTTTACTACAATTATTACAACAAAGATGCATAGAAGAAGGTGTGAATTTGCATTTCGAACACAATGTAGATGATTTGAGTCAATTTGAAGATGCTGATATTATTATCGCTTCTGATGGAATTGGAAGTCAAATACGAACAAAATTTGCATCAGAATTTGGAACCAAAATCGAACTAAAGCAAAACCGATTTGTGTGGTTGGGCTCAACAAAACCATTAGACGCATTCACCTATTTTTTCAGAAATACTGAACACGGATTAATTGTAGCACATTCCTATCAATATGAAGCCGGAATGAGTACTTGGATATTTGAATGTTCTGACGAGACTTGGCAAAAATTCCAATTTGAAGTTACTAACGAAGAAGATACGATAGCAAAAATTGCTGAAATTTTCAAAGAAGAACTCGATGGTCATCCACTAATTTCTAACAAATCACATTGGCGCCAATTCCCACATGTAACTAATGAAAATTGGTATCATAAGAATATAGTTTTACTTGGAGACGCTAAAGCTACAGCTCATTATTCAATTGGTTCAGGAACAAAATTAGCGATGGATTCTGCTATAGGTTTGTTTGATGCATTGATGGAGAATCCAAACGATGTTCAAGCAGTTTTTCAACATTATGATAAATCCCGAAGAAATACTGTAGAAATGATTCAGTATGCTGCGTTAGTATCGTTAGATTGGTTTGAAAATATGAACCGACACAATCAGCATCCTTTTTATCAATTTGCTTTCGGATGTATGACACGTGCTAAAAAAGTAACTTATGAAAACTTGCGTTTGCGTGATAAATCATTTACAGATAAAGTTTTAGAAGAATTTTTGTTGGCTTCGAGTGCCTCAGGCAACAAAAATGAAACGTTGTATAAGGCTCTCGAAGGCAAAAGTGCTGCTTTCTCTCCATTCAAATTAAGAAATTTAGAATTACAAAACCGAATTACAATGTCATCAATGGGACAATATTCGGCAGAAAACGGATTAGTTAACGATTGGCATTTTCAACATTATACCTCAAGAGCCATTGGTGGATTAGGATTGATTTTAACGGAAATGACAGCAGTTTCAGAAACTGGACGCATTACTTTAGGTTGTGCAGGTATATATCATGATAATCAAATAGTTGAATGGAAACGAATAAATGATTTTATTCATAAAAACACACAGACTAAAATCGGAATTCAATTAGGTCATTCTGGTAGAAAAGGTTGCTCTAAAATTCCTTGGGAAGATAGTTTTTCTGGAGAAAGTTGGGAATTACTTAGTGCGTCTGCAATTCCATTTAATGAAAATTCTGCAACACCAAAAGAAATGACTTTAGCTGACATGGATTTAGTTACTTCACAATTTGTTCAAGCAACCATAAATTCAGACAAAGCTGGATTTGATTTAATCGAATTACAAGCGCATCATGGATTTTTATTAGCTTCTTTCCTATCGCCATTAACTAATAATAGAACTGATGAATTTGGCGGAACTGTTGAAAACCGATTGAAATTTCCATTAAGAGTTTTTACAGAAATGCGAAATGTTTTCCCAAAAGAAAAACCAATGTCAGTCAGAATTTCAGCAACCGATTGGGCAGAAAACGGAATTTCAGAAGAGGACGTAATCATAATTGCAACAGCTTTTAAAAATGCTGGAGTAGATATAATCAATGTTTCGACAGGAAATACGGTTGCAAATCAGAAACCAATAACCGGTAGAATGTGGCAAACACCTTTTTCAGATGTGGTAAGAAATACAGTTCATATTCCAACGATTACTGCTGGCTACATTCAAGATATTGATCAAATAAACACAATCATTTTAAACGGAAGAGCCGATTTAGTAGCTTTAGGAAGACCATTGTTATTAGATGCAAATTTTGTTAGAAACGCACAAGCTTATGAACAATTTCAACCCAATGACATTCTAAATCAATACAAAATGGGAATTTCACATTTATATCCATTAAAAGCTTCTGAAAGAAAACAAGCGGAAGGAATGAAAAAAGCTTTGAAACCGAAGAGTAATAAGAAGTAAAAACTGTATACTGTATAATTTTATATTGTAAAATTGAATCAATATACATTTATACAATATACGATATACAATTTTCAAATGAAACACTACGAAGATAATTTTGCACACTTAAACCTACCAAGTTTAGACTTGCAGCCAAATTATGTTTTTACTGATTTACCGCAATTTCAACATCCTGAAATGCTGAATTGTGTTGAAAAATTATTAGACAATCACATCAAAGAAGGTCGTGGAAACAACATTTGCATTAGAACTTTTGAAGAAACTTGGACGTATCAAGATTTATTTGAAAAAGCCAATCAAATCGCTCATGTTTTAGTAGATGATTTAGGTTTGAAATCAGGAAACAGAGTTTTAATTCGTTCGGCTAATAATCCAATGATGGTAGCTTGTTGGTTTGCTATTTTAAAAGCAGGTGGAATTGTTGTTGCCACTATGCCTCTACTTCGTTCAAAAGAATTAACAACTATAATTGAATGTGCAGAAATTTCTCATGCATTTTGTGATAAAGAATTAGAAGAAGAAATCCATTTGGTGAAATCTGATTTTTTAAAGAAAACCTGTTTCTATGGTAATTCTCAATTAGAAGAATTGATGGCTTCTAAACCAAAAACATTCGATAATTATCATTCAAAATCCGATTCGGTGGCTTTAATTGGATTCACATCTGGAACTACAGGTTTGCCCAAAATGACATCGCACTATCATAGAGATATTTTGAATATCTGTGAATGTTTTCCACAATATTCGCTGCAACCGACTCAAAATGATATTTTTACAGGAAGTCCACCATTAGGTTTTACCTTTGGTTTAGGCGGATTGGTTTTGTTTCCAATGTATTTTGGAGCTTCTACTTTTTTAATTGAAAAACCTAGTCCTGATTTGTTATTAAAAGCAATTCAAGATCATAAAGTTACGATATGTTTTACAGCTCCAACAGCTTGGAGAATCATCACAACTAAGGTAAAAGAGTTTAATATTTCTAGCTTACGCAAATGTGTTTCGGCTGGCGAAACCTTACCGTTAAAGGTTTGGCAAGATTGGTATGATGCTACAGGATTGAAAATTATTGACGGAATTGGAGCAACAGAAATGCTACATATTTTTATTTCATCCAATGAAGAAAACATGAAACCTGGTGCAACAGGATTAGCCATCACAGGTTATGAAGCCAAAATTATTGATGCAAAAGCAAATGAATTACCAAGAAATGAAGCAGGAAGATTAGCCGTTAGAGGTATTACAGGTTGTAAATACCTAAATCGCGAAGACAAACAAAAAGAATATGTTGAAAGCGGTTGGAACATCACTGGCGATATTTTCCGTCAAGATGAAGAAGGCTATTTCTGGTTTGTAGCTCGTGGCGATGACATGATTATTTCTTCAGGATACAACATTGCCGCAATTGAAGTAGAATCTGTACTTTTAACACATGAAGATATTCTAGAATGTGCAGTAGTAGGAATGCCAGATGAAGAACGCGGAATGTTAGTTTGTGCACATATTGTTCTAAATGATCAATCTAAAGCAACAGATGCGATGAAAAACCGTATCCAACATTGGTTCAAAGAAGTAGCTGCTCCTTATAAATATCCAAGAGTAATTAATTTTATAGAAGCATTACCCAAAACAGAAACAGGAAAAATTCAACGATTTAAGTTGAAATAGTATCAAGATGAAAGTATTAAGTATTAAGATTTTATTTATAAATTGTTTATTTCTATTTGTTTTGTTTTTAACAAATTCATGCAACACTACTTTTAGAAAAGAAATAAATTCATCATTTGAAAAAACAAAACGAATCGATATTTTGGCATACATTGATAGAAATCAGTGGGATGAAGAAGATAATCCTAATTATTTAAAATTAAATTATATAAAAAATTGCAAACTCGAAATTAATAAAAAGTATCTCAAAAATAGAATGACCTTAAATGAATACCAAACAATAGTGCTAAAAGAAAGATTATCAAAATGTGAAATAGAAAATTGGGGTGCAAAATGCTATAATCCAAGACACGCACTATTATTTTATGATAAAAATGATAAAATATATGGTTATATAGAAATGTGTTTTGATTGCAATGGAAGTAAAAGTTCTGAAAACTTTAAAGCCTTTTCAGGATGCGCACTTGGTTTAAAGGAAACCCTAAAAGAATTTGGAATAACCTATTTTAATGAGGATAAATAATAGTAAGTTGAAATAAAAATTCGTGAAATAATAACAAAAATAGAATTCGTGCAAATTCGTGCAATTCGTGTTCAAAATAATAATGAGAAAAGCATTTCTAATAATAAGCATCACCATTCTTTCCTTAACAGGAATATTAATCTACGTCAATTGGAAATTTAGTTTTCTACTTTTAATATTTATTCCATTGATTTTAATGGGATTATATGATATGTATCAATCCAAAAAAACCATTCGTAAAAATTTTCCTTTACTCGGAAGAATGCGTTATTTATTAGAAGGGCTTGGTCCAGAAATTCGTCAATATTTTGTAGAAACCGATTTAGAAGGAAAACCATTCAATCGTTTGCAAAGAAGTATTGTCTATCAACGAAGTAAAAAAGAGTCTGATTCCATGCCTTTTGGAACACAATTAGATGTTTATCAAGATGGTTATGAGTGGATTAATCATAGTATTCGTGCCATTCCTTTTTCTAAAGTAAATGAAAATCCTAAAGTTCATATTGGATCGTCTCAATGTACTAAACCTTATAATGCAAGTATGTTCAATATTAGCGCCATGAGTTTTGGTTCGTTGAGCAAAAATGCCATTTTAGCACTGAATAACGGAGCAAAACAAGGCGGATTTTATCATAATACTGGCGAAGGTGGACTTTCTCCTTATCATCTTCAAGGTGGTGATGTCGTTTGGAATATCGGAACCGGCTATTTCAGTTGTCGCACCGATGAAGGAAAATTCAATTATGACGAATTTGTAAAAAGAGCCACTTTAGATAATGTCAAAATGATTGAAATTAAGTTTTCTCAAGGAGCAAAACCTGGACATGGAGGAATTTTACCAAAAGAAAAAGTAACCGATGAAATTGCAGCCATTCGTTTGGTTTCAAAAGGTCAAGATATTTTATCACCACCAACCCACTCTGCTTTTACAACACCTTTAGAATTAATGGATTTTGTAAAATTATTGCGAAAAGGTTCTGAAGGAAAACCTATTGGAATCAAAATTTGCATCGGAAATAAATCAGAGTTTTTGTCGATTTGTAAAGCAATGGTCGAAAGCAAAACGTATTTAGATTTCATAACGGTTGACGGTGGCGAAGGTGGAACTGGCGCAGCACCTCAAGAATATTCAGATCACGTTGGAATGCCTTTGCGAGATGCAATTGCCTTTGTTTATGATGCTTTAAATGGTTTCGGAATCAAAGATCAAATCAAAATAATTGCTTCTGGAAAAGTTATTACAGGTTTTGATATTGTTCGTACACTTTCATTAGGTGCCGATTTATGTAACTCAGCTCGCGGAATGATGTTTGCTTTGGGCTGTATTCAAGCGCTCGAATGCCACAACAACACTTGTCCAACAGGAGTTGCGACGCAAAATCCCGATTTAATGAAAGGATTAGTTCCTGAAGAAAAAAGCATTCGTGTAGCGCGTTTCCAACACGAAACCGTTAAATCTGCCATGGATTTAATGGCTTCAGCAGGATTGTCGCATCCCGACGAAGTAACTCGTGACGTAATCACCACAAGAATCGACCGAAACAAAGTAGAAACCTTTGCCGAAATATTTCCCGAATTAGAAACCGGTTGTTTATTATTTGAAAGCACAGTTCCAAAAGAATTTTTGTATTTTTGGAGAAAAGCAAGTAGTGAGAAATTTTAATTTGTTCAAAAATCAAAAATCGTTAATCTTCAATCGTTAATCTATATGAACCAACCTTTCATAAAACAAGAAAAAATTCGTTTCAAACACATTGACTACGCTGGAATAGTATTCTATCCTCGTTTTCTAGAAATGCTCAACGATTTGGTAGAAGATTGGTTTGAAGAAGCACTAGAAAGACCATTCTCCAAAATGCACGAAACCAACGGAATTCCAACAGTAGATTTGAAAGTGCAATTCAAAAACGCTGCTCGAATTGGAGAAACGCTAACCAAAAAACTTTGGGTTAAAGAACTAAAAACTTCCTCTATAATTTGCGGATTTCAATTTGTTAATCAAAATGAACAAACCGTATTAGAAGGCGAAGTAACTTTGGTAAATGTAAAAATTCAAGAAGATAGACAAAGCATCAAAGCAGAAGCTTTTAATGAGGAAATGAAGAATAAAATTACGAATTACAAATTATGAATTACGATTTAATATTCGTTTCAATTCATAATTCGTAATTCTCAATTCATAATTAAAAAAATATGGACATCAAAAAATTCAAAGCCGCCACCGTTCAAACATCACCAGTTTTTCTCAATGTAGAAAAAACGATTGATAAAGCCATTACCTTCATCAAAGAAGCCAGCCAAAATGGAGCACAATTAATAGCTTTTCCAGAGGTTTTCATCGCTGGTTATCCTTATTGGAATTGGATTATGACGCCAGTTCAAGGCAGTAAATGGTACGAGCAATTGTATAAAAATTCTGTTGCTGTATCTGATGAATCAATGAAACCATTATTTCAAGCTGCAAAAGACAACAACATACATATCGTAATCGGAATTAATGAACGCGGCGATTCTTATGGTGAAATTTACAACACCAATTTAATCATAGACAACAAAGGAATTTTAATTGGAAAACACAGAAAGTTAGTTCCAACTTGGGCTGAAAAACTTACTTGGACAAGTGGTGATGGTTCATCTTTAAAGGTCTACAACACTGAAATTGGTCCAATCGGAACGTTAGCTTGTGGTGAAAACACTAATACTTTAGCACGTTTTACGTTACTTTCTCAAGGCGAATTAATTCATATTGCCAATTATATTTCGCTTCCTGTAGCACCACCAGATTATAATATGGCTGAAGCAATTAAAATACGTGCAGCAGCTCATTCATTTGAAGGAAAGTTATTTACCATAGTTTCGTGTTCTACAATTTCTCAAGAAATAAAAGACGCTTTACGTGAAGATGTTCCAAATGTTGATGAAATTTTAACAAGAAAAAACTCAGCTTTTTCAGGATTTATTGGTCCGAATGGTGCTGTAATTGGAGAACCATTAATTGACGATGAAGGAATGGTTTACGCCGATATTGATTTGGAAAAATGCATCCAACCTAAACAAATGCACGACATTCTCGGACATTACAATAGATTTGATATTTTTGATTTGCGAGTAAATATTGCTCCTACTCGAAAAATTACGTTTATTGATAATCACGAAGAGTTTAATAAAAGATAATTATATTATTGGTGACTTCGAGTGCCTCAGCCACCAATATAAAAGATAGAAATATGAACGAAAACCATTCAGACGATCAAATAGGAAGAGCAAGAGTTCAAGATACACCTGAGCTTGAAGCTTATTACAAAGAATTAGAAACACTTGGTGCTGGTGCATTGTGGACTGTTGCCAACGATATTGAACCTTGGGAACCAAGAAGCTCATCTGTTCCAATGCTTTGGAAATATGATGATTTACGCGAATTAGTTTTAAAATCTTCTGAATTAGTTACGCCGGAACAAGCAGGAAGACGCGTTGTTTATTTAGTAAACGATAAACGAAAAGATGTTTCAGCAGCTGTGGGTTGGTTATATACCGGAATTCAAGTAACTCGTCCGGGTGAAAGTACTTCGGCACATCGTCATCGTGCTTCTGCCCTACGCTTTATTATGGAAGGTGAAAAAGGATATACCGTTGTTGATGGCAATAAAATAATGCTAGAAGTAAATGATTTTGTGATTACTCCAAATTCCACTTGGCACGAACACGGCGTTGAAGAAGGCGGAAAAACGTGTATTTGGCAAGATGGTTTGGACATTCCTTTAGTAAATGCGCTCGAAGCAAATGATTACGCTGTATACGATGGCAAACAACCTTTAGTTAAACCATTAAATTATTCGCCAATAACTTATGGTTGTGCCGGATTAATTCCAGCCGATAAAACTTGGGACAAACCTTATTCACCATTATTCAAATATTCTTGGAAAAATGTTTATCCAGCTTTATTGGAAGCTCAAAAAGTCAATGAAGTCAATCCTTTTGATGGTATATTTATGCAATATTCCAATCCGTTAACTGGTGGACATGTGATGCAAACTATGGGTGCGGCAATGCAATTATTACCTGCAGGTTTCAAAGGAAAAGCGCATAAACACACAGGATCATTTGTGTATCAATGTGCTAAAGGAAAAGGTTATACAATTATCAATGGCAAGCGTTTTGATTGGAAAGAACGTGATATTTTCTGTGTTCCATCTTGGGCTTGGCACGAACATCACAATTTATCAGATACCGAAGATGCTTGCTTATTCAATTTTAATGATTTACCTGTGATTGAAAGTTTAGGATTATATCAAGGAAGAGAATTGGAAGAAAATAATGGTCATCAGAAAATAGATTAAAGAGAATAGATAATAGACTTTTAACTTGGCGCCTTTGCGTCTTAGCGGCTTAAACATGAAACTACTTACTTACAAAACAAACGACACCGAACCAAGATTAGGATTCCTACACAACAATCAAGTAATTGATATGGAAGATTTTGGAGAGATATCCAATTTTCCTCTACCAACTTCAATGTTAGAACTAATCGACATGGGATTTGAATTAGTTGAAGAACTTAACGATATGATTGCTGAAACAGATGCTGAACTATTTGATGAAATCGCCTACGAAATGGACGAAGTAACGTTCCTTGCTCCTATTCCAAAACCAAGAAAAAACATCATCGGAATTGGTTTAAATTATACAGAACACGTTGCTGAAAGTGCTAGAACATTAGACACAACAGGCAAATTACCTCAAAAACCAATCATCTTTTCAAAACCACCAACAACCGTTACGGCCACAAATACTGAAATTATTAAAAATACCAAACTAACCGAACAATTAGATTGGGAAGTGGAATTGGCAGTTGTTATTGGTAAAAAAGGAAAATATGTTCCAAAAGCTGATGCCATGGATTATGTTTTTGGATATACTGTTATTAATGATATTTCTGCTCGTGATTGCCGTCGTGAAGGACAATGGATTGTATCAAAAGGACAAGATACTTTCGCACCAATGGGACCAATTTTGGTAACTAAAGATGAAATCGAAAATCCGCACAATTTGAATCTATCTTTAAAAGTAAACGGCGTTGAAAAACAAAATTCAAATACCAAATTCTTGTTGTTCAATATCAATGATTTGATTGAAGATTTGAGTATTGTTTTCACTTTAGAACCAGGTGATATAATTGCAACAGGAACTCCAGCAGGTGTTGGCGCAGGAAGAAATCCACAAGAATGGTTGTACGATGGCAATGTTGTAGAAGCAACTGTGGAAGGAATTGGAACGATTGTTAATACGGTTAAAGAAATATAAAATTAGTATTCAGTCTCAGTTTTCAGTTTTCAGACTGCTAACTGTGACTGAGACTGCAAACTAAATATAAATGAAATACAGAATAGGACAAATAGTTCCATCTTCAAACGTAACGATGGAAACCGAAATACCAGCAATCTTTCGTTCACGTGAAACGATTTTACCAGAGCGTTTTACTTTCCATTCCAGTAGAATGCGAATGAAAAAAGTAACTAAAGAAGAACTCGAAGCCATGGATGCCATGAGTTTGAAATGTGCTCAAGAACTTTCTGACGCTCATGTAGATGTTATGGGTTATGCTTGTTTGGTAGCAATTATGAGCATGGGACGAGGTTATCATTGCGTTTCAGAAGTGAATTTGCATCAAGAAACTGTTGCTAACGACTTCCCTACGCCAATTGTAACATCAGCTGGAGCTTTGATAAATGGTTTGAAAGTTTTAGGAGCCAAACAAATTTCAATCATAACACCTTACATGAGACCTTTGACTGATATGGTTGTTGATTATATCGAAAATCAAGGTATCAAAGTAAAACAAAGTATTGCATTAGAAATACCTGATAATTTGGAAGTTGCTGCTCAGAATCCGATGAATTTATTGGAAATTTATAAGCAATTAGATTTGACCGACGTTGATGTTTTAGTAGCATCTGCTTGTGTACAAATGCCATCCTTAGAAGCCATCGATTTAATTCAGGCTGAATGTGGAATTCCTGTTACATCTGCCGCAGTTTGTACAACATATGAAATGATGAAAAAAATAGGAATCGAAGCTAAATCTGCCATTGGTGGCGAACTATTAAATGGAAAATATTAATTGGGAAACCGTAAACGGAAAATTAGTAACTAATTTAAAGTTCAAATCACAAACTGAGTTGGTTGAATTCCTTTTGAAAGTTGCTCATTTTGCTGATGAAATGAACCATCATCCTGATTGTAAAATTCACAAAGCATTTCAATTAGAAATTTCATTATTTACACATGATAAAAATGAAATTACAGATTTAGATTATCAATTAGCTGGGAAAATTGATAGCATAATCACTAAATAAAAATCATATGAAAAATTTAATCGCATTCATCGCTGCTTTTTTTGCCGCCAAGAAAACTAAATTTGGTTGCTTTGGTACTGTTATAGTTTTTATTGTTGTGTATTGGTTAGTGAAGAAAATTTTATGATTAAAAAAGGAGTTCAAAATTGTTTGAACTCCTTTTCTAATTTACTTTTTTATTACTTTTTATCCAGCATCAATTCTTTGATATGTTTAACTGGTGCACTGCCATAACTTAAGAACTTTTCGTGGAATTTCTTTAAATCAAATTGGTCACCTTCATTCTTTTTTAAGGTTTCCCTAAAGTCATAAATCTCTGTATAACCTGTAAAATAGGAACACAATTGTACTTGCGATAAAGTAGCTCTCTTCCATTTACCATCAGCTTCAGCTTGTTGTTGAAAGGCTTCATTGGTTAGCAAACTAATCGCTTCTTCTTTTGACATATTTTTGGTGTGAACACTATAATCTAAAATAGTATTGCACGTTGTTCTCAAATTCCATTTGTAATACATCAACCACATTTCGTCGGAATTTTTGTAACCACTTTCCAACATCATTCGTTCTGTATAAACTGCCCAACCTTCAACCATTGCGCCATTTCCTAAAATCGATTTGATAATACTTGGCGATTGATTGCTGTAAACCAATTGGGTGTAATGACCAGGAACGGCTTCGTGAATATTTAAAATTTGTAAAATATAATCGTTGTATTCTCTCAAATAACTTTCAGAACGTTCGGCTTCCCAACCTGACATACTTCCAACGTTGTAATATGTATTAGCATTTTTGTCATATGGTCCAGGCGACGAAATAGACGCACCAGCAACACCAGCCATATAATCAGGTTCTTTTCGCACTACCAAAGGTTTTGAAGGATCGATATATAATAAGTTTTTAGCTTTTACATAAGCTGTAAGTTCTGGAATTTGCTTTTCGATTTCCGATTGAAATTTTTCTGGCGTTGTATGTTGCAACGATATTTTATCAATAACTTGACGAATAACTTGCAATTTATCAGTTGGCTTCGGAGCTGAACCGAGATATTTTGACCACAATTTATCGGCTAAAACAAACATTTTTTCATGCAAATCTTTCTTGTGATTAATTGCTTTCTGATAGATTTCGTCAGATGAATAACTTGATTGAATATCAAAATCAAATTTCTTAGCATATAGTTCTTTTCCTAATCGGAATGATCTCGGCGATTTGTTTTCCAGTTTTTGCAACCAAGTAACATAGCTTTTAATAGCTTCAACAGATTTTTGAGCTTTGTTTAAAATAGTAGTTTTCTCTGATTCCGATAATTTACTTTTGTCTAAAGCAGTTTTTAAATCGGATTCAAATACTGAAATACCACCTAAATTCTGGTCGATAGCTAATTGTGTATGTTCAATTGTTGGATTTTTGATATTCGTTTTTGCAGCTTCATAATACGCTGGAATGTTGTCCATTTTAGCTCCGAAATTCTTCAATCGAGTTTCTAAAGTGTCGTAACTTCCGTTTAATATTTCGGCGAAAGCACCACAAACATTATACTCTGAAGGATTCCAAGTATCTGATTTTAATTCGTTAATAGAAAAAAGAGAACCTTCTGCATAATTCTTAATCATGTAGAAATCCGTTTTATTATTATCCGATAAATTGTCTACAGAATAAGTTTCTAACGAATCTAAATTGGCTTTAGCAAAATCTACCAATTTCTTGGAATAATCCGCATTTGGAACAACCAAAACGCTATCATATTTATGAAAACCTACATTGGAAGCCCAACCTGGATTCAATTTCCACAAATTGTCTACAAAGGTTTTTTTGTAAGTTTCAAAATCTGAATCCGTTTTAACGCGTTCTTCTTTTTTACAAGAGGCAAATAATAAAACAAGACTTAAAGCAACAATACTTTTTTTCATAAACTATGTACTATAAATTAATTTGGGTTTTCGGAATATTTAAAACAAAATCTTTTGAATGAAATGTTGTTTTCATTTGTAAATTTTGTTGGTCCAATGACTTTCCTTTTACTAATATAACTTTAAATATTACCAAATCACAACTCTCAACGAATCAGGCTGATACATTGCGCTTCCGGGTTTAATATTGAATGCTTTGTGAAACTCTGGAATATTTGCCAACGGACCATTAATTCTATATTTTGCTGGCGAATGAACATCGGTCATTACTTGCTGCGATAAATATTCTTTGGTTCCATTAACCATCCAAGCGTAACCGTATGCTAGAAAATATCTTTGGTCTGGAGTTAATCCACTAATTTTTTCGTTGGTTTTAAATTGCTTTGTTTTTTTGAATGCTTCATATCCCATCACTACTCCACCTAAATCAGCAATGTTCTCTCCTTGTGTAGCGTCTCCATTCACATTCTTATCGCCTACTTTAAATTTGCTATACTGAGCAACAATTAATGCAGTTTTTTGTTTGAACTTCTTCAAATCTTCAGCAGTCCACCAATTGTTTAAATTTCCTTTGTCATCATACTGACTTCCTTGATCATCAAAACCATGCGTAATTTCGTGACCAAAGGTAGAACCACCAATAATTCCGTATAAAATCGCATCATCAGGCATTCTTCCTTCAAATCCTGGAACAATGATATTACATGCTGGAACACAAATTTCATTATTGCTTGGATTGTAATAAGCATTGTAAGTTTGTGGATACATTCCCCATTCTGTTCTGTCAACTGGTTTACCATATTTATTTATCATGTAATCGTAAGACCATTTATTGACAGCCATCACATTTTTTAAATAATTATTTCTGTCAATGGTTACAGAACTTAAATCTTTCCATTTATCAGGATATCCAACTTTCATAACAATTTTGCTCAATTTATCTAAAGCTTTTTTCTTAGTTGGTTCACTCATCCAATCAAGATTTTTGATACGAACTGCATAAACATCACGAATATTATTTCCAATTTCAAGAAGTTTTTCTTTTGTTCCTTTTGGTAAATATTCATCAACATAAACTTGACCAATTAATTCTCCTAAAGAACCATCTGTTTGCTCAACAATACGCTTCCATCTTGGTTTTTGAACCTTAACACCGCTCATCACAGTAGAATAAAATTTGAAATTTTGGTCTTCAATTTCCTTGTTCAAATAAGAAGCATAGGTATTAACTAAATCCCATTTTAAATACGTCTTCCAATCTTCAATAGCATAAGATTTTAGCATTCCATTTAATGCTTTATAAAATTCTGGTTGTCCAACTATCACAGTATCAGCTTTAACAATTCCGAAATCTTTAAGAGTTACATTCCAATCAATATTTGGAGTAATTCCATTCAATTGGGCAATACTCATTTTGTTATAGTTCTTAATTGGATCACGCAAAGCTTCTAATTTCCTTGAAGCTTTCGCTAAATCGGTTTCTAATTTCATGATTGAAGCTGCATTTTTTGTAGCTAAATCTTGTTTAACTCCTATCAACTCCATCATCTTTTGAACATGTTTAACGTATTCTGTTCGAATAGTAACAGTTTCTTCATCAGTATTGAAATAGTAATCTCTCTGTCCTAATCCTAAACCTCCTTGATGAAGAAAAATAGCATTTTTAGCACTATTTTTATCATCTTGCCCAACATAAAAACCGAAACCAGCTCCAGAACCAATAGTATGCAAATGACCTATTTCTTTCAACAAACTTGGAACATCTTTAATGGCATCAATTTTAGAAAATTCGTCTTTTAAAGGATTTATTCCTAGTTTATTGATGGTTGTAGAATCCATTCCAGAAGCATAAAAATCGCCAATCTTTTGTTTATTACTACCTTTTTCAGCACCAGCTTCAGCGGAAGTTTCACAAATAGATTTTATTTGATTGTTGATGGTGTCCTGAATCATTCTAAAAATACCATTACTTCTCTCAGACGAAGGAATAGGATGTTTTTTAAACCAACCTCCATTAGCATAATTAAAAAAATCATCTGATGGATTGATGGTTGTATCTCTATTAGTTATTAAAGGATCAACAAAAGTGGTTTCTTTCTTGTTACAACTTACTATTGTTATTGTAGCTAAAGTTATAAGTGATAAACGTTGCAATAATTTCATATATGTAAATTTTGATTTGTTAGCGGTCATATATGTTATCGCCTTTACTTATTGGTGTTTGTTTGCAACAAACTCTTTTTTAGTGGCGATTTCATATAAAATATTTTAAAATTCAAATTTAATCATTTTTATCTTTTAATAGACCTATTGCTATTTATTACTATTTTTTTTACAATAATTTTAATACATCGTTCGTTCTATAAATAGTAAATTGCACCAAATTAAATACCATTATGGATAAAATCAAAATACTTTGGGTGGATGACGAGATTGATTTGTTAAAACCACACATCCTTTTTTTAGAGAAGAAAAATTATGAAGTAACTACATGTAATAATGGTCGTGACGCAGTAGATATTTTTGCTGAAAACAATTTTGATGTAGTTTTCTTAGACGAAAATATGCCTGGAATGAGCGGATTGGAAACGCTATCAGAAATTAAAGAGAAGAAATCTTCTACGCCAGTAATAATGATTACAAAAAGCGAAGAAGAATATATCATGGAAGAAGCAATTGGTTCTAAAATTGCCGATTACCTTATCAAACCAGTAAATCCAAATCAGATTTTATTGAGTTTGAAAAAGAATTTAGATCATTCTAGATTGATTTCAGAAAAAACAACTTTAGATTATCAAAAGGAATTTAGAAAAATTGCTTTAGAACTTTCTATGGTGAATTCATATGAAGATTGGATTGAGTTATACAAAAAGTTAATCTTTTGGGAATTAGAATTAGAAGACATTGAAGATTCTAATTTAATTACAATTTTAGAATCACAAAAAGTAGAAGCTAATTCACAATTTGGAAAGTTTATTGAAAGAAATTATGAGGATTGGTTCAGTCCTAAAGCTGATAAACCTATTCAATCTCATACTTTATTCAGAGAATTAGTTGTTCCCGAGTTAGTAAAAAAAGATAAACCGGTACTTTTTATTGTAATTGACAATTTACGTTATGATCAATGGAAAGCTATGGAAAGTACCATCAATAATTATTACAAATTAGAGAAAGAAACGCCCTATTTTGCTATACTTCCAACGGCAACACAATATGCTAGAAATGCTATATTCTCAGGATTAACTCCTTTAGAAATGGAAAAACAATTTCCTCAATACTGGAAGAATGATGTTGAAGAAGGTGGTAAAAACTTATTTGAAGCCGAATTTTTAACAGCACATTTAAAACGTTTGGGATTAAATATAAAACAAGATTATTTCAAAATCACAAATTTGGCTGGTGGAAAAAAATTAGCTGATAATTTTAGAGCTCTAAAAGACAATAATTTAGTTACTGTTGTATACAATTTTGTAGACATGCTATCTCATGCTAAAACTGAAATGGATGTTGTAAAGGAATTAGCATCAGATGATAAAGCCTACCGTTCATTGACATTGAGTTGGTTTAAAAACTCGCCATTGTTAGATATAATTCAACAAGGTCAAAAACTTGGATTCAAATTAATAATCACAACAGATCATGGAACTATAAATGTGAAAAATCCATCTAAAGTGATTGGTGATAAGAATACAAGTTTAAACTTAAGATACAAAACAGGACGAAGTTTAACTTATGAAGATAAGGATGTTTACGCCATAAAGGACCCAAAAAAAATTGGCTTACCAGCAATAAATATGAGTAGTTCTTATATTTTTGCAAAGAATGATAACTTTCTGGCTTACGTAAACAATTATAACCATTATGTAAGTTATTACAGAAATACCTATCAACATGGAGGTATTTCCTTAGAAGAAGTTATTGTTCCATTTTTAGTATTTAATCCGAGATAAAAATAGTTTGCAGTAGTCAGTGTTCAGTAGGCAAAAATCTGAACACTGAACACTGAACACTGAACACTGAACACTGAACACTGAATACATGGAAATAATTTTCACTTTAGATGAAATCGATGCTGTTGCACAAAAAATCATTTCAGAAAATCCAAAAAAAGTTATTCTTTTTAATGGATTAATGGGCGTTGGAAAGACAACTTTAATAAAATCTTTAGCTAAAAATTTAGGTGTAAATGATGCTACAAGCAGTCCAACCTTTTCTTTAGTTAATGAGTATCAAATATCTAATAATCAGTATATTTATCATTTTGATGTATATCGATTGAAAAATGAAACTGAAGCATTAGATATGGGTATTGATGAATATCTTTATTCTGGAAATTGGTGTTTCATCGAATGGGCTGAAAATATTCCAAATTTAATTCCCGAAGAACATTCTAATATCAAAATCGTTATGCTTCCAGACGGAAGAAGACATTTAACTTTAACATAGAATAGATAGCTAAATTAAAATTGCTATTGTAATTACTATTTAATTTTTTGTAACTTGTGCCATAATTCATTTGTAACTATGTCACTTACACCTTTTACAAAACAACAACTTCTTCCTCAAGAAGAAAAATTAGAAATTGCTCGTCACAAAAGCGAATTGTTTATTGGTATTCCAAAAGAGACAAGTTATCAAGAGCGACGCATTTGCCTAACTCCTGATGCAGTAAATTCATTAACCTCACACGGACATCGAGTTATGATGGAAGCTGGTGCAGGTGAAAGCTCAAGTTATACTGATAAAGAATATAGCGATGCTGGTGCTGAAATTACAAATGATACTAAAAAGGTGCTTTCTTGCCCAATGCTTTTAAAGGTTGAGCCGCCAACTATTGTAGAAATTGAGTTGATGAATCCTAATTCTTTAATCATTTCAGCCATTCAATTAAAAACCAGAAAGAAAGAATATTTTGAAGCGCTTACCAAAAAGAAAATTACTGCATTAGCATTTGAATACATAAAAGATGAAGACGGTTCTTATCCTGCTGTGAAATCATTGAGTGAAATTGCAGGAACTGCTTCGGTTCTTATCGCAGCTGAATTAATGATAAACAATCAATTTGGGAAAGGATTATTATTTGGAAATATAACTGGAGTTCCTCCTACTGATGTTGTTATACTTGGCGCAGGAACAGTTGGTGAATTTGCAGCAAAAACAGCTATTGGACTTGGAGCAAGTGTAAAAGTATTTGATAATTCAATTACTAAACTAAGAAGACTTCAAAATAATTTGAATCATCGAGTTTTTACCTCTACGATTCAGCCAAAATCATTATTGAAAGCTTTGCGTCGTTGTGATGTTGCTATTGGAGCCATGAGAGGAAAAGATCGTTGTCCGGTAGTGGTTACAGAAACAATGGTTGAACATATGAAAAAAGGAGCTGTAATTGTTGATGTAAGTATCGATACTGGAGGTTGTTTTGAAACTTCAGAAATCACTACTCACGAAAAACCAACCTTTATTAAGAGTAATGTTATTCACTACTGTGTACCAAATATTCCGTCAAGATATTCTAAAACAGCTTCACTTTCTATTAGTAACATTATTACTCCTTATCTCCTTCAAATAGCAGAAGATGGCGGAATTGAAAGCGCCATAAGATGCAATAAAGGTCTAAAAAATGGTATTTACTTATATCATGGCATTTTAACAAACAAAGCTATTGGTGATTGGTTTAATCTTCCGGATAGTGATATAAATTTAATAGTTTTTTAAATTAGTATTCCTTCCAAAATAATTTTGTTTAGTTTACATTTGCAAAAAAATTAACAATGAAATTTTATCAAAGATTAGCTTATTATCTTGTAGGTTTGGTTATGGGTGCATTTGTCGTGGCCCTTGTTTTATCTGGTAAAGATACGCGTTGTAATTATTTTCCAAATGCACGTGTTTTAAATGATTTAAGAAATAAACCTTTCAATTATAGTATAGAAGCTTCAAGAAAACTTTCAGAAGATTGGATTGATACCATTGATATAAAAAATACACTTACTTATGGTGATGTAGATTTTGATAAAAGCAATGTTGTTTATCAAAAAGGGAAGTTATATGTAATTGAAGGAAAAACAACAAAGAATGATACAATTACTTTGAGAGTAATAAATTATCCTAGTAAAGCTGTTTTAGAAGATATTATTAGAAAGAAATAAAAAAACTCCAATAAATTATCGGAGTTTTTTTTATATAAAAAGTAAATCTATTACTTAATAAATTCAATTTTTTGAGCTTCTTCAACATTAACACTGTCAAAAAAACCTTGCTCATTCATCCAATCATCACTAAATACTTTGCTCATGTATCTTGAACCGTGATCAGGGAAAATTACAACTACATTACTTTCAGAAGTAAATTCACCTTCTTCAGCAAATTGTTTTACCGCTTGCAAAGCAGCTCCAGAAGTATATCCTACAAATAAACCTTCTGTTTTAGCAATTTCTCGTGTAGTGTGAGCACTTTCTTCGTCAGTAACTTTCATGAATTTATCAATAGATTCAAAATCGGTAGCTGTTGGAATTAAATTTTTTCCTAAACCTTCAATTCTGTATGGATAAATCTCATCGTTATCAAATTCTTTAGTTTCATGGTATTTTTTCAAAACAGAACCAAATGCATCAACTCCTAAAATTCTAACGTTTGGATTTTTCTCTTTTAAAAATTTTGCAATACCTGAAATAGTTCCACCTGTTCCACTACAAGCAACAAGGTGAGTAATTTTTCCAGCAGTTTGTTCCCAAATCTCTGGACCTGTAGTCATATAATGTGCATCAATATTCAATTGATTAAAATATTGATTGATATAAACAGAACCTTTAGTTTCTTCGTGCAAACGTTTTGCAACATTGTAATAAGAACGCTCATCATCAGCAGAAACGTGAGCTGGACAAACATAAACTTTTGCTCCTAAACTACGAAGCATGTCGATTTTGTCCTTAGATGATTTTGAACTTACTGCTAAAATACAGTTATAACCTTTTATGATACTTACCATAGCTATACTAAAACCAGTATTTCCAGAAGTAGTTTCAATAATTGTATCGCCAGGAGTCAAAATTCCTTTTCTCTCGGCTTCTTCGATAATATATAATGCAATTCTGTCTTTTGAAGAATGTCCTGGATTGAAGGCTTCAACCTTAGCATAGAAGTTTCCTTCTAAATTTTCGGTTACTTTGTTCAGCTTAATAAGAGGTGTATTTCCTATTAATTCCAAAACATTATTATAGGCTTTTATTTCTTCTTTCATAAATAAAAAATTAGTGTCGAGGCAAAATTTTTAAAATTAGCTTGCCACAAAACCTTGCAAATTTAATAAATTAATTTTTAATTTTTTCTAAATCTAACAAAAAACTGAATTCTTTGGCAACTTCTTTAAGAGATTCAAATCTTCCAGATGCTCCTCCATGTCCTGCATCCATATTTGTGTCCATAAATAATTGTTTAGAATTGGTTTTTAACACTCTCAATTTAGCCACCCATTTAGCTGGTTCCCAATACTGTACCTGAGAATCATGCAATCCTGTAGAAATATATAAATTTGGATAATCTTGCTCTTTCACATTATCATAAGGCGAATACGACAACATATAATCGTAATATTTTTTAACATTTGGATTTCCCCATTCGTCATATTCTCCTGTTGTTAATGGAATAGTATCATCAAGCATCGTTGTTACAACATCAACAAATGGCACTTGAGCAATCACACCATTATATAATTCGGGATTCATGTTGATAATTGCACCCATTAATAATCCTCCAGCAGATCCACCTTCAGCATATAAATGTTCTTCAGATGTATATTTTTCAGCAATTACGTGTTTGGAACAATCAATAAAATCGGTAAAAGTGTTTTTCTTTTTTAATAATTTTCCGTCTTCATACCACATTCTTCCCATGTCTTCACCTCCGCGAACATGAGCTATGGCATAGATAAATCCTCTATCCAATAAACTCAATCGCGTTGTTGAAAAATAAGGCTCCATTGTCATTCCATAAGAACCATAAGCATACAAAAGAAACGGATTTTTACCATTCAACACCATTCCTTTTCTATACACCACAGACATTGGAATTTTGGTTCCGTCTTGAGCTGTTGCCCAAATTCGTTCTTCGATGTAATTGTTTTTATCAAATTTTCCTCCAAGAACTTCTTGCTCCTTCAAGATGGTTTTCTCTTTAGTACGCATATTAAAATCAATCACCGATGAGGGAATTGCCATAGATTGATAGCCATAACGAAGGATTTCAGTATCAAAATCAATATTAGTTGTAGTGTATGCAGTGTAAGTTTCAAGTTCGAAAGGCAAATAATATTCTCCTTCTCCACTCCAAGGCATAATTCGGATTTTATTCAGACCATCAAAACGTTCAGAAACCACCAAATAGTCTTTAAAAATATCAATGCCTTCCAATAAAACCTCTTCTCTATGCGGAATTAAATCTACCCAATTTTCTTTATAAGTTTTATCTTCAGGAGTTTTCATCACTTTAAAATTGGTTGCATCATCTTTATTGGTAACTATATAAAAACTATCTTCATAATGTGAAATAGAATATTCTAACTCACGAGTACGTTTTTGAAAAACTTTAAATTGTTCATCAGGTGTTGCCGATAAAAGAATCTGAAATTCAGAAGTTAAAGTACTTTCTGAAGAAATAATCAAATATTTTTTTGATTTTGATTTGTAGATAGAAACATTGAAAGTATGATCTTTTTCGAAATAAACTACAACATCTTCTGATGGATTTGAACCTAATTTATGTTTGTAAATTCTATCAGGACGAAGTGTAACTTCATCTTTTCTTGAGTAAAACAAAGTTTTATTATCACTTGCCCAAGTTGCGCCTCCAGTAGTGTTTTCAATTTTAAGTGGAAGAATTTCATTAGTTTCTAAATTCTTAATTTGAATTGTATATTGACGTCTAGAAACCGTATCAACTCCAAAAGAAACCCATTTGTTATCTTCACTGATATTAATACCATTTAAGTTAAAATACGAATGTCCTTTTGCCATTTCATTGCAATCAAACATTATTTCTTCTTTGACATCTAACGAACCTTTTTTTCGAGAATGAATTGGGTAATCTTTACCTTTTTCAAATCTAGTAATGTAATAATAACCATTGTAAAAATAAGGAACCGACGAATCATCTTCCTTAATTCTTGCTTTCATTTCTTCAAATAAATCCTTTTGAAAATCTTTGGTATGTGCAGTTAATTGATTGTAATAATCGTTTTCTTTATTCAAATAATCAATAACTTCAGGATTTTCTCTATCGTTTAACCAATAATAATTATCAATTCTAACATGTCCATGTTTTTCAAGTTCATGAGGAATAATTTTAGCAATTGGTGGTTGTATTTTTGTACTCATAATTGTATTAAAATTCAAAGCAAATGTATTGCAAACTAGTCTTTAATAAATGTTAAGTGATGGATTGATATTAACATTGTTATTGACATTTTTTAACTCAATCATTGTATATTGTATAAATGTATATTGTATAGTTGTATATTGTATAATGAAATTGATTTTTGCACTTCGACAGGCTCAGTGTGACATTTGATTTTTGAAGTTGATTTTTGATATTGACTTTTGAAATTGAATTCCCTAATTTTGCAAAACTAAATACTTAAAATTATGTTTGGAGATATCATGGGAATGATGGGTAAACTAAAGGAAACCCAACAAAAAATTGAAGAAACTAAAAAACGATTGGATACTGTTTTAGTGGACGAACAAAGCAATGACGGCTTGTTAAAAGTAACTTTAAATGCCAATAGAAAAATAAAGACAATAGAAATTGATGAAAGTTTGTTGCAAGACAAAGAACAACTTGAAGATTACTTGATTCTTACTTTAAATAAAGCTATAGAAAAGGCAACCAACGTTAACGAAGCTGAATTAGGAGCTGTTGCCAAAGATGGAATGCCAAATATTCCAGGAATGGATATGTTTAAATAAATTCCAAATTCCAATTTTTGATAATTAAAGATTGGTATTTGGAATTTTTAAAATTGGATTTTTGAGAGTGCTTCCATTACATAACTATGCATCACTTCTTTGTAATCTAAATGGGTTACAATACGTAGTTTTCCTTGTCCCATAGAACTTATGTGGATGTTTTTTTGTTTTAATTTTTCAATAACCCATTTATCTTCCAATGATGGTCTTACTGAAAAAATTAAGATATTAGTTTCAATTGGCTCCACTTTTTCGACCCAAGGAAGTTTACTCAATAATTCACCTAATTCTTTAGCACGTCTATGATCATCTTCCAATCGAAGCATGTTGTGTTGCAAAGCATACATTCCGGCTGCAGCTAAATATCCTGATTGACGCATTCCGCCACCAAATATTTTTCTAATACGAAGCGCACGTTTCATATCGGCTTTAGTTCCTAATAATAAGGAGCCAATTGGAGCGCCAAGTCCTTTAGATAAACAAACTGAAATCGTATCGAACAATTCACCAAATTGTTTTGGATGTTGTTTTTTGGCTACCATGGCATTCCACAATCGAGCACCATCTAAATGATATTTTAGATTATTCTCTGTGCAAACTTGTTTTATTTTTCTCAATTCAGCCAAATCATAACAAGCGCCACCACCTTTGTTAGTTGTATTTTCAATACTTACTAAAGTAGTTAAAGGTGCGTGATAAAATTCGGGATCATTTATAGCATTTTTTACTAAATCGGCCGTAATCATTCCTCGTTTTCCATCAACTAAACAACAAGAAACACCACTATTAAAAGATGCTCCACCACCTTCATAATGATAAATATGAGAATATTTATCGCAAATTACTTGTTCACCAGGTTGCGTATGAAGTTTGATTGCCGTTTGATTAGCCATAGTTCCACTCGGAAAAAACAAAGCTGCTTCCATTCCAAATAACTGAGCAACAGCAGATTCTAATTCATTTACTGTTGGATCTTGCTTGTAAACATCATCACCTACTTTGGCGTTAAACATAAACTGCAACATTTCGTTGCTAGGTTTGGTTACAGTGTCACTAACTAAATTTATTTCCATATCAATTTCTGATGCATTACATTTGCGTTTACAAAATTACATTATTTATGACAAATACCGAACAAATTAAAGGTATTGTAGAACGTCTTGGTGCGTTGAGGAGGTATCTTTGACATTGATGCCAAGCTTATCGAGATAACCAACGAAGAGGAAAAGACCTTTGCGCCAGACTTTTGGAACAATGCCAAAGAAGCAGAATTGATTGTAAGAAACCTGCGTTCTAAGAAAAAATGGGTGGAAGATTTTGAAAAAGCAAATTCGCTTGCCGAAGAACTTCAAATGACCTATGACTTTTATAAAGAAGGTGATGCCACTGAAGAAGAACTAGATACACAATATGATTTAACCAATAATTTATTGGAAGATATCGAATTCAGGAATATGCTTTCTGATGAAGGTGATAATTTGAGTGCTGTATTGCAAATTACCGCCGGTGCTGGCGGAACTGAAAGTTGTGACTGGGCTTCTATGTTGATGCGAATGTATTTGATGTGGGCAGAAAAGCAAAAATACAAAGTAAAAGAATTAAACTTTCAAGAAGGTGATGTTGCCGGAATTAAAACAGTGACTTTAGAAATTGAAGGTGATTTTGCTTTTGGATATTTGAAAGGTGAAAATGGTGTACATCGATTGGTGCGAATTTCTCCTTTTGATAGTAATGCCAAACGCCATACTTCTTTTGCATCGGTTTATGTTTATCCTTTGGTTGATGATACTATAGAAATTGAAATTAATCCTGCAGATATTGAGATTACAACAGCACGTTCAAGTGGCGCAGGAGGACAAAATGTAAACAAAGTAGAAACAAAAGTACAATTAGTTCACAAACCAACAGGAATTCAAATTCAGTGTTCAGAAACGCGTTCGCAACATGATAATAGACAACGTGCAATGCAGATGTTAAAGTCGCAATTATATGAAATTGAGTTGAAAAAACAATTAGCCCAAAGAGCTGATATAGAAGCTGGAAAGATGAAAATTGAATGGGGTTCGCAAATTAGAAATTACGTAATGCAACCTTATAAATTGGTCAAAGACGTTCGCACTGGAAAAGAAACTAGCGATGTTGATGGCGTAATGAACGGCGAAATTGACGGATTTTTGAAAGCTTACTTGATGATGATGGGACAGAAAGAGGAATAGTGTTTATTGTTCAAAATACAACCTTTGCTATAGCATCAGTTTCTTTCTAAATTAAAACTAAATAGCCGATCTAAAGTGATCGGCTATTTTAGTTTATAATCAATATAAAAAACTACCTATTCGGATTCAGTGCTTTATCAATTCTAGCTACCAAATCAGCAATATGAAATTTACTTATTCTATCAGTTGCAGTTGCACTTGCTACTTTTAGTTGAGTTCTTAGTTCTATTAAATGTCCTCTTGCAATTGAAGGCACATCAGTATCTGCAATAATTATTCTTTTTCCGTTAAAATTTGCGACAACATTTCTATCTAAACTAATGGCATCAATTAATTTAAATACAAAACCTTTTTGTAAATTTCTTCTGTAAATATTAATTTCAGAATTTGATTTTAGTTCAGAAAAAATACCTCGTTTTAAATCAGTCAATAACTCATCTACAGAATAATTTGCTTTACTTAAGGAAGAAGTTTCAAGTAAACGTACCATTCGATCAGCAGATAATAAATTAGATAATGTTCCATCTTGTATTCCTTTCATAAGCTCTACACCGTTATCTGGATTAATTTTTGCTAAAATATTTTGATCTAGTAACCAAGAAGGTGTCTTAAAAACTTGTTCATTTAAAAAAGCAACTGCTTCATTTTGAATTGATGAAGGAACTACTTCATATTCATTACCAACCATATCATAAGTTTTTGGAGTCTCGTAAATTCCACCGACATTTTTGGTAACATGACCCATGTAGCGACGAAATTGACCAACCAAAGAGTTGTACAAACCTTCAAGTTCAGAATAATCCTCACCTTTTTCTTTGCTCCATTCAAGCAAATTAGGCAAGATTCTTTTTAAATTTTTAATTCCATATTCAGATGCTTTCATTGCATTATCACCTAAATCCTCAGTTTGATATCTCGGATCGAATGGACTAGATTCCGTTCCAAACCACAATCTACGATTTTTATATGCTTCTTTCGTCATTTCATTTAACAATGCTTTTTCATCATCATCAGATTTTGCATCGCTAAAATAAGAATAACCCCATTTTATAGCCCATTTGTCGTAATCACCAATTCTTGGAAATAAGTCGGTAACACCATCTTCTGGCTGTGCTACGTAATTGAAACGAGCATAATCCATAATGGATGATGTATGTCCGTTTTTCTTCTGAAACTCAGGATTTCTCAACATTTCAACTGGAGTGGCATTACTTGCTCCCATATTGTGACGTAATCCTAGTGTATGACCAACTTCATGAGCCGCAACAAATCTAATTAACTCACCCATTAATTTATCATCAAACTTTTTGTTTCTTGCTTTTGGATCGACAGCAGCTGTTTGTATCAAATACCAATCACGTAATAAACTCATTATGTTGTGGTACCATCCAATATGACTTTCCATAATTTCACCTGTTCTTGGATCGTGAACATTTGGTCCGTAAGCATTTTGAATTTCAGCAGCAAAATATCTTAGTACAGAAAAACGTGCGTCTTCTAAACTCATTGTTGGATCATTTTCTGGCCAATATTCACCACGAATGGCATTTTTCCAGCCTGCAAATTCAAATGCAGCTTGCCAATCATCGATACCTTGTTTTATAAAAGGTTTCCATTTATCTGGAGTGGCTGGATCTAGATAATAAACTATTGGTTTTTTTGGTTCAATTAATTCACCACGCTTTTGCTTTTGAGCATCTTCTTCATTTTTTGGTTCTAAACGCCATCTTACAGCAAAAATGTCAGTGTCAGCTTTTTGCGAATCCTCTTCAAAAACATCATATCCATTAGCGAAATAGCCCACTCTTTTATCAAAAGTTCGCTTGCGCATCGGATTTTCTGGAAGTAAAATAAACGAAGTATTTATTTCCATTGAAACCACACCAGCATCTAAAGCGGCAGGAAAATCTGTACCTATTTTTGGTGTTGGAGTTCTTGAAATTTGAGGAGCAACTGTGGCAAATGTTTTTGTTGTTCGTATTTCAGTATTTATAGGAAAACTTTTTACAAATTGAATAAACGACTTATCTTTTTGAAATGCTTGTATGCTTAATAATTGTTTATTAATAGGATTCAATGAAAAAATTTGAGTATCCGAATCGAAAGCAGTGGTCATATCGATTACACTTGATAGGTTTTCTTTACCAGATTCAGACTTTTTGTACGCCAAAACATCATAAATTCCAATAATTGGATCAGCACTCGAATTTTTTACTGATTTTGTTATAGGTTTATCTTCATCGGGTGTTGTAATTACATAGGTTATTGAACGTAAGATAATAGTATTGTTCATTCCTTTTTCAAAGCGAACCACCTGACGATTAATCTCTTCACCTCCAAATATTCCACCACCAGCAGGAGTTTTAGAATATCTAGTTATGGTCATAATTTCTTTACCTAGTAGTGATTCAGAAATTTCAAATAAATATTTTTCACCTACTTTGTGAACATCAATTAAACCTTTTTGAGTAACAGCTGTTGAGTCAATAACTTTTTTGTATGGCTTTGGTTCTTTTTTGGCTTCTGGCTTTTTAGCATCAGCAGCAACTGTTGGTGGAGGAGTTTCGTTTTTCTTTTTGTCTTTCTTTTGTGAAAAACTCGAAGTATTTGTCAAAAGAAGTAGACAAAAAACAATTTGGATTGATTTTTTAATCATAAAATTTAGTTTAGTTAATTCAAACAAATATAAATTGAAAAAAGTTGAAACTTTCCAAGTTAATTAAAGTTTAATAAAAAATTATGAATTTATTTAAATTATAAGCTTATCTTTGCACTGAGGATTCCGAAATGAAGTTACACCTCACCACAATAGCCGATCGCTCCAGATCGGCTTTTGTATTTTATATACCTATTGAAACTAAAAAAGCCACCTTAAAAAGATGGCTTATTATTTTATTTCTAAATTTTGTATTAATTTCCTGCAACAAAATTTGGTTTGAAATTAGTAACTGAAACAATTTCATTATTTGAATAAGAAACTTCTTTAGTTGCAATTGAATTATCAAAATATTTCCATACTCCAGATTTTACTCCGTTAGAATATTCAGCAATAGCTTGAATCGTACCATTTTCAGAATATGAAGTCCATTGTCCATCTAATTTACCATCTTTAAAGAAACCTACTTGTTGTACATTTCCATTATCATAGTAATAAGTCGCTTTTACTAATTGTCCAACAGCTTCTAATTGTGGTTCGCCTTTTGCAAAAATTACACCTGAAACCATCATTAACGCAATTAAAATTATCTTTTTCATAAGTAGTTTGGGTTTTTAATTAATATTCCTATAACAAATATACTTTTTATTTTACAATAAAAAAACTTTTACTTAACAATTTAATAACATTAGATAAATTTTAACTTTTTTTACAAAAAAAACCGATGAATTTCATCGGCTTTTTATAATTATTTTTTAGACTAAGCTTTCTTTTTAGATTTAGCTTTTTTCTTTGCTTGTTCTTTCTTTTTAGATTTAGCTTTATCTTTAGACTTTTGCTTTTTAGCTTTCTCTTTCTTTTTAGCTTTTTTCTTTTTCTCTTTGTCTTTTTCTTTTTGCTTGTCTTTCTTAGCTTTAGCTTTCTTTTTGTCTTTTTCTTTTTTCTCTATTTCTTTAGCTTTAGATTTTTTTTCTTTTTCTGAGTCTTTCATAATTTCAGTGTTTTCGCTATTTACAGAGACAGTTTCTTCAAGAACTTCTTCTGCTTTAGCTTCTGTTACTGTTGCTTCTTTAACAACTTTTGTTCTTGTTCGAGTTGGAGTTGCTTTAACTGTTGAAGTTCTAGTCGCTCTTGTTCGTGTCTTTGGTTTTTCAGAAACTACTTCTTCTTTAGAATCTACAACAATAGATGTTGATTCTTGCAAATTTTCATTCGTTTCCAAGTTATTGTCTTCTGTGTTTTCTTTTTTAGTTATCATTGTGATGTTGTTTTTGTATTTAAATGTAAATTCAATGTAAATTTTACATTAACAAAAATACGATATAAAACAATTGCCCAATGTTAAGTTTTCGATTTCGGTGAAAACTTAACATTGGGCAATGAAAATTAATACTATATTTTAAATAGTAGTATTTGTAAAATAAGTTATTTTAATAATTAAAATAAATTTACAAAATAGTAAACCAAAGCAGCCAAAACAGCTGAAACAGGAATGGTTAAAACCCATGCCCATAGTAATTTTACTGTTACACCCCAACGTACAGCAGAAACTCTTTTCGTAACTCCTACTCCAATGATTGATCCTGTAATGGTATGTGTTGTTGATACCGGAATCTTGAAATGCTCTGTTGTAAATAACGTTAATGCACCTGCAGATTCAGCAACAACTCCTTCAAAAGCAGTGACTTTTGTGATTTTTGAACCCATTGTTTTTACAATTTTCCATCCACCACTTAATGTTCCTAATGCAATTACTGAATAACAAGTTAAAGGAATCCATTCGGGCATTACACCATCAAAATGAACACCATTAGAATCTGAAGGAAGTTTTACATTTAAATCCAACCAAAATCCTGATAAATTAAAATTTGGATTGTCTTTTATAAATACAGCAACTGCAGCTGCTATAATTCCCATTACTTTTTGCGAATCATTACCACCATGCCCTAAACTAAAGGCTGCTGATGATAAAAGTTGCATTTTCTTTAAAACCTTTTCGGCTGTAGCAGTTGAAAAACTACTGAACAACAAATTAAAAATTGCTAAACTATAAAATATAAAAGCAACTAAAAACCATTTAATATTATGTGGTTCTGTAACAACACTCCAAAAATGACTTTCAAATCTAGGTTTTTTAATATCTTCATAGTTTACCATTACTGATACTAAAAACCAAGCTACTAATAGCATTAAAATAATAGTGAATATTTTTGGATAAATGTTCTTTTTAGAAGAATACATCAGCCATAAAGAAATGAAATAAGAAATTATCATTCCTAATAAAGGAGCCAAAACAATAAATAAAATAACTATAAATACACCTGATGGTAATAACTCGCCATCTTTTGCAGCCTTAAACCAATTTACAATTTTGAATCCTGCATGCTCAATGTCGGTTACACCTGAAAATCCGTGAGCAACTGCTGCACCGGCAAAACCACCAATTAGTGTATGTGAAGATGATGATGGAATTCCTTTTAACCAAGTAATAATATTCCAAATGATTGCGGCAATAACACCGGCTAAAATTACAGTTAAATCAATACTGCTTGTATGTGCTGTTTTTGCAACTGTATCTGCTACTCCAAATCCGAAAACCCAATAAGCAAGAAAGTTAAAAAATGCAGCCCAAAGAACCGCTTGAAAAGGTGTCAAAACTTTGGTAGCAACGATTGTAGCAATAGAATTTGCTGCATCATGGAAACCATTGATATAATCAAATACTAAGGCAAGAAATATGATTACAATAAGTAAAGTAAAATCCATAAATATAGAATTTTAGATAAAATTATTTATGAATGTTTAACAGAGATTTGCTCCATAACGTTTGAAACACTTTTGCATTTATCCGATGCCATTTCTAAAGCTGAAAGTACTTCTTTATATTTAATGATATTTTTAGCATCGGTTTCATTTTCAAAAATATCAGCTACAGCTTTATCAAAAACTACATCAGCTTTACTTTCAAGTTTATTGATTTTTTTGCAAGTTTCCTTAATCATTTTGATATTATTCATATCTTTCAATTGCTTGATACCTTCACCAATTAATTGACATGCTTCCAAGTTTATCTCCGTTAATTTTCTAATTGATTTAGTAATTTTGTCAACTTGATATAATCTTATTCTACTAGCGGCACCGTGCATGTTATCGGCAACGTTATCAATAGATTTTATTAAGGAATGAATATCTTCTCTATCAAATGGAGTAATGAAGTTTTTACTCAATTCTAAGTGTGTTTTGTGTGTAATTTCTTCAATTGTAGCTTCAAGTTCTTCTATTTTTTTAAAATACTCTTCTCTCTCAGCTTTTGGTGCATTTACTGCTTCATGTAAAGTGTTGGCAAGAATAATTAAATTTGCAGCAGCTTGTTCAAATAAAGGAAAGAACTTTTTATCTTTCGGTACAAAAAATTGAAAAATACTATTTAGTGTCATTAGGTATAAAATTTTATGCAAATGTATTCAACTAATATTAAGAGAATGTTAAGTTACAAGAAAACTAGGTAAATAAATTTATTTCTGTTTTTTAAAGAACTATTCTGTTTTTTCAAACGTTTTCGTACTTTAGCAAAAACAAAATAAGTATCAAATTTTATGGACTTAAACTTCAACAAAAACGAAGATCATAACAAACTTTTATTATCTGATTTAAAGCAAAAATTCGCCAAAGTTAAACTTGGTGGTGGTGAAAAAAGAATTGAAAAACTTCATGCAGAAGGCAAAATGACTGCACGAGAACGTATCGATTATTTACTTGATAACAAATCAAATAGCATTGAAATTGGAGCATTTGTTGGAGACGGAATGTATGCCGAACATGGTGGTTGTCCTTCTGGTGGCGTTGTGGTGAAAATTGGATATATTTCAGGAAAACAATGTATCGTTGTTGCCAATGATGCCACTGTAAAAGCTGGTGCTTGGTTTCCAATTACTGGAAAGAAAAACCTTCGTGCGCAAGAAATTGCAATGGAAAATCGTCTTCCAATAATCTATTTGGTCGATTCTGCTGGAGTTTATTTGCCAATGCAAGATGAAATTTTCCCTGACAAAGAACATTTTGGAAGAATTTTTAGGAATAATGCGATAATGTCAAGCATGGGAATTACTCAAATTGCTGCTGTTATGGGAAGTTGTGTTGCTGGTGGCGCTTATCTTCCAATCATGAGTGATGAAGCCATGATTGTTGATAAAACTGGAAGTATTTTTCTTGCTGGAAGTTATTTAGTAAAAGCTGCCATTGGTGAAAATATTGATAATGAAACACTTGGTGGAGCAACAACCCATTGTGAAATTTCTGGAGTAACCGATTATAAAGCCAAAGATGATAAAGACGCATTAGATAGAATCAAAAGCATCGTTGGAAAAATTGGTGATTATGAAAAAGCTGGTTTCAATAGAGAAAAACCTCAAAAACCTGCCTTAAAAGAAGAAGATATTTATGGAATTATTCCAAAATCTCGTTCTGATCAATATGATATGATGGAAGTTATCAAACGATTGGTTGACAACTCTGAAATTGATATGTATAAGGAAGATTACGGAAAATCAATCATCACTTGTTATGCAAGAATTGATGGTTGGGCTGTTGGAATTGTGGCTAATCAAAGAACGGTTTCTAAAACCAAAAAAGGTGAAATTGAATTTGGAGGTGTTATTTATTCAAGTTCTGCAGATAAAGCAACTCGTTTTATAGCCAATTGTAATCAGAAGAAAATTCCGTTAGTTTTTCTTCAAGATGTAACTGGTTTTATGGTTGGCTCTAAATCAGAACATGGCGGAATTATTAAAGATGGAGCAAAAATGGTAAATGCGGTTTCTAATTCTGTAGTTCCTAAATTTACTGTTGTAGTAGGAAATTCTTATGGTGCAGGAAATTATGCTATGTGCGGAAAAGCTTATGATCCAAGATTAATTTTTGCTTGGCCAAGTGCCGAATTGGCTGTTATGGGTGGAACGCAAGCTGCTAAAGTTTTGGCACAAATTGAAGCTTCATCACTAAAAGCAAAAGGCGAAACCGTTGACGAAAAAGTAGAACAAGAATTATTTGACAAAATCAAAGCAAGATACGATGCACAAGTTTCTCCTTATTATGCAGCATCAAGACTTTGGACAGATGCAATCATTGATCCATTAGAAACTAGAACATGGATTTCTATGGGAATTGAAGCAGCTAACCACTCACCTATTGAAAAGAAATTTAATTTGGGTGTGATTCAGGTTTAATATTAGATATTAGATTTTAGATATTAGATATAAATACAAACTTTTTATTACTAAGAAAAACCATGACATTTTAATTAATGAAGTTAGCAAAGAAAAGAGATAGAATTTTAGCTTTTATAATTGATTTTTTAATCTATGCTGTTTTTATTTTTATTTTCGGATATTTCTTTGGAGAAAAAAACGAAAACGGATATCAAATAACAGGTTTTCCTGCTTTTCTTCTTTTTCTAATTGGATTAGGATTGTGGCCAATAAATGAAGCTTTTACAGGTCAAACCTTTGGAAAAAAAAATAGTTGGACTTAAAGTCATGAATAAAACTAACAATAAAGATATTAGCGGAACTCAAGCTTTTGTAAGATTTGGTATGGGTATTTTTGATTGCATTTTTATGATTGGTTTACTTGTTGCCTCAACAAATAATAACAAACAACGAATTGGTGATTTAGTTGCTGATTCAGTTGTAATTGATATTAATAAATGAATGAATGAGATAAGTAAAAAAATACTGAAAGTAGTTTTTATCATTTTAGTTGGTTTTCCATCAAGTATTTTCTTTTACATTAAAATTGAAGAGCTAATTATAGAAGATAACGGTGGTTTCGGTAATAGATATAGAAATCCTAAATTAAGTTGGTTGTTTGATTATTTCTATAATTTAAATGACTATCGATATACTGCTAATGCTCTATTTTCTATTATAATGTTTTTGTTTGGATTTTGCTTTGCAATAGTACTGATGCATTCTTTAAATAAATTATTAAAATTAATCAAGTAACAAATCCATAAAACCAACAACTAATCAATTATAAATCAAATCATCATGAAAAAAATCTTTATTATTGGTTTAACTATACTTGGTTTTCAAACTGTTTTTTCACAAAACTTTACACGTAGAGATTCGCTTCAAGGTGGTTTGCGTCTGGAGAGAACTTGTTATGATGTGCAACGTTATGATTTGAATATCAAAATAAATCCTGACGAAAAATCGATTGTGGGTTACAATGAAATTGCTTTTAAAGTAGTTGAGAATTCCTCAAAAATTCAAATAGATTTATTTGAAAACATGCAAATTGATAGCATCATTCACAACAATAAAAAACTAGAATACAAACGTGAGTTTGACGCCGTATTTATTGATTTTCCAAGTGGTTTAACTGCAAATTCTTCTGAAAAAATTCGTTTTTATTATTCAGGAAAACCTAAAGTAGCTAAAAATGCTCCTTGGGATGGCGGTTTTGTTTTCAAAAAAGACAAACAAGGAAAACATTGGATTGGAGTTGCTGTTCAAGGAACTGGAGCAAGTTTATGGTATCCTGTTAAAGATTCACAAACCGATGAACCTGATTTGGGTTCAACCATAAAAGTAGCAGTTCCAAACGGATTAATGAATGTTTCCAACGGAAGATTTAAAGGTTCAGAGGATTTAAAAAATGGATATACTCGTTGGGATTGGGAAGTTAAAAATCCGATAAACAATTATGATATTACTGTAAATATTGCCGATTATGCTCATATTCACGACAATCACAATGGTTTAGATTTAGATTATTATGTGTTGCGTGACAATGAAGAAATTGCAAAAAAACATTTTGAAGAAGTAAAACCAATGATGGATTGTTTTCAAACCAAATTTGGTAAATATCCGTTTGCAGAAGATGGTTATAAATTGGTTGAAACTCCTTATTTAGGTATGGAGCATCAAAGTGCTGTAGCTTACGGAAATAAGTACAAAAAAGGTTATATGGGAAGTGACTTATCTATGTCTGGCGTAGGTTTACTTTTTGATTATATCACTATTCACGAAAGTGGTCACGAATGGTTTGGAAACAGCATCACATCATCAGATATTGCTGATATGTGGATTCACGAAGGATTCACTCAATATACAGAATTGGTCTATATTGAATGTCAGTTTGGCTATGAAAAAGCCATGAAATATGCCAAAGGTTTAAAACTAAACGTAAGAAACGACCGACCAATTATTGGTACTTGTTGTGTAAATAATGAAGGTTCTGGCGATATGTATCCAAAAGGTGCTTTGCTTTTAAACACTTTGCGTCATGTGATAAATAACGATGAATTATGGTGGAAAATTATTCTGAAATACTCTGAAACTTATCGTCACAAAATTATTGATACACCAACGGTTATTGCATTTTTCAATAAAGAAAGTAGCATGAATCTTACTCCTATCTTCAATCAATATTTGAGTTACAAAAAGATTCCTGCAATAGAAATAAAACTGAATAAAAAGAAATTGGAATTTCAATGGAAAACCGATGTATCCGATTTCAATATGCCAATAGATATCAAAGTAAACGGTAAAGAAATTAGAATCGAACCAACAAACAAATGGAAAAAATCTAAATTCAAAATCAAATCTTTAGACGAAGTTGAAGTTTTGAATAATGAGTTTTTTGTACATGTTTGGAAATTATAAAAAAATTTACCTAAATAATAGATTTAATAATCATTACTCCAATTAAAACTGATAAAGGAGAAATGAATTGAAAATAAATTGGCTTTAAAATATCAGCGGCTTTATTTGAAAAACCATGATGCAATTTCTTAGGAACAAAATAAAGCACCAATGAAGTCGCTAGCATAAACCAACCAAATATTTTAAAAATATCAGGATATTTAGAATATTCTGAATAAATAATTAATGCAGCTGCAGGAATCATTCTAATGGTAATTTCACCATAGTTAATTAAGTTTGTACTTCCTGCTTTTCTTAAAGTTGCTCTAGCAGTTTTTGGTTTGAAAAGCATCAACCCTCCAACAAAAATAAAAAAGACTCCAAATAAAATTAGAGTCCATTTTGCAATTTCTATAACCATGCTTTTATTTTTTAATCAAACTCTCTTTTCTCAAAATCTTACCATTTTCTGTTTCTTTGAATTTAGAAACAAAAACAATTTCTTTTGGACGTTCATATTTGTCTAAACCTTCAAAAATAGCTTTGTCAATATCAAACGATTCACCTTCAACTACTAAAACTACTTTTTCACCAAGTTCCGCATCATCTTTTGATGCAATGTAAAATCTTCTATCAACTTTTCCGTCAAGTTTTTTCTCTACTTGTTCGGGCATAATTTTTACGCCACCACTATTGATAATATTATCAATCCTACCTAAAAACAAAAACTGATTTTCGTTTACTAATTCTACCAAATCATTAGTAATTACAGTTTCTTCTGCAATAATTTGTGGTGCGTGAATAACCAAACAATTTCTGTCGTCATAACTAATTGTAACATGTGGTAAAACTGTAAACTCCTTCTCACCAACTTTTTTAGCAGCAATATGCGTTATGGTTTCGGTCATACCATAAGTTTCATAAACTTCAGTTGGAAGCTTCATCAACTCTTTTTCTAAACTTTTACTAATTCTTGCGCCACCAACAATAAGTTTTTTAACTTTTTTAAGTTCTTTCAACGAATTTTGTGCTTGCATTGGAACCATTGCTACAAAATCATAATTAGTATCATCCAAATTTTCCATTGGATGAGAAGTTGGAGCAACATAATCTAAATCTAAACCAAGAATTATCGAACGAATCAACATCATTTTTCCGGCAACATATTTCACTGGAAGACATTGTAAAGCTCTATTTCCAGAATGTAAACCAAAGAAATCTCCTGTCGCTAATGCAGAATTTACCATGGCTTGTTTATCAACACGAATGGTTTTTGGCGTTCCTGTTGAACCCGATGTTTTCATCTCGATATAGGTTTTTCCATCAAACCAATCTAAAAGAAAATCTCCAACAGGTTTTTCCCAATCGTCACCTTCCTTAATAAAACTATAAGCCACACGACACAAATCTTCTTTGTTAAGATGGAAACCATTTAATTTAAAATGATTGTGAACGTTATCGTAAGTTGGATTAGTCATTGTTTAATTCGTTAATTGTTGTTTTATATTTTATAGCTCCAGTCAATTTTTCTTTCCAATCGGACCATTTGTATTTCCTACTAAACAAAAGTAATAGTAATGGGAAAATCACAAAAACCGGAATAATAATTTCAAGCCCAGCCGATGGATCAGAAATATCTTTAAATATGGAATTCGTTTGTAAAGCCGACCAATCGGAAGTAACCAATAATGCAGTCAACAAGTTATTCGCAGCATGAAATCCTAAAGCCAATTCCATTCCTTCATCCATTAGTGTTATTATTCCCAAAAACAAACCAGTTCCGATGTAATAAACCAAAACAATATTTCCCATTTTATCAATCTCTGGATTGAAAATATGCATAGTTCCAAAAATTACAGAAGTCATTAACAATGGAAACCATTTGTTTTTAGAAAGTTTAGCAAAACCTTGCATCAAATAACCTCTAAATACATATTCTTCAGTACTTGTTTGAATTGGTATCAAAACGATTCCGATTAGCACTAGAATTGCAAAAGGAATGGGTTTGAAATTCCAAATCATTTCTTCTGGACTTAAATAATAGGTCAATAAAACACTCGATATTGTAAAAATAGACCACAACCCAAAAGAGAAAAACACTCTACTCCAATCTACTTTACTTCTTGATGTAGTTACTTCTAAAATGGTTTGCTTGTGAAAATATTTGATTACGATAAAAACGCCTAATAATGCAAAAACAAACGAAAGCATCATCAAAAACAAAGACAAATTAGATTCCAAAACTCGCAACATTCCAGCACTATCGGTTGGCATTGTTCCAGATTTCATGGTTTTCATCAAAACGGCAATACCAAATGGTATTTGACCAATAGTTGAAGCTAAAATGATTAAAATAGATCCTACAATATATTTCCAAAAAGGATTTTCTTTCTTTACGCCTTGTTCTATAAACATAATTCTGTTAAATTTATTTTTTACTAAAATACTATATTTATTGCAATATTCACTTAATTTACAGAAAAAAATATGATAACAATTTACCATAATCCACGTTGTGGAAAATCTAGAGAATGTTTGGCATTTATAGAAAATTCTAAACAAGAATTTGAAATTGTAAAATATCTTGAAAATCCATTAACTTTCAAAGAATTAGAAGTTATAATTAAAAAACTGAATATCAAACCAATAGAATTAATTAGAACCAAAGAATCTATTTGGATTGAAAATTTTAAAGGGAAAACTTTATCCGATAAAGAAATCATTCAATCTATGGTTGATTTTCCTATTTTAATGGAACGACCTATAGTTGTAAATGGAAACAAAGCTGTTATTGCCAGACCATTTGAAAAAGTTAAAGAAATTATTTAGATTAATTCAATTTTACTTTTAACAAACCTTTGTGATTTGTTGCTTAAACGAAAGTTTATTTTTGCAGCCAAATGAGAACTGTGAAATATAAACATCAAATCATGAAAAAAATTAAATTCCTTTTAACTTTAGCTTTTTTATTAAGCAATCTATTAAATTATTCGCAACAAAAGCCTGAAGGTAAAAAGGTAAAAGTAACAGGTAAAATTACCGAAAAAGTAAGTAATCTACCCTTAGAATATTCTACAATATCGTTAGTAAATACTACAACAAACAAAATTACTGCCGGTGGAATTACAGATGCAAAAGGTGATTTTAGCTTTGATGCTTCTCCAGGAACTTACAATGTAAAAGTAGAGTTTATTTCATTCAAACCACTCGAAATTAAAGGAAAAGTTATCAAAGAAAACACAAATTTAGGTACAATTTCTCTTGAAGCTGAAGCTACAAAACTAGATGAAGTAGTAATTCGTTCAGAAAAAACATCCGTTGAAATTAAACTAGACAAAAAAGTTTATAATGTCGGACAAGACTTAATGGTAAAAGGTGGAACAGTAAGTGATGTTTTAGACAATATTCCCTCTGTTGCAGTAAGTGCTGAAGGTAATGTAAGTTTAAGAGGAAACGAAAATGTTAGAATTCTTATAGACGGAAAACCTTCTAACGCCATTAATATCAATGATGCTTTAAGAATGATTCCTGCTGATGCCATTGATAAAGTTGAAGTTATTACCAATCCATCAGCAAGATATGACGCTGAAGGTGGTGGAGGTTTATTGAATATCATCCTTAAAAAAGGTAAAACCAATGGATTAAATGGAGTAATCATCGCAACAACAGGTTATCCTGATAACCATGGTTTGAGTGGAAACTTGAATTACAAAACAGGCGAATTCAACTTATTTACAACACAAGGTTATAATTACAGAAATAATCCTGGTAACTCTTTGTTAGAAACTAATTATTTGAATGTTGGTGCATCTTCTCCTAATTTTATTAATGAAACAAGAGATAATGATAGAATAAACAAAGGTTACAACGGAAACTTTGGTGCTGAATGGTTTTTAGACAAAAATACTACTTGGACAAATACTGTTAACTATCGTAAAATATCTGGTGACAACCAAGATAATGTTTTCTTTGATAGACAATATGCTAATTCGAGTTTGAACAACAAACAAACACGTATTAACTTTGAAGATGGGAAAAGTGAAAACATTGAATTTTCATCTAATTTATTGAAAAAATTCAAAAAAGATGGTCATAAATTAACTATAGATACTCAGTTTTCTAAAAACAACGATGACAACATAGCAACAATTATAGATAGTCAAGATGGTACTGATGCAACAGTTAATATTCAAAGACAAAGTCGTAATTTAATTCAAGCAGATTATGTTTTGCCATTAGGTAAGTCAATGCAACTTGAAGCTGGATATCGTGGCGATTTTTTAGAACAAGGTACAGATGTAACTGTTTTTAATGAAGGAGTTGTAAATACTCTTTTCACAAATAATTTAGTTTACAAAGAAAAAGTACATGCACTTTATTCTCAATACGGATTTAAAGTAAAAAAATTATCTGTTTTATTGGGTATGCGTTGGGAAGATTCTGATATTGATGTAAATCAAATTACAACAAGTGATTTTAATAACAAACGATATAATAATTTCTTTCCAAGTGCTTTCTTTACTTATGAAATATCAGATAAAACAAATGCTTCTATCAGCTATAGCAGAAGAATTCAAAGACCAAGAGGAAGACAAATTAATCCTTTTAGTAACTACTCAAGTAACATCAATATCTTTCAAGGAAATCCTGATTTAGATCCAGCTTTTACAGATGCTATAGATTTAGGATTCTTGAAAAGTTGGGAGAAGTTTACATTAAATACTTCTTTATATGTAAATAAAACAACTGATGCATTTCAATTTGTAAGAAAAGAATCTGGTGCTTTTGTAAATGGAATTCCAGTTATCTTAAGTTCACCTATAAACCTTGCTACAGAATATAGAGCTGGTTTTGAATTCACTTTAAATTATTCTCCTTACAAATGGTGGAAATTAAACACTAACTTCAATTTATTTAGAGTAGAAACACAAGGAGATTTTACTTACACTAATTTCTTAAACAATCAGGTAACTCAAAACTTTGATAACGTTGCAACCTCTTGGACAGCAAGACTAACATCTAAAGTAACTTTGCCTAAAAAGATTGATTGGCAAACCAATGCAACCTATAATGGTCCGCAAACCAATGCTCAAGGTAGAAGTTTAGGTGTTTTTGCTATGAATCTAGCTTTCAGCAAAGATGTTCTTAAAGATAAAGGAACACTTTCTTTAAATGTAAGTGACGTTTTTAATTCTAGAAAAAGAATTATGGAAACTAATATTCCTAATTTTATAAACTCTTATGCTGAAATGCAATGGAGAGTGCGTCAAGTAACGCTTTCGTTTACTTACCGTTTCAACAAACCTAAAAATGAAAAAGATAGACAACCTAAGAGAAATCAAGACGAAGGTGGTGGAGATTATCCAGGTTAATAATAACCAAACTGCATAAAAAAAAGTCCCAATTACTTGGGACTTTTTTATTTTTAAAACAAAACAATTAAGCTTGTTCTAATTCTCTGTTAGCTTTTCTTTCTTTCAATAATTCTCTTGTAGCACCAAATATCCAATAGAATACGAAGTGAATTAAGAAAATCATTAACCAAAAACCAATGGTTAAAATGGTTAAGAAAAGTAAGAAGCCTAAATACTGTTGTAAAGTAAACATGTTTTACAGAATTTAATGTATATACAGGTCAAAGGTAATTGATAATTTTCTTATGAGCAATAATTCTCAAATAATTATTAACTACTTTTTAAACAATCAATACCATTTCTTCTTTTTAAAATAATAAATCATTCCCAAAAGCAATAAAAACATAAATCCGAGAATGATAAAATAACCATATTCCCAATGCAATTCTGGCATATTGTCAAAGTTCATTCCATAGATTCCAACTATAAAAGTTAGAGGCATAAAAAACACCGAAACCACAGTTAATGTTTTCATTACTTCATTCAACTTATGATTTTGAGTGGAAAAATAAAAGTTAGAAGCGCTATCTAATGAAGCTGAATCATATTCTATTTGCTCTAAAAGTTCTAAACACTTTTGATGCAAACGATCAAAGAAACTATAATTTTCTAATTCTATACTATTAAAAACATTGTCGTCTTTCATACTTTTTATAGAATACAACGAATCCCTTAAAGGAATAATTGAACGTTTTAGAAAATTAAAGTTGTCTCTATGTTTTTCAATTTGAATTAAAATATCTGGACTTATACTTGTTTTAGAAATATTAATCAACTCTTCTACTCTATCTTCTTCATTTTCTATTGTAATGTAGAAATTTTCCATTACAGCATCTAATAATAAATAAAGTAAATAGTCCGCTTTTTTCTCACGTACAATTCCAGAATGCGTTCGAATACGTTCGCGAATATGAGTAAAAAAATCACTGCGTTTCTCTTGAAAAGATACTAAAATATCATTTTTTAAAAGAAAACTAATTTGCTCGACATTAATATTATCCGAGTTTTCAACTGGCAACAACGATTTGATATTAAAAAACAAAACATCGTGGTATTCGTCTAGTTTGGTTCGTTTTGTGGTGTTTAAAATATCTCCAAGCATAAAATTGTCTACTTTCAAATAGTCTCCAACAGATTTTATAACTTCAATATTATTTAATCCATGAACATTAAGCCAATTTACTTTATTCAAGTCTACATTTGCGCCTATTTCATGAACGTTTAATTCTTCAAATTCCGTAATATCGTTAGTATCATAAACAAACAATTGCAATTCTGTTTTTATTTGCTTGTGAACTCCAGTGTAGTCAAAAAAACTAGGGATTACTTTTCTTCCTTTTTTATATTTAATTTTTCTCACGAATTCAAATTTTGTCTAAATTTAGAAATTATTATTATTTAAAAAGTAATTTTACGGAAATTTAGTTTCATGACAACACTAATCACCAACATTCAAGAGTTACTTCAAATTAGAGACGCATCCATAAGAAAAGTTTCTGGTAGCGAAATGGCTGTTTTACCTTCTATAAAAAACGCTTATTTATTAATAGAAAACGACCTAATTGCCGACTTCGGTTTGATGGAAAATTGCCCAAAGATTAATGCTGATGAAACTATTCATGCTACCGGAAAAGTAGTGCTTCCGGCTTGGTGCGACAGTCATACACATATTGTTTATGCTGGCAATCGCATTCAAGAATTTGTAGATAGAATCAACGGATTGAGTTACGAAGAAATAGCCAATCGTGGTGGTGGCATCTTAAACTCTGCCAAAAAACTAAACGAAACTTCAGAAGAAGAACTTTACAACCAATCGAAAGCACGCCTTGAAGAAGTCATGAAACAAGGAACTGGAGCAGTCGAAATAAAATCAGGTTACGGTTTGACTGTTGATGGCGAAATCAAAATGCTTCGTGTGATTAAGAAACTTGCTCAAAATTATCCTATTGCCATAAAAGCTACTTTTCTTGGCGCTCATGCGTTTCCTGTTGAATACAAAGAAAACCATTCTGGTTATATCGATTTGATTATTAACGAAATGCTTCCAAAAATCGCTCAAGAAAACTTAGCTGATTATATCGATGCTTTCTGCGAAACTGGTTATTTCTCTGTAGAAGAAACCGAAAGAATCATGGAAGCTGGAAAAAAATACGGATTGCGTTCCAAAATTCACGTTAACCAATTCAACGCTATTAACGGAATTGCAGCTTGCGTAAAACACAACGCTCTTTCTGTAGATCATCTTGAAGTAGTTACCGACGAAGACATTGAAGTTCTAAAAAATACCGAAACCATGCCAGTGGCTTTGCCTTCTTGCTCCTATTTTATCAGCATTCCTTACACGCCAGCACGCCGAATGTTGAACGCAGGTTTGCCTTTAGCGTTAGCCACCGATTTTAATCCAGGAACTACACCATCAGGTAATATGAATTTTGTAGTTGCTACAGCTTGTATCAAAATGAAAATGACACCAGAAGAAGCTATAAATGCAGCTACAATAAACGGCGCCTACGCCATGGGATTAGAAAAAACTCACGGAAGTATCACTTTAGGTAAAAAAGCCAACATCATTATAAGTAAAGAAGTTACCTCTTTCTACCAACTACCCTATTGCTTTGGAACCGATTTAATTGATAGCGTGATTATTGAAGGTAAAAAGATGGTGTAGTTTTTAAATTTTTAAAGATAATTATAGAAAAATAGTAATTATATGAAAACCTATCTCTTAGTTATAACATTATGTGTTTTATTTTATAGTTGTTCTGAGAATAAAAAACGTTGTTACTCCAGTTTTACTTATTTCAAAGGAAATATTAGGTATAGTTATTATTTAAAGTTTACATCATCTGATACAGTTTATTTCTATGACAGATATCCTTTTGGTAAAAAAGGAACTCACTACTTTTTACTTGATGAAATTACCAGAAATGAATTAGATAAAATTGTTTGTAAATTTAGATTCCCAAAAGATTCTGTTCAATTTAGTAACAATGTAGAAGATGGGACAACAATAGCATTTGATGTAGACAAAAAAAGAGTAATGTTGCATAGTAACAAAGGACCAAAAGAGTTTTGGAACTTTGAAGAAACTATGAATAGTATTCAATTTTTAGATTTACTGAAGCCATTAAATAGAAATGTGAAGTTTGAAAACTTTGATAAAATGTTACCTGCTCCACCAATTCTTGCCCGAAGTTCTAGTTTAAATTAAAAAAAACTGATTAAATGAACTTATATAATTTATTATTTGGTCTATTTTTATCGATTGTTTCTTTTTGGCTTTTTGTGAGAGAAATGACAAAAATTAAGAAACCAATAGATGGTAATAAAATTCGAATAATTAGAAGTCTATTTGGACTTTTCTATTGGGATTCTATGTTTTACTCTCTGAAGTAACAAAATTATTATGACATATATTTTGGAAGCAACTAAAAGCGAAAAGAAATGGTTGTAAATTATTTTTTACCTCTTTACGGTTTTCCGTAAAATACTATCAAAACACTTTTATATCTTTGAAAAAAATAGGTAGTTCTACGTGGTTTTAGAAATAAAAAAAGAAATACTTTAGCGACCTAATCACTTAGAAAAAATCAGTATATGAATAAAATAATTTACCTTAAAGAAGTACCACTTTTAAAAAAGATTCTGGGTTATAGCATTGTTGTGCTTGGATTATTATCTTTTACAGCCAGCATTGTTTTTGGCGCTATTTTTATTGCCATAGGTATTAATTTCTTGTTAACCGAAGGTTCCGAAATTGATTTAGATAATTCCACTTATAGAAGCATTCATTCCCTATTTGGATTTCATTTTGGCAAATGGAAACCTTGTCCTAAGTTTGAGTACGTATCGGTTTTTAAAACTAGCGAAAACCAAACCGTACGAGTGATAACCGCCGAAACCACCTTACAAAACGACATCATTTTGCTCAACCTATTTTACAACGGTAACAAGCACATTACCTTTTACAAAACACAAGATAAAAACGACGCTTTCAAAGTAGCCGAAAAGTTTAAGTTAATCTTTAATATTGATATTTTGGACGCTACTGAAAGCGAAAAGAAATGGTTGTAAATTATTTTTTACACTTTACGGTTTTCCGTAAAATACTAACAAAACACTTTTTTATCTTTGAAAAAAATAGGTAGTTCTACTTGGTTTTAGTAGTTGAATATTTATTAGATAGCGGAGTTAAATATAGTAATAACTCTAATTATGACTAATTTGGCTATATATGCAATATAAAATCATACATATATATAATAGTTATAGGTAATGCGAGATAAAAAAATATCGTAAAAAAGAAAAATCATGGATTTAAATAAAGTTAATAGTTTTATCGAAAACAAAATTGAAGAAAATCTGAATCTTGATTACAAAGCTTCGGGCTCATTGCAACGGAACGATGCAAAAACAAATGAAATTTCAAAAGATGTTTCCGCATTTGCAAATTCTGATGGTGGAATAATAATCTACGGAATTAAGGAAGACCAAATCAATAGACATTTACCAGAATCAATAGACCCAATTAATCGAAACGAAATATCAAAAGAATGGTTAGAGCAAATTATTCAAAGTAAAATAAGACCGCGAATAAACGGAATAGTAATTCATTCTGTATCTGTTGATGAACAAACTAATAAAGTAGTTTATGTAATTGAAATCCCGAAAAGTAATACTGCACATCAAGCAAATGATAAGAAATACTACAAAAGGTTTAATTTTAATTCGGAACCTATGTATGATTATGAAATCAGAGATATCCTAAACAGAACTAAATCACCAATAATTGATCTCGAATTAGAAATTCAAAAATATACATATGAGGTTAATCAACAAAATTTTGTATTACCTGCATTTACAATAGGATCTAACGGAATGTATCAAAAGGCTGAACCAGCAAAAAAATATAAAACGAATTACACGTTACGAATATTTGCAAAAAATAATGGAAGAGTTTTAGCAAATTACGTTAACGCTTATATTGAAGTTCCTAAAAAATATTTAGATGAAGATGAAGAAGAAGAAAACGGAATTTCTAATATTTTTATGGAGAATACAATTAGAGATGTTGTCGATTCTACATACATTCCGACTATGAATGGTGGTTATTCAAGTCCAAAATACGGACCTTCAAGATATGACCCAATTCTTCCAACAAGAAGTTTTTTATTGAAAAGTATAAAATTATACGAGTCATTTATTGGTTCAACTGACATTTTGGAATGGAACGTTTATTCAGACAATGCAGAACCAAGAAATGGAAATATATGTCTATCTGAAATTAAAATATTTGAAAAATAAGCACTACCTATTACAGCGGTTTCAAGAAATGGAGAGACAAGGAATTTATTAGAAATTGAAAAGGTTTTTAATTTAAAGTTTTGTTATATTTGTGTAGGCTTGATCTTGGTTCATCGCCACTTTATGAAGCCACGACACTCTACAAACAAGCTAATCCGAAATGACAAAACCTTGTGCTAAAAGAAAATAAAAGAAATTAAAAACAAAAACTTAAATTAACAAAATGAAAAAAATTATTTTTTTAGTCCTTTTAGGATTTAGTATTTCAACTTCAGCACAATTAGCAGATACATTATTCGTATCAAAATTAAATGACGCAGAATGGGTAAAATCAATTCAGAATTCTACAAAATTTAAATATTTAAAATTTGCAGATGGCTCAACTTTACAAATTGGAGATAAAATGTTGTTAGGAAAACCAAGTGGAACTAATACATCAAATCAACAAACACCGGGAATTTTTGGTTCGACAAACCAAACTGTAAATAATTTTACTTATTTAATGTTAGGCAGAATGGGAAGTGCAATATTAAGTGGTATAACTTATTTACCCGAAGCTTTTAAAGGAAGAGAAGTAGAAATTGAGGATATAAAATTTGCCAAAAATGGAAAGAAGGCAACAAACGCAAGTGTAATAGTTATATTTAACAATCCCGGAATGGACATTACTGTTTTGAATTTAGACTTTGCACTACAATATGGAGAATTAATAAATCCGAAAGCTTCAATGACAAGCGACCAAGCACTTGCAGAATTACAAAAAGCAAAAACTAAACTCGACTTGGGTGTGATTACTCAAGAAGAATATGAAAATATCAAAAAGGAATTAATGAAAGTTATTAAATAAATAAACCCAAGCAAAGCAAAGTGTTACCAGATTGCGCGGATTTTCAATCCGTGCCAAAAGTACACGATAAGTTCTAATCACAACCAAAGCAAATGTCTCTTGATTTTGCGTTTTTTTATTTCCAAAAACCCACAAATAAATTTCCATTCCAAGCAATGCCAATTCTACAAAAATCACTATTTTAGCGCCTCAAACTACAAACTAAAATAGGTAATGAAAAATACAGCTTTAACGCACATTCACGAAGGATTAGGAGCAAAAATGGTTCCGTTTGCAGGTTACAATATGCCTGTTTCATACGAAGGAGTCAACGCAGAACACGAAACAGTTAGAAATGGTGTTGGTGTTTTTGACGTGTCTCACATGGGTGAATTCCTAATTTCGGGTGAAAATGCTTTGGCTTTAATCCAAAAAGTTACGTCTAACGATGCTTCAACGCTTGAAAACGGTAAAGCACAATATTCGTGTTTACCAAACAACGATGGCGGAATTGTAGATGATTTAATTGTTTACAAAATTAAAGACGAACAATATTTATTAGTAGTAAACGCTTCTAATATCGATAAAGATTGGGATTGGATTTCGTCACACAATACATTTGGTGCTGAAATGAAAAACCTTTCTGATGATTATTCATTACTTGCTATTCAAGGTCCTAAAGCCGTTGAAGCTATGCAAAGTTTGACTTCTATAGATTTATCGGCTATAAAATACTACCATTTTGAAGTAGCTGATTTTGCTGGAATTGAACACGTAATCATTTCTGCAACAGGTTACACTGGTTCAGGTGGATTTGAAATTTATTGCAAAAATTCAGAAGTAGAACAAGTTTGGAACAAAGTTTTTGAAGCTGGTGCAGCATTCGGAATCAAACCAATTGGTTTAGCTGCAAGAGATACATTACGTTTAGAAATGGGATTCTGTTTGTACGGAAACGACATCAACGATACTACTTCTCCATTAGAAGCAGGTTTGGGTTGGATTACAAAATTCACCAAAGATTTCACCAATTCAGAAAACTTAAAAGCTCAAAAAGAAGCTGGAGTTTCTAGAAAATTAGTAGGTTTTGAATTAATCGAAAGAGGAATTCCAAGACACGATTACGAAATTGTAGATGCAGACGGAAACAACATAGGAATTGTAACTTCAGGAACACAAGCACCAAGTTTAGGAAAAGCCATCGGAATGGGTTATGTAAAAACCGAGTTCGCAGCAGCAGATTCTGAAATTTACATCCTAATTAGAGATAAAAAAATTGCAGCAAAAGTGGTGAAAATGCCGTTTTATAAAAAAGCATAGGTCAACTTCAAAAATCAATTGCAATAGCAATTAGAAGATTTGATTTTACTAAACATCAATAGTATTATAGCGTCACTTCGAGTATTTCATAAAATGCGATTAGCTTTTTATGAAATGTATCGAGAACTCGTTTAAGACAAATTTGTAGTTTCAAAAGTTCTCGATACAATTTTTTAAAAATAGCTTATCGCAATTTTTAAAAAATCACTCGAAGTGACGTCGAGATAAATTGTAGCTTTTGAAATTGAAATTGAATTTTGAAATTGATATTGAAAAAAGTACTTTTGCAAATAGTTAAACCGATATATGATTGTTGATTAACGATTTTAGAATTTAGAATTAAAAAAATGGGAAGAGCGTTTGAATTTAGAAAAGGTAGAAAAATGAAACGTTGGGCTGCAATGGCTAAAACGTTTACAAGAATTGGAAAAGATATTGTAATGGCTGTAAAAGAAGGTGGTCCAAATCCGGAAGCCAACTCTCGTTTACGTGCAGTAATGCAAAATGCGAAGGCAGCAAACATGCCAAAAGAAAACGTTGAGCGTGCCATTAAAAAAGCAACTGACAAAGATACTGCCAACTATAAAGAGCAACTTTTTGAAGGTTATGCACCACACGGAATTGCACTTTTAATTGAAACAGCAACTGACAATAATAATAGAACGGTTGCAAACATTAGAAGTTACTTCAACAAATGCAATGGAACTATGGGAACGCAAGGTTCAGTTGAATTTATGTTCGATCATACTTGTAATTTCAGAATTCCGAATAACAATATTGATATTGAAGAAATGGAATTAGAATTCATCGATTTTGGAGCAGAAGAAATCTTTGCTGACGAAGACGGAATTTTAATCTACGCACCTTTTGGAAGTTTTGGAGCCATCCAAAAAGAATTAGAAAACAGAGGAATTGAAATATTATCTTCAGGATTTGAAAGAATTCCACAAGTAACAAAAAAATTAACCGCAGCTGAAATTGCTGATGTTGAGAAACTAATCGAAAAGATTGAAGAAGATGATGACGTAATGAACGTTTATCATACTATGGACGAATCGGAATAGATTTGATTATAGATATTAGATTTTAGATATAAACTTCAGGGAAACTTGGAGTTTTTTTTTATTTATAAAATATTGATAATTAATTTATTATATTTTTTATAAAAATAATTGTATCAAAAATTTGTAACTTTTTAACAAGTACATCGTATAATTAGAGATTTAAAAATAGAACTAGAATGACACAATAAAGTGTTGTAATTCAAAAACTAAATTCAAAACCAACTAGTACTTTGAATTTGTGGTAAGCAAACTACCTGATTTACTATTTATTTCCAAATCGGATTCTATCAAAATCAAAAACCTTTTTTTTATTTATTAAATTTTATAACATGACAACATTTTTTACTTTGTGGTGGTTGATACCTATTGTATTATCTATTATTTTTTACAAATTTGTTTTAAGAGTTTTCTTCGGAATGGTCATCGTTCCTGAAGACAAAATTGGTTTGGTTACTAAGAAATTCGTGCTTTTTGGAACAGACAAATCGTTACCTGATGGAAGAATTATTGCTACCAAAGGTGAAGCTGGTTTTCAAGCACAAACACTAGCTCCAGGTTTATATTGGGGAATGTGGATTTGGCAATATTCTGTTGATATGACAGCGTTTACCATCATTCCAGAAGGGAAAATTGGATTGGTTTTAAGTAAAGACGGAAAAGAAATTCCAACAGGGCGCATCTTAGCAAGAAAAGTGGATAGCGATAACTTTCAAGACGCAACAGCTTTCTTAAACAATGGTGGACAAAAAGGACGTCAATCAGCTTTTATTACTACTGGTTCGTATCGTATTAATACCTTTTTATTTGAAATTGTAATAGCTGACCAAATCAAAATATTTGAAAACATGGTCGGAATTGTAACAGCTCTTGATGGTGATCCAATTCCACAAGGACAAATTGCTGGTAAATATGTTGAAGGCCACAATAATTTTCAAGATTTTGATTACTTCTTAGAACAAGGTGGAAACCGTGGTTTGCAACCTCAAGTGATGTTGGCTGGATCTTATTACATCAATTCTTGGGCAATTCAAATTGAGCAAAACCCAATGACCGATGTGCCAATTGGTTATGTAGGAGTAGTTATTTCATATATTGGTGAAGACGGAAAAGACGTAACAGGAGAAACTTTCAAACACGGAAATATCGTTTCTAAAGGACAACGTGGTGTTTGGATGGAACCTTTTGGACCAGGAAAATATGCCTTGAATAAATACACAACAAAACTTGAACCTGTTCCAACAACAAACTTAGTTTTGAATTGGGCAAATGCTAGAAGTGAATCGCATGATTTAGATAAAAACTTATCTACTATCACAGTACGTTCAAAAGATGGTTTCCCATTTAATTTAGATGTGGCACAAATCATTCACGTTCCAGCAAATGAAGCGCCAAAAGTTATTGCACGTTTTGGAAGCATGACCAATTTAGTTTCACAAGTTTTGGAACCAACTATTGGTAACTATTTTAGAAACTCTGCTCAAGATAGCGATGTGATTTCGTTCTTAAGTACACGTAAAGAGAGACAAGAATCGGCTAAGAATCATATCAAAGCGGTTTTAGATGAATACAACGTAAATGCAGTAGATACTTTGATTGGAGACATTGTTCCACCAGATTCATTGATGAAGACTTTGACCGATAGAAAAATTGCTGAAGAAGAGCAAAAAACGTATCAAACACAAAGAATGGCGCAAGAGCAACGTCAAGGTGTTGAGAAAGAAACTGCGATTGCAGATATGCAAAAAGAAATTGTAAAAGCTTCTCAAAGTGTTGAAATTGCTCAAAGAACTGCGGATGCAACCGTTAAAAAAGCAGAAGGTGATGCAACAAGTTTAAAATTAAACGTAAATGCTGAAGCAGAAGCTACAAAAATGCGTGCAAATGCAGAAGCAGAAGCTACAAAAGCAAGAGCAGGAGCACAAGCAGAAGCTACAAAACTTAATGCAAGCGCAGAAGCTGAGAAAATCTCGAAAACAGGTTTGGCAGAAGCTGAGAAAATTATGGCAATTGGTAAATCAACTGCAGAAGCTTATCAGTTACAAGTTTCAGCAATGGGTGGCGATAACTTTACTAAATATAAAATTACCGAAGAAATTGGTAAAGGAAACATCAAAGTGATTCCAGATGTATTAATTTCAGGTGCAAATGGTTCCGAAGGTGGAATTAGTGGTTTACTTGGAATGAAATTAATGGAAATGATGGATACCAAAAATGATAAAGACGAAACTAAAAAGAAATAAGTAGTTTCTGAGTGAATTCAAATCCGTTTTGTGAAAGCAAAGCGGATTTTTTTTGTTCCTGCAAACTCGGAAAATAAACTAAAACACATAAAAAGAAGCAGACTCTCTCCTACTTCATTTGTTAGAACCACTAAACGAAATATTATCGCTACCGTCACTTCGAGTGATTTTTTGTTTTAAAAACGTTAGTTTTTGAAATAGAAAATTGTATCGAGAACTATAGAAATAATAGTGTTGATGCTACAAAAAACGGATACCAAGTTTTCGATGAAAGTTATTTTTTTTATTCCTATCCCAACCTTTTCAAAAAATTATACCTCTATATAAGAAACCAAACACTATAAAGATGAAAAAAATTAACATTCAAATCGACCAACCATGCGCTGAGGATTTCAAAACCTTTAAAAAAACAGAAGAAGGTGGTTTCTGTAAATCTTGTAAAAAAAACGTAGTAGATTTTACTAAAATGAACGATCAAGAAATTTTTAATTTCTTTAGTAATGAAAAAAATAAAACTTGTGGCATATTTCTAGAATCACAATTAAAAAGCTATTCTAATCCAAGTCTTTCTTCAAATAGAACTAAGTCGACTTCCTTTGCTTCAAGTCTATTTGGGTTGTCTCTTGTATCACTCCTATCTTTAACCAATGTTTACTCGCAAGAGAAAAACAATACGAATACAATCGTAAAAGAGGAAAATAGTGCGACTAAAAAAGATAATAAATCTTCAGAATTAAATGAAAAGTTTACAGTTAGTGGCATTGTTTCAGATGGAAAAGTTCCTTTACCAGGAGCCAATATTTATTTGAAAAATTATAACATCAGCACACAAACTGATATGGATGGAAAATTTACCTTTCCAAAGCAACTAGAAGCTGGAGATGTGTTAGTTGTGAGTTATATTGGTTATAAAGCAAAAGAAATTAAAGTTACACGTGAAAATCAGTCGATAAAAATGGACTATATTATTAAGCTTGATAACTGCCAAATTGTTATGTTGGGAGAAGTTGCAACAAATAAAGTTTATCAATCTAAACGAACACTATTTCAGAAAATAAAATCTTTATTTACCAATGAATAAATGGATATTTTTAATCATTACGCTACTAAGTCAATTAAAAATTGAAGCGCAAATTTCAGATTTTAAAAATGTAAATTTTAAAAATGCTGATGCAATTGCCTATGCTTTTAAAGGTAATGATTTATCCAATTTACCACAACTTGCTCATAACTTGACGAGTAATTTGTCTAATGATGTTGAAAAATTTAGAGCAATATACACTTGGGTTAGCACCAATATCGAAGGTGATTACTATAGTTTTATAAAAAATAAATCCAAAAGGAATAAACACCAAAATGATAGTTTAGAACTTAATAAATGGAACAAATTGTATAGTAATCAAGTTTTTAAAAAACTCGCAAAAGAAAAAAAAACAATTTGCACAGGTTATGCCTATCTAGTTAAAAGTTTAGCCAATTTTGCAAATATTAATTGCGAAATTATTGACGGTTTTGGTCGAAATGAGAGTTCGATTGACTCAAATTTAAAATTCCCTAATCATTCTTGGAACGCTGTACAACTCAATAATAAATGGTACTTGTGTGATGCAACTTGGTCTAGTGGTGCATATAATTTAAATACTTTTACTTTTGAATTTGATTATAATGATGGGTATTTTTTAGCTGATCCAGAATTGTTTGCAAAAGATCATTTTCCTAATGATATCAAATGGTTATTAAAAGATAAAAAAACAAATTTATCGGAGTTTTTGAAAGCACCAGTAGTATATGATTATGCGTTTAAATATACTGTTTTTCCTATCGAACCTTCTCTGATGCATTTAGAAATCGAAAAAAATAAAGAAGCTACGTTTCTTCTAAAAGATTTAAAAGGAATTGATATAAATACCATTTTTCTACAAATCAATTATGGAACTCGAATTGAATACATCAAACCGACAATAGAACGTTTGGAAAATGGTACTATAAAAATAAAATATACTTTTCCCAAAATTGGCTCCTATGATGTCCACATCAATCTAGGAACTCATTCAATCTGTACCTATGTAGTGAAAGTAAAAAAAAAAAAAATCAAATCCGTTTTGTGAAAACAAAGCGGATTTTTTATTTAATATTTAGTTTGTACTTTAGTAAAAAATATCCGCAATGGAAAACCAATTTTCAGTATTCAAAAAATATTCCTCAATTGATCAAGCACAAGAAGTGGTTACTTTATTAAATTCTAATAAAATTGAAACCGAAATTGGAAACAATATTCCGCCAGTAGATAGCTTATTAACAGGAAATAATATAACTCCAGAATTTGAAATAAAAATTAAAATTTCTGATTTTGAGAATGCTAATAAACTATTGCAAAGTATTGCCGAAGATCAAATAAATCAAGTTGACAAAAACTATTATCTTTTCAGTTTTTCCGATGAAGAATTATATGACATTATTTTAAAACAAGATGAATGGAATGAATTTGATTATTCGTTAGCAAAAAAATTATTGTCAGAACGCGGAAAACCTATTAATGAAGAACTAATTAAATCATTAAAAAAAACAACGCTTAAACGATTTGGCAAAACCAGAAGAAAATCAAAAACCATGGATAGTTGCAGGATATATTTTTGCTTTATTAGGTGGTTTTTTCGGAATAATTATTGGTTATGTACTAATGAGATCTAAGAAAAATTTACCAAATGGTCAAAGAGTTTATTCTTATAACACTAATGACAGACAACAAGGAAAAATGATTTTTTATATTGGAATTATATTATTACCGATTTATATAATTTTACGAATTCTATTAGCTGTTTAATTTCACAAAATATTAGCATTTGTAAAAAAAATTGACACAGCAATATTAGTTACTTTTACAAGAAAAAAAATGGCGCGATTTCAAGAAAACGACCTACCAAAAGCCAAACTCAACGCAAGCACATTAAGTAAAGCTCTTTTAATATTCAAATATGCCGACAACCACAAATGGAAATTCTATTTGGGATTATTTTTCCTTTTACTAACTGGCGGAACAGCATTAGCATTTCCAAAACTTATGGGAATTTTAATTGATTGTGTAAAAAACAACGATTTATCAAAAGCCAATTCGATAGCTTTAGGATTAGTCGGAATATTATTTCTACAATCTTTTTTCTCCTTTTTTAGAATCTCATTATTTGTAAATTATACCGAAAATACATTGGCAAATTTACGATTGGCTCTTTACAGTAATTTGATAAAATTGCCTATGCCCTTCTTTACTCAAAAAAGTGCAGGCGAATTAAATAGTAGAATTAGCACTGACATCAATCAAATTTCAGATACTTTGGCAACTACGATTGCTGAATTTTTAAGACAATTTATTCTAATTATCGGAAGTTTTATTTTATTGGCAAGCATCAATTTAAAATTAACTTTAATGATGATTTCCATTGTTCCTTTAGTTGCTGTTGCAGCAGTAATTTTTGGTAGGTTCATCAGAAAATATTCTAAAAACTTACAAGATCAAGTTGCCGATAGTCAAAATATTGTGGTAGAATCTTTGCAAGCAATTACCGTTGTAAAAGCTTTTGCTAACGAATGGTATGAAATTGCACGCTACAAAAACAAGATTTCAGAAGTTGTTAAAGTTGCTATCAAAGGAGGAAACTATCGCGGATATTTCGCTTCATTCATCATCTTTTGCCTATTCGGAACGATAGTTGCCGTAGTTTGGTATGGAGTTACCTTGAGTATTAAAGGCGAAATGACTGTTGGTGATTTAATTTCATTCGTATTATATTCTACTTATGTTGGTGCCTCTTCAGGCGGAATTGCCGAATTGTACACTCAAATTCAAAAAGCCGTTGGAGCAACCGAACGTGTTTTCGAATTATTAGATGAAACTCCAGAGAAAATAAACTCTAATCAAAATCAATCCACTGAAAAAATCAAAGGAAATGTTTCGTTTAAAAATGTTCAATTTAGTTATCCATCACGACCAGAAATTCAAGTGTTGAAAGAGGTAAATTTTACTGCAAACTATGGTCAGAAAATTGCCATTGTTGGTCCGAGTGGTGCTGGAAAATCAACAATCTCTTCACTCTTATTGCGTTTTTATGATATTGATAGCGGACAAATTTTAATTGACGACAAGAATATTTATGATTATGATTTAGAAAATCTTCGTGGCAATATGAGTATAGTTCCACAAGATGTAATTTTATTTGGCGGAAGCATTCGTGAAAACATTGCTTATGGAAAACCAAATGCCACCGAAGAAGAAATTATGATTGCAGCCAAACAAGCCAACGCCTTAGATTTCGTAAACGGATTTCCAGAAAAATTCGATACATTGGTCGGAGAACGTGGTATAAAACTTTCTGGTGGACAACGCCAACGAATTGCAATAGCCAGAGCTTTATTGAAAAATCCAAGTATATTAATTTTGGACGAAGCTACCTCTTCATTAGATAGTGAAAGTGAAAAATTAGTACAAGAAGCTTTAGAAAATTTAATGGAAGGAAGAACGAGTATCATTATTGCACACCGACTTTCAACAATAAGAAGTGCCGATGCAATATTAGTTTTAAATGATGGAAAAATAGCTGAAAAAGGAACGCACAAAGAACTACTCGAAATTGAAAATGGTATTTATAAGAATTTGAGTAATTTGCAGTTTAGTGAGTATTAGTAATAGTTAGTGATTAGTTAATAGTGAAGAGTAATTAGTCTCGATTTACTAATCACTATTTACTAATGACTATTTACTTTTTCTTCTATCTCTTTCCGCTTTCAATAAATTCAATTCTCGACTAGTTTGTCCGGCAACAGATGTATTTTCTTCTGCACGTCGAATTAAGTAAGGCATCACATCACGAACTGGTCCAAATGGTAAATATTTTGCAACATTGTATCCGTGTGAAGCTAAGTTATAACTGATATTATCACTCATTCCGTAAAGTTGTCCAAACCAAATTCTTTGATCTTTTATTTCAATATTGTTTGCTTTCAACATTTCCATCAATTTATAAGAGCTTTCTTCATTGTGCGTTCCTGCGAAGATTGCCATTTTATCAATATGCTTCATCATGTAGTCAACTGCAACATTATAGTTATCATCCGTTGCTTGTTTGGAAGCACAAATTGGTGTTGGATAACCATTTTCCTCGGCACGTTTGTGCTCTTTTTCCATGTAAGCTCCACGAACTAGTTTCATTCCGATATAAAATCCATCAACTTTTGCTCTTTCGTGCAATGCTTTTAGATAATCCATTCTGTCCCAACGGTACATTTGTAAAGTATTGAAAACAATCACTTTTTCTTTGTTGTACTTGCGCATCATGTCTTCTACCAAATCATCTGCTGCATCTTGCATCCAACTTTCTTCAGCATCAATTAATAAGGCAACATCTTTACTATGAGCTGTTTTACATATAATTTCGAAGCGTTCTTTAACTTTATCCCATTCTGCTTGTTCATCTGCAGAAAGTGATTGCTTCTCTCCTACTTTTGTATATAAATCTAATCGTCCTAAACCAGTTGGTTTAAAAACCGCAAACGGAATCGCCTGACGTTCTTTCGCAAACTCAACTGTTTTTAGAGTCATTTCTAAAGCCGCATCAAATTGCGTTTCTTCTTCTTTACCTTCTACTGAATAATCCAAAACCGATGAAACACCTTTGGTATACATTTTATCAACAACTGAAAGGCAATCGATTTCATTTACACCACCACAAAAATGATCGAAAACAGTGGCACGAATTAATCCGTCAACTGGTAAATGTGCTTTTAAAGCAAAGTTGGTAACTGCAGTTCCAATTCTAACCAATGGTTCATTGGCAATCATTTTGAAAAGAAAATAAGCTCTGTCTAATTCAGTATCACTTTTTAATGAGAAAGCAACTTCAGTATTGTTGAAAATTTTGTCCATCGAAATTTTATTAATTATGCAAATATAAATAGAGTTTTAGAATTAATTTTATGATTTTAACCACAAATTCCTATACTTTTTATCTTTATCATAATCAGAGGCTTGTTTTTCAATATTAAAATAACGATTTCCTCTTGGATCGTTTCCAACTCCAGCCAAATAAGCCCAATTTCCCCAATTGCTACAAACATCATAATCAATTAGTTGGTGTTCAAAATACGCTGCACCATAACGCCAATCGAGTTTTAAATCGTTACATAAATAACTAGCCACATTTTGACGACCACGATTGCTCATGAAACCTGTTAACTTTAATTCAATCATATTAGCGTCTACAAAATCGACTCCTGTTTCACCATCAATCCATTCTTGGAGTTGACTTGTGTTATGTTTGTTTACAGGTATTCCTTTGCTTTGAATTCCTGCTTGTTGAAAGAATTTGGCGTTGTATTTTTTCATCATAAATCTAAAATAATCGCGCCACAACAATTCAAAAACCAACCAATAAGTTGAATCATTTGCACCAAATTGTTTTTCATATTTTTTTAATTCATCATGAATAAATCTAGGCGAAATACAACCCAAAGCCAACCAAGCCGAAAACTTTGATGAATAATCAGCTCCAACTAAGCCGTTTCGAGTTTCCTTGTATTCTGAAATGCACTTAGTTTCGAAAAAATAATGATTTAGTCTAGCTATTGCTTCTGTTTCACCACCTTTAAATGGTAAAACTGCTCTTGAATCTATTGGCTGAAAATCCAAACCTAATTCTTCTAATGTTGGTAATTTCAGAGATTCTATATCTGGAGATTTTAACTCTTTTGGTTCTTCAAATGATACTCTGATAAAAGAATCTTTCTCTGTTTTTTTCCTGAAATTGGTAAACACATCTGGAATATCTTTTATTGAAAACGGCAAATCTTCAGCATGATATAAAGTGCTTGTGCTAAATGTTTTAAGCTCACATTTCAATTTGAATAATTCCTCTTGGACTCTAGCTTCTTTTTGTTTTTCTTCATAGGAAACTTCACGTTTTGCAAAAACTTTTGATACTTTGTATTCTTGTACAATTTTCGGAATTTCAACTTCAGGTTTTCCTTTTACAATCAATAATCCTGAACCAATTGATCTTAAGTTTTTATCCAAATCAATTATGGATTCTAATAAAAATTGCGCTCTAAAATTTCCAGTTTTCTTGAAACCAAATTCTGTAGTTTCAAATTGAGAGTCATCAAAACAATATACTGGAATAATTTCATCGCTTTGAGCAATCGCTTTGATAAGTGTTTCATTATCATGTAATCGTAAATCTGTTTTAAACCAAACTATACTCCTTCTCATTTTTTTTATTTTATTGTTTTAGTTTAATGTTACAGGTTTTTAAACTCTTAAACATTTAAACTCTTAAACTCTTAAACTCTTAAACTTATAGTTCATTTATATTTTTCAAATAATAATCCGCTTGTTCTAATAACGCTGTTTTGTCTTCTGGTTTCATTTTTCGCCAAACGTTATACATCATTCCGATTCTTGGATTTTTCCCTAATTTATCTTCATTTCTGTCATAAAAATTCCAATACAAACTATTGAATGGACAAGCTTTATCTCCAGTTTTTAATGCTTTTTTGTAAAAACAACTGCCGCAATAATGACTCATTTTATCAATATAACTGGCAGAACTTACATAAGGTTTTGTGCCTACAATTCCGCCATCGGCAAACTGACTCATGCCGCGAGTATTAGTAATTTCAACCCATTCGAACGCATCGATATAAATTCCGAGATACCATGCATCAACTTCGTCTGGATGAATTCCTGCTAAAAGTGCAAAATTTCCTGTAATCATCAAGCGTTGAATGTGATGCGCATATGCATAATTTAAGGATTGATTTATAGCATCTTTCATACAATTCATTTTGGTTTTTCCGGTCCAAAACCAATTGGGTAATTTTTCTTGATTGTTGAAGAAATTCATTGAGGCAAATTCAGGCATTTTGTTCCAATAAATTCCTCTCATGTACTCACGCCATCCAATTATTTGACGGACAAAACCTTCTAACTGATTGAATTCAATTTCGTTTGGACGCTTTTGCCATTCTTCAATACATCTATCGATAACTTCTTTAGGTGAAATCATTTTTACATTCATAGAAAATGAAATTCGAGAATGATATAAAGACCACTCGTTTGGAGTCATCGCATCTTGATAACTTCCAAACAATTGCAAACATTCTTCTGCAAAAAAATCAAGTAATTCAAGTGATTGCTTTCTATTTATAGGCCAAACAAAGTTTTTAGCATCAATTGTTCCAATGGTTTTGACATCTGTTTTTGTAATCTCATTATAAATTTCAGAAACATCATTATTGAAAACTAAAGGTGCAATTGGCTTGTGATTGTTTGGTAATTTCTTTCGGTTTTCTCCATCATAATTCCATTGACCTGTGAGCGGTTTATCACCTTCCATCATGACGTTGTGCTTTTTTCTCATGGCACGATAAAAGCTTTCCATCAAGTAGATTTTCTTGCCTTCAAAGAAATCTCCGAGTTCATTTCGAGAAGTAAAAAAATGTTCTGAATCAACTGCAGCACTAGAAATTGAAATAGATTTACATAGATTTTTCAAATCCAAATCCACGCGATATTCATCTGGTAATTGGTATTCAAAATGTTTAAAATTATGTTCGGAAATTAAGTGTTTTATATTTTTTTCAAAGGATTGTAAGTTATTATTATCATTTAAATGAATATAGATAACTTTATGATTGTTAACTAGTAAATCATTTTTAAAATTTTGCATTGCGGAAAATATTCCAACTACTTTTTGAATATGATGCTTAGCATAATCGGTTTCGGAACGAATTTCCATCATCACATAAGTAACCGATTCATCGACGGTTTTAAACCAAGAATGATTACTATTTAATTGATCTCCGAGAATTAATCGTAAGGTTTTTGGCATTATCATTTTTATTTGCCACTGATTCACAGATTTTTTTATTTAGTTACTAATCTGTGAATCTGTGGCTATTTTGTTTTATTCATTCTACACTTATCACTACAATACTTTACTTCGTCCCAAACTTTTTCCCACTTTTTGCGCCAAGTGAATGGTTTTTGGCAAACAATACATGTTTTACTTGGAAGGTTTTGCTTTTTTACTCCTCGCATTTTTAGGTTTATTTGGGTTACTAACGTGTTTCTTTAAGATTCGTTTTCCTTCTTCTTTGACAGCATCATTTTTACGGAAACTCCAAACAATATCGCTTGCTTTTTTTCGAGTTTCATCAATATCCACAATAGGAAATGGATAATCTTTTCCGATTTCGCAATTGTAAAATTGTTGTTCAATTTCGTTTAATTTCCACGGTTCGTGAATTAATTCTACTGGAACTTCAGCCAATTCTGGAATCCATTTTTTGATAAAAATCCCTTCTGAATCGTGTTCTTCGGAGTTTTTAATTGGATTATAAATTCTGATTGTATTTATTCCTGTTGTTCCCGATTGCATCTGAATTTGCGGATAATGAATTCCTGGTTCATAATCTAAAAATTGTCTTGCCAAAAAATGTAATTCGCGCCAATCTTGCCATAAATTAAAAGTAAAAAACGAAACCACCATGGCTCGCATTCTGAAATTAATATAACCTGTTTGAACCAAACATCGCATGCAAGCATCTACGATTGGAACTCCGGTTTTGCCTTCTTGCCAAGCTTTTATGTAGATTTCATTTTTAGGTTTAACTAATGAATCATAAGCTCGATTTGCGTTTTCAAATTCCATTCGGCATTCGTCTTCAAATTTTTGTATAAAATGGCAATGCCAATGCAGTCTTGAAACAAAATTCAACATCGCTCTTTTGTTTTTGGATGCTTCATAATGCTGATTGGTGTATTGGTAGACCATTCGCATACTGATGTTTCCATAAGTCAAATAAGGTGACAATCGGCTACAACCTGTTCGACTTAAATTGGGTTTGGAAATGTGTTTACTATAATTCACATGACGTTCTATAACAAAACTATCTAAATAACGCCAAGCCCAATATTCACCGCCTTGTTGAAAGTTTTTATTTCGTGTTGTGATTGCTGTTGGAAGTTCATTTCCTTTTAAATTTTGATACAAATTAGCCTCCAAATTTTCGAATTGAAACGAATTCAAATCAATCATTTTGGGTTCTGGTCGCATAACTTGTTCCCAACGTTTATCCCAATTGCTTCTGGACTTTAACTTGCGAATTACACCATGCATTTGCGATTGTTTCCAAGTAATTTGATTTTCATCAAAAAATGTCTGCATAGCGATATCTCTATCGAAAGTGATTTTATTTCCAATTTCTTGATGTGAAAAAACAGTTTTTATATCATAAATTTTATTCAATTCATTAAAAACTGATTGTACTTCGCTATGAAAAATATAAATACTTGTAGCAATGGAATTTAATTTGACTTGCATTTCCTGCAACGATTCGTATATAAACCGCCAATGACGAACATCAGAATCGTCATAATTCATTACTGATGGTTCAAAGAAATAAATTAATAAAACCGGAATTTCTTCTTGTTGAGCCAAATAAAGTGGTTCGTGATCTGTAAAACGTAAATCACGTTTGAACCAAACAATATTTATAGCTTTTTTATTCAATTTTTAGAGTAATGAGGTAATTTCTTTATCAGGTTTTGCGTAGCTTAATCGGTCTAATTGTATGGTTTTATGATAACTATCTAAACCCGAACAGGTGATAGTATTGGCTTTTTCTAAATCGATAAAACCATCATCAAGTAAACAATTTTCTGGAATATAAATTTGAGTGATTTCTCCTATAATCATAGTTGTGCTATTTATAGAAATATCGATTTTTTCTTTAAATTCTACTCCTAATTGAATGTTACTTTCTGCTACAAAAGGTGCGTGAAAACCATTTTTATATTCTGATTTTAAACCAGTTACATGAAATTCAGAAATTCCTTTTTCATATCTAGCAGAAGTTTGATGTGCATGCTTGTAAATGGATTCATTAATATGATTGACTGTAAAAAATCCTGTATCCAAAATATTTCGCATCGTGTCGCGCTCTGGTGGACTTGGACGAAAAATCAATCCAATTAATGGTGGATTGGCTCCAATATGAAAAAATGAACTAAAAATAGCTAGATTCTCGTTTCCATTTTCATCGGAAGTTCCAACTAAACTAACACTCTTAAAACCTCCTAAACTATTTATTAGATGAACTCTTTTCTGTTTTTCAAGTTCTTCTATTTGATTTTTATTAATAAAAGTTTTTATCATTTTTAAATTTTTAAGCAAGATGAACCCATTTTCTTTCACTATTCAATTTGAAAGTTCCAATATGTTCTTTATTCCACTCGTTTGGCGCAATTAAAGAAAGAGAATTTGTTCCGTCATTATTAGCATACAAATGATAAATTTCACCTATAACTGGTTCAAATGAGAACTTGGAGTTGTAAACCAATTCGTTCCATTCAAATTCTTGCATTAATTTTTCATATTGAATTTTAAGTTCGTTAAACTTATTTTCAAACTCTTTATTTACATTGTTTATTCCTCTACTTTTCCACGAAACAACATCGTCCATTTTGATAACTGGAGCGCCAACACTTGTAGAATAAGACAACAAACTCGCATTGTAACCTTCTTCTTCTGAAAAAACTACATTATCTGGTTTCTTACTATCCATTTTTTAACGTTTAGAAATTTTATTATTTGAAATTGAACGTTGCAAATTGCATTTAAATCGGTCAATGCCTTCAACACGTTTCGCCACATGTTTAGTTTTGCAATTTTCAACTCTTTCACGCCACAATTTATAGCTGCTAAATTTCAATTCTTTTTTCATTAAAGCCTTTACTTCGGCTTCTGTTAAGCCAAACTGAAACTTAATAGCATCGAATGGTGTTCGGTCTTCCCAAGCCATTTCAATGATTCTATCAATCTGAATATCAGTTAAATTTTCTTTTTCTGAGGTTGCAATTATCGGTTTCAAACTGTGTTTTGTTTAACTTTTATAAATTTTAATTAAACAAAAGTAATCATTTTACACTGAGCTAAGAGAATTTTAACTAAAAAATAAGTTATCGCTAAAGTTTAAATGGATAAAATAATATCTCTATTTTTGTTCAAAATAAAATTTGTATGCAATCTATCGAAGCCAACGGTTACCAAATATTTTTCAATGAAACTGGATATGAAAAAATAAACCTCTTTATATCTGAAAATAATTATTCCTCTATTTTCATTTTAGTTGATGAGCATACTAATGAATATTGTCTTCCAAAATTTTTACCAAATTTGGCTACAGAAATTCCGATTGAAATAATTGAAATTGAAGCAGGTGAAGAAATCAAAAATATTACAACTTGTGTAGAAATTTGGTCAATTTTATCTGAACTTGGAGCTGACAGAAAAAGTTTGATAATTAATCTAGGTGGTGGCGTTATTACAGATATTGGCGGATTTATTGCTTCTACTTTCAAAAGAGGAATTGATTTTATAAACGTTCCAACTACGCTATTAGGAATGGTTGATGCCTCAATTGGTGGAAAAAATGGAGTTGATTTAGGAAATTTAAAAAACCAAATCGGTGTAATTAATGTTCCGAAAATGTTGTTGATTTCTACCGATTTTCTTGAAACTTTGTCTCAAAGAGAAATGCGTTCTGGATTAGCAGAAATGCTAAAGCATGGTTTGATTTATGATAAAAATTATTGGGAACAATTTTTAGATTTAACTAAAGTTGATTTTGCCGATTTTGATGCTTTAATTTATCGTTCTATTGAAATTAAAAACGAAATTGTAAAGCAAGATCCTACAGAAAATGGAATTCGAAAAGCATTGAATTTTGGTCATACTCTAGGTCACGCAATTGAAAGTCATTTTTTAGAATCGGAAACACCCCTTTTACATGGTGAAGCCATTGCTATTGGAATGATTTTAGAAAGTTACCTTTCAAAAGAAAAAGGATTACTTTCTAACGAAGAATTTCATCAAATTAAATATATTATTTCTAACATTTATGAACCTCATAATTTTAGTGATGAAGACATTATTTCTATCCAAAATTTACTCATTCACGATAAGAAAAACGAGTACGGAAAAGTTCAATTTGCATTAATAAATGGTATTGGAAAAATCATCATAAATCAATCTGTTGAAAATGAATTAATTATTAATAGTTTTAACGATTACAAATCATAAGATATTTTTATAAAAATTATTGCAATTCGGTAATTTTATTTTTTACATTTGTCCTGATGAAAAACAATACTAACACTACTACCAATAGCACTTTCACGCTAAAAACCAATTCTGGTTTTCAAGTACTATGTGTTGCGTTTTTAACATCTATTCGGACTATTTTAGGCTTGTTTTTAGAATTATTCAAATCTGAAACTGAAAAACTTCCTATTGTTTACGCTAATATTAGGGTTTGAGAAAATTAGATTAACTGTTCTTTAAATAATCTAATTAATTTTCAAAATCAAATGAATACAAAATATTTCGACCTAATTAATCAAACTTATTATTTTCCTCAAGAAGAATTTACATTAAATAAAGATAGTGAACTCCTTTTTCATAACATCGATTTAATGAAATTGGTTGAGCAATATGGTACTCCATTAAAATTTACTTATTTACCTCAAATTTCTAATAACATTAAAAGAGCTAAAAATTGGTTCCGAAATGCAATGGAAAAAAATAATTATGAAGGTAAATATTACTATTGTTATTGCACTAAGAGCTCTCATTTCGAATACATCATGAGTGAAGCTTTCAAGAATAATATTCACGTTGAAACTTCATCAGCATTTGACATCAACATTGTTGAAAATTTATTAGAGAATGGTAAAATCAACAAAAGCACTTATGTAATTTGCAATGGTTTTAAAAGAGATCAATATGTTACCAATATTGCAAGATTAATTAATAATGGTCACAAAAATACTATTCCAATTATTGATAATTATGAGGAATTAGATTTGCTTCAAGCAGAAATTAAAGGAAAGTTCAAAATTGGAATTAGAATTGCTGCCGAAGAAGAACCAAAATTTGAGTTTTATACATCTCGTCTAGGAATTGGATATAAAAACATAGTTCAATTTTATAAAAAACAAATTCAAGAAAATGATAGATTAGAGCTCAAAATGCTTCACTTTTTTATCAATACTGGAATAAACGATACTGCTTACTATTGGAATGAATTAGTAAAATGTATTAAAGTTTATATTCAACTTAAAAAGGAATGTCCTACTTTAGATGGATTAAATATTGGTGGAGGTTTTCCAATCAAAAACTCTCTTGCATTTGAATATGATTATCAGTACATGATTGACGAAATCATAAATCAAATAAAAATTGCTTGTGAAGAAGCCGAAGTTGATGTGCCAAATATTTTTACTGAATTTGGTTCGTTTACCGTTGGTGAATCTGGTGGAGCAATTTATCAAGTTTTATATCAAAAACAACAAAATGATAGAGAGGCTTGGAACATGATTGACTCTTCATTCATCACTACTTTACCAGATACTTGGGCAATCAACAAACGATTTATTATGCTTGCTGTAAATAGATGGAATGATACTTATGAAAGAGTTTTACTTGGTGGAATGACTTGTGATAGTGATGATTATTACAACTCTGAACAAAACATGAATGCCATTTATTTGCCAAAATACAATAAAGAAAAACCATTATATATTGGATTTTTCAATACTGGTGCCTATCAAGAAACTATTGGTGGTTTTGGAGGATTGCATCACTGTTTAATTCCGCAACCAAAACATATATTAATAGACCGTGATAAAAACGGAATAATAGCCACAGAAGTATTTTCTGAACAGCAAACTGCTGACGATGTGTTAAAAATTTTAGGATACAATAAATAATAATAAATAAAACAGTTTGAAGTTTTCAAAAAAAAGTTTTTCTTTGATGACCAAACTACGAACATAAACATTAAATACACAAAATGAGCAAAGGACCAATAAGTCAGTTTATTGAGAAGAATTATCTTCACTTCAATGCAGCTGCTTTAGTAGATGCTGCCAAAGGATATGAGCAACATTTACTAGAAAATGGAAAAATGATGATAACTTTAGCTGGTGCTATGAGTACTGCTGAGTTAGGGAAATCGCTAGCAGAAATGATTCGTCAAGATAAAGTACACATTATTTCATGTACTGGAGCAAATCTTGAAGAAGATATTATGAATTTAGTTGCTCACAATTCATACAAAAGAGTTCCAAACTACAGAGATTTATCTCCGCAAGAAGAATGGGATTTATTAGAAAACCATTACAATAGAGTTACCGATACTTGTATCCCTGAAGAAGAAGCTTTCAGAAGATTACAATCACACTTATATGATATTTGGAATAATGCCGATTCAAAAGGCGAGCGTTATTTTCCACATGAATTTATGTATCAAATGATTAATTCTGGTGTTTTAGAACAATACTACGAAATTGATCCGAAAGATTCTTGGATGGTTGCTGCTGCAGAAAAAAACCTTCCTATTGTAGTTCCAGGTTGGGAAGACAGTACAATGGGTAATATTTTTGCTTCTTATTGTATTAAAGGTGAATTCAAACCTACTACAATGAAAAGTGGAATTGAATACATGATGTGGTTAGCAGATTGGTATCCTAAAAATTCAAGTGGTAAAGGTGTAGGTTTCTTCCAAATTGGTGGTGGAATTGCAGGAGATTTTCCTATTTGTGTGGTTCCAATGTTGTACCAAGATATGGAAATGCATGATATTCCTTTCTGGAGTTATTTCTGTCAGATTTCAGATTCAACCACTAGTTATGGTTCGTACTCAGGTGCGGTTCCAAATGAAAAAATCACTTGGGGTAAATTGGATATTCATACTCCAAAGTTCATCATTGAGTCGGATGCAACCATTGTTGCTCCATTAATTTTTGCATATTTATTAGACCAATAAAATACATTTATGAGAAGAGTTATTGTTGATTATGCTAAGCTAACTGGCGATATTTTAAACTTATTAGTAGAGAAATTTCCTGAAGGATATGACGATAGTGATATCATCCGTTTCAGAAATGCTCAAAACGAACTTGTTGAAGCTGTTGAAGTGAGAACTGAAGACACTATTTATTTAGTAAAAGTAAGTACAAAATTGGCGAGCAGAATGGAGAAATTTGATGAAGAAGACGATTTGGATTCAGTAATTGAACCTATTTCTCCAGTAAAAGGTCTAGACTTGGACGACGATGACATTCCAAGCGATGATGACGATGAAGAAGAAGATTTACTAAAAGACAAAGGCGGTTCTGACGATGGTGACGACGACGATGATGATGACAATGACGACGAACCTTCAGACAACTTTGACGACGATGACGACGAAGAATAAGTATTAAATTCCAATATTTTAAATCCCAAATTCCAATATTTAGTTAAGGAATTTGGGATTTTTTATAAACTAATTTTTGAAATTTGGAATTTCTCTTTTGGAATTTTTTCTAAAGATATCTTTCTTCAAAAACTCTTTGGTGATGATTTTGATGACCAATAATTATGAAACCGAGTGCTCTAACCGACATTGGATTGTTATTTGCATAACCAACTCTCAGAAGTTGCTCTTCATTAAACGATTTGAATAACAACAGTGTTGCATGACGAACAGCCGAAAACTCTGTTAGCAATTCCATGATGCTTCTTTTGTTTCCGTTGGCTTCATTGGCAAAATCATTCTCTTCATATCCAGGCAATTCGGTTTTGTCATTTCTAGCAAAACGTAAAGCTCTGTAAGCAAAAACTCTTTCGGCATCAATCGTATGCTGAATAATATCCTTAATAGTCCATTTTCCTTCAGCATAACTGTAGTCAAATTTATCCATCGGAATATCTTGCACAAATTTGATATACCGATGCAAAGAAATTTCTAATTCCTCAACAAGTGTATATTCATCAGAAACTTGTGCGACGTAGTTTGCATAGAATGGTTCGTATTCGCTGGATTTAATATCTTTTATAGTCATAATTTTATTTTTAAATATTGTTATTCCTTTATACTCATCCATTGCCAAGCTGGAATAACATTTATTATTAAATTGTCTTTTGTATAAGTATCTCTTTGATTTTGAGTTATTATAGTTGAATTATTTATTTTAAAATAATCCATTGCTTCAAACAAGCCATTCGTTTCTCTATCTATATTCATACTATTAATTTCAAAACAGACCTGATACAACTCTTTTGGAACACCATTTTTTGCTACAACAAAATCACACTCTCCTTTATTTTGATAGTAATATATCTCTTTACTTTTTCTTCTTAAATGTAAATAAACCGCATTTTCTAAAATATGACCATCATTTGGAGAAAATGTAATTTTGTTTTGATGGTAAATTCCCAAATCAATACAATATATTTTTTGAGGATTACGTATTTGTTTTTTTATAGAATAGTCAAATTTGGGTACAAAATCGATTAAATATACATCTTTAAAATAGGAAAAATAATCTAAAAAGGTTGTACTGGATTTGATTCCAAACATTCCGGATAATGAGTTTCCAGATACTAAAGTTCCTATATTTGATATTAAATAAACCGCCAATTGACGTAAGGAATTTACATCACGCAAACCAAAGCGTATAGCAACATCTCTGATTAATATATCATCAAGTAAATTATTTAAGTAGGTATCAATTCCCGTACGCAAATAATCAGGCATTCCACCTTTTTTGAGGTATTCGCAAAAAGAGTTTTCATTATTTTCAAACTCCATAAAAGTCAAAAACTCCGAATAAGAAAAAGGAAACAACTCAGTTGAAAAATGTCTTCCTGTTAAATGTGTTCCTAATTCCTTACTTAATAAAGAAGCATTTGAACCTGTTATTATTACAAAATAATCTTCTCTTAATAACTTATTTACAAATATTTCCCAACCTTTTACAATTTGTATTTCATCAAAAAAAAGAACTTTGGATTTTCTTTCTACAATTTCGTTATGCAAACGTTCAAAATCTTTTATCTCAATTCCTGCAAATCTTGGATCTTCAAAATTCAAAAATAATCCTTCATTTGGAAAATACTCCTTTTTGAATTGGAGCTGGATGGTACTTTTTCCGCTTCTTCGCAAACCTGTAATTATACTTGCAAAACCACTAGCCTTTGGTATCTTGTTAAGAATTTCTCTATGAACACCAACTTGTTTTTTCTCAAAAATGTTTTTTTGTGATTCTATTACAGTCGAAAATATTTGTTGTGCTATCATGATTTTAGTTTAACATTACAAATGTACAATATTAACCATTATAAATAATAAAAATAAAACATTTTAAATGATAGATATTAATCATTACTAATGAAAGATATTAATCATTACTAATGATAGAATATAAATAATCAGTAAATACAACTTTTAGAAATGTAATGCTTTCATTAAAAAATCCTTAAAAAAATATTTTAAGCCGAATTCCGACTAGCATTAGTATTTCCAAAAAGCGATCGCATTACTAATTTTTCATAAACTTCTAAAAGTTTTGAATCACTTCTACCCTTTTTGATTTCGTTGATTTTCATCAAGGCATATTGCTGAATGGTCAATAATGGCAAGACAATATCTTCGCGCATTTTGATAGAAGCTTTTCCGTCTGGATAGTTTTCCATTAGTTCTTTGTGTCCTGCAATTTTTAGTAGTAATCGCTTGGTTTCTTGAAATTCATCGAAGATTATTTGCCAAAAATCACCAAATTCAGCATCATTTTTCATGTACTGCGTTAGCGGAAAAAATGATTTTGCTAACGACATCATACTATTTTCTAATAAAGTTCTAAAAAACAAAGACGTATCAAATAACGTTTGTACTTTTTCCCATTGGTTGGTGGTTTCAAAATGTTTTAAAGCTGAACCAACTCCAAAAAATCCAGGTACATTTTGTTTCATTTGACTCCACGAACCTACAAACGGAATTGCTCGCAAATCTGCAAAATCAAGACTTTCGCTTGCATTTCTTTTTGATGGACGACTTCCAATATTAGTTTTGGAATAATAATTCAACGTACTCATTTGCTCCAAATAAGGAATAAACTTTGGATGATTTTTGAAACTCAAATATTTTTGATACCCAATTTCAGAAAGTTCGTCAATGATTTCCTTATCAGAATCAGACAAATTGATGCTTTCATTTTTGTAAATCTGATTGGCGACTCCAGCACTTAAAAGATTTTCTAAATTATAACGACACGATTCAGTTGTTCCAAAATTAGAACTAATAGTCTGCCCTTGAATTGTCAACTGAATTTCTTGATTTTCAATTTCTGAACCTAATGATGCATAAAATTTATGCGTTTTTCCACCACCACGCGCTGGCGGACCACCTCGACCATCGAAGAAAACAACTTTAATTCCGTATTTTCTTGATATGGTTGTTATGGTTTGTTTGGCTTTATAAATTCCCCAATTTGCCATCAAATAACCGCCATCTTTGGTTCCGTCGGAGAAACCTAGCATTACGGTTTGTTTGTTGTTTCTATTTTTTAAATGTGATGCATACTCTTTATTGGTGTACAATTGCTCCATAATTTTGTCAGCATCTTTCAAATCTTCAATCGATTCAAATAGTGGAACAATATCTACCGATGGATTTTCCCAATTGCATAATTTGAATAATGCATAAGTTTCCATAACATTCAAAGCACTTTCATTATTGGAAATTATGTAACGATTAGCTCCTAGTTCGCCATTATTTTCTTGAATTGTTTTGATAGCAAAAATAGAATCTAATGTTTGTTTTGTCATTTCATCGTTAAACAAGTCGGAAGAAATGTTTCCGGAGATTGTTGCTAGCAATTCCATTCGCTTTTCATTTGAATACGAAAAGTAATTTTTAAAATCTTCGTTACCAGTTCCGAATGAATCAAACATAGTTTTAATCACTTTATTGTGAATTTTACTATTCTGACGTATGTCTAAAGAAGCAAAATGAAATCCGAATAAATTAACTTTATTTATCAAATCATTGATGTCATCTAAATACAACGATTGGTGTTTTTCAATGCAAAGCAACTTGATTTCTTTTAGTCTATCTTTTAGTTCCGATAAGGTTATGTAAATAGTTCCTGTTGAATAAAATACAGAACGATATAGTTTATTTTCAATATCTGCAATTATGGTGTCAATTCCAGAAAATGTTAGTTTTCTTTTAAGTTTTCTAACATCCAAATAATATGATTTTAGAATTGAAGTTCTTAATCTATCAGCAACTTTTAAAGTGATTTCAGTGGTCACAAATGGATTTCCATCTCTATCACCACCAGGCCAAAATCCTAAATTTATAATCGAATTTGAAATAGGTTTATCTTTAAAAATATTCTTCTGAATGTACTGCAACATTTCACCAGAAGTTTGGTAAAAAACATTTTCAAGATACCAAATCAAACTCACGGCTTCATCAAAAGGTGTTGGCTTTTCTTTTTTGATAAAAGGTGTTTTTCCTAATTGTGCTAATAATTCTTTGATTTTATTCAAATCATTTTCACGAATGGCGTCAGTTAAATCGGTTATGATTCCTAAAACAGAACCTGGATAAAATTGGGTTGGATGTGCTGTTAAAACTGTTCGAACATTAAAATCTTCTAAAAATGAAATCAATTCTTGTTTTAACTCTTTCGTATCAGCACGTTCTTTTACATCACGAAGCGAACCTTTTCCTTCCATATTATTAACTACCGGAAAAGCTGCGTCTTCAATAGCATCAAAAAGAACAATTTGACGTTCAACATATTGAATGAAACGAAACATCAAACCAATTTTTTCTTCTTCGGAAACGTTATCTAAATATTTTTGCGCAAATGAATTTACAATTTCAATTGGCGAAAGATTATTCTTGAATCCATTATCACAAACTTCTGTAAAAAGTGGTAATAAAACTCCAGTATTATCAATAGCATCAAAAGGTAAAGTTATAAATACACTATTGTAAATGTGGTATTTAGATAATACATTTTGATTGAAACGTTCTATTTTTGGTAGTGTGTACATAGTTTATTTTTTAGACACGAATTTCACAAATTTGCACGAAAACATATTAACGAATTATTTCACAAATTACTAAATAAATTTGTATTGACGAAATAAGTTAGTTTGAAAATTAAACCATTAAGAAATTAAGAAAATTAAGATTTTAGATCCTTAATAAACTTTAATAATAAATATATTTGATTAATCTATAAAACAAAAAACCTCAAGCAAAAAACTTGAGGTTTGTATAAATTGATTTTCATTAGAAAATTAAATGTCTTTGAAAATGGTGTGCATCAAACGTTTTTTGTCGTTGATACTTTCCTCAAGTGAAATCATTGTTTCTGTTCTGTAAACACCTTCGATATCGTCAATCATGAAGATTACATCTTTAGCATGTTTAGTATCTTTTGCTCTTATTTTACAGAAAATATTGAATTTTCCTGTAGTTACATGAGCAACGGTTACGAAAGGAATTTCGTTAATTCTTTCTAAAACAAATTTAGTTTGTGAAGTGTTATTCAAGAAAACACCAACGTAAGCGATGAACGAATATCCTAATTTTTCATAATCTAAAGTCAATGAAGAACCCATAATGATTCCTGCATCTTCCATTTTCTTAACTCTTACGTGAACTGTTCCTGCAGAAATTAATAATTTTTTTGCGATATCAGTAAATGGAACTCTTGTGTTATCAATTAACATATCAAGGATTTGGTGATCTACTTCATCTAAACGAAACTTACTCATAATTACTAATTTATATTATTGTTTTGATTTACGAATACAAATTAATGCATTTTATTTAGTAAAAAACAAAAAAAGATGTTATTTTTTTAAACCATTAACAAATTTTATGCTATTTCCTAAATAAAAATTAGCTTTTTGATTTAATTTCGGAATATTCTCTTCATCATCTGAATACAACATTTTGTGTGCGTTGTACAAAACATGACCAAATTTTCCTTTCAACTCACCAATTTCAGCTATGTAAGCGTTTAATTGGATTGTTCCATCAATAAGCTCTTCTTTGTATTGAGCAGCAAAATTCGTAATTATTTCTTTACCATCATAATTTATTTTGATGTTTTTATAAAGAAAATCATAAAAAACGATATTATTTTGAGAAATTGACAAATATTTTGCGATTTCATTATCAACTACATCGTTTTCGTAAATATGCTTCAATCCAGAAATTAAAGCAATGAAAATCATTTTACGAGTATATTCTCTATAATAATCCTCTTGATAATGTCCAGCTTCAAATAAAATAGTAGGAACATTTAATGAGGTAAACATATCTCCAATGCAATTGATATTAAATCCGTCATCAAAACGTCCAACTTGATTTGGAATGTGATTTTGAAGTTCTTCATTCATTGCGACAATAACATTCATAGCTTTTGCTCGAACTTCGTTTATTTCACGACTTTCGTTAAAAGCTGGAGCTAGAAAAGAAACTGTTGCTACTTTACCTGCATTTCCTGCGCCAAAAATAGTTCGTTGATCGTGAAGATTATAACAAAAATCGGGTTTAAAATCCTCAAATGTTTTACGAAGTAATTGACTTTCTGGTTGAGACAAATCAGCAGAATCTCTGTTTAAATCAACTTTATTTGCATTTTCACGAGTATACAATTCGGCACCATCCGGATTCACCATTGGAAGAAAGCAAAAAGTGAATTCTTGAAGTAACTTCACTCCTATTTCCTCTTGCGAATGAATTACGTTAAAAAAATCAAACAAAGCTTTGGTTGTGGTACTTTCGTTTCCATGCATTTGCGACCACATGAAAATTCTGATTTTACCTGTTCCAATTTCGTATTTGTATATTGGTTTTCCTAAAACTGATTTACCAATGACTTCTGTTTGAAATTTAGACAAAAGCGGTTCGATATCTTTTAAAGTAATGTATCTTCCGAAAAGTGAATTGGCTTTGTACTCTTTATGTAATTCGATATAATCCATAAACTAAATTTGACACAAAGGTAATCAACTAGAATTATTTGAAAACAAAAAAACCTCCAATAAAACTATTGAAGGTTTCTAACAAAACTATAACAAATCAAACTAACTATTTTCTAATTAGATACACACTACTAATTCCAGGTTCTGGTCTAGACATTGTTGGAGCTGCATCACCATTTACAGTTGGTAAATTGAACGTTAATAACTTTCCACCAGCATTTAATCGTTCAGCAACAAAAACTTGTTCAGTTACATCGTCATAACTCACATCTACTGGATTTCCTAGGGTTGAATTTGGACCATAAAGTCTTATTTGACTTGATGTTGCAATTGTTCCCATATTTGGCGTAGCAGCTAAAACACTTGAAAAATTGTTGATGATTATCAAACCACCATCAGAATCTGAAGCAGCTGAACCAACATCTGTTAGTATCATTCTATTGTCGACAGCAGAAAATGCAATTCCGTGAGTTCTAACTAAACCTTGAATTGTAACTCTTTTTGTTGGCGTAATTGTTCCACTAGGGTTTGAAAAGAAATTTTCAAAAACAACAATATCACCAGTCAAATCTGCAGTTGCATACAAAGTAGTTCCGTTTACGAAGATTCCCCAATTTTTGAAGTTTACAGTATATACGTTTAATAAATTTAATCCAGTAGCCGTTTTTTGATAAACTAACAACTTATTAGTATTGCCATTTGAAGCAGCTTGATCTTGAGTTACAACAACTTTATCACCATAAACTGCTGTTTCTCTTGGGTTGGTGAATTCAGATGCACTTGAAAATTTCGTTGAAAGTGAAGTTAAATTATTAGTTATTGCCGATTGCAATCCTCCATAAACTTCTAATTTATTGTTAGTTCTTGATGCTAAAATTACTTCATCTGTTGTTGAATCATAATAAATACCATCTGTATCTAACGAACTAATAGTAAAACTTTTTACTGTTGGTGATGCGACAGATAAATCGCTAAAAGTTACTTTACCAGAATTATTACTAGAAGTAACAATCTTAAATTCTGAAGTTGTCATTGGTGTAGCTGGCGAATCATCATCACTACAAGAAGTAAAAGCAATTGCTAAAGTAGCAAGGAATAGAAAATTTGTTTTCATAAGTACTATTTTTTTTGTTTATAATAGTATTTACGAAAAATAAGTTGTGTTGGTTTTTTTATACTTTAAATCCGTTTTCCGGAATCTTACCTTTTACACCTTTAAAAAAAGGAAGTAGCCCTTTTAAATCTTCATCATAGTTAGCAGTTGGGAAGAAAGATTTACCTATGGTAACCTCTTTTTTACCAAAATCAAAAGCAACTGGAAGTATTGGTACATTGGCTTTTACAGCAATGTAATAAAACCCAGTTTTGAGTTCTGATACATATTTTCGTGTGCCTTCTGGTGCTATTGCTAATCGTAATTCGTCATAATCATCAAAAGTTTTTGCAATGGCATCTACCTTATTAAGACCTCCTGTTCGGTCTAGTGGTTTTCCGCCCATCCATTTAAAATACCAACCAAAAGGGAATTTGAATAATTCTTTTTTACCAACAAAATGCATTGGTACTTCGGTAATACCTCTTGTAAATAATCCTAAATAGAAATCGTGCCAACTTGTGTGAGGCAAAACCATAAAAACGCATTTATTTACATTTAGATTGCTAGCGCCAATTATTTTCCAACCCATTAATCGGAAGAAAATAAATTCATAAAGTCGTTTCTTCATCTCAAATATTTTGCGTAAATTTAGCATTAATCTATTATTTTTCAGAAAATATTTTTATTTATGCTATCAAAATTCTTAAGCTACTTCATTCCTATAAACGTTATTAAGAAAAACTCCTCTATAAGTAAAACTTTGGAGGTTACTTGGAACAATGGCGAGTTGGTTTTAGATTCAAAAAACACCAATTATTCTTATGGAAGTTTGCAACGAATTTTAAAAAAAGGATTAAAATATATTGGTTTTGAAAGAATAAGAAAATTTGAAAACATATTAATTCTTGGTGTTGCCGGTGGAAGCGTCATTAAAACTTTAGTTGACGAAGTAAAATTTAAAGGAAAAATAACCGGAGTTGAAATCGATAAAGATGTAGTTGAAATTGCCAACAAGTATTTCAAATTAAACGAAATTAAAAACTTAGAATTGATTGTTGATGATGCTTTTGAATTTGTATTAAAGACCAAAGACAAATATGATTTAATCATTATTGATATTTTTCAAGATACAACAATGCCAAATTTTTTGTTTGAAGATTTTTTTATAAATAGAATTAACTTTTTGCTAAATGTTGAAGGTTTCATACTTTTTAACACGATGGTTATCAACGAAAAAAATCGAATTAGAAATTTGGATTATAAAAAGAAATTCGATGCCAATTACTCCATACGAATGTATCCAAAAGTAGAAACTCATAATGAATTATTTACTATTAAAAAGCTAATAGAATGAGATCTTTCTTATATAAATTATTTGTTGGAAAAGTATCTATTGACTATAAACCAAAATACGATCCAATACAAAAACGTATTTTAAACATTAAATCTATTTGGAATAATGACCATCAAGATGATAATGGTATTGAGAAGATAGTTAGATTATTACTTTCAATATCACAATTACTTTTTCCTGGTGTTTATATAAAATATATAGCTTGTAAAATTGGTCATGAATTTCAAGACTTAGCTATGGATGTTTACATTTTATTGAAAGTTGCTTTTCCAATTCTAATATTAATAAATGGATGGCAATCTAATTTATTCTTAATTTATTTGATGATTTATGTTCTGGCAGAAACGTTATTGTATATTCCGACTTTGATATTTGCTTCCGATTTATTTACTCGTCCGCGTTCTTACAAACGTTCAATGTTGTTACTTTTCTTTAATTACATAGAAATTGTAGTCGCGTTTGGAGTTCTTTATACTTTAGGAGAAAATATGAACAAACCTTTTTCACATTGGTTTGATTCCATCTATTTTAGTTTGGTAAGTTCTAATTCTATTGGATTTGGAGATTATTATCCAATCACAACTTATGGTAAAGTTTTAGTTAGCATGCAAGCCATTTTTTTCTTATCATTTGTGATTTTGTTTTTGAATTTCTTCTCTACAAAAGTGAAAGGAAAAGGGTATTTTGATAATGATGAAATAGCGTAGAAAGAAAGTACGAAGTTTGATATACGAAGTACGAAGTTTATAACATCTTTCTAGCCTTATCCAAATCTTCTGGTGTATCAATTCCGATTCCGACGTGAGTTGTTTCTACCATTTTGATTCGTTTTCCGAACTCTAAATAGCGAAGTTGTTCTAGTTTTTCAGAAGCTTCCAATGATTTCATAGGTAAGGAATAGAAATCTAAAAGTGCTTGTTTGCGGAAAGCATAAATTCCGATGTGTTGAAAATAACGAACACCAACATTCTTCTCTCTTGGATACGGAATTACAGAACGTGAAAAGTACAAAGCAAAACCATTTTGATCAACAACAACTTTTACATTATTTGGGTTATTGATATCTTCTTCATTAGTTATTTCTCTCATTAAAGAAGCTAAATCTACTTTTTTATCAGCATCATTTTTAAAGACTTCTATTACTTTTTCTAAAGGTTCTTTGTTGATAAATGGTTCGTCACCTTGAACATTTACTACAATATCAACATCTAAATTAGCAACTGCTTCAGCAATTCTATCGCTTCCGCTTTCGTGTTCTTTTATTGACATAATGGCTTTTCCACCATTAGAAACTATTTCGTCGAAAATCAAATTGGAATCAGTAACCACAAAAACATCGTCAAATAAATTGGTGTTTTTTGCAGCTTCATACGTTCGAAGGATTACAGTTTTACCACCTAAATCTTGCATCAATTTAGCAGGAAAACGTGTAGAAGCATAACGAGCTGGAATTACGGCGATTACTTTCATACTTTTTAGTTGTCGGTTGTCGGTTTTCTGTTGTCAGTTTATAAACTGATAATTGACAACTTTATTTTTTTAATTTTTTAAATATCCAATAAATCACACCAAAGATAATAACAACGAGGATAACTGCAACTATTGGAAGGAAAATTGCTAAGGAACTTAAAGTAATTGCAGTTCCGGTTTCGGCGGTGGAAACTACTGGATTTCCTAAACCTGCTGTTTTTACAGATGATGCTAATCGAGTTGTAGTTGTTAATCCTTGAAAAGCGGTTGCCGAACCACTTCCAGCGATTATGGATAAAATTGTGGTCATTGTTGGAGAAATATCTACCATGGTGGAAGCCATAACTACAAATCCGGAGATGGCAGCTAATGGCGTTGCGATAGTATCCAATAAATTATCAATAAACGGAATGTAGTAACCAAATATCTCAAAAACCATGGCTACACCAAAGCTTATCAATGCTGGTAAACCTCCAATCCAAGCCCAACTTTCATTTAGCGGAATTACATTAAAATAAGAGGCCAAACTCAATGCAAAAACAGGCAGAAAAACTCTAAATCCTGATGCTGAAGCCAGTCCGATTCCGAGGCAAATTGATAAAATGGTTTCTAGATTCATTTGTTATTTTTTTCTTATGTTTTCAAAAGTTGTGCCGTTCTTTGTAATTACAAATGTATTTAATTTTAAGTTACACTCTCAAAGAACCACGAAAACCTCTTACTGCATAATACGATTGTGCACCATTATGATAAACAAAAACCGTTTCATAACGAAAATCGGCAAAAAGTGCTCCGCCTAATTTTCTGATTTCTAAAGGAGTTTTTATCCAACTTGAGGTTTTTAAATCAAATTTTCCTAATGTTTGTAAAAATCGATATTCGTCTTCTGATAAAAGTTCAATTCCCATAGAAGTTGCCATATCAATGACGTTATTCTCTGGTTTGAATTCCTTTCGTGCCTCTAATGCTTCTTTGTCGTAACACAAACTTCTTCTACCTTTTGGTGTTTCTGTTGAACAATCGTAGAAAATATATTCGTCCATTTCCTTGCAATAACCTACAACGTCTGGTTCGCCTTCGGTTCGTTCCATTTCGTTTAGTGACCAAAGTTTGTTTGGATTGGCTTCTAACTTTTCTTGAATTTTTGACCATTCCAAGCCAAGATGACGGTTTGGATATTTCTCAAAACGCTTTTTTAGAATGGCTAAAAGTTCGGTTTGTTGACTTGGTGAAAGTTGATTTTTTGACATTTGATAACATTATTAGTTAATGATGATAGTATCATTTGATAGTATCAAAGGTCGTAATTTTTATTATTTTCTTAAACTATTGTATAAAAAAAAACCGCAAAGTCAGGAGACATTTGCGGAACTTTTATAGGTCTCTTTGCTTTGCATGTATTTATCTTTTTAAATTTTTTAATGTATTTAAAATTTCATCTTCTTTACTTTTTAATTCGTCGCAAAGTAACTTTAAGTTGTTATATTGACTATCCAAACTAACTATATAATCTTCAACAGCATTTTCATGGATTTCAACTATTTTTATAGCTTTACATTGATTTTCTGAATATTCCTCATCAGATATTTTTTTTTAAGTTTCATAATATTGTCTATTTGTCATATTAGAATCTCCAAAAGCAGGTTTATTCCAAGTATCACTTATGTCACAGTAACATTCATATGTCAATTTAAAATCTTCAATTAAATCTAAATTCCTAAAGAATTTTTTTGTTAATAATTCTCGTCTTGGCAAAATACTCTCCAAATTATTTTCTTTCTTTAGAATTCCATTTTGGTTTGAATCATTTTTAAATAATTTTTTTATAAAATTTATCATAATTTTTGAAATAAAAAATTAAATCTATTTGTTTTGTTGGTATGAAGTTACAACTTTATTTTCTATATAAATATAGAGTTTGCTGCCATAAACAAATTGTTCATGAACACCCCATTTTCCAACACTTTTATTTATACTATCTGGTTGTCCCAAGCTATCTATTAAAGCATTTCTACTCATACCAACCCAAAAATATCCATCATAAATATCTTGCCCTCTTTTACCATATTTCTTCTTCAACAATGCCAATCTTTTTGAATTTTCTAAAGCTATCTCATCTTCAATTTGCTTCTTAATTCTTTCATCTTCAGCAATCAATTTTTCTTCTTCCTCTTTCTCTTTTATTTCTTTTTGTTTTTCAATTTCAATTTTCTTTTTCCAATTTGATTGCATCAACGAAACTTCTTCATCAGAAAGATGTTTACACCATGCTTCAGAAACCCAAAATAATTCATCATTAATTTTGATTTTATAAGAGTTTTCTCGTTTTCCAAAATATGTTTCTAATATTTCATATGGATAATCATCATCAGTCATATAAAGTTCTCCAACTTCTAACTTATAATCTGTTTTCAAATAAGTTTCCTTTTTAATTTTAATGTATTCCTTATTAATATCTTGTGAATATGATTTAACACATGATAATATTGTAATTAAAATAAATAGATATTTTTTCATAAAACTTTATTTGTTAATTCTTAACTAATAATTATTCCTAATATAGTAAATAGAAAAGTAATGATTACTAATCCCAAATATAACAATTTTCTCACAAACTACTCCAAAAAACTCTCATCCTTAAACCCAATCAAATACAATCTGTCTTTGGCTCTTGTGATTGCTGTGTAAAGCCAACGAATGTAATCTCTGTCGATGCCTTCGGGTAAATACGGTTGTTCTATGAAAACGGTGTTCCATTGTCCGCCTTGGCTTTTATGGCAGGTTATGGCGTAAGAGAATTTTACTTGCAATCCGTTGAAGTATTCGTTTTCTTTTACTTTTTGGAATTTGGCGTATTTGGTGGTTAAATGTTCGTAATCTTTCATCACTTCTTCATACAATTGATTGGATTGCTCGTAGGTTAATGATGGTGATTCACTTTTAATTGTATCTAAAATCAAAACGGTTTCAAACGGAATTTGGTTAGGATAATCGACCATTCGTATTTTGACTTTGGCAAATTTGAATCCGTATAATTCTTTGAAACTATAAATCTCTAAAACCTCGATGATGTCACCATTGGCAATGAAACCTGCTTCGTCTTTTTCTTTCAACCAAAAATAATTGTTCTTCACAACCATTAAGAAATCGCCTGTCGATAAATCGCTTTCTTTGTCGAGGATTTTGGTTCTAATTTGTTCGTTGTATTGGTTGGCTCTTTTGTTGGAACGCACAATAAACGCAGTATCTTCAATAGAATAATTGCTGTAGGCTTGGTTGATGGCATCTTGAATATCATAACCATCAGTAAGGCGAACAATATCTTTGAAACCTCGTAATTTAAATTTGAATTCGGTGATAAAACTGTCTTTTAATAATTCTCGTAATTCGGTAGCATTGTAGAGAATTCCCGAGTTTAGTTCTTGACGCATTACTTCGTCGAGTTCGATCCAATCTACTTTTTTGTCGTAATTTAATTCTAAAGTATCTGTGTTTAAAGCTGGCGAAATATCTAAATTCACTGGCGGAAGTTGTGCCGTATCACCAAGTAAAATCATTTTGCAATTTTCTCCACTATAGATGTAGGAGATTAAATCGTCTAACAAACTTCCGTTTTCGTACATTTTGCTTTCGGCGGCAACATCCGAAATCATTGACGCTTCATCGACTATGAAAATGGTGTTTTTGTGTTTGTTTTGTTGCATTGTAAAAGCCACTCCGCCACCACTCGACTTCTTCGGAAAATAGATTTTCTTATGAATAGTAAAAGCTGGTTTGTTGGAATAATTGGCAATGACTTTGGCTGCGCGACCTGTTGGCGCCAACAAAACATATTTTTTATTGACTTCAATTAGGTTGTTTACAATGGTAGATATTACTGTGGTTTTTCCTGTTCCGGCGTATCCTTTTAGTACAAAAATGCTGTCATTGTTGACATTGGTGATGAAAACGGCAATTTTTTGAAAGAAGGCATCTTGCTTAATCGTGGGATTAAACGGGAAGTTTTGGGATAGAATGGAATAGAAGTTTTTGGTTGCCACAGGTTTTTATTTAACCGCAAAGTACAGAAATATGTTTAGAAGTTTGAATGTTTAGGAGTTTTGTTTATTAACATTTTTTGGAACACAGATTTAAGAAATTGGAATAATTTTCACTGATTTTATAAATTTCTCAAATTTCTCTAATCTGTGTTGCTAAACTTAATGTTGTTTTGGAAATCTGATTTTGTGAAAATGGATGGCTTTTTAGCCCTGATTGGATCAGTTACCTTGTAACGCGGAAAGCAGGAATAAGGTTTGTAGAAATGCCCGAACCATTCGCTGCTAATATTCATCAACATAAATTCTACTAAAAAAAACATATCTTTAAATAAGACGAGATACTGAAAATAGTTCTTGAGACACTGAAACAAGTTCTTGAGATACTGAAACAAGTTCAGTATAAAATTCGTAAGTTTGCGGTGTTAAAAATGGAATTTCAAAATGAGTATTACGGACAAAACTTATAAAAAACTAGCTATTCAAGTTTCTTTGAATGGGTTGTCGTTTTGTGTATTTGATACTTTGAGTGGCAAACCTGTGGTGTTGCACAACATTCATTTTGATAGTTTTCAACGTAGTGCTAAGATTGAAGATTTGTTTGCTTCGGTTTTTAGAGAACATCCTGAATTGAGTCATAAGTATGATGAAATTGAAATTATTCACAGTAATAATTTATCGACTTTTGTGCCAATAGCCTTGTTTGACGAGGAGTTTTTGGGAAGTTATTTGCAATACAATACTAAGGTTTTTGAAACTGATTTTTTCACTTTTGATGCTTTAGATAAATATGAAATTAATAATGTTTACATTCCGTATGTGAATATGAATAACTTTTTTATTGACCAATATGGTTCGTTTGAATACAAACATGCGAATAGTGTTTTGGTTTCAAAATTGTTGGATTTATCTAAGAATAATGAAGAGCGCAAGATGTTTGTTCACGTAAGTGAAAGTCATTTTGAGATTATTGTGGTTCAGAATCAGAAGTTGCATTTGTTTAATTCGTTTGAATACAAAACGCCTGAAGATTTTATTTACTACATTCTTTTTACTGCCGAACAATTGCAGTTGAATCCTGAGAATTTCAAATTGGAATTGCTTGGAGCGATTGTTGAAACCGATGCTTTTTATCAAATTGCCTACAAATACATTAGAAACATCAGTTTATTTAATGTTTCTGATTTTACAAATAACTTCACGGAAAAAGAAAACCGCGAACACTTTATACTACTTCACTCGTGAGAATCATTTCTGGAAAATACAAAGGAAGACGCATTACAGCTCCAAAAAACTTACCAGTTCGACCAACGACTGACATGAGTAAAGAGGCGTTGTTTAATGTACTGAACAATCATTTCAATTTTTCGGGATTGAAGGTTTTGGATTTATTTGCTGGAACTGGGAACATTAGTTACGAATTTGGTTCGCGTGGTTGTGACAATATTACTTGTATCGATGGCGATATGGGTTGCGTGAATTTCATTAAGAAAACTGCCAAAGAATTTGACTTGAATATCACGGCAATAAAAAGTGATGTGTTCAAATTTTTAGAAAAACACAAAGGAAGTTATGATATTATTTTTGCCGATCCGCCTTATGGAATTGCGCAAAAAGAATTTGAAAAACTAATCGAAATGGTCTTCGAAAACGAATTATTAGACGAAGAAGGCATGATGATTATGGAACATTCTAAACATACTAAACTCGACCATATGATGCATTTTTCTTTTCAGAAGAATTATGGTGGTTCTGTATTTTCTTTTTATGAGTTTGAGGTAGATGATGAGGAAGATGAAAGTGAGGAAGAGTAATTAATAAAATTCTATAGCTTCAATTTCATCTTTAACAAATTCTACAGAAATCATTATTTCAGAATCATTTGAGTAATATTCAAATTCATATTCCACTGAATTGGTTTCCTCTTCAAGGTAAATGTAAAGATCTTCTAAATTAAAATCTCTTTTTAAATCAATTTTCTTTTCAGGGAATTGCGAATCAATTTTAGTTTGTATTTTAGATTGCAATTCAGCAATTGAATCCAATATTTGATAGGTTTTCTGTAATGTATTTGAAAATGGACCATTAGTATCACCGTCAATACTAATTGAAATTGGTTCACCATTATTATTATTGAACTTGTATTCGGTATCCCAAGTAAAATATGTATCTTCCTTTTTATAGGTACATGTTAATTTTCCTAATTTTGAATCAATTAAAGTTTTTTCTAAAGATTTTTTAGAAAACAAACTACCAAACAATAATTTTAATACCTGTATCATAATAAAAAATAAAAAAAAGCAGACCTATAAGCCGGATTCTGTTCTCGTCCCAAAAGACGATACCTTATCATTTATCTAGTCGCGTTGTTACCAACGAGATCAATCTTTCTACCCTTCGACAACGGACGAGTAATCCTTAAATGTCGATATACTTGAAATTTCACCGCATAGAGTTTACCTGGTTTCACTACAGCCGAACTGTACATACTTTCTGTTGCACTTGTCCTAATCCAATTTCTTGAATTGACGGATGTTATCCGCTATGCTACTCTTTGGTGTCCGGACTTTCCTCTTATTATTACTAACAAGCGATAAGGAGGTCTGCGGTGCAAAGGTAGAATTTAATATTAGATTTTAGATATAAGATTTTAGATATGTACATAATTTGATATTTGATTTAATTCTGTACTTTTATTAAAATTATTTTTATGAAAATTAGATTTTTTGTTTTTATAATATTATTTGGAATTAGCAATTGCTTTGCTTGTAAATGTTATGAATATACTTTAGATGAAAACATTAAAATAGGTCTTAAAAAAGCTGATATTATCTTTTATGGCGAATTGATAAAATTAGATACTATAAACAATAGTTATTCTTTTAGAATTTTTGAATTATTCAAAGGCAATTATAAATCAAAAACAATAACTTCTCATTCTGAATCAAATTGTGATTTCTATTTTAACGAAAAAGGATTATGCATTGTTTATGGTAATTTCAATAAAGATAAAACTTTGATAAATGTTAGTGCTTGTTCTCCTTCTCAATCACAAAATTTTGGACCAGGTTTTCCTCCAATCCCATTTGAATTTGATTCTAAAGGAAAAATTATATCAAAAAATAAAACCGAATTGAATTTATTTAATTTAGAAAATAAAAACAAATCACTACAATCCTTTATTTACCAATTAGAAAAACTAAGACAATACAAACAAAATCAGAACACTATTTCTGAAAATAACAAAAGTGATTTTTATCAAAAAATACTAATTGTATCTTTAATAGTAAATGCAATACTATTTTTAGGCTTTATTATTACTATTCAAAAAAAGAAGTATAGTTCGTTAAAGTCTTGAATATTTTAATGTTTTATTTTTTCCCAAACTTTTAAACTTTTAAACTTTTAAACTTTTAAACTTTTACCTACATTTGTAATCCAATAAAATTCTATGGAACAATTTGTAGTATCAGCTCGTAAGTATCGTCCGCAAACGTTTAAAGACGTTGTTGGTCAGCAAGCTATTACGAATACTTTGTTGAATGCTATAGAAACCAATCATTTGGCTTCTGCCCTATTATTTACTGGACCAAGAGGTGTTGGAAAAACAACTTGTGCTAGAATTTTGGCTCGAAAAATCAACCAACCTGGTTATGATGATCCGAATGAAGATTTTGCTTTTAATGTTTTCGAATTGGATGCTGCTTCTAACAATTCAGTTGATGATATTCGAAATTTAATTGACCAAGTTAGAATACCGCCACAAACAGGACAATATAAAGTTTATATTATTGACGAGGTTCATATGTTGTCTTCAGCTGCTTTTAATGCGTTTTTGAAAACATTGGAAGAACCGCCAAAACACGCTATTTTTATTTTAGCGACTACAGAAAAACACAAAATTATTCCGACGATATTATCTCGTTGTCAGATATTTGACTTCAAACGAATTACAGTTAAAGACGCTAAAGAACATTTGGCAGAAGTAGCAACAAGCCAAGGAGTTCAATTTGAAGACGATGCTTTGCACATTATTGCTCAAAAAGCTGATGGCGCGATGCGTGATGCTTTGTCGATTTTTGATAGAGTTGTTTCGTATTGTGGAAACAATTTAACGAGACAAGCTGTAACTGAAAATTTGAATGTTTTAGATTTTGAAACCTATATTAAAGTAACCGATTTGATTTTGGAAAACAACATTCCAAGCATCTTGCTTTCTTATAATGATATTTTATCGAAAGGTTTTGACGGACATCATTTTGTATCTGGATTGGCATCTCATTTTAGAGATTTATTGGTTTGTAAAAATCCTGCAACTCTTGTTTTATTAGAAGCTGGTGAACAAGCACAACAACTTTATGGTCAACAAGCACATAAATGCCAATCGGATTTTCTTTTAAAAGCGATTGAAATTGCCAATGATTGTGATTTAAAATACAAGGTTTCTCAAAACCAACGTTTGTTAGTTGAACTAACATTAATGCAACTTTGCTCTATCAACTTTGATGGAGAAAAAAAAAAGTTGACTTTATAATTCCACCGACTTATTTCAGAAACAATAGTTATTCGATTACAGAAGTTGTAAGTTTAAAAACAACAGTTGCAAATGCTGTTGAAAACCCTATTTCAGAAACAACTGCAAAAATTGAAGTTGAAGTACCTAAATCAGAAACTTTAAAAGAACCTGAGACTTTAATTGAAACTTCTGTTGAATCATCAAAATCTGAAATTGATGTAAAACCTGAATCTGTTTCAGCAAGTTCAGTTGAAGTACCAAAACTTGAAACAGATTTTAAACCGGAAACCGGAAAAATTTCAGCATTATCTTTAGGTAGTATTCGTGCCAAAAAAGAGTTGATGGAAGCTCAAAAAGGTGTTGTAAAAGTAGAAGAACACTTACCAAGTGAAGCTTTTACAGAAACCGAAATGTTGGAACTTTGGTATAGATTTGCCGATAGATTGGGAGATAAAGGTTCGAAAATCATGGAGTCACTATTAAGAATAAGTGATCCTAAACTTGATGGTACAATTATTATTTACGAACTTCCGAATGAAGGTTCTAAAATTGATTTTGAAAAAGCAAAACCAGAATTATTAGGTTATTTGAGAGGACATTTACACAATCATGATATTACAATTGAAGTTATTGTAAATGAAGAAGTAAAAGTAAAAAATGCCTTTACTCCACAAGACAAGTACAATCGATTGAATGAAATCAATCCGAATTTGGAGTTATTGAAAAAGACTTTTGATTTGGATTTATAAAAAAAAACGCTTCAGTAATTAGAAGCGTTTTTTTTATTCTATTTCTTCAAAAACTTAATCAATCCTTTCATGTATGTTTCTTGGTCGTCATACATACTCATATGACTTCCGTTGGCGCAATATAAGTAAGTTCCTTTTGGAAATTGCGTTGCCATCCATTTCATATATTCTGGATCCATTGTATCATATTTTGCTCCTATTACTAGTGTTGGAACTTTTATGTTTTTCAATTCTTTAGAAACATCCCAATTGGTTAATTTTCCTGAAATTCCTAATTCGCTTGGGCCTTGCATAGTGATATAAAGTGACTGATTTAATCTTCCCATTGAGCGATTTACTGGTTCTGGCCATTCATTTACAGGTTTTCTTAAAATGTGTTGATTGTAAAAATTAGCCATCAATAATTCCATATATTTTGGATTGTTATAATCTTTTTTGGCCTCTAAATCTTTGATGGTTTTCAAGATTTCTGGATTCATTTGCTTGGCTAAAACTTTAGAATACTCACCATATTTAGGACAACTTGCCATCATATTGGAAACTATTAATCCTTTTAAATTGTCTTGATATTTTAGAGCATATTGCATTCCAAGAATTCCGCCCCAAGAATGACCTAATAAATAGAAATTATCTTTGTTTAAATTTAGAGCTACACGAACTTGTTCTACTTCTTCAACATATCTAGGCAAATCCCACATTGTGGTATCGTTTGGATTTTCTGAAAAACCAGTTCCTAACTGATCATAATAGATAAATTCAATTCCTTCTTTGGGAAGAAAACTTTCCATACACTCAAAATATTCATGCGACATTCCTGGACCGCCATTTAACAACAATAACTTGATTTTTGGATTGTTTCCGATGCGTTTTGTCCAAACATTGAACTTTCCTTTTGGAGTTTCGATGGTAACCATTTTGACACCACCAATTTTAATTCCATTTTCTTCAGAATTAAAATAAGAGCTCGATGAAGTTTCTTGCTTACAAGAAATTAAAAGTAAGACAGTTATTAATCCGAAAAGGCATTTTAAGTTTTTCATATTTTTAAATTTTATATTTTATCATAATACATTGCCTTTACAATTCCATCCGATAATCCAATTTTTGGTACATAAATTTGTCTTGCACCACTCCATTTCATTGCATTAAGATAAATTCTAGTTGCTGGTATGATTACATCGGCACGGTCTGTGTTTAATCCTAATTCAGCAATTCTTTGTTCGTATGTTAAAGAACTTAAATATTGATATTGTGAATTCAAATACAAGAAAGACAATGGCTTATCTTGTTGTTTTCCAGAAAGTTTGAAAAGTTTATTAATATTTCCACCTGAGCCAATCAAAGTAATATTTTCAAAAGGTTCACAATTAGTTTTAATCCATTTTTCGATTTCTTGCCAAACGACATCATTTACCATATCATTTAATAATCTAACAGTACCATTTTTAAATGATTTTGAATTAATCATTTTTCCATCAGAAAACAATGAAAATTCGGTGCTTCCACCTCCAACATCTACATATAAGTAAGTTTTATCAGTAGCAAGAAAGCTATGCAAATCTGAAGAAGCGATAATGGCAGCTTCTACTTTACCATCAATAATATCAATTTCAACATTTGATTTATTCTTAATAATCTCAACAACTTCTTTACCATTATATGCCTCACGCATTGCAGATGTAGCGCAAGCTTTGTACTTTTCTACTTTATAAACTTTCATTAAAAGTCGAAAAGCTTCCATTGCATCAACCATTCTATCAATATTTTCACTGATAATTTCACCAACAGTGAAAGCGTCTTGTCCTAAACGAATTGGCACACGAATTAAAGCCGATTTATTAAATTGAGTTTCCTTTCCATCTTGTTCAACTATGTTGGTTATTAGCAATCTCATGGCATTAGATCCAATATCAATTGCTGCATATTTTTTTATTGAAATCATTTATTATCTTGGGTTGTATTTTAAAAAATATTATTGTCTTCTTGCTGATTTTTATAATAGTTATAGGTTTCGTGTTGTGCTCGGAAAACAGATTCGCCTTCTTTTCTAACACGATATTTATTGTCTAATTTTTCTGAGTGCAAACGCGCTTTAACGTTTCCTTTCCAACCCACTTCAAAGGTTTCTATTAATTGCTTTTTAATGTCATCTTGATATATTGGACAAGTTACTTCAACTCGTCCGTCAAGATTTCTTGTCATAAAATCAGCCGAAGAAATAAATACTTCAGGATTATTATCATTACCAAAAATAAAAACTCTTGAATGTTCAAGGAAATTATCAACGATACTTATTGCTTCTATATTTTCGCTCATTCCTTTTACACCAGGAATTAACGAACATATACCTCTAATTTGAAGTTTAATTTTCACTCCAGCATTACTTGCTTCATACAATTTATCAATCATTTGAAAATCTGACAAACTGTTCATTTTTAAATTAATATAAGCTGGTTTTCCAACTTGAGCATTAAGAATTTCTCTATCAATTAATTTATTAAATTTTGAACGCGAATAATGAGGTGAAACTATTAAATGTTTGTATCTGTGTAATCTATAATTGATGTCAAAAAACTCAAAGATTTTGGTCACATCTTTCAGAATTTGATTGTGGCTTGTAAACAAAGTTACATCCGTGTAAAATTTAGCCGTAGTCTCATTGAAATTTCCAGTTGAAATAAATCCGTAACGTTTGACTTTACCTTCTTCCAGCCTATCAATAACACATATTTTACTATGTACTTTTAGTCCTTTGATACCAAATATCAATTCAATTCCTTCTTGTTGCATTTGCTCGGCGTAGGAAATATTGTTGGCTTCATCAAATCGTGCTTGAAGTTCAATTTGAACCACAACACGCTTACCATTTTTAGCCGCATTTATCAAAGAGCTAATGATTTGTGAGTTTTTTGCTAATCGATATAAAGTTATTTTAATAGAAGTAACTTTAGGATCAAGAGCTGCTTCTCTCAAAAATTTAATTAAATAAGAATAGGATTGATAAGGAGCAAAAATCAAATAGTCTTTTTTGGCAATTCTATTTAGTATGCTTCCTTCAAGAGACAATCCTTCTACTGGTAATGGAGGTTTTTGTTGATATAATAAATCAAAACGCCCAAGATTTGGAAAATCCATATAATCACGACGATTGTGGTATCTTCCTCCAGGAATTATACTATCTGTAGATTCAATTCCCATTCTATCTAAGAAAAATGAAAGGGTATCTTTATCAATTTTTTTGTCGTAAACAAAACGAACTGGCTCACCAATTCTTCTGTCTTTAACAGAAGTAGCTATTTTTTGTAACATACTCTTACTCATATCACTATCAATATCTAATTGAGCATCACGAGTAATTTTAATCATATGTGCAGAAATGCTTTCGTATTCGAAAATATTAAAAATGCTACTTAAATTATAACGAATTACATCATCTAATAGCATTATGTATTGTTTTTCTCCAATTGAAGGAAGCACAACTATTCTATTGAATGTTTTAGGAATTTCAATAATTGCGTAACGAACCTCTTTTTTAGGTTTTACAAGACCTAATACTTTAGCTTTTTCAGAAGTTTTCATTACAAGTTTTATGGCTAAATATCCCACAGTATCCTTAAGCAAAGGGAATTCTGCCAAATCATTCAAGATAATTGTAACCAGTTCTGGACTTACTTTTTGAATAAAAAAATCGTGAACAAAATTTTGATGCTCTTGACATAACTCATTTTCATTAACGATTATAATGTTTTGCTTTTCTAATTGTTCTTCAATTATTTCAAGGATTCTCAAACTCTCCGATTGTTGCTTTATTACGATATCTGTAATATCCTTTACTAATTGTTGAGCCGTAATTCCGCCTAAAATTTTTTCACCAGTTTGCCCAGAAAGACTTAATCTTCTAATAGCAGCAAAACGTACCCTAAAAAACTCGTCAAGATTATTTGAGAAAATACCCAAAAAACGAAGTCTATCTAATAATGGGACTGTTTCATCTGCAGCTTCTTGCAAAACCCTTGCGTTGAAAGTAAGCCAACTCTTTTCTCTATCAATATATCGGAAATTATTCTCTGAACTCATAGTTAAATATCTCTTGGAAATATAATTTTATCTGTTTTACCTTTACTTATTTTATTCCAATCATCACCCTCGAAATTAATCGAAACATAACCTGATGTTGGCACATTATCAATAAAAATATCCCCAAATTTATTAACAAAATCTGTAATGGCACTATTATGTCCAAAAAGAATTAAGTTTTTATAAACATTTGGACAAGATTTAACAATTTTTTCAAATTGATTTAAATCGAAAGTATATAAATCATCTTTAAACTGAATTTGCATTTCGCTATTTTCATCCCAAATTGACAAAAATAGTTTTGCTGTTTGTTTAGTTCTTTCAGCCGAGCTTACCCAAATTAAAGATTTATCGTTAAATAAACTCTTAGTTTCTGTGGCTACTTTAATTGTTTTTTGAATTCCTTCTTCAATAATTGGTCTATTAAAATCATTAATTGGATTATTCCAAGAAGATTTTGCGTGACGGATCAGTGTTATCGTTTTCATAAAAATGCAATTAATAGTTATTAACAATCATCAAAAAGTAATTTTTTGTAAGATTTTACATTTTTTTTAATCGATAAAATGCCTTTTATCCGTTATTTTATGCATTTAATCGATTTTTTTCTTGTAAAATTAAAAAATGCTTTCTAATTTCGACAAAAATTTTAGGATTGAAAAAAAATGTTCTCATACAAAATAAAAAGCATACAAAGTTAATTAAAAAACAATAAAAAAAGTAGAATTAAAACTACGAAAAAAACATTACAAGCACAATGAATATAATGGTTTGCGCCATAAAAAAGAATCAGAAACAGCATTTAATCGAGTATTAATGTAATTCATAGATAAAATAGTTTTAATAGCAAGTTGATAACTATTTTTGGTCCGTGAAAAAATACGCCTCATTGTTAATAACTATATTTCAGTGATGTGTCCCAAACAAAAAAACAAATAAAAGCATGAAAAAATTTATGCAAAAAAGCAAGCTTATGAAAACAATAAACTACAAATCGTTTATCCTTTCATTATTATTAATTTTATTTTCAACAACTGTTTTTGCTGAAGGTACACCAACTCTTTCTCCAAACGCTGCAAATATCACTGCAGTGTTGAGTGCGCCAGATTTACAAAGTGGGTCCTTCTTCAATTGTGGTGAAGATAATAGAATTTATTTTAATATCGCTAATGCAGGAACTGAAAGAATGTATTTTGGTTTTGATTGGAGAGGATATTCTGTTGGAGTTCCAGGAAGATTAACAAATTTATATTACAGGATAAAAAACCCAAGTGGTACTGTAGTTATGTCTGGTTTGTGGAATAGTACTTTAGGTTCTGCTGGAAGTATTGATACACATGCTCAAGCACTTGTAGGTCCAAACATAGGAGCAACTACAACTGGTTATAATCCATTAGTATTTAACCCTGCTGTGGCTGGTGAGCACTGGATAGAATTTTACAGAAGTAATGATGGTGGAGTTACTCCATTACTAACTGCTGCTGATAGAGCAGTTGGAGCCTTGTTTGATATGACTGTTGCTACAACTGCAGGAGTAAAAAGAAATGGTCGTTTACATTCTGATAAATGGGGATTTGTGGCTGTAGATAGTAATTATGGTAATTTAGTTACTGCAAGCTCTGAGCCAAATTTTTATGTCTACACTGCAGATCAGGTAGTTTTATTTGTAGATTTTCGTCCAGGTTTTCAACCAATTGCCTATAATCTTGCTGTAAATAGTTATGGGGTAAATCCAGTTGGAGCATTTACTACAACTAGAAGATCTATTAATACCGCTACAATTCCAGCTCTAACGAATGGATATAAAATCTTTTTAAACAATCCCGATGTATTATTATATCCTACAGCAGCTATTCCAGCTGCTCCTACTTTTTTAAATCCTTCTATTACAAATTGCGGACCCTATTTGATAAACTATAACATATCAAGGTCAGGTGACGTTAGATTAGTAATCGACTTAAATGGTGTTCCCGGTTATCAAGCTGCAAGTGCTGACGTCATCCTTGAATCTTATGGAGTTGCTGCTGGAAATAACACATTTTCATGGAATGGTTTAAATGGATTTGGTGTTGCAGTTCCTGATGGAGCTCAAATGACATTAACACTTAACTATTTGGCTGGTAGATTTAATTTACCAATATATGATGCTGAGCTAAATAAAAATGGATTTAACGTTCAATCGATTGCACCTACAGCCATTGCTAACTCACAAATGTATTGGGACGATAGTTTATTGACCAATGTAGGAACAGATTGTTCAGATGGAAATAACAATACAACTGGAACTGGTTTAAATAATTCATTGAATGGTACACCTAGTCCAACTAGAGCTTGGAGTGGAGATGGAAACTTTTTAAATGCTGTTCCAGCTCCTGCTATAGGAGCAAACGAAACTGATGGTGTAACCTGTAATGATTACGGAAATGGTCGTTTATTAAATACTTGGGGCTGGGGTTTAACTAGTGCAAGTGTAAGTACAACAGTTTTTAAAGGATGTTCTGATTTAAAAGTTGTTAAAACTGTAAGTAATTCAACTCCAAATGTGGGTAGTAATGTAACTTTTACGATTACTGCTTCAAATCTTGGAATTAGCAATGATACAAATGTAGTTGTAAACGATGTTTTGCCTTCTGGATATACTCTTGTTAGTGCAACGCCTTCTGTTGGAACTTGGACAGCTCCAAACTGGACTATCGGAAACTTTGCTAATGGTGTAAATGCAACTTTAACTATAGTTACCACTGTATTAAGTTCAGGAAATTATGCAAATACTGCATGTATTTCCGGTACTAATACGGAAACAGCTCCATTAAACAATTGTTCTACAGTTACTCCTGTACCAGTTCCTATTACAGATTTATCTGTTACAAAAACTGCTAGTAATTTAGCTCCAAATGTTGGAAGCAATATAACTTTTACAATTACTGCAGCTAATAATGGACCAAATAATGCCACTGGTGTAATTGTTAATGATGCAATACCTTCTGGATATACAGTAGTTATTGTTACACCTTCATCTGGATCTTGGACATCTCCTAACTGGACTATTGGCAATTTAGCGAATGGTTCTAATGCAACTTTAACTGTTGTTGCAACTGTTAGAGCAACAGGAAATTATGCTAATACTGCTACAATTACTGGAAATCAAACAGATCCAAACTTAAGTAACAATACATCAACTGCTACACCAATTCCTGTTCCGGTTGCTGATTTGGCTGTTATAAAAGTAGCAAGTAATATGGCTCCTATAATTGGAACAAATATTACTTTTACAATTACTGCTTCAAATAATGGACCAAGCAATGCAACTGGTGTAACATTAAATGATGTAATACCAAGTGGATATACATTGGTAAGTGTAACTCCATCTGTTGGAAGTTGGACTGCACCAAATTGGACAATAGGTAACTTAAATAATGGATCAAATGCAACATTAACAGTTGTAGCAAGAGTAAATTCTGCAGGTCCTTATGCAAATACTGCAACAATTTCTGGAAGTCAAACAGATCCAAATACATCTAATAATACTTCTACTTCTACTCCAGTACCAGTAAATGCAGTAATTGATGCTGTAAATGATAATGGAACAAGTATTAATGGAACCATTGGAGGAACTACTTTAGCAAACGTATTATTGAATGATACCGTAAATAGTAGTCCTGCAACATTATCAAATGTTATTCTTACTCAAGTTAGTACTACTAATCCGGGTATAACATTAAATACTTCAACTGGTGCTGTAATTGTAGCTCCAGGTACACCTGCTGGTTCTTATACTTTAACATACCAAATTTGTGAAGTACTTAATCCAAATAATTGTGATACTGCAATTGTTACTGTTCCAGTTGGAGCAACTGCAATTGTAGCTAATGATGATGCTGGTACTTCTGTAAATGGATTTGTTGGTGGAACTGCTTTCACTAATGTTCTTACTAACGATACTTTAAATGGTGTAGCGGTAGTGCCTTCTCAGGTAACTACTACTTTCGTGTCTTCAACTAATCCTGGTGTTACTTTATCAGGTACTAATGTTGTGGTTGCGCCTGGTACACCTGCTGGTTCTTATACTTTAACTTACCAAATTTGTGAAGTACTTAATCCAAATAATTGTGATACTGCTATTGTTACTGTTCCAGTTGGAGCAACTGCAATTGTAGCTAATGATGATGCTGGTACTTCTGTTAATGGTTACACTGGTGGAACTGCTTTCACTAACGTGCTTACTAACGATACTTTAAATGGTGTAGCGGTAGTGCCTTCTCAAGTAACTACTACTTTCGTGTCTTCAACTAATCCTGGTGTTACTTTATCA